>CAYLRV010000030.1:0-61025 GCA_964386395.1 uncultured Chitinophaga sp.
TTAGGGAGAAGCCTCCCCAAACCCCTCCGCAGGGAGGGGCTTCAGAGGTTGACTTTTCATATTTCTTCAAAGGAATAATGATTAGTCTCATGCGGAACAGATTTTTGAAAATTATTTTTGAATACAAAATAAGCGAGGGCTGTGCGGTGGTGGCCTCCTCTTAAGGAGGAGGTCGGGAGGAGGCCGATAGAAAATGAAGAAGATTAAAGATTACATGATGCTGATGAAGCCTTCGTTGAGTATCATGGTGGTGTTCAGCAGTGTGATGAGCTTTATGCTGACACCGGGATTTAAAGAGTACAGCTCGGATAGTGATAAATGGTTGTATGTACTCTTGCTCTTTGCAGGTGGTATGCTGGTTACAGGAAGTGCCAATGCCATCAACCAGGTTGTAGAAAAAGATACCGATGCACAAATGAAGCGGACGGCCAAAAGGCCGGTAGCTTCCGGCAGGATGAGTGTTAATGAAGGATGGGCCTTCGCCATCATCACCGGTGCAGCAGGTGTGTTTATGCTGGGTCATTATTTTAACTGGTTGACGGGCGGACTGGCAGCATTCAGTTTATTTCTTTATGCGTTTATCTATACACCGCTGAAGAAAGTAAACTCTATCGCTGTGCTGGTGGGTGCGGTACCTGGCGCCTTGCCTTGTTTGATTGGCTGGGCTGCGGGCGATAATAGCCTGGGACTGGGCGGATGGATATTATTTGCCTTCCAGTTCTTCTGGCAGTTTCCGCATTTCTGGGCTATCGCCTGGGTGGCACATAAAGACTATTCAGCGGTTGGGTTTAAATTATTGCCAGCCGACGAAGGGCCAACCAGGTTTACAGCGCTCCAAACAGTGATTTATTCACTGGTGCTGGTGCCTGTTACGCTGGCCCCGTTCTTTACAGGTATATGCAGTTATGATGATGTAAAAGGAATGATTGGACTTGGACTGGTGGGACTGGCCAATGTATTTATGATAGGAAGATGTTTGACATTGTATAAGAAAATGGATGTGGCTTCAGCCAGGCAAGTGATGTTTGGAAGCTATATGTACCTGCCGGTAGTAATGCTGGCCTGGTTGCTAAGCAAAGTTTAACCCCCATCCCTCAAAGGGATGTGTGGCAGTAATAAATTGAAAAGTGTAATTGAAAAATGGTGAGTGATTTGAATTTAAAAGAAACCTATAATTCCCCTTCAGGGGATAGGGGCAAAAAAAAGATGCACCCCCATAAGTTTACGCTGTGGGTGGCTATTGGCAGTATCATTATGATGTTTGCCGGGCTGACGAGTGCGTTTATTGTCAAGAGTAACCAGGTAAACTGGAAACCCGTTACACTGCCGACGGTGTTTTGGATTTCGACGGTGGTGATATTATTGAGTAGTGTAACGATGCAGATGGCGGTGCGTTCGATAAAGCAACGGGAGATGAGCCGGTACAGAATGTTCATCGCCGTAACTTTTATACTCGGTATTGCCTTTGTAGCGTTACAGTGGGCGGGCTTTAACGAATTATGGAAACAAAACATAACGTTTAAAGGTGCAGGAGCTGGTCAGTTCTTATATGTGATATTCGGATTGCATGCGATACACGTAGCAGGTGGTGTGATAGCGCTGTTCGTTATGTTTATCAAAGCCTTTATGAACAGCAACCGGAATTATAGTGCAGTACCGGCGGAAGTTGCCGCTTTGTATTGGCACTTCGTGGATTTTTTGTGGTTGTATTTACTGATATTTTTCCTGGTGATCGGGAAACAGTGATGAAAAATTGAAATTTGATTTTTGTCCCGAAGGGAATCCTTCGGAAGAATTATAATAAAGATTATGTCTACAACAGCAACAACACATCAGACCAAATGGTGGACGGGCGGTAAAAGCCCCTTCAACCTGGAGTATGGTAAAGTGATGATGTGGTACTTTTTGATGAGTGATGCCTTTACGTTTGGTGCCTTTTTGATTTCATACGGTTCCATCCGTTTTAGTCAGAACTTCTGGCCCGATCCAAACGTGGTGTTCAACGCCTTTCCAGGTGCAGGACATGCAAATCTGCCACTGGCGTTTGTGAGTGTAATGACCTTTATCCTCATCATCAGTTCTGTAACCATGGTACTGGCCGTACATGCAGGTCACAAAGGTGATAAGCAGGGTGTGATGAAATGGTTGTTCTGGACCATCGTTGGCGGTGCAGCCTTCCTCGGTTGTCAGGCATGGGAGTGGCATCACTTAATAACCGGCGAGCATGCCGTATTAGCAGTGAATGCTGACGGCAGCCAGTACCTGGATCTTATCGGGCAAACAATGGGTGGTAACCCATGGGGCGAACATGTAAATAACGCAGATGCTATGACGGCATTGCAAACCACACCGCACGAAACACTGATAAAACTGGCGCACCTGAGCAACCATGATCTGACTCATGATCAGCTTGTAAAAATGCAACATGCAGATTTGCTGAAAAACATAAATATAGAGAGCCTGCATATCCGTGAAAAAGGGCCGATTGCCTTCGGCGGATATTTCTATGGTATTACCGGCTTCCACGGCTTCCACGTATTCTCTGGTGTGGTTATCAATATCGTAATGCTGATAATGACACAGAAAAATGTATTCCAGAACAGGGGACATTACCTGATGATTGAAAAAGCTGGTTTGTACTGGCACTTTGTAGACCTGGTTTGGGTATTCGTGTTCCTGTGTTTCTATTTGATTTAATATTTGTTACCAGGCAACTACTGAGGTTGAGATTTGAAAATTGTAATTTAATAGTTTATGCAACATCCGGCATTTGAAGAAGTAACCGTTCATCATGAACATGCAGACGATGCAACGTTTAAGAAGAAAGTAAGAAAGACAACCATACTCCTCTCTGTTATTACAGTAATAGAGCTCGCCATTGGTTTGTTGATCTATAACATACATAAGGGTGACAGCCCAAATGAAATGCTGATCCTCATGTTCAAAGGACTGGTTTGTATCCTTACATTAGCCAAGGCGTTTTATATCGTTTCTATTTTCATGCACCTGGGTGATGAAATCCGGAATTTTATTATGACGATTGTAGTGCCGCTGTTGCTGTTTGTATGGTTCATTGCAGCGTTTCTGTGGGATGGTAATTCATACAAAAATCTGCGGAATAAGTTTGATCCGTATTTTAAAGAAAGCACTATGCCTAAAAAACATGGTCCTGCTGAAAATACCCACGAAGTAAAACCGGCAAATCACAGCGGAAAAGAATAAGGTTATCAGTACAGTAATTATACAAACCATCAGACTTTCGCAGTGAACAAAGCGACGGTTTGATGGTTTTCTTCTTGCAGCAATAAACAAACAGCTAAAACAGATTACGTGAATAAAGGGGCATTATATGCAATACTGCTGGGCCTGGTACTACCACTGGTCGCTTATTTTATTGTAAACAGTAAAAGTAAAAATGCCGCACCGATGCCCCGGCACTACCTGGTAGATACGATTCTAACCAGTACCAAAAAGGGAAAAACAAAAGACGACACGGTGTGGCATAAAATTGCTGACTTCAAACTCACCAATCAGCTGGGCATGCCGGTAAGCCTTGACAGCCTGAAAGGAAAAATCATAATTGCTGACTTTTTCTTTACCCATTGCCCCACCATCTGCCCGCCCATGACGAGGAACATGAAGCGTTTGCAGGAATCCATTCATAACGGGCGCCGCGTAGGTGATAAGACGAACAAGCTGGTGCATTTTCTTTCTTTCAGCATCGACCCGGAACGGGACAGCGTACCACAAATAAAAAAATGGGCTGACCGCTTCCAGATAAATCCGGAAAAATGGTGGCTGCTCACCGGGGATAAACAAACCATCTATAACCTTGCACTGAAAGAAATGGCTATTGGTGTGGAAGATGGAAAAGGTATTGATACCAACTTTGTACACAGTGATAAATTTGTACTGATAGACAGTAACCGACATGTACGTGGTTACTATGACGGACTTGATTCCGTTTCGCTTGGCAAATTGTCGCAGGATCTTATCCGGCTGACCATGGAAAAAAACAGGAGTAAAAGTTTCTTTGCTGGTAAGCTGCAACTGATAGCCGTGGTATTCCTGCTGGCTATATTCGGTGTCGGCCTCCTGTTATTTATATTACGCAGAAATAAAAAATGAGTATGCTCAACGCTTCGTGGAAGAAAGATGATAAAAAAGCAAAATGGCTGATATTTAGTTTTTCGGCAATCGTATTTGCGGCAGTTGTGCTGTTGAGCCGTGTAAAGCTGGAGGTAGATTTAGGTTTTGATGTGCACCTGTTTGCATTGGTCAATGCGGTAATCAATTCATGTGTGGCCATATTATTGGTCGCTGCCCTGCTGCTGGTAAAGAACAAAAATTATATATGGCATAAGCGGCTGATGATGGCCGCTATGATCTTGTCTGTATTGTTTTTAGTAAGTTATATCTGCCATCATTTGCTGGCTGGTGATACAAGGTTTGGCGATGTAAACCATGATGGGCTGGTGTCAGATGAAGAGAAGGCCGCTGTAGGCAGCAGCCGTATCATTTATTATATTATACTTGGTACGCATATCCCGCTTGCGGGTATTATCCTTCCTTTTATACTATTCTCCGCCTACCGGGCACTTACCGGCGAGTTTGATAAGCATAGAAAACTGGTACGCATTACCTGGCCGGTGTGGTTTTATGTGGCCGTTACCGGCGTGGTGGTTTACTGGATGATTCAGCCATATTACTAATCGGTACTCTTTCACTTCACTCCGGCAATGCTTATATTTATACACAAAAGCATTGTGCATGCAACGGGTGATTTTCATTATAATCTTTTGCGCTCTTGGCTGCATAAACAGCAAAGCATGGGCCCGTATACACCCGGCAGATAATGCGGTGCTGAACTTCACGCAGGTACTATTTGAATACGATGAAGCCAAGGGTGCAGACTATTATATCATTACAATAGAAGGCCCCGGGCATAAAAAAACAAGCATAGAAAATCACACGCTGGCATTTATAAGGGATGATATTTTTTCATTTGGGCAAAAGTATACCTGGAACTACATTGCCTATAAGAACAAAAAAGCACTTTATAAAAGCCCGGTATATCACTTCGAAATAAAAGCGGCATTTCAAACCAGTGCAAACTGGCTGCGCAGCAAGGTGGAGATTAGTGATACCACACTGTATAGACCAGGCATCATTTTCCTGGATTATATGGGAATGGCCATAAACCGAAAAGGCGAACCGGTATGGTATATGCCGTTGCATAAAGACAGCCTGGAAAACCTGAAGATGCGGAATATAAAAATGACTGCAGCAGGAACCATCACCTATTTAGATAACAGGGATTGTTTCGAGAAAGATATTTATGCCAATACTGTTTGGAAAGCTCCCAACGATGGACAGGTTTCTGGTGATGTGCAGGAATATTATCACCACGAATTTTTTAAAATGGATGATGGTACCTATATCACATCAGGCTACCGGTTTGTTACGGAACCTAATGTGTATGACAATAATGTTGCCTGTAAGGTGAGGTATAATACCATCATTCAGTATGATGCAAAAGGTGATGTGCTTTGGTGGTGGGATGAGTCAAAACATGCCGATAAAAAAGAATTATATGGCGACAGTGGCCCCACAGCCACCGAGGTAACCGGCACGCATCTTAATGGCATTGCCTACTACAAACCGGATGATGCCTTTATTGCCAGCTTCAGGGATAATTCAGCAATACTAAAAATCAGTCACCGTACCGGGGAAATAGTATATAACCTTGGCGATTCTTTGCGAAAATATTATCCGGATGAAGTGCCTTTTGCCAGCCAGCATGGTCCTACATTGCTAAAAGACGGAAGTATTGTAGTGTACAATAACAACCTGGACAGAACAGGCAAAACAAAGGGCCCTGTTTACCCACTGGTGAAAATATTCAGCCAGCCCACCGGAGCGAAGCAATCACAAAAAGTATGGGACTATGAATGTTATTCTGAAAAGTACCCGGAAGGTATTTTTGGCAAAGAAGGGTATGCCGCACAACTACCCTACAGTAACAACCTGCTGGTATGCATGGGCGGAGCTAATTATGTTTTTGAAATAACGCCTGCCCGCCAGCTGGTATGGCAGTGTAACCTGCAGCGCTATGATGAAAATAGCAAAGCGTGGATGGCCATTAACAACTACCGGTGCAGCTATGCAACTTCGCTGTACCCTGTGTACTTTACCCTCCAGCATTTTAGAATGCAGTCTGCCGACAAGGGTATTCAGTTCCAGATTAATAATGAAGGCTCAGATGCGGGCAGCTATATAGTGGAAGTAAACGGACGCATTTACGGAGAACCTGTCTATATCTTTCCAAGGGAAAGCAGGATTATAAATACCGGTGCTATAACAGGGCCCCGCCCCGCTCATTCAGGTACAATAATAACTGTTTACCCAGCTGGTAATAAACAACTTCAGCGGGAAATTGCCTTCGATGATTAAACACTAATGCCATACCCCCTTGCTGTGAAAGCAAATATGTCGACAAAGAGACTTTGGAAATTTTTTTTTGAAAAAAAAGTATTAACTTGTCTTATCGGCTGATGTGCATTCTCTCATTGACTAACCCATCTGAGGTACCGGGTTTCAGCCCCGTTTCAATCCAACAACCTGTTTAATCCGGCCCCACCTGCTTGCTTGCTGATAGTGCTGCTGATCAGTGCGTGTTATTACTGCTATTCGATATTTTATATACCGCCAAAACTGTTTTATGAGAAAGTTGTCACTACTCTTATGCCTGTTTATCTGCACGGCATTTTATTCTGTTGCTACAGCACAAAAAGGACAGCGGCTTCCCGAAAGCTATCAGCGCTGTGCCACACAGGAGGCAATAGAAAGAAGGCTGCAGAACGATCCCAATTTCCGTGCTATGATGGAACAACGGGAAAGGGATTTTCAGCAATGGCGGGCAGATCACCCCAACGGCGTGGGGGCATTGCCTGAGGCACTAACAGGTCCGGTTACTATCCCGGTGGTAGTGCATATTGTATTGCCCAACCCAAATATTGTTCTTGAATCCGATGTTGAATACCTGATTAACAGGCTTAACCTGGATTTTTCCGGATTGAACCCGGATAGTACGAATGGAGTTTCCTTTTATCCTGTACGAGGACATTCACTTATTCGTTTTTGCCTGGCCCGAAGGGATCCGGCTGGCAACTTTACAAATGGCATTGAACGAAGGGTCGGTGCGGGTACCATCGGCAGCGGTGAACCGCAGTCCATTAAAAGCTTTGCGGCTGGCGGACTTGATCCATGGAACACAACACAGTATTATAATATTTGGGTAGGACAAGCAGGTGGTCTTTTGGGCATAGCGCCTGAGATAGGTCCTGGTACATCCGCCAGTGATGGTGTTTGTATCAACTACCAGGCATTTGCCAACAACCCCTGCTATACGATTGGCGCATTTAATCTCGGACGCACCGCGGTGCATGAAATAGGTCACAACTTTGGTTTATGGCATACCTTCCAAGGGGGATGCGGCAATGCAGATATGCAGCAGCTAACTACAGCATCTTGTTTATTACCTGCGCCAGTACTTGCGCTGCCCGATGATACGCCCGGACAAAGTGCATCTACTTCGGGATGCCCTTCGGGAAATGTGGCCGCAGGTTGTGGCGGTTCTCCTAACCCGCCTGGTAAACAGTACCAGAATTATATGGACTATACAGACGATGCCTGTTACTCCATGTTTAGCAATACACAGGTAGACCGCATGCATTGGGTACTGGAAAATTGCCGGGCAGGTTATCTTACAGCAAATGGTTGTTCACTCCCGGCCAGCACAGTGCCCCTGGATGCAGCGCCTATAGAAGTGATAAGCCCTGGCGGAACTGAATTGTCCGGCTGTACAGTTGTTACCTATAACGTTACCGGCTGTACAGGTGATTTTACACCCAAAGTGCGGATTCAAAACAGGGGATCTTCTGTGCTTACATCCGTCACGGTACAACTTACACTTAACGGAACACCATTACCTGCACAAACCTTTGCGGTTTCACTTGCGTATGGAAAAAGTACAGTTGTAACATTAAACACTGCAACACTGATATCCGGGGCAAATACACTTTCATTCGCCACTTCAGCACCTAATGGTGGTGCAGATGGCAACATATCTAATGATGCTCTTGGTGGAAACTATGTATATACACCTCCCGCTTCTGGTACACTTCCGTATGCGCAGGATTTTGTAGGCGTTACATTCCCGCCAACAGGATTAACCGTGGTAAACCCGAATGGCAACAATACATGGGTCAGAAATAATGCTGGTAATGGCAATGCCGGTTCTGCTTTCATTGATAATTATAATTTCAACCTTGTAGGTCAGGCTGACGAGCTAAGAACTACGCTATTTTCGATACCTCCCGGAGTTGACTCAGTGATAGTTGAATTTGATTATGCGCATAAAAACTTCCCGGGTCTCAACGACAGGCTGCAAGTACTGGTATCCTCCGATTGCGGCAGCACCTTTACCAACGGTACCAACCCTGTGTTTGACAGATCGGGTGCAGTACTGGCAACAGCAGGCTCATCAACTGCTAACTACACAACCCCGGTAGCGGCTGACTGGCAGCATATACGATTGGCTGTATTTACAGGCACAGGCTCCCCGTATATACCGGGGAATGTAATTATGGTTACATGGCGGGCAACAAACGGGTATAGCAATAATATTTTCCTGGAGAATATCAATATCGGTACGAATTGTTTATCAATAACAGGCCTCACCGTAACACAACCTTCCTGCAATGTAGCCACTGGCACTATTGTAGTGAATGCCACAGGCACGGGACCGTTTGAGTATAGTAGTGACGGAGGAACAACCTATCAGTCTTCAAATACATTCAGTAACCTGGCCCCTGCGAGCTATAATATCTTCGTCCGCCAACAAGGCACTGGATCATGCGTCACTCCATATGGAATCAACCCTGTGGTCATTAATGCCCCGCCATTGGTATCACCATTGCCTGCCAGCCATGATTTTGTCGCAGTTTCTCCTTTCCTGCCAACAGGCTGGTCTGTAGTAAACCCGAATGGCAATATAACATGGGTTAGAAATAATGCTGGTAATGTTACTGCAGGCTCTGCATTTCTCGACAATTATAATTTCAACGTAGCAGGACAAACAGATGAAATAAGAACAGTAACGCTCAACAGAACAGGCGCCAGTTTTATTAATCTGGGGTTTGATCTGGCACATAAAAATTTCCCTGGCCTCAGCGACAGGCTGCAGGTATTGTATTCAATTGATTGCGGCAATACCTGGCTGGCCACCAGCTTCGACCGGTCGGGCGCAACACTGGCTACCGCAGGTTCAAGTACGGCCAATTATACAACTCCTGCCGCGGCCGACTGGGTAAGGCAAAATGTTAGCATCGATGTGTGTGGAGTGGCGGGGAATGATATAGCGGTTGCGTTCAGGGCGACGAACGGGTATGGCAATAATATCTTCATTGATAACATCAATATAGATGCAGCCTCTCCTGTTGTGAACCAGCCATCCGATCAAACAGTATGTAACGGGTCGCCGACGGCAGCAGTCACCTTTACCGGAACCGCAACAACGTATAACTGGACAAACAACAATACATCTATCGGTCTTGGTGCAAGCGGCACAGGAAATATAGCTTCCTTTAATGGGGTAAATACTGGTACATCACCAGTGGTGGCCACTATTACTGTTACGCCTGTATCAGGAACCTGTTCCGGCACACCAGTAACATTTACAATTACTGTTAATCCAACACCTGTTGTGAATGCAGTAAGTAACCAGGCAGTATGCAATGGTGCACCAACAGCAGCCGTAAGCTTTAGCGGTGCGGTACCCGGTACTATTTTCAGCTGGACCAATAACACACCTTCTATTGGGCTTGCGGCAAGCGGTACTGGTAATATCGGATCCTTCAATGCTGTGAATACAGGCACTGTGCCAGTGGTGGCTACTATCAGTGTAACACCTTCTACGAACAGCGCCTCCTTCTCACAAACATTTAACCATACAGGTGCCGTGCAAACATGGGTTGTTCCCGCTGGTGTTACATCAATTAATATACAAGCCTTCGGGGGACAAGGCAATGCGAATGCTGCTGGAACCGCTGTGGGAGGACTGGGTGGATCGGCCAGCGGCACACTTGCTGTAACACCGGGCGAAACATTAAATATTTATGTTGGTGGTGGCGGAGCTACGGGTGTAACTGGCGGATTCAATGGCGGCGGAAACGGAGGTACTACCGGCACATGCCTCACAGCCCCGGGCGGCGGTGGCGGCGGTGCATCAGATATACGGCAAGGCGGAACGGCCCTTTCTAACAGGGTAATCGTAGCAGGTGGCGGCGGTGGTTCGGCTGGTAACCGTGTCACCAATTGCGCAAGAGGCGCAGGTGGCGGCGGTGGTGGCGGATATTTTGGCGGCGGTGGTGGTTCAGGTTATCCTGGCGTTGCTGGTGTGGTACCGGGAGGTGGCACACAGGCCGCGGGTGGAGCAGGCGGGGTAACAGGTACAACATTCGGCGCTACCAATGGTACGGCAGGTGCTGCAGGAGTTGGCGGAGCCGGAGGTAATGAAGTAACCAGTGCACAGGCAGGATCACTTGCCGTAGCATTTACAAGTGGTGCTGGCGGTGGTGCTACCGGTGGAGCCGGGGCACAGAGCGGCGCAAATAACTTTACGGGCCAGGGCGGCGCCGGTGGCTCATCTTATATTGGCGGAGTAACAGGTGGCAGTACATCACCAGGCGTGCGTTCCGGTAATGGAGCTATCACCATCTCGTATACATTGCCGGTAACACCTGTAATTTGTACGGGTACCCCCACATCGTTTACCATAACGGTGAATCCAACACCAAATGCAGTGGCAGCACCTGCATCACAAACAATATGTTCAGGTGCAACGATTGCACCAATAACAATAACAGGCGCAGTAAGTGGCACAACCTTTAACTGGACAAGAAACAACACAGCAACCGTAACCGGTATTGCTGCCAGTGGCAGTGGTAATATAGCAGGGTCGCTTACCAATACTACCAATGCACCAGTTGTTGTGAGCTTTACGATAACACCTGTAGCAAATGGATGCACCGGTACCTCAATAACTGCCAACGTAACGGTGAATCCAACAGCTGTTGTCAATACAGTTGCTAATCAAACCTACTGTAATGGTGCATCGGTACCAGCTACAATATTCAGCAGCCCAACAACCGGCGGTACAATAGCCTACAACTGGACGAACAATACAACCAGTATTGGCCTGGCAGCAAGTGGCACAGGCAATCTGCCTGCGTTTACTGCAACGAACAGCGGCACAGCACCGGTAACGGCAACGATAACAGTCACGCCTACTTATACCAGTGGGGTTAGTTGTACAGGCACGCCGATGATCTATACCATAACGGTTGCACCAACCCCAACCGTTGATCCAATAGCAAACCAGACCGTATGTAATGGCTCGCTTACGTCGGCAGTAAACTTTACCAGCCCCGTAACAGGAACCACATTCAGCTGGACAAACAACACACCAAGTATTGGCCTGGCCGCAACAGGTACTGGTAATATTGCTGCATTTACTGCAACCAATGCCGCTACTACACCGGTGACGGCTACCGTAACTGTTACACCAACGATAACATCGGGCAGCACAGCTACAATTGCATTACCTGCACAGTCAGGCACATTTACAGGAAATGTAAGAGGCTATTGGTTTACAGCGCCTACATCATTTGCTATCACATCATTATTTGTACCAACTGATGCATCAAGTGGTAACCAAAGCATTGCCGTAGTAAGGTTTAATGGAAACGTACCTCCGCCGGTATTTGCAACTACGACGAATGCGTTTACTACATTGTTCCTGACACAGAACGATGCCACACCCGGTCCTATAGCCGTTAACATACCAATCGTAGCCGGTGAGGTAATCGGTATAATGGGTGTACGATCAAATATCAACTCATACTCAGCCGGGCCAAATAATATCACTATTGCAGGATTCCCTGTATCGCTGACAAGAATGGGTATGCAGTTTCCGCTGGCCACAACGGCACCGCAGGCGCTATGGCAGGAGCCATCCGTGGCAAGTATATCAAGAACATTGTTTACGTACAGTACAGCCGTAAGTTGTACTGGCCCAACGAGGACGTTTAATATTACGGTAAACCCTACCCCAACGATTACCTGTCCGGCCAATATCACCGTACCAAGTGTATTGGGCACCTGCAGTGCACCTGTTACATATACACCAACCGTAACAGGCACACCGGCGCCAACGCTCAGCTATTCATTGAGCGGGGCTACTACCGGCAGTGGTGCAGGCAGCGGCAGCGGATTATTATTTAATGTGGGAACGACTACCGTAACCGTAACAGCTACGAATATTTGCGGAACAAGAAGCTGTTCATTTACGATAACAGTAACGGATAGCCAGATACCGGTAATATCCCAGCAGCCTGTAAACAGAACGGTTTGCGCAGGCAGCAATGCTACATTTAGCGTAACGGCTACTGCCAATGGAGGGCCAATTGCATACCAGTGGCAGCAATGGAATGGTACAGCATGGGTAAATATAACCGGCGCTACTTCCAGTACATACACTATTACCGGTGTAACGCAGTCGATGAACACCAATACCTTCCGTGCAGTGCTGACTGGTCTTTGTTCTACGGTAAATTCAGGGCCGGCCACTTTATTTGTAAATCCATTGCCTTCTATTACATTGAATGCCTCACCAACTGCATCGCTGTTGCCACCACAAACAACAACTATTACGGCAACAGTAAATCCGCCGGGCGGAACCATAGTATGGAGCCTGAACGGTTCGCCAATAAGTGGTGCCAGTGGTACCACACTTGGACCGATTGGCGTAAATGGCATTGGTGCATACAGGGCGGTGTATACCGATCCGAATGGTTGTGTTACTTCATCAGCCGTACTGGATATCACGGCTATGCCTTCGAATGGCCTCTGGGTATATCCTGTACCAAACACAGGAACATTTAATATCCGGTTCTATAATCAAACCGGTGAAAGTGCCACCGTGAAAATATACAATGCTATGGGCCAGGAAGTATACCAGCAGAAACTGATATTGGGCATTGCCTATAGCAATATCGTGGTGAACATGGATGGCGCTCCGGCAGGCACCTATATTGTAAAAGTGGTGAACAGCAGCAATGTTGAACTGGCAGCACGGCGAATTGTAATCTATCGCTGATAAGCAGCTATTATCAAATAATAATAAACCCGCAACGAGTTGCGGGTTTATTATTTACAGAAACGTTTAGTGTACTACATAACTGGTGAAAACAGCCTTGCAATTTTTTCAGGTAGTTGTTTATGCCATGGGCGTGCCAGCCATTCTTTCCGATGGATTTGTATGGCGTCTTTTATATCTTCAAAGAATGCATGGCGTAATTGTTCTGCTATCTCCTTGTCATATACCACAGCATTTACTTCAAAATTAAATTCGAAACTGCGGTAATCCATATTGGCCGTACCTACCATGCATAGGGAGCCGTCTGTAACCATGGTTTTTGCATGTACAAACCCTTTTTGGTACAAATAAATATCAACACCAGCTTCGAGCAATTTGCCGTAATAAGACTTCGCTGCGGCATTGACCAGCTTTGAATCGCTGATGCCGGGCACGAGCAGCTTAACCTGCAGGCCGCTCATAGCGGCAATACGCAACGCATCCATGATGCTGTCGCCGGGAATAAAATAGGGGGTGGTAATCAGTATTTCTTTTTTTGCCAGGTAGATGGCCTGTAAAATTGAATAGAGAACGGAGGGTAAAACGGAGTCTGGGCCACTGGCAGCAATTTGCATATAGCTGCTGCCTGTATTGGGAGGTATAGCCGGAAAGTACAAGGGTGCTGGCGCTAATGGTTTTTTGCAGCAAAACTGCCAGTCGGTAAAGAAAAGGTACTGGAGGTAATATACAGCCGGGCCTTCGATGCGAATATGTGTATCACGCCAGAATAATTTTTCCTTTTTGCCATTGATATATTTGTCTGATACATTGATGCCGCCTGTAAAAGCCAGCGCACCATCAATAATTACAATCTTACGGTGGTTACGATAATTGAGCCGGTTAGCAAGTAAGTATAAATTTATTTTATGGAAAGGATAAATGGCTGCACCTGCTTCCCGTAATGCGTTTTCTGTTTTCTTTTTTATAGTCGGGCTGCCAAAATCATCGTAGATAATCCGCACTTCCACCCCCTCTTTTGCTTTTTGAATAAGGAGATTAATAAGGGAAGTACCGATTTCATCATATTCATAGATGTAATATTCAAAATGAATATGGTGCTTTGCTTTAAGTATGGCTTCCGTTAGTTCTGGAAACTTCTCCTCCCCGTTTTGCAATACCCTGATGTGGTTATTTTTAGTAAGCGGGCTGCCCAGATCACGGATCAGCATGGCTGCCAGTTCGCCCTGGTCGTCGAGCAGATTGTCCAGTTTGGCAATAGCCGCACTGTCGTACTCCACAACGGCCTTTTTTAGTTGTTGTAATACTACACCGTTTTGCAGAAACTTTTTGTTGTAACGCCGCTTTCTCCAATAATTAATTCCAAAAAGAAAGTAGAAACCAATACCAATAACCGGTAAAAAAATGACAACTAGTAAATAAGCAAGGGCCTTATTGCTTTGCTGGGTAGCAACCAGAATCTGGATACACACCGCGACCAGGACAACAGCATATATAATTGCGGAAAGAATGGCCCAGTTCATAAATTATGTATGAAATTTCTATACGGGTATCGTCGCTCGCCTACTCCTGTGCTGCCATCGCTTCTTTTTCAGCTTCCACCGGCTCTACAAACTCGTTCATGTAAATGCGGAATAATACAATAATATAACTAACCAGCAGCGGCCCGAAAATCAGCCCGATAAATCCAAACAGTCCCAGTCCCACTATCACCCCCAAAACAGTGATTACCGGGTGTACATCGCCCAGCCTCCGCATGATGGTAATCCTGGATATATAATCAACGTTGCCGGTCACTAATGCACTATAGAGCAAGAGACCCACTGCATTACCGGTATTGCCGGCAGTAAACATGTATATCACCAGCGGCACCCATACAATCATGGTACCTACTACCGGAAAGAAAGCAAAGACGCCGGTAAGAAAACCCCAGAGCGCCCATTCTTTAACGCCGAAAATAAAATAGCCTAACGTAGCAGTAAGGCCCTGGATAATGGATATAAGTGGAATGCCTAAAGCGTTAGCTTTTACAATCTTTTTTGTTTCGGCAGCGAGTATACTGGTATTAGCGTCTTTTAGCGGAATGATCTGGTAAAGTTTCTTTTCCATTTCACGGCTGTAATACAACATGTAATACAGAAAAAACAACATCAGTATGAGATTAGTAAGCAAGTTGGCCGTACTGTTCAAAAGCGAAGGAAGAAAGGCCATTAACTTATCAAATGAACCCGCCAAACTTTTTTCGGAAATAATAGTAACCCCCATTTTTGTCTGCACTTCATTTACGGCAGATTTTACCGACTCCAGCATGGCTGTAGGATCACTGAGAAAAGCGTTTACTTTAGGACTTATAAGCGTAATAGCCAGGAAGACTGGTAAGCCCAGTAATAAGAGATAATAAATGACAAACAGCCCTGCAGCCCTGCCTTTTTTCCATTTACGTGTATACACCAGCTGAAAATTGTTACCACGGCTTAAAATATACAATGTAATGGCACCCAGGATACCCGGCATACAATAATGGAGTTGTTGGAAAACAATCCATGTCAGCACAATCAGGATGGCGAGCAGTAAAATCTGCTTGATGCGGTTGTTGAACGTTATACTCATACAGGATGATAGGCCAAACAGCTTAGTGGCTGTATATAAAGGTAAGGCAGTGCAGGCTGTTCCTGTATTTTTTTCTTGCTACAGTAACATGCAAAATGAATAGGTACAGACTAGCCGGCAGACGGTACATCTTCACCGTCGTTGGCGCCGGTGGCGGCGGCTTTTTTAAGCCGCTTTTTTATATAACTGCTGATAGCCATATCCACAGCAAGCCCGGCAGCGCCGCGGAAGATATTCTTAGAACGGCCTACTAATATCCGGCGTGCAAATGTTCCAATCGCACCACTAATCAAACCGGATGCAACGGCCGATTTCAACGGCAGCTTTGCTTTGCCCAGGCCACTTATAATTTTTTTAACCAACGGCGAAGGGGTAATACTGGTTACCAGGTTATTACCTGCTTTGCGAAGTGCCATCGTTTGTTCTTTTTCCAACTGAACCAGCTTTAGTATATCCGCCTGGATCGCTTCCTGGTTTATGGTAGTTGCAGGTACACTCATTGTTCATCATTAACAAGCATCCGGGCAATGGTATTGTGCCCCATGGTACGAAACCATCTTTTCCGGAAAATGAAAAAAAGTAAACCGGTAACCAGGAAAAAACCACCCATTATAAAAAAGCCGGCACTGGTATTATGTAATAAAGATCCAATCCAGAAAGCTGCCCCTATGCTGATAGTGAGGAAAGCAGCCCCGACACACAACAAACCGATTCCGGCTGCAACAAATACTGAAAGTTTCTTTGAAACCTTCGAGGCTGTTTTAAGTTTCCAGATTTTTACTTTGGTACTCGCCAGATCCCCGGCTTTCTCGATCAGTAACTCAAGATGCTGTACTGCTTTTTCCATAACGGTGGTAATTAGTGGTTACCGGTATATATAGGGAGCTAAATCAGGATAAAGCATTTTTCAATTCCTGCTTGGCTTCCTGTTTAGCGGCATTCATTTTTGCCATTGCTTTATCTTTAAAATCTTCTGTCTCTTCTTTAGTATTAGAATATGTTTCTTTTATGCTGTCGATAAAGTCATTAAAACTGCTTTTGACAGAATCAGTCAGATCGCAGGCTTTATTCGCAATTCGTTTGCGTGTGTCGGCCCCTTTATCGGGAGCTAACAAGATACCTGCCAGGGCTCCGGCGGCAGCGCCTGCCAGGAAACCGTACAATGTTTTACTCATAGTATTCAATTTTTATAGTATAGAAATTTATTTACTGCTACCATATGCGGCCGGCTGTGTACCAGGCAACATAATCGATCGGATATAACTGATGATTGCCATTACCAGCACTGAATGTATCAGCGGAGGTGTTTTAAACATGAACACGCCAACAAGCCAAAGGGTAAATAAAACAAGGCTTAACACCAGGAACCTCTTTCTCATTTTTTTTAATTTATCAGGTTATACATCCGATTTGCTGAAGCGCCCGCCGAAAAGAAGCGAAATCACAAACAACACCAGGAATATGAAAAAACAGATTTTAGCAATTGATGCAGCGCCGGCAGCTAAACCTCCAAAACCAAGGAAGGCTGCGATAAGGGCGATAACGAAAAATGCGATAGTCCAGCGTAACATAATGTTGATTTTATAGGTTATTAATTTTTATTCGCAATTCTGTTTAGTATAAGGAAAATAGTATGCCGGGTTATTTTTAAGGGCTGAATAACCCATTTTCAGCGGCTTTTGTGGTTTAAATTCCCCAACTATGGGAAAATGGCCCGGACAACGGCCATATTTGTTGTGGAATAAAACTTGCTTTTAATGAAATAACTAAATACGATTAGATATGAAAGCAAACCTGGGAATCTCTCCCGCCAATGTTACCGCTCTGAACAAAATGCTAAGCAGTGTATTAGCTGACGCCATGGTGCTCTATACTAAAACCAGGAAATTTCACTGGAATGTTTCCGGCAACAGTTTTACTGAATTGCATGAACTCTTTGAAGAGCAATACAAACAATTAGAATCAGCCATAGATGAAATTGCCGAGCGAATAGGTAAGCTCGGGGCTAAAACACCTGGTACCATGAAGGAATTTCTGGACATGGCTTCATTAAAAGAGCATCCGGGTAAAAACCCCGCTCAAAAAGAGATGATTCAAGAATTGATGGAAGATCATGAGGCAGTTATCCGTTTTTTAAGAAAAGAAGTAGATAACTGTGAGGATAAATACAAGGATAAAGCCTCAGCAGATTTTCTGATTGACCTGGTGCGGGAACATGAAACTATGGCCTGGAAACTCCGCCGCTATTTTTAATAACTTCATCACATGGATTTACGATCGGGCTACCCTTTTTCACTTGTTAAAAACGGGCTGGTATATAATTATCCCAAATTAGAAAAGGACATTAAGACAGATGTGGTGATAATGGGCGGTGGTATTTCCGGTGCCCTGACTGCCTATTACTTGTTGAAGCAAAATATCAACTGTGTTGTAATGGATGCACGCACCATCGGGCTCGGCAGTACCTGTGCCAGTACATCCCTCTTGCAGTATGAGATAGATACGCCTTTACATACGTTAAAGAAGAAAATTGGTAATAAACCGGCAGAACAAGCCTATTGGTATTGTAAAGAATCAATTGATAAGCTGGAAAAGATAGCAGCCAAACTGAAATTTGGCGAGTTTGAAAAGAAGGACAGCCTCTATTTTGCGGCGGCCAAAAAAGATATTAATTTTTTGAAAGAAGAATTCACGGCTAGGCAAAAGGCCGGCTTCGATGTGCAGTTCCTGGAAGGAGATGAAGTGCAGCGTAAAACAGATGTGATGGCTCCCGCAGCTATACTATCAACCAGTGGTGCACAAACGAATGCCTACCTGTTTACACATTATCTGCACCAATACGGCATTGCCCGCGGGCTGGAAGTATATGACCGAAGCCCCGTTACGCTGATCGACCACAAAAAAAGAGGAGTGGTACTGGTCACAGGCAATGGCCACACCATCCATGCCCGTAAAATGGTGTATGCTACCGGCTATGAAGTGGTGGAATATATTGATAAGCCTATTGTGAAACTGCAGTCTACTTATGCAGTCGTAAGCGAACCATTTTCAGACAGGCATTCTTTCTGGAAAAAAGAACGCCTGCTTTGGAATACGGCAGATCCATACCTGTACATGCGTACCACAACCGATAACCGCATTTTGATTGGCGGGCGTGATGAAGATTTTTATTCTCCTAAAAAAAGGGATGCACTGCTGAAAAAGAAAAGTAAACAACTGGTTGGCGATTTTGCCAAACAATTCCCGGATATTTCATTTATACCTGAGTTTAGCTGGACGGGTACATTTGGATCCACAAAAGACGGCTTACCCTATATTGGTGCTTATCAGCCAAGGCCAAATAGTTATTTTGCTTTGGGTTTTGGCGGTAATGGCATTACCTTCAGCCTTCTTGCTGCAGAAATCATCACAGCACATATAAAGGGGGAGCATAAATCAGCCTGGAAAATATTTTCATTTAACCGCTAAGTAATACCACTATTTGATTCCATGGAGAACGCACTAAAAAAACTGGAGAATAAAGCAAGTATCAACAGGGGCTACCTGGTAGGGCTTGCCTTCTTGTTGATAGCCTGCCTCGTCACATTATACACCAACCGCCAACTCGTGCGCCAATCGTTGCTGGTGACCCATACGCAGGATATAATAACGATTGCCGAATCTATGATGTCACAGGTAAAAGACGCTGAAACAGGCGCAAGGGGTTATGTGGTTACCCGCGACAGCACCTATTTGCAGCCCTACATAGGCAGCAGAAAAATTATCGACTCCCTGTATAAAGAGCTTGCTGTTAAAACAGCGGATAACAAACAACAGACTGATCTGATCCGTGCATTGAAGCCAACACTCGATGCACGACTGGACATGATCGAAGAGGGCCTGGTGCTTTTTAACCAGCACAATAAAATGCTATCAGAAGGATCATATATTCTTGCAGAAAGGGGCAAACGGGTGATGGACAGCATACGCCGTATCGTTCTTGATATTCAAACCAATGAAAAAGCTTTGTTGGACAAACGGAGTAACCGGCTGGACAGCAATTATAGTGCGCTGAATATAGTTACTATTGGCACCATCATTATGGCTATAGGTATCCTGGTGTTTGGCTACATCCGCGCATCACGGGAGAATAAAGCACGGTGGGCTGCAGAAAGGAAGATCATCAATTATCAGCAGGAACTGAAGGAAAGAGTAGAGCAACTGGCCAAGGCAAATACAGAACTTGTTGGTATGCGCAGCCAGGAAAAATTTGCCGCTACCGGACGCATGGCCCGTACTATTGCACATGAAGTGCGAAACCCGCTAACCAATATTAACCTGGCCGTTGATCAGTTGAAAGGGGAGCTTGCCGAACAAGATGAAAACACAGGATTTTTGTTCGACATGATCAACCGGAACAGTAACCGTATTAACCAGCTGATTTCTGATTTATTAAACTCAACAAAATTCAGCGATCTCACGTTCTCTAAAATATCGGTAAATAAATTACTGGATGAAGCCCTGGCCGGTGCAGAGGACAGAATAACCCTGAGCAATGTAGTGGTGGAGAAAAAGTATACGGGACAACTTTGTGATATACTGGTGGATGAAGGCCGCTTAAAAATAGCACTGCTGAATATTATCATTAATGCAGTGGAGGCGATGGAGGGTTCACCTGTGCGAAAACTACTGGTGGAGACGATGGCCGAAAACAATAAATGTAAAATCATTATCACCGATACCGGCAGCGGTATGGATGAAGAGGCGCTGTCCAAAATATTTGAACCTTATTTTACCAGTAAACAAAAAGGAAACGGCCTTGGCCTGACGAATACCCAGAATATTATACTTAACCACAAAGGGGATATAAGTGTACAAAGCAAACCGGGTGCAGGTACTTCGTTTACCATTATTTTAGGAACGGCCTGACAATTCCCCGACGGGTATTAAATTCCACAAACCGTGGAATTTAATCATCACTCGGTTTCTTCTTCTAAAACATTATCAATAGCCTTATTTATCTCAGTAACTGTAAAAGGCTTGGAAAGAAAAAAATTAACCCCGTTTTCATATGCCTTCGACCGGTCTTGCGGGCTATCATGCGCCGTAACCATAACGATCTTTATATCCGGATAAATTGATTTAATCTTTGAACTGAAATTAATACCGAAACCATCAGGCAGATGGTTATCCAACAGGACAATCGTCGGCTTCTCTTGCTGCAACTGCGTTTCAGCTGCTTCAAGTGTGTGCACGTAATTAACTTTATAGTTCCGTCTTGACAAATTGCGGCTTAAGAAATAGCAGATATCCGGTTCATCATCCACTATCAGCACTTTAATATTGTCCTCCATGATGGTATATTGACTTCTCTCTTTCACGACAATTTACATTTTCTTCAATAAAAACAAAATACCTGCCAACAGGAAAATGTTTATTTTTCAAGGTAATTCAGGCACTTTCTTTGTTTAAATGAAAATCGCCACCCCGTAATGGGAGAAATAATTTACCCGGTTTGTAGTGGTTTTGCCACTCTTTTTGAGCATAACATTAAATTAAAAGCTACCAATGAAAAAAATTCTCATTATCGATGATGATATGGACATGTGCAAGTTGCTCAGCCATTTTCTGCAAAGAAAGGGGTATGAGACGGAGGCTGCTTATGCAGGCAATAAAGGCCTTGCCAAGTTTAATGAGGGAAAATATGACTTAGTGCTCTGCGATTTCCGCCTGGGCGATATGGACGGTATGTCGGTGCTGCAGGAAATCAAAAAACAACGGCCGGATACAATCGTTATCATCATCACTGGCTATTCTGATATTAAAATGGCCGTTGAAGTTATGCGCCATGGTGCCTTCGATTATATCACCAAGCCACTGATACCAGAAGAAGTAATATCACTGATAAACAGGGCCTTTACGGCGGAAACAAATGGATCCGCAACCCCAAAGGCAGCTGCGGCGAAAAAAGCAGCTGCAGACACGGGCGAATTTCTTGAAGGCATATCCTCACAAACAAAAGCAGTATACAAGCAGGTAGACCTGGTAGCGCCAACGAATTACAGTGTTATCATTTATGGTGAAAGCGGGACGGGGAAAGAGGTAATTGCAAAGACGATTCACCAGCGCAGTGCCCGCAAAGACAAACCTTTTCTGGCAGTAGACTGTGGTACATTATCGCGGGAGCTTGCTGCCAGCGAATTGTTTGGCCACGTTAAAGGATCTTTTACTGGTGCCCTTGGCGATAAAGAGGGAATGTTTGAAAGTGCTGAAGGCGGTACGCTGTTTTTAGATGAAGTGGGCAACCTGCCTATGGATGTGCAAATCACATTACTGCGGGTGGTACAGGAGCGAAAATTCAAACGGGTGGGCAGCAGTAAAGATATAGCTGCAGATGTACGGGTAATTGTAGCATCGAATGAAAATTTGCAGGAAGCGTACCGTAAAGGAAAGTTCAGGGAAGATTTATATCATCGCTTCAATGAATTTTCCATATCACTTCCGCCATTACGTGAACGAAAAGAAGATATCGCTTTATTTGCTGCCTATTTTCTTGATAAAGCAGCAGCTGAACTGGATAAAAAACTGGAGGGTTTCGACGATGAAGTGATGCAGTTGTTTCAACAATATCAATGGCCGGGCAACCTGCGTGAGTTCCGGAATGTCATCCGGCGTGCCGCATTATTATCACCGGCAGGTGTAATCAATGTAAATGTACTTCCCTGGGAAATAATTGGCAGCGACGGAGAGAAAAGTACGGCTGCACCAGCGGCTATACCACCCGCGGGAACCGGGGCAGATTTAAAAGATGCGGCGGCACGGGCTGAGTATGAAACTATCATGAATGTGCTGAAAGAAGTAAAATACAACAAGACAAAAGCTGCAGAGATTTTAAAGATCGATCGCAAGACACTGTACAATAAAATCCGGCACTTTGAAGAAAGTGCGAAAGTTGCAGAATAATATAACGGAGGAAAGAATTTCATAGTCAATTTACCATCACTGCAGTGGCACCATTCTTGAAATACCGGGTATAGTAATTTATCGGCCGGCAATATTGCCAGCCACTATACTCAACCTCCTGATATGAAAAATAAGTATGCTTATTTAGTATTGTTTGCGTCCATTATTGCATTGCCTGGCTGCTCGGTAGTAGAAGGTATTTTTAAAGCCGGTATGTGGTGGGCCTTTTTCCTTGTATTTCTCGTCGTTGCCCTGGTGGTATGGATATTTATGAAAGCAGGAAAGAAATAATACCTTTCCGCCTGATTAAAAAATGATTCACTGGACTCCCTCACACATATAGCCCTGGGTGCGTGCATGGGCGAAGCATTTGCCGGGCGTACGGTTGGTAAAAAAGCCATGCTGTGGGGTGTGCTTGCACAGAGTATACCTGATATAGATTTTGTAAGTTCATTGTGGCTGGGCACAGCCGATCACCTGCTGGCACACCGTGGGTTTACCCATTCTATATTATTCTCGTTGCTGGTTGCCCCTTGTTTTGCCTTCTTGGCGGAGCGTTGGCACCGGCCACACAATATATCGTTCAGGAAATGGCTGCTGTTTTTTGGCGTACTCATGTTCACGCATATTTTTATAGATGCCTTTAATAATTATGGAGTAGGCTGGTTTGAACCTTTTAGCCACTATCGCATATCATTTAATACGATTTATGTAGCCGACCCTTTCTTTTCTGTCATACCCGGAATTGCACTGGTCATGCTCTTACTACTTCGCACCCGTGCGCCGCAGCGAAAATTCTGGTGGAAAGCAGGCCTGCTGTCTGCAGGCATCTACCTTGTTTATTGCACGGGCAACAAACTCTATATTGACACAAAAGTGAAACAGGCGCTGAACCGCCAGCACATTACGTATACAAGTATGTTTACCACACCGGCACCATTGCAAAGCTGGCTCTGGTATGTGGTGGCGGCTACCGACAGTGGTTATTATACGGGCTATATGTCCGTTTTCGACGGAGATAAAGAAAAGATACCGCTAACATATTTTGCACGCAATGCAAACCTGTTATCATTGGTAAAAGACAATAAAGATGTTCCTAAACTCATCCGGTTTTCAAAACAGTTTTATACAATAGAGAAAAGGGAAGACACCATCCTGTTTAACGACCTGCGCTTTGGCCAGGTAGCTGGTTGGGAAAACCCTAAACAGGGCTTTGCGTTTTACTACTACCTGCAGCCCGATATTGACAATACGTTAGTAGTACAAAGAGGGCGTTTTGCTAAATGGAATAAAAAGTCGTTACAGGCATTATTTCGCCGTATACGGGGCGGGTAAACCAATCAGGTAATCAGATCTTCAGGCCAAACAACTCCATATCCTGTTTCTTTCCTTTGAGTTCAATAGCGCCCAGCTGATCGGCCTGCCACTCCTGTAAATCGAGCAGGTCGGCCACATCTTTTGAGATAATATACTTTTGGTTCATAGTGGTGCAGGCGCTCCGAATACGGGCAGCTGTATTAATAGCATCGCCACTCATCACCAGGTCTTTTTTAATAATACCCACCTGGCCCACCGTAACCATGCCTGTATGGATGCCCGCTTTATACTCCGGCAGCATATCATACTTCCGTTTGAAATGGGGGATTTGTTTATTTAACTCCTTACGGGCGGCAATTAATGCGGACACAGCCCTGCGGGCATTGGCTTTTGATTCGGGCCACCATACGACAATCTCATCACCGACATACTGGTAAATGCGCCCCTCCTGCTCCAAAAGCCCGGAAGAAATATGGAAAATAAAATCACTGATAAAAGAGAAATACTTTTTGTGCCCCAGCTTTTCGGCAATAGGTGTGGAGTCACGCAGGTCAAGAAACATGATAATCCTTCTTTCTTCTCTTGGTTGCAGGTAGCGGCCCAGCATAATATTCAGGAATACGCCTCTCGAATATTTCTGGTTTACCTCCATGGCCAACTGTGTGCCGATGAAAAGAAATATCCATTCCGGCATTCTTTCGATGAATAAACGCCGGTGAACCAAATGATAAAGAAACTTATCAATAGCATCCGATAAAGAACTCCCGGCTATCAGCCATTCGTAGGTGATATAAATAACAAAAGTCATTACAATAGCTGCGGCGAGCAACAAGAGAGTTTTTACAGCCAGGTTCATGGCCAGCGAGGCATTGTGCAGGTAGTTCTTTAATACCACCACCAAAAAATAACCTATCAGCAGGCTAAGGAGGAATACGGAAAGCTCCCTTACCAAAATCTCTTTCAGCAGGTTGACACCCGGTTCCCGGTATTTATCCGAGGTTACCCCAAGTGCCTGGCGCCAGAGGAAATAAATAGTATCAAAAATGGTCCAGCCGGCTGCAATGATAAAAATGAGTCTTCGTTCATGTCGTTTGGCGGGCGAAACCTTGAGAAAGGACTGGGTGGCTTTGGGCATAAGAGGTAATATTACCCGGTAAACTAAAAAAACCGTGCCGGGAAAGGTGACAGGCAAAAGAACGAATAAATTGGGACTCACCGGGCATTCTTCTGAGTTTGCAAAGTGCATGACGATACTTATTTTCACCGCTAATATTGGCATATATGATCAACCCAGTTCTCATCATCAACCAGCTTTTTGAAATGGAGGGCAAGGCAAGGGAAGCCGGCCTTGACCAGCAATTTGAGCGTAACTTCCGGAGGCTGTTCGCCCACTTTGAAGAAGAAGGATATATCATCCAGGATCCATCTGGTGAGGCCTATACCGAATCGCGGACTGACTGCGAAGCCAGTATTAGTGGAAAAATAGGAGCAACCATGGTGATAACCCGTGTGCTGAAACCTATTGTATATCAAAAATCAGACGCAGGCATTTTACTGCTGCAAAAGGCAGTAGTTATTGCTGAGAAAAAATGAAAGAGAAATGAAACCCGTAAACTTTGGAATAGATCTGGGTACCACCAACTCGCTTATTGCGAAGTATGAAAATAATAAGGTCACCCTTTTTAAAAACCCGGTAGGCCAAAAGGAAACGCTTGCTTCGGTAGTGGCGTACAGGCCCGATCGCATTTTAGTGGGTGATAAAGCCCGTGAATACCTGGTAAAAGATGCCGTGAATGTGTTTGGCAGTTTCAAACGCAAGATGGGCACTGATGAAAAATTTTATGTTGTCAATATTGATGATAATGTAACACCGGTGCAGCTTTCAGCGCTTGTGCTCAAAGAGCTGAAAAACTTTATTCATACCGGCGAAACACCGGAAGCATGCGTAATTACTATTCCTGCATCCTTTGATACCATGCAGAGCAATGCCACATTAAAAGCGGGACAGGAGGCGGGATTTAAAGATATATTCCTATTGCAGGAGCCCATTGCTGCAAGCCTTGCTTTTTTCAATGAAACAACCGGTGAATTGAAGCAAGACGGATATTGGCTGGTCTATGATTTTGGCGGGGGCACATTTGATGCGGCACTGGTGCAATCGGGTGAACAGGATTTGAAAGTGGTGGATCATGAAGGGAATAATTTCCTGGGCGGTGTGGATTTCGATTTTGCTATTATTGATAAAGTGATTGTACCGGCGATTATAGAAAAAACAGGTATCGAGAACTTTGAACAGGAATTCAGGGTGAAATATGGCAAGTACGAAAAACTATTTTATGAAGTGATGTACTATGCGGAGGAAGCAAAAAAGGAACTGTCGCATACAAATTCTGCCATCATTGAATTCAGCACGGAGCTGGATGGAAAAAAATATGATTTTGAAATAGCGCTTACGAAAGAAAAAGCAGACGAAATATTTTTGCCCATCATTAATGATACTATCCGCCTGCTGAAAAAGGTATTGGAAAATAACCGCCTTACCACGGGCGATATCAACCAAGTAATATTGGTGGGCGGAAGCACTTACCTGCCACAGGTGAAAGAACAACTGTCGCTGCAAACAGGCATACCGCTGAACAGTTCTATAGATCCCACAACCGCCATTGCCTGTGGTGCCGCCTATTATGCGGCCAATAAGCAATATGAACCATCTGCTGCAACTGTCGTTCCAGAAAACACAGACGAAGTAGTGAATGACATACTGGCGAATGTTGAATTTGCGCCACCTGACTTCAGTATCACCACATCGTACAACAAATCCAGCCGCGATAAAGAAGAAGTACTGCTTTTGTTTGCCGAAGGCAATTATGAAGAGAACTACTACCGCATTATCCGCAGCGATGGTGGTTTTGATACCGGCCTTACGCCTATGCGGGCACGGAAAACAGAATTTCTTCCCTTGCTGCCGGGCGTAAGTAATCTTTTTACACTGGCGGTATATGATAAAAGCCACGATGAAATAAAATCACTGGCACAACAAATTCATATCACGCAGGGAAAATATGCTATTGACGGCCAGCCGCTGCCCCATGATATATCTATTGAGGTGGATGATGTAGAAAACCGCACCACGAAACTTGAACCCATATTTGAACGCAATTCCCTGCTGCCACAAAAAAGAACATTATACCGGGAAGTATCTAAAACGATCAAGAAAGGAACAAAAGATTCGATCATTATCAACATACTGGAAGGGGACAAAAATGCAAGGCCGCTTTCCAACCTTACAATAGGATGCATTGAAATTTCCGGCAAAGATTTGAAAACAGACCTGGTAAAAGGTTCTGATATCGAAATACAACTGCATATTACCGATTCACGGGTGCTTAATACAGCTGTCTTTTTGGTGATGACGCAACAGGAATTTAAAAATGTGTTTTCGGTTTCAGAAAAGCAGATCAACTTAGACCGCCTGCGGGACCAGTACACCCAATTGGAAAATGAACTGACCAATACTATCAAAGAATTTCAGTACAACGATAATGATATATGGGAAATAAAGGCTACAGCTTTGCTGGAAGAATTGCAATCCGTTAAGCAACGGCTTTTTAAACTAAAGAATGCAGATAAGTCTGACGAGAAATATGTTATTGCCGGGAAAATAATGCAGGTATCGCAGGATGCAGATAAACTGGGAGGTAACGAACGTATTTCCATCCTCATAGAAGATTACTTCTACCGCAAAGACCTGGTAAAGGAATCGATACAGGGAGCGGATTTTGAAAAGGAAGAATTGAAACGGCAATACCAGAAGCTGGAGCAAACAGAAGCCGGGTTACTCAGTTCAAGAAACGTATCCTATATCACGAACCGCATTCAGCAGCTGGAAGATTTGCATTGGAAGGCGCTGAGTAATACTACCAGTTTTCTGATCAGCAAGTTTGTTGAATTCAGGGAAATGCCGCTCTCCTATTATCGTGACCAGGCTGCGGCTAAGTCGTTGATTAAACTGGGAAATGCTGCCATGGAGAAAGAAAGCTATGCAGAATTCAGGCGGCATGTATTTGCATTGAGCAGCCTGATCTACGGCGGGCAGCATGCTAATTTATCAGAATTTAAAGGCACCGGTATTGGCTAAACAATATATATCCATCATCCGCCTCCTTGATTATACCGGCGTTGACCTTGCCGAAGAGATTAACCAGTCCAGGGTACGGAAGCAGCTCAATGCTGAATTTGGTATTTCCCAAACAGGATTTATTGAAGTGCATGGTTATTCTTATACCCGCCAGGATGTATTTGAAGAATTGGATCGGCCTGACTTTGCCGACCGTATCAAATATCATCTGAAAATCTGGAAGAGCCCTGAACTGCTCAGCCTGCTCGAAAAAAACAAGGCAGACTTTGGACGTATGCGGGAAGAGTTGAAGCTGCTGGCCGGTGATGATGCATTTGATGTTTTTTTCTCTCCTTATTTTGCCGGCCCGTTCAGCCAGGTTTCACGTACATCGCTAATGGCCAGGGATTTTTCTGCGTTGGCCATGCTTTTGTCCTTCGAAGATTTTTTACAACCCGGCGATCGGGAAGAAGCGTTTCGTCCGTTACGAATATTCCTGGATGAAAATCAGCGGTTGCTGCGCAATGTAAATAAGGAGAACTACCACATCATGCGGCCGCAGATAGAACTGTGGGTAACCGAAACATGGCACCCGTTGTTTAATGCATTGCCCGATGAATTTTATGACACGAAGGCAGAAATGGCAGCGTTGTTTATAAATACTACGGTAGCACTGCAAAAGAAAAATAAAAAGGACTGCTTATTTATCAGTACGCAGTTGTACAATATTAATGGCCTGCCCAAAGAACTGGAAGATCTTATATCATCCAATCATCGTGTATTTTCAGACAGTGGATCATCAGGCCGTAGTGGCTGGGGCGGCATTGGCTGGGTAATATGGATTGTCCTTATACTTGCCCGGATCGTTGGTTCAGACAGTTGCAGCAGCAACGATAATAAATATAAATTCGATTCGTTCAAGATTGAACAGTATAAGCCGCCACCCGTGTATATTACTGACAGTGCGGGTAACCTGCAGCAAAAAATAATAAGTCCTGGTGGAGATAACTTTGACAGCATTTTAAAAGAGGCAATCCGAAAAAATAAGAAAATCAATATCAACTACACCCGGTAGTGGCGAATATCCGCTGTTACTGTCGTGATTAGATGGTAAATTAGTAGATGCGAAAAATCATTTTCCTCCTGTTCCTTGCCGGCACGGCCATTATGATGGTAGTGATGAGCGAAACCGGCGCTTCACTAAAAACGAATACCACACCCATGGGTATCATCAACCTGGAGTTGCCCTTTACGCAGGAAAAAGCAGCTGCAGTACTAACTGCATGGGAAGCCACAACGGATGAAAAAGGTGTAAGTAATATAAAAGTAGCCAGGGTAAACACCTGGTGGGATTTTTTATTTATTCTTTTTTACAGCGGTTTGTTGTTCAGTATTGTTCAATTGATGACCAGCAAAAGTAAAAGCGGCTGGTACAAAGCAGGAAAGCTATTGCAGACCGGTGTGTGGGCAATTGCATTGTTGGACATAGCAGAGAACATCGGTATGTTTTATATGCTGAATAATGGAGCAAGCTCTTCGCTTGTAGTTGCCGGCACCTCTGTATGTGCTGCTGTGAAATGGGGATTAGTACTACTTGTTCTATTGTATATCATCTTATCCTTTGTTATGTTATTGCGTAGAAGAAATCAGTAAACGTAAGAACTTACTTACAACATACACTTGCATGATTAAGCAATGACAATTGATCGTATTGTTACCAATGGATACTACGCATCGTCCGTACAATAACGTATAACAAAAAAAAATGCATTATAAAAATTACGCATTAAAACGGATTGATGCCGGTTTTTAATTGGTATAGGTTTGTTTTCAAATCATACTATTATGAAAACAAGAACCTACCTACTACTTCTTCTCGCTCTTCCTTTTTTTGCCAGTGCTCAAACAGGAATCGGAACTACCACACCCGGAACTACATTGGATGTGAATGGTGGATTTACTACCAGGGAAACAACTGTAAGTGTCATTGCCAACGCTGCAACTATTCCTGCAAACACCTCCTTTGTCCGTATCACGGGATCAGCTACTTCAACGATTGCGGTAACTGCACCAGCAGCACCCAATGCCGGTCAGCAACTAACGGTGTATAACAACAGCACCGGTGGATTTGCAGCGACCATAAATGGCTTCAGTGTACCAGCCGGACAAGCGAAGCAATTTATTTATAGCAACAGCGGCTGGCACAGTGTAAGCACTCCAGCTGTGGGCAGTGCTATCATACCCTACTCATCTGGTATACCTACGGCAGCCACTACTGTTGCAGGCGGGTTAGTAGGTACTGTATCATTGGTTGGATTTGGTACCAGCACTGCAGGTGTTGCTGTACTGGGTACTACTATCAACCTTACCGGTGCGCCGGGTATTAATTTGAACTTTGGCTTTACCATGCCCCGTGCAGGTATCATCCGATCTATATCAGCTACCTACTCCAATGTGGTAGGTTTGGCACTGATTGGATCAACGGTTACGCTGCGTGCGCAACTTTATGTAAATGATGGTACCAACAATACATTCACTGAAATTGCGGGTGGTGGCGTTAACCTCAGTCCGGGCCTTACCGGCATCGTCAACCTGGGCGATATTTCTTCAGGGCTTTTATCAGGTCTTTCCATTCCGGTGCAGGCAGGCCACAGGGTGATGTTAGTACTCTCGGCTACTGCATCAGGATTAAGCCTGGTGAACGCAGTAACAGGTTATATCAGCGGAGGTGTTTCTTTCGATTAATCTGATATGGCTGTATACGTATGCAGCCCCTTGTTCTAAACATTATTGAAAGAACCCCTAATTATCAACCAATGAAAAATATATATTCCAGGTGGATGATGGCCGCCCTCACCCTGGTGCAAACCCCGCTCCTTGCACAAACGGATGTAACCAACCAGGGACAGATATATATGACCAGCAGCCTTGATACATTTTTTGTATCAGGATCGCTGGACAACCAGGCCGGTGCATCCCTGCAAAATATGGCAGGCAACCTGTACGTAAAACAAAATCTCACCAACAATGAAACTGGTATGGTGGCTGGCGGAGGCAAACTCTGGTTTACCGGTACCAGCACACAAACAGTATTTGGTGCACAGCCATTCAGAACATATGAGTGGATTGTAGACAATCCCGGAGTAACATTACAAAACCGTGTGGCTATTGGAAACGGCACTGGTGGCAACCTGCAATTCATCAGCGGGCTGATTACCAGTGGCACCAATACACAGGATGTATACTTCCATTCCGGATCGGCCTACACTGGTTATGGTGATGCTGCGCACATTGTGGGCTATTGCTCAAAGAGTGGTAGTACTGACTTTACCTTTCCTATCGGAAATGGTACACTGCGGGCCGATCTGGATATAACCAACTTATCCGGCGCTGCCGATTTTCAATGTAAATATTTTGGATCAGGATATGGTATCTATACACCCGTGGCACCACTGACCAGTGTGTTTGACAAAGAATACTGGACACTGGACCGCCCTGTTGGAACTGCCTCCGCACAAATAACATTGAAGTGGAATGATGCCAGGAAACCCCTGAACCATACAATACCTGCAGGGTTACGTGTTGGTCATTTTACCGGCGCATGGATATCGGAAAACGGCGTGGGCAGTGGCAATACACCAACAGGAACGGTGACGAGTACGGCCGTAAGCAGCTTTAGCCCATTCACGTTTGCATCAGAAGTATCTGTACTTCCATTAAGCATGCACAGCTTTATGGTAAATGCCACACCGGCATGCAATGTAAAAGTAGCATGGACGGTGCAGGATGAAACCGAAGTGGATCGCTATTTACTGCAAAGCTCAGCAGATGGTATAAGCTGGCAGGATGTACAGACAGTAAATGTGGATGTGCCTGTAACGAATGAAAAAACATATGCTATCACCTATTCGCCGTTGAACAAATCGGGCAACTGGCAGTACCGCATCAAAGCAGAGCGGAACAATGGTTCATCGGTATACACTGAAATAAAAACAGCCCGCCTTACCTGTAAGGGCTCCATTAAAGTTTATCCAACTATTACAAGCAGCACAGTAACTGTGCAGAATGCAGACGCTAATGTACCGGTAATGCGTACAAGGGTATTCACTGCCAGCGGACAATTGGTGAAAGAAGTGAATAATCCCGGCGCATTGTTCCAGGTAAATCTTACCAACCTGCCGTCGGATACGTACATGATTATGGTTGAAACACAGAACGAGAAAAGGATATTTAAAGTTACCCGGTTATAGCGGGGGGATCGACGGACGGTTTGGACTATTTGAACCCGGCGCTGTTGAGGGCGCTGGGTTTAATTTTTTTATAAGTAAATCGTTCTTAGTAGATGGCGTGAGGATCACTGCGGGATATGTTCTGTCAAAACAGTATTGCCTGCCTTATCATAATAGGTGCAGGTCATAGCGGCCATATCAACAATCCATTTATCCACGCCATATTTTGCGCAGCTATCAATGAATGACGGATAATCACTTTTTCCTTGCTGGTGTGCCTTCAGATCGGCAACAAACTGATCTTTATTGCAAGTATTTGCTACAACGATCGCATCATACCGTGGTTGCGTGGAAGCGGTATAATCGTTGGCCCCGTAATAATCAGTATGGCCATCGGTAACATAGGTATGGTAAGACTGCACACCCAGTGCTTTAATCTCCCGGATATAGGCTGGAAAATCAGCGCCTGATTTTACTTTACTGTGTGCTGCTTTAATTTGATCGACGGTGAGCATGAAAAAATTTTACTTCAAGATAGCAGCAAAGATTATAAAGTATTAAAGGCTTTGAATGGTATTGCGCCGGATGGTTTTTAATTTTTTGAAATGCGAAGCGGGCAGGCCGGCTACCTTTTTAAACTGGCTGGAAAGATGTGCCACGCTGCTGTAACCCAACTTATCAGCAATTTCAGTAAGCGTAAGTCCGTCAATCACCAGCATCTCTTTGGCTTTTTCAATTTTCAGGCTGATGGTAAACTGCTCGATAGTGGAAGCATGCATGGCGGAGAAATAGGAAGAGAGGTACTGATAATCGTAATTCAATTTGCGGGAAAGATAAGTGGATAGCTTCCCTTTTTGTTGCCCGGCTGTGGCCACATATTCGGTAATGGCTGCTTTTATATTATCTACCAGTACACCTTCTTTTGAATCGGTGAGCTCGAGCCCTGCTTTTTTAATGGCGGCCTCAAACTGCTTTTTTTCTTTGGCGTTCATTTTGCCTTTAATGTCGGCTTCGCCCAATTCTACCCGTTGTGGTTCTTTACCAATTTTTTTGAGTTCTTCTTTTACAAGCACTTTGCAGCTTTCGCATGCCATATTGCGGATATACAGCTTCATACAGGAATTTATCGGCGACTAATATATATATTTTCGCAAGTATGCAAAAGGCTTTGCGCAAAAATCTTGACATGCAGGTTTACGGTGTTGTGACCGGGTATGCTTTTGCAGATCAGTTTGGCCTGCGGCGGTGGCAGGGGTATGGTTTGTTAAATAATCACTTCAACAGGCGTAATCACAACCTTTAGGGAAGTACCGGGTTCTGTAATGAGCAGGGTAAGATCGTCCTGCAACATAAATGTATGTGTACCGGTTCGGAACATTTCGCCGGCCGGGGTGCCGGGTAGCGGGGTCATAACATAGAGCACTTTTTCTTTGGGCAGGCTGATAACCTGGATTTCGGAGGGAAAACTATCAGTTATCTCCGGGCCGTTGAGGGCCACTTTGGCTTCAAAAGCAATAATACCATCGTTCCGCACCAGTTTATGGTGCTGAATGAATAATTGCAAGTGTGTGGCCGCGTCGTTTAATTGCATAAAATAATTGGCCTACGAAATTAACGAAATGACCAGCGGCGGCTGTTACAGAATTCTCTGTTTTTATTATATAGTTACCGGGATGGATGGTACAACGCTGATTTAAAACGCCTGGCCAACAGGCCGGTGGCCTTTGCTGTATCAACCTCAGCAGCAATGATACCGGGCTTACTACCATAGGGCTGGTAAGCAATGCAGGTACCATCGGGGCCAATAACAGAGCTGGCCGAATCCTGGAAGCGGGCGGCATAATTTACACTGGCAAAATAGATGGTGTTTTCATTGGCCCGCATCAGCATGGCTTTTTCATAGTAGGGGCTGTTGGTATGTCCCCATTCGGTGGGCAGGGTTCCTGCGGCATTGCTGGCCGTGCATTGCGGATGAAAAACAATAGCAGCACCCTGCATAGCGGCCCAGCGTACAGATTCAGGATAGCGAAACCCTTCATGGCAAATGGTGATGCCGAAGGTAACACCATCGATCGTCCATACACTGCGTTCGGTGCCTGCCTGCCAGATAGTATCTTCTGACGGATCGAGCTGGTTCTTGGTTTGGTAGCCGAGTACAGCACCGGTTTTTGAAATAACGAATGCCAGGTTTAAAAACCGATCCCCTTCGTACCAGTCCATTGGCAGAATGATGGCGATATGGTTTGCGGCGGCGATGGTGCATGCCTGGTCGAGTGCAGCCTGCAGTTGTGCCTGTGTGGGTTTTTCCGGTTGGTATTCCGGCAAGGGGTAACCGGGAATGAAAGTTTCAGGAAAGCAAATGATGGCAGCCTCTTGTGCTGCGGCTTCTTTAGTAAGCAGCTCCAGTTGTTGCAGCGCATCGGCTACGGATGCCGGAAAGGAAGGGGAAGCGAGGGCGATTTTCATGGTATGTGTTGATGGGAAGGGCTAAAGGTAAATGTTTGCAGCCGTTGTTGGTGTTGCGTGCAGCCTTCGTGCGAATGGTGGAACACCAACAAATGAATTTGGGGTTTCTTATAGTTCTTGCTGTTGGTCTCTCTGCCGGCGCATAAACCCACACACAAGACGCAACAGCGGCCTGCTGTTTTCTTTGGAAGACCGGTAAGGGAGAAAATCCACTGTTATCAGCCGTTAGTTTTATGGCGGAAACCTAATTGGCCTTTTCTTTAAGCCCTTAAGAATACCTGCAGCTCGTGTAATAAAGTAATCACCCGAGAAAATTCCTGATAGCCCAACTTCCTTATTAATAAGCTCATTCTCACTGAAATAATATGTGTATTCAGTTCGTTTTTTTTCAAAGTCGAATGAGATCACAGTTCCTTTAATTAGATTACCTGAATCAAAGTAGTAGCTAACGATAATGTCAGTGTCGCCAATAGAATAGCTGGTAAAAGTTGCTGATAATAGAGTGTTATTACCGGCATATCTATAGGTTCTCGAGAAATTTTCCGGACTTCTGCCGTGCAACACTTCAATTTTACTTTTTTCGATTTCTTGAAATATCTTGGATACTTTCTTTTCGTTGGTAGCAACTATACTGTCAATGCCATAAAGCTGCGGCGAGTGCTGCGAGAAAATCGCCAAAGGATTTAGGATGGAAATGAAAATTAATATCTTACTATTCATTGTGAAGATAAATGAGAGAATGGCTGCTAATGTCTATGGCTTTGCGATGTGGCGGTATTCATTGTTTGTTCAGTCCGGCACCAACGCTGATTAAAGATACAAAAGCTCATTATTCGTAGGCCATGGATGGTGTTTGTATTTTCACCAACCATTTTACATGGGAATCATCTGAGGTACCGCCTGAATTGCTCCAGCAAAAAATCATATTTAACCCTGGATGCTGTAGATGTGGAATTGAGTACAACACATTCAACCGGCCGTTCTTTTACATGTATAGTAAAAACTGCTTCAGGTTTAATTTGGTCAATAGCAGATACCGCTATCCCCTTTTCCTGTATATACCGGATAAATGATCTTGCCGTGCTATTGATGGCTGAAAAGCCTGGCAGCAAGATTCTCTTTAACTCCGGATGGTTTTCGATGATGGAGAGGATGTCATGAAACTTGATAATGTTGATATGGGTGTCCAATGCGCTTTTATCTTTTCTTTCAATTTCGAAACCCAGGTTCTGCACTCCGGTTTTCAGTTGCTGCATAATGGCATACCGCTCTTGCACGGCTTTCGCTTTATCAAGCTTAGTCCATTGTAACGGGATGGCAGCCAGCTCCGCTAAAATTTTCCAGAACCTGTTGCGTGCCGTAGGATAGTAAAAGGGATAAATATGTTTATCGGGATGCGGAGGGAAACTGCCGAGGATGAGATAGTGCATGGGAGAAACATCCATATACCAGTCCAGGTGTGTTTCTCTTTCCCAATTTTCGGTCATAGCTTATTTCTTCTTTTTGGTGATCGGTGCCGCTGCTTTGAATTTGGGTTCTTATAGTTCCTGCTGTTGGTCTTTTTGCTATCGCACCAGCCCACACACAAGACACAACAGCGGCGTGTTGTTTTCTTTGGAAGACCGGCAAGGGCTAAATGAATCATGTGTAATACTCACCATCCCATGGTTCCTGGAATGAAATAGTGGAACCGGGCTGTAAATGTATCATTTCGTTTTGTTCGTCAGGAATAAGCCCAAAAATGATATTATCGATTTTTGTTTGAAAGAGTTTGATTTCAATATTGCAAAAAGTTATACTTCCCAAATCAGCGAGCATCTCTTCCAGTTTGTTTGTAAGTTCATGATCGTTTGTATCGGCAGACAAGGCCGACCAGTGCCGGGAGTTTAAATAATTGCCATCCAGATCAAAAAAATGAACAACCGCAAACTCATTCCGGTATTTTCTCCAGTCATCACTTTCTTCAATTTCAGCATAAGTTTTAGTAAACGCAAAAGTCTGATAACCCCAAAAAAGTCTTCCGTCATCAGCCTGGCCCAGGTAATGTGTGTGGTAATCCTCTACTCTGTTTATAGGTAATTTGACGGGTATGTTCATACTCTTTGAACTAAGGACTACTTCTTCTTTTTAGGAATCAGCGTCGCAGCTTCGTCAACTGTTAGACCGGTTGTGGCAATAACAGTAGTAATGGAGATTCCTTTTTTCAACATGTTTTTGGCGATTTTTAATTTCTCGTTGCGCTTCTCTTGCTCTATTCTTTTTAAAAACCTCTTTTTTTGTTCAGCCAGTTTTTTTGCTTGCGCCTCCTGCTTTTTAAATGTAAGGTCGATGGTTGAGTCCTGCTTAATTTTCTTAAGAAGTCCTGTAGTGGCAAAACTGTAGAATCCTTTTTCTGAAATAATCATATGTTCTATTACCGGCAGTTCGAGAAAATCGCCGATAGCCATCATCCTTTCGGTTACTTGTATATCGCTGCGGCTGGGTTTTAGTTCACCGCTGGGGTGGTTGTGCACCATGATGAGTTTTACCGCTCTTTTTTGCAACGCAAAGCTGAACACATCCATGGGTTCCACCACCGTGCTTTTAACAGAACCGAGGCTGATGAGTTCTATCATCAGTATCTGGTTATTATTGGCCAGGCATACCAGCCAGAAGTGTTCTTTGTTGCGGTCAATCTTTTTTTCCCGCATGAGTATATCATGCATGATGATGAATACATCTTCTGCATTCAGCACTTTTATCTTCTGGTCGGCTGTTAGTCTGATCGTCATAGGGTAAAGATAGAGAAGGATTTTTTAATATGTGTTTTTGCGGGGCCTTTGTCGTGCCTTCGGCAGATAAATTGGGTGTTGTGTGCAGCCTTTGTGCGAATGGAGGAAGATCGGCAAACGAATTTGGGTTCTTATAGTTCCTGCTGTTGGTCTTTTTGCTGCGCACAAATCCAAACACAAGACACACCAGCGGCGTGTTGTTTTGTTTAGAAGACCGGCAAGGGCTAAAAATGTACTGTTGGGCGAACGAGGACAAAGCTATTGTCCATATTCCGTTTTCATTTTTAGTAACTGATATAATTCTTCATTTGCTTTCTCTATCTGCTTATAATTAAAGCCGCTGCCTCCCACGGATAAGAGAATAGGATTTTCAGCGATATTTTTAGGTACAATCTTAATCCAGGAAATATTAAAGGCCTTCATAAAAGGTTTGGGATGCGTGAATCGATCAACTTTTATCAATTCATAATGAAATTCTAACCTTAGATCGCCAATTAAGTTAAAGTACTCACCGTTGTTTAAAGTAGCATTTAGATCGGCTTTAAATTCTATTTCTCTCTCAAAAAGGGTTAGCGATCCCTCCGCGTAAAAAACCACGGGGTACTTTCTATTGCCCATTTTGATTTGAGGAAAATTGGCCGGAACTTTATTTATTCCAAAAAGAAGTTTCCACCAAGGATTTTGTTTTGAAAGAGTCGAAAACGCATCGAGATGTTCCACTGATGAAATCCAAATCTTAGAATATTTTGTTTCCATAGCGATGTGATTGCGTCCATCGGCCAGAGCTTGCTGCTGTACTGGTATTTTATAACGTCCAGCCCGGAGCCGCTGCTGATTGCAAAACTGGTGATGAAGATAACAACAAAAGCTGATAGAATTCCGTCGGCTGAATATGGTCTGATAGCGATATGAAGCTGAGAATATATTCGTCTGCCAGCATAGCAGCAAACTCCATGTTAGTGGCAGTTCTTTCAATGTTAGGAAATAAACCGCCGTGATGCCCTGATTATGTTGTATAACATATATGATGACCAAATTCGCATTATAAAGTCAAGGAGAATAAAATATCCAGTAAGAGAAGTTTCAACCCTTCTTAAAGGATTCATATAAAAGAAATATTTTTGAAATGCAATTTGAAAACCTGTTTCTGTGGGATTGATAAATGAGATATGTAATGGGGTAAAGGCATTCAATGAAAGAGCTATAATAAAAAGAATAAAGTGTCCAACAAATAACCAAAATAATGGCTTTATAAAACTTTGTCCGTAGTCGCTAAATTTTCTGCTCAAAAGTAAAATTACCTTATCCCAAAATTGATTTTGCCATGGCTTTCCCCATAACAGTGTCTTATTGTGAAAGTTTAGCTCCTCAGAATAGAATTTGTGTTCCTGAATTTTGTCGCTATGCTTTGACATGGAAATTTTTAATTGTCTGTAAGCTTCCTTAATTGCGACTATTTCTTTAGGAGTAGTTTTCCGTCCAGCTTTTAATGAATCTTCAAATGTGCCATAGCCAGGACCGTACAATGCTCTCACATTATTACTCCATTTGCATCCTATAAAAAGGCAGTCAGTAATAAAGCTATCTATTATTATTAACTCTTTATAGTGGGAGAAAAATGCCCTGTAGAATTGGGCTTTTTCCAAATTACTATTAATTATTTGAAAGTATCTTTTATCATTGGTTAAGTCTTTCGGCTCTATTCCGTAAAAATTTAAAGAGCCTTCATTTTTAAAATCTGATATAGAAATTGTATTACATTTAATTTTCGCAAAATTGAAAGTTTTCCCTTTGTTCGTCCCACTAAGATATATCTTATCAAAACTCTGTTCACGAACAAAAATGTCACCTGTTTCATCTTCTTTGGCAAAGATTGTGAGTTGACTTATGTTGTCACCAACTAGATGTTCGCCTATATGTAAACTTTCAAATTTTGTCCCCGATACCCATATTTCATTAATATCATAACCAGAAATGCTGACTTTATTAAATGTGCAGTGAGATAAATGAACTTTTTTAACATGCACATATTTTAATATAACTTCTTTTTTAAAAGTTCCGCTAATAAAGTAAATAGCGTCTGTTATTGTACAGCCTTCAAAAGTTAGTGATTCACTACATATCAATCCATCAATGAAAAATTGTTTGTCAGACTTAAAAGTGCAACCCTGAAATGTGAGTGGTAAATTTACAGTTATGCTATCATCTAATATGAGATGCTCATCTTCAAAAGTATAACCATCAATAAGTATGCTTAACTCGCCGTATGATTCATTGATAAATTCTTGCGGCGGATTCCGCAGCAATGACCTTAACTCATTTGCAGAAAGAACTTTGTCCTTGGAGTTGGGTGGTAAACTTTCTGATTGAGTCATAACTTTTGGTTGCTGTGATTGCTTAGGGTGTCTGTCTGCCTTGCCGCTAACAGTTGTATTTACGTCACTTCGGGTATACATACGCATTGAATATCAACATTAACCTGTACCCGAATTCCTAAAGTTAATACCGAATAGCTACCCAGACAATACCATAAATATGCTATTTCTTATTATCCTTCGCTAAAGCTAGGACCACCAACAAAAATCCCCGTACGGCTAACCGTACAGGGATGAGGATAGGGCTCGGGGCTTTTATTATTTCACTTCGGGTGCGGGTGTAGGTTTCGTTTTTTCTATTGGTGGTTCGATATACTCATCATCCAGGCCACCACGGCTAAAGAGACGGGCATCCAGTTTACGTTTCTTCTTCATCTTTTTGGTGGCCTTCTTGTTGGTCTTTGCAGCTACTTTCTTAGTGGCCGTGCTGTTGGTCGCTGCCGCCGGGGTAGCAGTGCCGGTTGTTTTCGTTAGCGCCGTAGGTTCGGTAACCGGCTCGGCTACCAGCGGCTCATCCACCGGGCTCTCCACCTTGGTGTACATGCTTTTAAATGCGGGCTTGTCCTGGCTTTTTTTGTAATCCACAAAGCCATAGATGCTGGCGCCGATCATTAAGGTGGCGCCAACGTAGAGGATTGATTTCATGTGCGATTTTTTATTTGTTTATTAATTGCCACATGCATTCGCCATAAAATTTTATGGCTCATGTCATGTGCGATTTTTTATGGTTAAGTCGTTTTAAACGAGTTCAAATAGTTTTTACTCTGCCTGTATATTATCCATTCGGCAAACAACATATTGCCCACCACACTTATCCAGAGGGATATTTCGTAGTTCTCCAAATGGTCCCAGCCCATGATGTAAAAGAAAAGATGGTACACCCGGAAGGTTACAGCCGTCATGGCCATGGCATAGCTGCGCATCATCCATACCTTATGCGCCACCACATTGCGTTTATGTATCGTGGTCAGCCCATACAGCGTAGTTATAAACCACCAGCCCGCCATGAAAACAAACAAAGCCCGTTCCCAATAACTGCCCTTGGCAAAGAAGGCCATGTATAATCCGGTGGGCGCACCGAGGAATAATACCACGGCCACATATATCTTACCAGAGATACGGTGTATAGCTTTCGACTTCTTTAATATATACCGGGAAAACTGTATGAGCGCCGTACCAATGCAAAGGGCTCCAGCAGCAATATGTATGTAGAAACAGGTATTATAGACATTGTTTTGAAATAAAAAGCTCCTTTCCCGTATAAACGTAAAGTCTTTTTCAAAACTGAAGTAGGGAAGCGTATTATAAATGAGCAGTAAACTGAATACCGCTACGGGCACCCAGAACAGCATCTGGGATAATACCTTCACCGATTGCTGAAGGGTGATTGCTCTTGTGTTTCGCATATAGCCAGGCTTGTTACCCGAAGCTTTAGCGTAGGGTAATTGTTACCTCTGCTTCAGTCTGCGGTAGTATTCTGCGGAGATGCCCCGGCCAAAAACTCTCCATAAGGGAGGGGTGTTAGTTCTTTGTTAAAGGGAAAATATCCCACTAAGACACTAAGCAGCACAAAGAAGAAACAAGCACTTCTTTGTGCCTTTGTGGCTTTGTGGGAAAAAGTTTAATTTCAGCCCATCCCAACTTTCAGCTTATGACAGGGTATCGTTTTGTTTTTATCGTAGTTATACTCTCCCTCCTGCCCCGCTGGTCGGCGGCACAGCAACCCGCCGCCATCGACTCTATGAAAATGGCACTTGCCAGCGCCAAAACACCCGAAGAGAAAGTTTACTGGATGGATTTCCTGTCACGGACGATGATGAACGTGAACCCCAAGGCAGCGGACTCATTGGGTGAAGCGCTGATTCTTTATGCAGAAGAAAGCCGCGACCGGAAACTGATGTTCGATGCCTATATGTCAAACGGGTTGCGTTGCAGTTATTTCCAGGGACAAAAATCATTTATCGGGCGAAGCATTGGCTATTATGAGAAAGCACTGGCTATAGCCCGGCAAAATAAAATGGATAAGCGGGCTGTTGCCGCCCAGTTGCAACTGGCAAATATTCATTTGGCCGTGCCCGATAAAGATAAAGCGCTGAAATATGTAGGTGAGGCTGCCTCCCGGCTTTCTATATTAAAAGACGATAGCCTGCGGGTGGAGACGAATAATATATCCGGCAAAGTAAACCTGGCCCGAAATGAGAAGCTGCTGGCCCTGGAGAATTTTTTAGCCGCGTTGGAAATTGCGGAAAGTATGCCCGGCGATAAAGGCGATGCCAAACGGCTGAAGAGCGAACTGCGCCGCAATTGCTACCTCTACCTCTCCAACTTTTATTCGAATATTGGTGAGTACGATAAAGCGATTGATAACTATACGCTGGCGCATAAAATGCTGGATGATATGACCAGCAAACAAGTACCCTACCAGCGCTGTATTGATATCAATGCCATCGGCAACCTGTTTGCCCTGAAGGAGAACCACGATATTGCCATCAGTTATTTTGAGCGATCGCTCCGCATGGCCGACTCCTTAAAATTTGCCACACTGAAATTGCCGGGGTACGTCAGCCTGCTGAACCAGTACCTGCGTATGAACCAGCCGGAGAAAGCATTGAATTACCTGAACTCTATGCCGGGGCAAAACATGAAAGTGTACCTTGATACATTTCGTATGTCGGGTATATTCGACCAGGCTTACGCCTATATCTATACCGAACTGGACAAATATGATTCTGCCCGCTTTTATTTTGCAAGAGCCCTGCCTTTTTTCGAAACAAAGGTGAATGATAATACCAAAGTGGGTCTCTACCTGCAAATGGGCAAACTGTTTACAAAGACCGGTGAAACAGATAAAGCCATCCAGCACTATACCACGGCCAAAGAAATTGGCGAGAAGAATGGTTCGCTGGAAATCATTATGATGGCCAGCAAATACCTCGACTCGCTGTACCAGCAAAAGAACGACTACCGTACTGCCAGCATGTATGGCGGTATGTATTACAAGTTTAAAGACAGTATTGATAAACAGAATAAAGAAAAGGAATTAACAAGGGCAGAAACAGATGCGCTGAATGCAAGGCAAGAGCGGATACGAAAGGAACAGGAAGAAATAAAGCGCCGCCGGAACAATATTCAGTACCTCGGCATTACCATGGGTATTATTTTTCTGTTTGTGGCGCTGGTTATACTGGGCATGTTCAAAGTGTCGCGGGGTGTGATAAAGGGACTTGCCTTCTTCGTATTCATATTGTTATTTGAATTTATATTCCTGCTATTCAAAAAAAATATTTACTCCATTACCAAGGGTGAACCATTATTGGATCTCTTATTTATGATAGCCCTGGCCGCCCTGCTGGTGCCCCTGCACCACTGGCTGGAGCATAAAGTGCTGCACTACCTTACCTCGCACAACCGGCTTACTTTGGCGGGCCACCATATCAAAAAGAAATTGTTTGGACGTACAAAAACGGAAGGGCAATAGCAGAGAACGTACCTTTGCCGTAAATTTAGATACTTGATAGTTATAGAAAATATATTGATAAGTGAGGATGTGGTGAACAAACAATTCGTCTGCGACCTGAACAAGTGCAAGGGTGGCTGCTGCGAAGAAGGCGATGCCGGTGCGCCCCTGGAAGACGAAGAAATTAAAATCGTAGAACAGGTATTTGACAAAGTAAAACCCTACCTCACGCCGGAAGGGCTGGCCGAGATTGAAAAACAGGGATTAAAAGTGTACGACAAAGATTTTGGCTGGGTAACACCCACCATTGGCAGCAGCCAGGGCATCTGTGTCTATGCCTTCCGCGACGAAAAAAATATTATCAAATGTGCTTTTGAACAGGCATACAACGATAAAGTAATTGAATGGAAAAAACCGATCAGCTGCCACCTGTACCCGATAACCGTAAAGCAGGGTGCGCATGGTGATTATGAACGGGTAAACTATGAGCCAAGGGAAAAGCTATGCAGCCCCGGTTGCGCCTTTGGCGAAAAGTTGAAAGTACCGGTGTACCAATTTTTAAAAGAACCCATCATACGAAAATGGGGACAGGAAATATATGATGCACTGGATACGATAGCAAAGGGTGAATGGGAGGAGATGGAAGGGTTTAAGGAGTAGGGAGTGGGGAGAGGCAAGTGGCTAGTGGTGAGTGGGGCCGCATCGCGGCAAGGTTCCGTAGGGAAGGTAAATGGATAAAAATAACGACGTGAAAGAAACAGTACAAGATTTTAAGGCAAAGAGCACCATAAAAGCCGCCGACAAAGAACACCGGCGGAAGATCAATTTTAATATTGGTAAATACAATGCTGTGGTGCCGCAGGGCAAACAACAATTTACTGACGTACACCTGGCAAGGGAAAGGGCGAAGAATGTGAAGTGGAAAGCAATCGAAACCCTGGATAAACAATTGGAAACATTTGAAGGGCAGATTACGAAGCGTGGCGCCAAAGTAATTTGGGCAGAAGATGCACAACAGGCATTGGATGAGATAAAAAAAATCTGTGATGCTAAGAACTGCAAGACCCTGGTGAAGAGCAAGAGCATGGTAACGGAAGAAATCCATCTCAACCATTTTTTAGAAAAGAACGGGATTGAAAGCGTGGAAACGGATCTCGGCGAATACATTCAGCAGTTAGATGGTGAACCCCCATACCATATTGTAACACCGGCCATGCACAAAAGCAAGGAAGATGTGGCCAAACTCTTTGCAGAAAAACTCGGCACCGATCCTAAAGCCACACCACAGGAGCTTACACTAAAAGCAAGGGAAGTGCTGCGCCAAAAATATGTACAGGCAGAAGTGGGTGTAACCGGGGCCAATTTTATCATAGCTGATATTGGTGGAATCGCTGTTACGGAGAATGAAGGCAATGCACGTCTAAGTTGTGCCTTTCCCAAAACACATATCGTAGTAGTGGGCATAGAAAAGGTAGTGCCTTCTATGAATGACCTGGCATTGTTCTGGCCCTTGCTGGCTACCTACGGCACTGGCCAGCGGGTAACAGTATATAATACAATCGTAACAGGCCCGCGCCAGGCCAATGAAACAGATGGCCCGGAAGAAATGTATGTGATATTACTGGACAATGGGCGTACGAATATATTGGCGAATGAAAAACAACGGGAAAGCTTGTACTGCATCCGCTGTGGTGCTTGTTTGAATGCTTGTCCTGTATATAAAAATATTGGCGGCCATGCTTACGGTGCTACCTATAGCGGACCGATTGGTTCGGTGATAACGCCACACCTGAGCGGATTGAACGAATATAAACACCTGAGTTATGCTTCATCGCTCTGTGGCAATTGTACCGAAGTATGTGCCGTAAAAATAAACCTGCATGAGTTGTTATTGGAAAACAGGCATGAAGCAGTGGAAGAAGGGCATAGTTCATTTGGCGAACGTATAGCCTGGAAAATGTGGAAGCAGGGCATGCTGCGCCGTAAGTGGATGAACATGGCAGGAGGCAAAACAAAGAGCTGGGTGGTAAATAAGCTGGTAAAGGGCTGGAGCGATACCCGTGGTAAGATGGAGTTTCCTCCAAAATCATTTAATCAACTATGGCGGGAGAAAAATAAATCCTGAATAGCGAACAAACTAAACCGCCCGTGATAATATATGCCGCAAACATAACCAGCCGACTAAAGTATGCTGCTGATTTTATCGGCGCTGAATTGCAGGTACCCCCCCTTGATTATACTACAGATACTGACATCTACAAAAGCTACGACGGGCCAAAGATCAATTATAGTGCTGAACGGATTGATGAAAACGAACTTTGGATACAGCCACATTCGCTGTTATTTGAAACAGGGATAAAAGAACAAACGATAACCTGTGCAGTATGGAAAGAGTGTACCATATTTTTCAAAACCGGTGGTGATTTGCCGTTTGACGTATTTGCCGCTATATTTTACCTGCTCACCCGCTATGAGGAGTACCTGCCGCATGTAAAAGATGAATATGGCCGTTATGATTATAAAAATTCCATCGCACACAAAGCGGGATTTTTAAACCAGCCATTGATAAATAAATGGGTTGATGAATTAAGGCATATGCTAAAGGCATCGTTTTCCAATTCCCAATTCCCAACTTCCCAATTTACTTTCCTCCCCACCTACGATATAGATGAGGCCTATGCATATAAGCACAAGAGCTGGTTCCGGCGTACAGGTGCAGCGATAAAAGATTTGCTGACGGGACGATGGAATAGTTTTTCATTGCGCAGGAAAGTGCTGAGTAACCAGATAAGCGATCCTTACGACACTTATAGCTGGATGGATGAGCTACATAGGAAATACAAGCTGCAACCGGTTTATTTTTTCCTGGTGGCAGAAAAGAATGGCAAATATGATAAAAACATATTACCGGCTGAGCCTGCCTTACAGTCGTTGATAAAAGATCTGGCATCCAGATACCCGGTTGGTGTACATCCATCCTGGCAAAGCGGTGATATGCCTGCCATTTTACGCAGCGAAAAAGAGATAATAGAAGAGGCCAGTGGGTTTACTGTTACAGCCTCCCGCCAGCATTATATACGTTTTGCACTGCCTGACACATTCCGCTGGCTGATCACAGCAGGTATCATGGCTGATTTTTCCATGGGCTATGGCAGCATTAACGGCTTCAGGGCGTCGGTGGCTTCGCCTTATTATTGGTACGATTTGGAAAGGGAAGAAGAAACAAGGCTTCAGCTTTTCCCTTTCTGTTATATGGACGCCAATTCTTTTTATGAACAAAAGCAAACCGCAGAAGAAGCTTTAACGGAAATGTGCTATTACTACGAACAGGTAAAAAATGTAAACGGTTTGCTGAGTATGATCTGGCACAATAACTTTTTTGGAACAGATAAGCGATTTGCCGGCTGGAAGGAAGCGTATGAACAGGCGGTAACGAAAATAATGCAGTAATATAAACGTCTTGCTTTAGTAAACCCGTGACTGCCCATGCGGTTATTTCTCCAGCCAAAGCTCAAACGATTTAATATTTTCTTTAACCACCTCTACTTTCGCAGGAAACCCCCTGAGCCGGACAAATGGTTTTTCAAATGCAGTAATAAAAGTACGGCATACAAGATGGCCTCTTGATTTAGTGATGAAGAAATCAATTGCGTTCATCTGCAGTAGTTCGTAGCATTTTTGCCATTGAAGTGATACAACTATTTCCTTTGGGCTTGTTGCAAAATACAAGATTCTTTTTCTTGGCTCTGATGCATGCTGGCATATACATATTAAATTGTCCAACGCTATGAGCAGCTTTTTGCCTTCTGTATCTTCCAGCCATACCTGTTTGGGCTTTTCTGATTGGTGTAGCATTTTTTGCGCAGCTTCACTTACGTACAATGCCAGGTTGTTTTGCAGGTTTTCCCAGATTGGCTTCACTAAGTATTTATCCACCCGGTAGTGATTAATCAGCTCCTGCGGTATTTCCGGGTTGTCTTTTTGAAAGCCTGTATTGAAAATTATATATGGATCATAGCCGGTCATGTTTTGCACGGCCTGCATAACCTCGAATGCGCTTCCTCCATTCAGGCCCCAGTCAAGAAACAATAAACCTGGCCTGCCGGCTTCGATTTTCTGGATGGCCTCCCTTACACTTACGGCATAGCCAAGCGATCGCCATGTAGCAAAAGGTGACATACGGCGTATAATGCCCTCGCAGACATCCGGGGCATTTTCAATAACCAGGAATGTATAATTAGTCATCATATTTAATGGCGCTGGGTATATAAATATGTACAGCTGTTCCATAGGCTGGCACTGCATCCGTGAAAACCTGATCTGTATAGTCCACTGTAATTTTTTCTGTATTCGCAGCATTGATAATGCCGATAATTTCTGTGAGGTTCTTTGTGCCTGTCCCGTGTTTAGTATGGTTGCTCAATGTTGCTGATCTTTTGCGGCCTACACCATTATCTGTAATGGTAATACGTACTCCGTCTGTCCCGTTGACAACAGCTATGCTCAGTTCCCAGGGGGCAGCATCCCGGTTACTAAGTCCGTGGAGCAATGCATTCTCTACCGGGATTTGCAGTATACCCATGGGAACCTGAACTGATGCGGCCGCTTCCAGCAAATCTGCAGCAGGCAGACTTACATGCAGCTGCTTCAGGTACATCAGCCGGTGAATGTCAATAATATTTGTGACCAATTTCCATTCATGACTGAATGAATGCATTGTTTTTTGCTGGGTGGCATGGTTAAAAATAATATTTACGCTTTCACCCAACCGGCTCAGTACTGTTTCTGTCTCCGGCTTATCTTCCATTTGCGCTCCGATGGTATTCAGGGCATTCAAAATAAAATGTGGCCGGAACTGGCTGCTCAGGGAAAGCAGGCGCAGGTTGGCCATCTTTTTTTCCTGTTCATTTTTAAAAGACTGAAGTTCTGCTTCCTTTGTTTTGGCCTGCTGATCAGCAACCTGTTTCTTTCGTTTCAGGTTAAGCAAATAAGCAATGCTGCTAATGACCAATACGGAAATAGCCAGCCAGAACCACCAGTGCTGGTAGATAAATTTTTTTATTACAATAGGGAACTGGTGAATACTCACCGAGCCATCGGCCTGAAAAATACGGACATACAATATGTAATGGCCGCTGCTAAGATTGGAGAAACGGAATTTATTTTCAAGCCCGGGTTCAGCCGGAAAATGCAGGCTATCTCCTTTTTTGACAAGGCATACATTTAAAAACCTGGGCAATAGATCGGGACTGAGTAAGCGCAGCTCAGCAGAAATTGAATTGTGTGTGGGCGATAGGTACAGTGTCCTGTTCTCCTCAACCTGGTACGTACTGTCTTTTACCACAGTAAGCCGAAGTTGTGGCTGTACGTTGAACACTGGTAAGCTAAGCCATTTGTTAATATCCCAGTTATATACCATATCACTGGTGCTGAACCAAATGGTACTGTCTGTATTACTCAAAAACATGGTATTCTGCTCGGTGAAACTGGAGAATGAAGCTTCCTGCGGATTGAGGTAACGTACAAGTATTTTCTTTCGTTGATAAAAGCTATCAAGGTTTAACAGGCAGATTTTATCGTAGCACCCGAGTACTAAGTAATTCTCTTTTCCGTACCAGGTGCACATACTCATAATCGTTTTGGAGGGATCGTTGAGTAACGGATGACTGATCTGTTTGCAATTCGCCGGATTTGCATCTTTTGTATAATCATTATAATACCACAACCCTTTGCCCTTACTGCCCAGCCAAACGGTACCCCATTTATCAGTGAGGCTGCTCATGGCACCGAAAGTACTTTCGTTCCTGTCTGTCAGCCAGGTGTGTGCTTTATCGGTTCCAGGATCATAAACCGCAATACCCCTGCCAGGGTGACCGCACCATATTCGGCCCCGTTTATCTTCGGTAATGGTAAGAATGTTGTGCAGTGTAAGCCCGTTACTGCTATCCGTTTTATGCCAGTCCGGTTTGTTTCTTTCCAGTGCATCGGCATCAGTGGCCCACAAGCCCAGGTTTGCGGGTTTGCCATAGTAGATTTTTTTTGTTACGGGCGATTGATACAGGTAAAAGCCGGTGTGCAGGTCATTAGCGGTTTTTTGTTTTGATGTGGCAGTAACTTCATGCAAACCACTGATGCCTTCACCAATTAAATAATTTTTTTTATTAAAATGTAAAGCACCGTTCATAACCATAAAGTTGATATGTGGCAAGGGTGTTACTTTATTTTTATCCTTATCTATAATGGTGGCAGCGCCATAGTAACTGCCGGCCCATATATTCCCTTGCTCATCCTGTGAGAGTGAAAAAGTGGAATTGCTGTGACTGCCATTGTATAAACGGGGATATTTTTGAATATAGGGAAAGGCACGGACGGGTTTGTTTTCAGTGCCCAGGAAATAGGAGTTGGTGGTGCTGTCATATCCGGCATACGGACTTATTTTTTTTTCAATGCTGAGAATAGGAATATTAGATTGGGTGTAAATATTATCTGGCGAATAAAGGAGAGAATAACCTTCGCGGAGTTGCTGGGCCACGGTATAAACAGCTGTGAGGTTATTTGTACCGGTATTGCCTCCGTTCTCCTGGTTGTCTAATGTGTTGTACAGAATTCCGGTGGTTTTTAGCTTCCCGTCCGCACATACCAGTGTTTTTTTTCTGTCAATAGTTTGCATAGCAAAGTTTTTTTCATCCCTGATGGCGAGCGGGTAGAATTTCATAAAACCTGGCGGGAGGCTGTAGCATGCTGTACTGTCAAAGCTGTTTTTGTCTTCATCATAGCGGTACAGGCAAATACCACTGCCTGACGAAACAAAAAACCATATATTTTGCTTGTCATCAGGAACAAAATAATTTAAAAAGGGGCTGCCCGTTTTTTTAAGCAGGGAGTCCCGGTGGCTTAAAGGCAGTTGTAAACGGGGTGTAACTTTCGACCCGTCGAAATAGCTGATCTGGAAATGTATAAAATCTGCTATCAGAACACCTTTACTTCTCCTGGCCGGGGTGAACCAGCAATTGGCCCATTCTGCTTTGAATTGCTTTACTACTTTTTTGTTTTTTACAACAGCCATTCCGTTCATACCCATCAACCAGAGTTCATCATCCTGTTTGAAGGTGATGGGAAATACGCTTAATAAATTAACACCACTCCAGCCTGTTATGCTGTCAATATAATTATTGCCCAGTATGCCAGCTTTCCCATTATAAGACAAATAGAGCTTTTCACCGGAAGATTGCGTGGCAAAAGCCATGTGGTTAAAATCAACAAGGGAGCTGTTTTCCCCGACTACAGTACTGTTGGCAAAATGCGACGGTGCCTGGGAAAGGCTTAACAGGGACCAGCAGAGGCTCAATAATATACAAATGAATCGTTGCACTCCCGTAAATATAATGTAGCAAAAAACTATTATAAAAGGTTTCGTGCGGGTATTTAGAGGATTCGTGTAATCAAATGGAATGTGGTGTACATACAAAGCGGTTTCGTGCACTTCATTTTGTACAATGTGTAAGCCGAATCTATTTTAGTGTTCGATAGTATTGAAAGCGTAGCCTGTATAATAAACCACGGTCACCAGATGAAACAAACCAAAAAAAAATCTATATACAGCAGCTGGTATATGAATCGTACACTGGTATTTTTTCTCCTGGTGCTGAGCAACGTATGGCCCGGTTCTGTGGTGCAGGGCCAGATTAGCGTTGTCAATAATTATTTATATAACGGGGCTGAAAAAACGATTGGTAGCTGGGCCCATCCGATGAGCACAGTCCAAAGCAGTGCTGTATCGGAATTCGGTAATACATATTATATCACCACCAGCTATACATATGGCTTGAGTAGTTGGGCTTGTACTTACCGGCTTGAGTTAACGAAAACAGGCGAGTTCGTCCGCTTTGGTGATACCAACTGCAATGCCCCTGGTCTATGGAAATGCTTTGAGGGCTGTAATATGTGGAAAAGCATTCTGACAGAGTTAACCTTTGACGAAAAGGAAAAATTTTCAAAACTGCTGAATAAACTCATATCCGAACTTACTTGTATTGATGCCTGTTTTGGCCGTTTATATTACAAGTGGAAGGATGGAGGCTATTACTATCAGTATTAACCCTATTACCTATACCAAACCATCATCAAATGACAAGGCTATTATTACTTTCTATTTTTATTGGTATTACGTCGGTGCTTTCCGGCCAGGAATGTGAAGATTTAAAAAACGATCCTGAAATGAAGCAGGAGATCCTGGATTTAGCCAACAGTGCTGCTAACCAGCTTAAAAACTGCTGCTCTTCATTTGGCGGCAACAATATAAGGGCTGAAGTACATTGGGATAAAGATGAAAATGGTACCTGCCAGACAAGGATCAGCAGGTTGACGAATAAGCTTACAATAACCATGACGGCATACTGGAGCGGCTCGCTCACTGGTGCGCAATACTGGATAAAGGGCAGGCTTGTTTTGGACCTCGAATCAAAGTCAAAATCATGGGAAAAGATAAAAGACAGCGGAGGGTTCAAAGCAGGGTGTGGCAGCGCCTGTTTGTAATAAAACCAAAGCCATAGAAAATGAGAAACAAATTTTTCAACAATAACCTGCGATGAATATGCCAACAACAATGATTAAAGTTTATGACAAGCGATATGGTCAATGGTGTGAGAATGCCAAAGTAGCACTTGGGTGGAATGGAATTGTTAACCTCGGGATGAGCCGGAATGTATATACGGATGCAGACGGGAGAGCAATTATTGAACATTCAGCAACCGGAAAAGCAGAAGTATATATCAATGGATCACATGTTGGTTATATGCAAACACCGGGTTCGGCTGTTTTTGAAATATAGCATATAAGTAATTGCTGTAGAGTTGCAGCTCTTCATTTACATCCCCTCCGTCTCGGGCTGCTCCGGTGCGGGTACCGCTTTAAATGCCCTGTTTACTAGGTATACGCCAAGCAGTGTTATCACGCCACCTATAATGATAAACGGAGAAACCCTTTCGTGGAAGATTAACCAACCACACATTACGGCTACCATTGGGTTTACATACGCATAGATGGATACCTGCTCTGTGGGTAAGTTTTGCAGCGCATAGAGATAGCAGATAAAAGCAATCAGCGATCCGAATATAACGAGGTAGGCAATGGAGAGCCAGGATTGCCACTGGATAGAGCCAATTGGCACAGCCCTGCCGGAAGCAGATGAAAAGCTATACAATACAATACCACTTATCACCATCTGAATGCCCAGGCTGAAATAGGGGTTGAAGTTCATCGCCTGTTTCTTGGTATATAATGTAGCAAAGGCCCAGGTCCATGTAGCAATAACTGAGAATAAAATACCTAACTGAAATTTTGGGTTCAGAAAATCATGCAGGTGATCATAAAAGATAACACATACCCCTGCGAAGCCCAACAATAAACCGGTGATAGCAAGTACGGGCATCTTTTCCTTTGACATGAACAAACCGATAACCACTATCCATAAAGGAAAGATGGCGCCAATGATAGCACCAAGCCCGGCAGAAATATTATACTGAAGCGCCAGTGTACTGAGGCCGTTGCTCACCATAAAGTTTAGAAAACTGAGGATAAGTACCGGTATCCATTCTTTGCCTTTGGGCAAGGCAACCCGCTTGTAAAGAAAGAACCCCACATATATCAAACCTCCCAGCAATTGCCGTATAGCCGCCATTTGCAAGGCATCCGGGATATGCTTTACACCCTCTTTAGATGCAATCCAGGTGGTACCCCATAGCACACATACAAGGGCCAGGGCAAACAGGGCTTTTGATCTTGTTCCCTTCTTATGAATAGTCAGCGGATTAAATACCGATAACTTTTTTAAATAATCAGCAGATGTGTGCAGAATAGTTTTATGGAAATCGAATATGTTGATGGTTGAATGGTTTGCTGGTTGATTAGTTAACGGGGGTTAGTGTTTAAAATGGCGCATGCCGGTAATAACCATCGCCAGGTTATTTTCTTTACAATACGCTATCGAATCATTGTCACGGATAGAACCACCCGGCTGAATGAAAGCTGTGATGCCTGCTTCATGACCCATCTTCACACAATCATTGAAAGGAAAGAACGCATCGCTGGCCATAACAGCCCCTTTCAGATCAAAATTAAATTGTTTGGCCTTTTCTACCGACTGGCGAAGCGAATCAATGCGGCTGGTTTGTCCGCAACCCTTTCCAACAAGCTGTTTGTTTTTTACCAGTGCAATAGCATTACTCTTTAAATGCTTGCACAGCATATTTGCAAAAGCTAAATCTTCTTTTTCTGCCGGCGTTGTCTCTCTTCCGCCTGCTTCTTTCCATTCTGTATAATTGCCCTGGTCAGGTTGTTGTATTAACACACCGTTGAGCACAGATTTGTACTGCACCCAGGCAGCAGGTTGTGACAGGCTTTGCAGCAGTATCCTGTTTTTCTTTGATTTTAATAATTGCAGGGCTGCTTCATCATAGTCAGGTGCGATTAGTACCTCAAAGAAAATCTCATTAATGGCTGAAGCAGTAGCCTCATCAATAGTGCCATTTGTTATTAATACACCGCCAAATGCACTTTCCGGGTCACCGGCCAGCGCCGCATCCCAGGCTGCTTTCACAGAAGCCCCTTGTGCTGTACCGCACACATTGGTATGCTTGATGATGGCAAAATATGTTTCCTTACCGAGTGTATTCAGGTCGGCAATAAGTTGCATCGCTGCATCCACATCCACCAGGTTGTTATACGACAGCTCTTTCCCATTAAGTTTGGTAAACAACTTGTCCAGGTTGCCATAAAAACGTCCGGCCTGGTGCGGGTTTTCTGCATAGCGCAGGTTGTAGGAAGGCGTGGCAGATTCAAGAAAGTATCCCGACTCATGCTGTCCTGCCATAGACTGGCTGAAATATTTTGCGATGGCTACGTCGTAATGTGCTACCGTTTCAAATGCTTTAAAAGCAAAGAGCCGGCGTTGCTCCAGCGTGGTTTCGCCTTTTTGTTCTCTCAACAGGTTTACCAGTAATGAGTAATCGTCTTTATTGGCTATTACCACTACATCTTTATGATTTTTTGCTGCCGCACGAATCATAGATGGCCCGCCTATATCAATTTTTTCAATAATGGCTTTTTCATCCGTAGTGGAAGCTACAGTTTCCTCAAAGGGATAGAGATCAACAATGACCAGATCCAGTTCAGGAATATTGTATTGTTTCATTTCAGCCAGATGCTGTTCGTCATCCCGCTTGCCGAGTATGCCACCAAATACCGACGGGTGTAATGTTTTAACACGGCCACCCAATATGGATGGGTATGTAGTGATATCTTCAACAGGTACCACTTTTATATCCAGCGCTTCAATAAAATTTTGCGTGCCACCCGTAGAGTAAATGGTAATACCGAGTGCGGATAGTTCTTTCGCAATAATATCAACTCCTTCTTTATAAAAAACGGAGATAAGCGCAGATTTAATTTTCTTGTTCATAGTTGATTTGAAAAATTGGGGCAGGCTTTCGTTGGTCCGTCAATACAATGGCGGATGAGGGTGCAAAGGTAAGTTCGATGCAGGAATTCTCTACAGAAAACTACAGTAAAGGCAATTAATCATTGATGTTCATAATATAAGCACCGCTGCTGGCTACATCGTGCCAGGGAATTTGCAGGGAATCACAGTCTTTTTTCCAATACCTGCTTTTCCAGGCAGGCACCGAACCATCAAAGACCACCTGTTTGATATCTGCAGATCGGGCCAGTTCCTTCATATATAGTTTTGGGTTTTTGGAAAGGATCAGCAGGTCGATAACAGGCCTGGGGTATTGCTGAATCAACCCGAAGGGTCTGTCAAGTAAAATAATCCGCTTGCGGGCATGACTGATATACTGGTTGTCAATAAATAAATCTGCTGGTTTTTTTTCGATTATCCTGTATTGGGTACGGGAAGGCTTCAAATGAAAATTCCGGGCAAAATCATTCTGCAGCAAACTACTGTCGCCAATAAAATGAAAACTACGTCCATTGATGATATCTATGGCCGTTTTTTGCGGCACATTGTACACAATGATTTTTTCCTGTCTTTCGCTTTGAATAAATGAGTAAGTTCTGAGTAATGCAAAACATAGCAAACCGGCCAATCCCCACTTCAAGGCCGGTGTTGACTTTTTCATCAGCCACCAGGCCACACCCGCAATAAACAGGTAAAGCGATATAGTTTGCAGAAGGCTTATTTGTAAACCATCCCAAAGCGAAAATGGAATGGTTTCTATTTTTTCAATCCAGCTGTTCATGAGCCGGATGCCCCATGCTATTAGTTTACCCAACATAGCAGCTGCAGCGGGAATAAAGAAAATAATACAGAGGAGAATTTCTCCCAGCAGGATGAGACTGGATAGTGGAACGGCGATAAAATTTGTAAACAGGAAAAAATTGGGAAACTGGTGAAAATGATAAATACTTAAGGGAATGGTCAGAACCTGTGCTGCAAGTGTTACGGCATTCATCTTCCACATAAAGTCCATGATTTTGTTAGGGAAATACAACCAATTATATACAGGCCGCATAAAGATGATGATGCTTAGCACGGCGGCATAGGACAACTGAAACCCCACATCCCAAAGCCAGAACGGGTTAATGCAAAGCAGGATAAAGGCTGACAATGCAATGGTGTTATAGACGGATGTGCGCCGCGACAGCGACTCTCCCAGTACAATACAGGTAAACATGACAGCCGAACGTAAAATGGAAGGTTGAGCGCCAGCCAGCAGGCTGAATAGCCACAAACCGGTAATGATCAGAACAGGCCTGAGCCATTTCAGTCTTTTAGCTTTTTTCAATGGCAAAAAGAGTAAGCCAAGCAGCCAGTATATTAATCCCAGGTGCAAACCTGATATGGCTATGATGTGTACGACACCTGTATTGGTGTATGACTGCACCAACGATTGTTCTAAGTCATTCTTGTAGCCAATAAGCAGCGCTTCGGCGAGGCCACATTCTTTATCGCCCGGTATATTAGTCCTGATTATCCTTAGCATGTTATCACGGCTTTTGTATATAAACTGCCTGAAGCTGTTTATATGTTTGCCGGTTAGTATCTCATACTCTCCGGGTTGCAGGTAAAGCTGGTGTGTGATTCCCTGGAAAAGGGAATAGCGCTTATAATCGAATCCGCCCGGGTTACCGGCGTTTTTTATTTCCTGCAAAGGCTTTTTCACAAGTACCTGGTCGCCATAAGACAGGTGCAAGGAAGAATCTTTTTTGAAATAAAGAATAATATTGCCCGCTGCGGCAGTAAGGCTATTGTTTTGCACGAGAGCGGCAATGCGGCCTGTTGTTTTGAGCGACTTTGTTTTTTCCGTCAGCGGCTCATCAATGGTAAGTATCAGCGCATTTCCGGCAGTGTAGCGGTGGCCAATCCAGTTTTTATTGTTGCGGATATCTTTATTCCATGTAAGTATACCACCTGCGGATACGAAGATGATAAATACAAGCATGGCGTTTATAAAAGCGTACTGGTAGCGCCGAAAGACAGGTATAAAGAAAAAGCCAGCGAAAGCGAACATGGCCACACCCAATGCACTCACCCAAACCCGAAGAGCGGGTTGTGTATACCAATGCAATAGAATGCCACATATAAGGGCAATAACAACTTTAATAAATGGGGCTTTCTTCCAGAAATAATCAGACCGTGCGGGCATTCATTGTTTTTAAATGTCAGGCATTTTATTTAGCAAAGCAATCTGTCCCGCATGATAGATAGTATGCTCAATAAGGCCGTTGATAAGGTATCGGAAGTTGTATTTACGGTATTCGACAATCTCCAGTAAGAAATCGTCGTCTTTGTTTTTTAACTCGTTGATGATCCCTTTATGTAATTTTTCAAATTCTGCCAGCGCTTTTTTCCAGGTATCCTTTTTGGGATCTATTTCTCTCCAGTCAAGTGCCTCCGCTTTTTTCAGGTCGAAGTTTTTTTCTTTGCGAATACGGTCGAGTGTAAAGGCTGACCAGGTATTCATATGCCAGATAATATCCAGCATGGAGTGGGATGAACCGCCACGATCCACATGGGCTTTCTTAGGATCAACATCAGCAAAAAGGGAAGTGACGGAGCGGCCAAACCAGGGATCGCCGTTGTATGTGTTCTCGAGGCGCTTTAAAATAGAAAGTACTTCTTTGTTCATACAGTAAATTACAAAATGGGGTGCAAACTTCCTTGTTTTACTTTCTGTTCTACATATTGCCGGTAAGGAATACGCATGACACGGCTTTGAAGCCAGCCCGGATAGTTGAATATGCTGAATGTTATTTGCTGTACAATATCTTCTTTGTTTTTTTCAAACAACTCCAGCGCCTTTTCATATTCTTTTACTTTAGAGGCCATGTCCGGTAAATAAAAGCTGCGGTGCAGGCATTGTACCAATGCGGCCTCAAACGGGTGTTTTTTCTTCTTTTTATAGAAATAACCATAGGTGGTGCGGTACTGCGCATCGAAGAGTTTGCTGTTGTTCATGCTATACGTAATCAACAACAATAAAACCTGGGCCAGCCCATCCTGTTCTTCGCGGGTACCGTCACGGAACCAGCTTACTGCTTTTTTTATAAAGTAAAGTGCATCGCTATAATCCTCCAGCACAAAACTGGCAATACCTAATGAAAGGTTTACCGTTCTGTTCATATCCGCATTTAACAACGGCGACCACTTGGTATAACCAGGTTTAATGCTGCTGATTAATTCCTTTACATTTTTATAGCGGGCGGTTTTATTGTAGACTTTATTCAGTGCGAGGAAACGGAGTGCCTCAAAGTTTGCACGCTGTACCGCATCTTCCACCAGTTCGTTTTGCTTTTCATTAAACACTACCTCCACATAATCTAAGTCGCCATACAGGATGCCCACGTAATTGATCATATATAGAAGCTCCAGGTAAAACTCACCATTCATCGGGATAAAATGGCTGTGCTTCTTCCAGTCGTCAAAAGCGGCCTGCAATAGTTTGAATGATCCGGGAATATCGTTGAGCAGGTATAAAAGCGTGGCCTTACTGAGCCGGTAATAATGCCGGAACCAAAAAGAAGCAGAACTGTCAGGATTTTCGAACAAGCTGATTTTTTCCAGCAAACGGGTTATCGTTTTGCGGAGTTCATCATCAATATCAAAGTGTGCCTTTCGTTTCAGCAAAATGGTTTCTGTATAAATATCCCTCAGTGTTACCATTTCTGCATATTCCGGATAGCTGATGAGGTTTCGGCGAAAAATCTGGTGCAATTCATCATAACTGATATCAGCATTGCTGAAAAGGATCATTTTTTCAAATTCGGTTTTCAATAAGTTGAGCATAGCATACGATTCCGCTTTACGGGCCTTGTCCACCGTTTTCTTCCAGGTAGTATGTGCTTCATGCAACAACCCTTTTTTACGGAACACCCTGATCAGTTGTATCTGCTTGTATATTTCCTGGTAAACATTGTTTTTGCTGTAGTAAAGAACAAGGGCGTCGCATATTTGTGCCTGCAGGTAGTGCTTTTGAAAAGCAATATTCTTTTTGTGAATAGCAGGCGCAAACTTTTTTAAAATAGCAGCCTCGTCATATTTTTTTTGGGCAGCAACAGCATCAAAAAGTTTCAGATAAACCTTGTCCGCCGCTTTACCACCGGAGAAATTACGTTTAAAGAAAGTCTTTTCCGGACCGCTTAAGGAGGCTATTAATTGCCATAGAGAGACTGAAGATGTTTTCAAAGCCAAACGATTTGAAAACCGAAACTAATTAATTGAAAAGGAATTTATCAGAGATAGACCAAATATTTTAAAATACTGTTATCAAGTAATATATTGACTATCAAGTATCTATGTAACTATTGTTGATAAAATCACTGATTGTATACCCAAGATACGGCCAAATTTTGCGTTATTTCCCCTTATTCCTATTGTTTCTTTACAGTACAAACAAAATTCGTTACAAGCCACCCAACATAGACCACCAACCAACACCAACTGCGGGGCCTTAATCAAAGCATTCAGCTATTAACCATTAGACCTGTTACTGCCATTCAGATGAATGGCAGTAACAGTTTATAGCAGTCTGTATAGCACTATTTGACTGGCATTTAAGGTGCAGCCTTTAATTGTTGTCTGTCGCCCACCAGTCAAGTCTCAAATTTTGTCCCCAGCCCGTTCCGTTTGCATTTGTATCGAAGCGTACAATTTTTACAATCATTCTGTCATTTAACACTTGCCGCAGGTTGGCCGCAAATGTATCTGTATAGGAGGGATTATTGTCCTGGTGCAGCGTGAGGTGAATAATGGGCGGCTGCGAAAAAGTATAACCAAAGAAAATTGTCACTTCTTTGGTATCGGTAGTATGGCTGCCAACCGAATAGCTTCCATTCAGGTATTTATGAAAACTCCCTCTTGATATAACGAGTGTATCTGCCCACACATCACCGTCGACATTTAGTGCCAATGTGTTATTTCCACCCAAGCCTCCAAGACCGATATTGAGATTATATGCCCTTAGTTGCATATATATGCTGTCCTGCAAATAGAAATTTAACCAATGACTGGCCTGCCCGCTGAATTGCCTTCTGTCGCTGCCAATTTTTACACCGCCTGTGGTACCAAACTGAATACTGTTCCGGGTATCACCGGGTATAACCCCACCAAAAAAACCGTAACTCAGTTGTGTGTGACTGTTCTGGTAATCGACCAGTAGCCCACCGCCAATACTCAAGGATTGCTGGGCAGTACCAGTGGTGCCGATGCCAACATAGTCGTTATTTCTCAACTGCATTCTTATCTGGCCCCGGGTAAGCAAATTGACATGGCCGGCGGTATTTGCGCTATGCGTACCAAAGTCGATATCATTGACGTTGCCGGCGTAGCTTCCAAAATAACCAAGTGAATTGTTGTTTTCGGCTAAGACGAGATAAGATGAACCGCCCCCGTTGAAGAGGACTGTGGCGGGTATGGCACTGTTTACCTGGAAAACATTAGCAGGATCACTGGTATTTATACCAACAAATCCGTTTGTTTTCATAGACAGGACAGCATCGGGTTCGCTGCTGTTTTTTACCTGCAGGATGGTGTGGTTGGTAGCCGTAACTAAACGCCAGTTATTCGTACTGTTTTTTTGCATCAGACGGATATATTCTCCGCCACCGGCTGTGCTGTCAAACAATACCAGGTGGGGCACACTGCTGGTACCCGGGTGGCTGATATGCACCGTGGCTTTCGTATTGATGGAACCTAAACCAACATTTTGCCCATATAGGGTAAATGGAAGAATAATCAGTAAGCAGATAATGATCTTTTTCATATGTGTTTAGTTTTTCATGGCCATTATATATAGCTCCACATCGATGGTTGTATTGGTGTTACCAGGCACGTAGGGGTTGTGATCGATGATTGTAATTTCAGCCGTATTGCTGGTTAAAATTTTTACAAAGGCCGAAAGTTGCCGGTTACCCTGAGCAACCGAAACCATCGGCGTTACCAGAACCCGGTAATCTGTATTTGGAAATATGCCGCCAAAATTGATAACCACGGCAGTTCTTGTCCAGTT
>CAYLRV010000031.1:0-58301 GCA_964386395.1 uncultured Chitinophaga sp.
GTGGTACAACTCCATATGTTGCAGGTACACCAGCTACTACTGTATATGTAGCTCCAACTGCAGCAGGCGTAAATAACTACCAGGTAAGCTTTACTACCCCAACGCCATGCGTTTCAACTACTACCACAGTTCCTGTAACTGTAGTAATACCTGCTGCCGTGACTACACAGCCAGCAAACACAACCGTGTGTGATGGTGGTACCGCTACCTTTACAGTAGCTGGTTCTGGTGGACCAATTACCTACCAATGGCAGAGCAGTACTGATGGTGGTCTTACTTATACTAACATATCAGGTGCAACTGGCACTACACTCACTGTATCGAATGTAACACTGTCTATGACTGGTTATCGCTACCGTGCTGTATTAAGTGCTGCGCCTTGTGCAGGTTCTGTAAACTCAAACGCAGCTACGCTGACTGTTAACCCAAGACCTGTAGTAACACTTACAGCTACAGATCTTTCATTAATTCCTGGCCAAATAACAACAATCACTGCCAGCAGCACTCCTGCAGCAGCGACTTATGCATGGACATTGAACGGTAGCCCGATTGCAGGTACTGGCAATAGCCAAACTGTTGGAATTGATCAGGTAGGTACTTATACTGCAACAGCAACAACAGCAGGCCCGCCTGCATGTACTTCAGCTACAGCTGCAAGTATCACTATTGGTGCCGAAGCTTCTGACAGGTTGTGGATTTATCCTAACCCTAACACAGGTACCTTCCAGGTAAGATTGTATTTCATCAGCACTGACCCAACTAACAAGAGAGCGGTATACATTTATAATGAAGCCGGTCAGCTTGTTACAAGCCGTGAGTATGACATGGGTATCATTACTCCTGCATACATGCGTATGGACTTCCAGCTTGGCGCTATAGCCAAAGGAACCTATGTGGTGAAAGTGGTTGACAAATACACTGGAAAAATCACATCAGGATTGGTTGTTCTCCAATAATAAATGACCAACCATATAAAAGAAAAACCCTCCATCCGGAGGGTTTTTCTTTTATATGGTTATCTTTCTTTGCAAGTCTGTTTCCAAACCATTGCGTAAAACCTGGCTCATTTCTCAAACAGCCGGCCCTTTCGGTACTGGAGTGATGCACCAGGCCGGCAGCAACTAAAAAGGCCTCTTGAAGAGACCTTTGTTCGTTGGGGTAGTTTGCAGCAATATAGCACCGAGCCCCGATTTGTAATCTGAATACACGGAAGACCACGGCAAATAAAAAAGGCCTCATAATGAGACCTTCGTTTTGTGGGAGTTGACGGGATCGAACCGCCGACCCTCTGCTTGTAAGGCAGATGCTCTGAACCAGCTGAGCTAAACTCCCATTTAAATCGAAATAGATTCGCTTTTTCGGGAGTGCAAAGATAAGGGTAGGGAATACTCTGAACAAAATAATTTTCGAAAAACAGCGGGACTAAAACACCTTAGTTTGGATTGACTTCTGGCATACGATAGTGCAGGCCGTCAAGTACATACAACTCATCCACTTCCATTTCCCAGAATTTATATAAGGGGGATTTTTCAAGCAGTTTTTTGACATCTTTCTTACTGTCCGCATTGATTGTAATCCATGCCCGTTGGCTCTCCAGGCTTACAGCATAATGCTCCAGGATACCTTTATTTATCAGCATATTGATATAAGTCCGGTGAGGGGGAACCAGTGTCATGAACTCATCGTTCATTTCAAATTGTATTGTGACGTGGAATTTCGGCATCTGTATAAAAGACAAAATTAAGGGAGGAAAGTTTCACAAGCGGATTCAATTGTTAAAACAACTAATTTTAGCCCTTGCGGAACGTTAGCTCAGTTGGTTCAGAGCACTACTTTGACAGAGTAGGGGTCACTGGTTCGAGCCCAGTACGTTCCACTTATATTTTCCAGTCTATAATCTCATTAGCCCACTCAGCACGGTAGGGGGTACTTATACGGATATAGTTGTCTGTATAGCCTTCCATCATTCCGTTTTTATCATGATCCTCAAATAACACCTTGCGTGTTTCATTGATATGCTTGCCCGTGAAGTATTGCATCTTCATATAAGACAGGTTACGGAGGGCTTTATTTCTTTCATGACGGATATGTACAGGCACCACGGGCTTTAATGCAAGTGCATGCGTGTTGTCCCGTTCAGAATATGTGAATACATGGAGATAGGATATATCCAGTGTATGCAGAAAATCAAATGTTTCTTTGAATTCATCTGCTGTTTCACCGGGAAAACCAACAATCACATCAACACCAATGGCACAATGCGGCATCAGGGCTTTGATCAGGCCAACCCGCTCAGCGTACAATTCTCTCTTGTAACGGCGTCGCATAGCAGATAAAATCTTATTGCTGCCGCTTTGTAGGGGTATATGAAAATGCGGCATAAACTTCCTGCTGTTTGCTACAAATTCAATAATCTCGTTTGTAAGCAGGTTTGGCTCAATAGACGAAATACGGTAACGCTGAATGCCCTCAATTTTATCCAGTTCTTTTACCAACTCAAAGAAGTTTTCCTCACGGCCACTAATGCTGATTGATGTACCGGCACCATCAGGGCCTTTGCCAAAGTCACCCAGGTTTACGCCAGTAAGCACAATTTCTTTAACCCCATTCGCTGCAAGCTCTTCTGCATTTTTCACCACATTCGATATAAGATCGCTGCGGCTTTTCCCCCTTGCCATCGGGATGGTGCAAAAAGAGCAGTTATAATCACAGCCATCCTGGACTTTTAAGAATGTACGTGTACGGTCATTTACCGACCAGGAGGAATGGAAGCCAGTAACCTGCTCTACATCACAACTGCAGATTTTAGCCGAATCGCCTTTCGCTAATTCACGTATATGCCTGGCAATATTGAATTTTTCGGCTGCGCCTAATACAAGGTCTACTCCCGGAATTTCTGCTATTTCTTTAGGCTTTAGCTGGGCGTAGCACCCGGTAATTACCACCAGGCTCTCAGGGGCTTTTCGCTGAATGCGGCGCACAATCTGGCGACATTCCTTATCTGCATTATCGGTAACAGAACAGGTGTTGATTACATACACATCGGCGAATTCCTCAAACTCTTTTTTCTCAAATCCCTCGCTTTCCAGTAAACGGCAAAGCGAGGATGTTTCCGAGAAGTTGAGTTTGCAGCCAAGTGTGTGAAATGCTACTGTTCTGGATTCTGCCATAGAGCCGGCAAAGATACGTTGATAAGTTGACCGGCTAAAATGTTGGGCTGAGCGCTATATCTTACTAACTTGTCCGCTTCCAGGTTTTCTATACATTTAGGTAAATATCTGAAAGTGAATAAGAAATGGCTGCCTTATATTCTGATGGCATTGATGGTTGTCGCTATTCTCGTCATTAAAAAATGTAGTGAGAGTCGTGTACCAGATCCTCCACCAGATGTTACAAATACAGACAAACCTAAAGATCCAGCCAGTAACCCGACGAACCGCGACAGGGGATTTGACAGGCGTATTGGTTATCTCGAATACAGCAATCATGCAAATTGCCGGATGAAATGCAGGAAAATAAGCAAGGCAGAAGTAGAAGAGATTATGCAGGAAGGGAAAATTAATTATGATAAAAGCGATGTCAATAATGCACGATGTCCGCGTTACGCAGTGGAGGGAATTACAAAGGATGATCAACGTGTACGGATAGTATTTGCGCAGTGCAATGATAAAACGGTGGTGGTGACGGTTATTGATTTAGAAACAGATTATGCGTGTCACTGTCCCGGCGACGACGATAAGTATAAAAACAAGAGCCGATGAGTGCATTGCTGCTGCCTTTCAAATGGCTGTATAGTATATATGCTTTTGTCACTTTTGTGATCATTATGTTGCTGATTTTTCCTTTTGCGCTTATGGCAACGTTATTTGGGCGGATAAAAGGCGGAAACATGGTGTACAGGCTTTGTACTTTGTGGGCCGATTTGTGGTTTCCGCTCATTTTTATCTGGCATAAGCGAATATATGAGGCGCCGCATGATAAATCGAAGGCATATATTTTTGTCAGTAACCATATTTCTTACCTCGATGCAGCCATTTTGCCCAAAGCTTACCGGCAACCCCTTCGGGCTTTAGGTAAAGCAGAAATGAACAAAGTACCTGTGTTCGGATTTATTTACCGCAATGCAATTGTTACTGTGGACAGAAGTAGTGCGCAGCACAGGGCAACCAGCGTACGTATTTTAAAATCAGTTATCAGCAAGGGTATTTCGGTATTGGTTTTTCCGGAGGGCACTTTTAATATGGGCAATAGTCCGCTGAAAGAGTTTTATGATGGTGCATTCAGAATCGCTATCGAAACGCAAACACCTGTAAAGCCTGTCTTATTTTTGGATGCCTACCGAAGAATGCCCTATGAAAGTTTGTTCCGGATGACCCCGGGAAAGAGCAGGCTATTGTACCTTGAAGAAATTCCGGTAAATGGGTATACGCTGAATGATGTGGGGAAACTTAAAGCAGACGTATATGCAATCATGGAACGAAAACTCGTGGAATATGACTATGCCTGGCGAAAAACGAAGTAAACATTTTTAAACAACAGGGATCTTTTTTGTACGCAGAAATTATTATACCATCCGCTTTACCAAAGAATTATACATGGTCAGTTCCGGCGCATTTGCGTGAACTGGTAAAAGCCGGCTGCCGGGTGGAGGTTAATCTTGGCAAGAGTAAAAAGTATGCCGGGATAGTGAAGCGTTTACATGACGATAAACCGGAATTATTTGATACCAAAGATGTTCTCAATGTACTGGATACAGAGCCGGTAGTTTTTGAGGAGCAATTAAAATTATGGGAATGGATAGCAGCTTACTATATGTGCAGCGAAGGGGAAGTGATGGCTGCCGCTTTACCGGCACATTTCAAGCTTTCCAGCGAAACCATACTGGTATTTAATGAAGAATATGGCGACGATTTTTCTGCGCTGAATCACGATGAATACATTGTTGCGGAGGCACTCCTTATAAAAAAGGAGTTAAACCTTTCTGAGGTACAGCAGGTGCTGGATTCTGCCCATGTCTATCCCGTCATAAACCAGTTGATAGCTAAACGGGTTTGCTATGTATGGGAGGCGCTGAAGCAAACCTATGTACCCAAAAAAGAGACTTATGTTTTATTAAATATTGCGTATGATAATGAGGACAAATTATCAGCATTACTCAATAATTGGACAAGGGCTCCCAAGCAGATGGAACTGTTGCTGAGTTACCTGCATCTTATTAAAACAGAAGGCGAAGTAACGAAATCTGCTTTGTTGAAAAAATCAGGCGCATCAGAGGCACAACTTAAGGGGTTGGCTGATAAAAATATACTGCGGCTGGAGAAACGCACCGTTGACCGTATCAAATATCTTCCTAAAAATGTGGTTATTGATTTTGAGCTGACAGCTGCGCAGCAAAAGGCCTTTGCAGAAGTTAAGAACGAACTGGATCAAAAACCCGTGTGTCTGCTGCATGGTGTCACCTCAAGCGGTAAAACAAATATCTATATCCGGCTGATCGAGGAGTATATCAAACAAGGCAAGCAGGTGCTGTATATGTTGCCCGAAATAGCCCTTACATCACAAGTTATACGACGGTTGCAAAAACACTTTGGCGGTTATATTGGTATTTATCATTCAAAGTTTTCGCAGAATGAACGGGTGGAGATTTGGAATAAGGTGAAGAATGGTGAACTGCGGGTAATACTTGGTGCCCGTTCATCCGTATTTCTTCCTTTTCAAAACCTTGGGCTTGTGATTTGTGATGAGGAGCATGATACTTCCTTTAAACAACAGGAGCCTGCCCCACGCTATAACGGACGGGATGCGGCCATTTATTTTGCTTCGCTGTTTGAAGCAAAAACATTATTGGGCAGCGGTACGCCATCTGTAGAAAGCTATTATAATGCTACTACCGGCAAGTATGGCCTGGTGGAGCTATTACAGCGTTTTGGCGATTTAAAACTACCGCCGATCAGCTTTGTAGATACAAGAAAGATTGTTTCAAAAGATAAATCTAAAATAATCTTATCACCAGCACTAATCGAAGCAGTGAACGAAGTGATGTCCCGCAATAAGCAGATAATCCTTTTTCAAAACCGGCGGGGTTATGCGCCTTACCAGGTATGTAGCATTTGCGGTTGGATACCACAATGCAAGTACTGTGATGTATCGCTGACCTACCATAAGCTCAGTAATAAGCTTGTTTGCCATTATTGCGGCACAACATATCCACCGGTACACAGTTGTGCAGCTTGTGGAAGCGATAAGTTTGCCCAACGGAATTTTGGCACTGAGAAAATTGAAGAGCAGTTGCAGGAAACTTTTACGGATGCTAAAGTGGCGAGAATGGATATTGATACAGTAAAGGGAAAGAATGCGCATGATGTGCTGATACAGCAATTTGAACAACAACGTATCGATATTTTAGTAGGTACGCAAATGGTGGTAAAGGGCCTGGATTTTGATAACGTGGATCTGGTAGGCATACTCGATGCGGACGGCTTATTGCATTTTGCAGATTTTAGGGTGAATGAAAGGGCTTTTCAATTGATGGAACAGGTAAGTGGCAGGGCCGGGCGGAAACCTTCTGTTGATGGTACTAATGCTGAAACCGCGAGAGTGCTGATACAAACCACCCAGCCACATCATCCTTTATTACAGATTGTACAGCAGCATGATTACAAAGCCATGTTTACCGAGGAATTGAAAAAACGAAAGGAGTTCGCTTATCCGCCGTTTACTCGTACGATCCATCTTACATTCAAGCATAAATTTAAAGAAGTAGTGGAGCGGGCGGCTGTTTACTATACAACTGTTTTAAGAAACAAGTATAACAATTATATAGTAGGCCCTGCAGAACCAGTGATAGGCCGTATCCGCAACCAGTATTTAATGGAATTGCTATTGAAACTTCCGCGTGACGGAAAGACGATCAACCAGTGTAAAAAAGATTTGCTGGAGCAAATTGCCATTATGCACCAGGACAAAACATTCAGGAGTGTAACGGTGGTGGCCGATGTGGATGCCGTGTAGCGATCATCCTCCCTTGACGCTTTGGACCATTTGTCCGGCTACTTTACTTGCCTTAACTGGCCTGTATTTTTTGGGAGTTAAGAATGCAAAGACCGGCAGCACCCAACCCGCAATCTTCTCACCGAGCCTGAATTCTTTTCTGTTGCCCAATAGCACTGAAGGCCGCATAATATGCACACGCTGTATGCCAGTTGCTTTTACAGCTTCTTCAATTTCTCCTTTCAGCTTCAGGTAAAAGTTATTACTGTTTGGGTTGGCACCTACAGAAGAAACGAGGACAAAGGTTTCACAGCCGCATTGCTTTCCCAGTTTGGCAGCATTGACGGCAATATCGTAATCTATTTTCCGGTAGGCATCTTTATCACCTTCTACTTTCTTTTGTGTTGTGCCGACAGCGCAGAAGATGATATCTGTTTCTTCGAGGGCAAGACGAAAGCTCTCCATGTCAGTGAAATCGACAAGTTTCTTTTCCAGTTTTGGATGGGTCAATTCGAAGGGCCTGCGCACCAATATGCGCACAGAGCTGAAATAGTCATCCTGCAGGAGGAGTTCAAGTACATGACCGCCAATAAGGCCTGTAGCGCCTATAATTGCTGCTTTCATGTAGCTAAGGTAGCAAAGCGGCTGATAACTTTCCGGCCTATGCTGTTACTTCCATGTAGCTTTCCACCGGCTCGCAGGTACAAATCAGGTTCCTGTCGCCATGTGTATTGTTTACCCTTGCCACAGATGGCCAGAATTTGTTTTGTGCAACATAGTATAATGGAAATGCAGCTTCTTTTCTGCTGTAGTTATGCTTCCATTCATCAGCGGTTACTACAAATTGCGTATGGGGCGCATTTTTCAGCGGGTTGTCTTTTTTATCAGCTTTGCCTTCCTCGATAGCTTTTATTTCTTCACGGATAGAAAGCATTGCGTCGCAAAAGCGATCCAGTTCTGCTTTATCCTCACTTTCTGTTGGTTCTATCATAATGGTACCTGCTACCGGGAAGCTCATGGTAGGGGCGTGGAACCCATAATCTATCAGGCGCTTGGCGACGTCCTCTGCTTCTATTTCTGCCGTTTTTTTGAAAGGCCGAAGGTCGACAATAAACTCATGCGCACACTGTCCACTGTGGTTTGTATAGAGTATATCATAAGCGCCGTCGAGCCTTGCACGCATGTAATTAGCATTCAGGATGGCATATTCTGTTGACGCCTTTACACCCTCATTGCCTAACATTCTTATATAGCCATAACTAATTAAAAGAATTGAGGCACTTCCGTAAGGCGCTGCACTTACAGCATAGTTGTTGGTCAAATCGGGGCGTTCGAAAGAGTGGCCGGGCAGGTGAACTGCAAGATGTTTTTTCACGCATATTGGTCCCATGCCAGGACCACCGCCGCCATGTGGAATAGCAAAGGTTTTATGCAGGTTCAGGTGACATACATCAGCACCGATTAATCCGGGAGCTGTTAGTCCAACCTGTGCATTCATATTTGCGCCATCCATATATACTTGTCCGCTGTGCTGGTGGATGATATCGGTTATTTCCTTTACCGTTTCCTCATATACACCGTATGTACTGGGATAGGTAATCATTATACCTGAAAGCTCATTACTGTATTGCGCTGCTTTTGCTTTGAGGTCTTCTACATCAATGTAACCATTTTCCAGGGCCTTTACCACTACCACCTTCATACCTGCCATAACCGCACTGGCAGGATTAGTACCATGTGCTGATATAGGAATGAGCATTACATTCCGCTGATGATCCCCATTTGCTTCATGGTATGCTTTAATGGTCAGTAAACCGGCATATTCACCTTGTGCACCACTGTTTGGCTGAAGGCTGCAGGCGTCAAATGCCGTTATTTCACAAAGGTATTTGCCTAGCTCATCCACGATGTACTGGTAGCCTTCTGTTTGGGCGGCAGGAGCAAACGGATGAATTTTACTCCAATGAGACCAACTCAGCGGCATCATTTCAGTAGCTGCATTCAGTTTCATGGTACAGCTGCCAAGGGAAATCATCGATGTATTTAATGAAAGGTCTTTGTTCTCCAGTTGCTTGATGTATCGCATCATCTGGCTTTCGCTTTTATGCGAATTGAATACAGTATGTGTAAGAAATGAAGATGTTCTGCTTAACACACCAGGGATATGATGTAAGGTGATGTCAGTGGCAATTTCAAAACTTACCGGGTCGGTATCATTTTCAAAACAATTTATTAAATCATATAAATCGGCCACATCTGTTGTTTCGTCAATAGAAATACCAATATGGTTATTATCAATGTAACGAAGGTTGATAAATTGTTGTTCAGCTTTGGCCCTTATAGCAGCACTGTCTTTTACTTTAACAGTAATGGTATCAAAAAAACTATCTGATAAAAGTTCAAACCCTCTTGCCTCAATGGCTTCCGCTGCGGTTTGCGTCAGCAAAGCCACCCGTGTGGCTATGGTTTTCAGTCCATCCGGACCGTGGAATACGGCGTACATAGCCGCCATATTGGCCAGCAGTGCCTGAGCCGTACAAATATTTGAGGTGGCTTTTTCTCTTTTGATATGCTGCTCTCTTGTTTGCAAAGCCATGCGTAAGGCACGGTTGCCCTGGGCGTCAATGCTTATTCCGATAATACGGCCTGGAATACTTCTTTTAAAGTCGTCTTTGCAGGACATGAATGCAGCATGGGGACCACCAAAGCCCAATGGCACGCCAAAACGCTGGGCAGAGCCAATGGCGACATCTGCACCTAGTTCACCCGGAGGTGTGAGCAGTGTGAGGGCGAGTAAATCTGTAGCCATGGCCACAAATCCGCCTGCTGTATGCACTGTTTCAATAAATGTTCTGTAATCTTCCACAGAGCCTTTATCATTCGGATATTGTACGATTGCTCCAAAATAAGTATTGTCAATAGCGGCAGTTTTGTAGTCACCTTCCACTATTTCAATACCAACAGGTATAGCCCTGGTAGCCAGTACATCTTTTGTTTGCGGAAACAGCTCTTTGTCTACAAAAAATTTTGGACGCTCAATATGGTCCTGTTTGTTCAGCGAATTAAACAGCATCGTCATAGCTTCTGCTGCAGCAGTGGCTTCATCCAGCAAGGAAGCATTTGCAATAGGAAGGGCTGTAAGGTCGGATACCATTGTCTGGTAATTCAACAGGCTTTCGAGGCGCCCCTGTGATATTTCAGCCTGGTAAGGGGTGTATTGTGTATACCATCCCGGGTTTTCAAAAATATTCCGGAGTATAACGGAAGGGGTGATTGTATCATAATAACCCTGCCCGATATAATTGGTGAACACTTTATTTTTCAGGGAGACCTCCTTGATATGTTTCAGGTATTCATGCTCACTCATGGCCGCCGGTATATTCAGCGAATGATCCATCCGGATGCTGGCAGGCACAGTGTTACTGATTAATTCATCAAGTGATCCGGCACCCGTTTTTTTCAGCATTTTCTGTGTTTCAGCTTCATTGGGCCCGATGTGACGTGGAATAAATTCGTTCGATTGTTGTTCAAAGAGGTTCATATTGGAAAGTCCTTATAACGTAAAAGATGCGCAAAGTTAAGACAGGCAGGGCAGATAAACAGCCGTTTGTTACCTATGGGGATAAGGGGTGAAATGCTTTTCTTTGCAGGATGCAGGAAAAGCTGTTACAGAACTGGGAAAAGAAGTCTGGTGAACGCCAGAAGGAATACAAACGGTTTTTGAACCGGGCGAATAAAAACGCCGTACTCAGGCAATTGCCCGATCTGAATGAAGAAGCATTCAGCAAAATAGACTGCCTCCAATGTGCCAATTGTTGCAAAAATTATTCTCCCCGCTTTACCCCGCCAGACATTAAGCGCATCAGCAAATACCTGGGTATGAAAGAGGGGGATTTCAGGGATCAGTACCTGCGTGTAGATGCCGACGGTGATAATGTGCTGAAAGAACTTCCTTGCCCTTTCCTGGGCAGCGATAATTATTGCAGTATTTATGAAGTTCGTCCTGCAGATTGCGCCCGGTTTCCATATATGGATGATGATTTTATGCTCAAACGGCAGCCCCTGGCCCTGAAAAATTCCAGTTTTTGTCCCATAACTTACTTCGTTTTAGAGCGGCTAATCGCTTTGCAAAAATAAACGACAAAATGGTTTTTTTATATGCAAAATGTCGTATTTTTGGAGAAAGAAAGAAAAGTGGAAAAAGCATCAAAAAAAATAAGGCCGTATAAAACTGAAGAAAAGCCCCTTCCGGTTATGGAAGAAGCCGCTGTTCAGTACGAAACACTCCGTGTAATCCTGGGCGGTAATAAAGCGGTTAAAAAAACTTTCTCCGGCGATTTTGACCTGATTGCCCTGACCCGTACAGGCGTTCAAAAATCAACGTTAAAATCACTGGCGGCTTATCTGGGTATTTCAATGGAAAAAATGAGCGCATTATTGCATACTTCTCACCGCAATATTCAACGAAAAGATGAAGATGAACTTCTGGATACCCTCAAAACCGAAAAGGTATTGGAGCTGGCAGCTTTTGCACAGCGAGGCACAGAGGTTATCGGTAATAAAGAGTCTTTTTCTGAGTGGTTACAAGCCCCTTTGATTTCACTGGGCAATAAAACACCCCTTGATTTTTTAGATACTTCTTTTGGTATCCAAATGCTAACCCGTTTACTTGGCAGGCTGGAGCATGGCGTTTATTCATAATCACTATTATGGAATTATTCCGGATAACGCAGGAGCAGTATGCAGATGATCTGAGCGGGAATGGTGCACGCCTGTATGGCGGCCGGTGGAACAGCGAGGGACTCTTTGCTGTTTATACATCCTCATCAAGGGCACTTGCATTACTTGAAACACTAGCGCATACACCCGCAAAAATGCTGGATGCGAAGGCCTATATCCTGGTCACCCTTTCAGTTCCTGATATATACACCCGTGACGCAACAGGCACCGATGAATTACCTCCGGGGTGGGATTCTCCGGATGTGCGGCCTTCAACAAAACGAATAGGTGATCTTTTTTTACGGGAGAAGAAAAGCCTGCTGCTTGCCGTACCGAGTGTATTGATGCCAGAAGAGATGAACTATATGCTAAACCCTTTGCATACAGGACTGAAAAAAGTCCGGATAGTACATAAACGCCGGGTCAGCTTTGACCGAAGGGCGATTGAGCACCTGTAACTATTTTCCACCGGATTCTTCCCATGCTGCCCCCAATGGGCGCTGTATACCATCTCCCTTCCATTCATCGCTGCCGGGTATAGCGGCAGACTTTAAAAATTCTTCTTTTGTTTTGCCGGCTTTAATTGCTGATTCGGTAAACTTGATCACATTGCCCAAATATTCCTGGAACTTCTTAATATCATCTGTCGTGCCGGTTACTTTATAACCAGAAGCAGCGTGTCCAAATACATACATCGTTTCTTTATCGAATGTACTCAATGCACTGTTCAGTACTTCGATCCAGCTTTTGATATCAGCACCAGCTCCGCGGTCTACATAAGGATGGCGGCGGTTGAAAACCAGGTCACCGCAGTGTACGATGTTGGCATGTTCAAAATGAACAAAACTATCGCCATTGGTATGGCCTGGCCCAAAGTAATACAGCCGGACCTTTTCGCTGCCTATTGCCCTGCTCCAGGTATGATTGTAGGTGAGATCCGGATACAGTTGTTTGTCTTCTGCTTTATTTTGTCTGGCCGATTTTTCCTGGTTTATCCTTGAGTTCTCATGGGCCAGCACATTGGCGGCAATTTCTTTAAAGGATATGTTGCCACTACTATGATCTCCGTGGTGATGTGTATTGATGAGCAGTTGCACCGTCGATTCGTTTCTTTTCTTTAATTCAGCTATTAAATGTTTGCTTTGCTCGGGGAATTGTGAGTCAACCACCACATTTCCTTTGGGAGAAAGCAGGAAAGCAATCGTGCCGCCCCTTTCTTCAAATATGCCCACATCGTTGCGTAACATGGTTATTGTCCACGGATCTTCAAAAAGACCAGCCAGTAGTGTTTTTTGCGAAAGGCTGAGTGCAGCAAAACTGACTGCAGAATTTTGAATAAACTTACGACGGTGCATCATAGCGTTGCGACTTTATGGTTATGTTTAAGCTTATTTATCAAGCTTAGCAATATAATAACTGTCATTTACAAAGACGGTACCTAATACTCAAACTTTCGCAGTCCTGGTGCTTTAAACCAGGTAATAATGACTACCAGCAGGGTCATACAGCCGCCGAAAATAACCGATGGTACGGTGCCCAGTGCTTTTGCCATAAAGCCGCTTTCAAACTGGCCGAGTTCATTGCTGCTGTTGATAAACATGGAATTGACACTGGACACCCGCCCCCGCATGTCATCAGGTGTGGTGAGTTGTAAAATAGTGCCCCGTACGATTACACTGACGCCATCCATCATTCCGCCGAGCAGTAGTGCAAAGAAAGAGAGCCAATACCATTTTGACAACCCGAAAATAATGATGCATGCACCAAAGGCTGCAACAGCAAACATGAGCTTGTATCCTTGCTTTTTCTTCATCGGGCTGAACGTAAGCATGATCATTATAAAAGCAGAGCCAATGTCCAGCGCCGCATTCAGCCATCCGAATCCGATGGGGCCGACCTTTAATATTTCCCTGGAGAATTCAGGTACCAGCGCCACCACGCCTCCAAATAATACAGCGAAAAGATCAAGCGAAATGGCACCCAGCATGATTTTATTCTTAAACACAAAACGCAAACCCTGTTTCATACTATCCCACGCTTTTACTTCCCGTGTGGTTACGACAACTGGTTTCTTTTTTATAAAAGAAAAAAGCATGGCCGCCAGCAACACATATCCAAGGATGATGCAGAATGTGGTATTAACACCAAACCAGGCAATAAAAAAACCTGCAGAAGCATGCCCGGTAATAGATGCCAATAACCATGTGGTTGAACTGATATTTGCTGCAAAATGTAAAATGTCCCGTGGTACAAGCTGGGCGATGATTGCATTGGTGGTTGGGCCTGTGAAGGCACGGATTATCCCTGTCATAAATATAACCGCATAGAAAAACAACTGTGGTGTATCCGTTTTTACATTAGCTGCAAACCAGGAGCTGGTAATGACAATTAACGCAATAACACAAAGCGAATAGGTGAGTACGCCGCGCAGTAATAATGTACGTTTATCCGAACGATCTATGACATGGCCGGCATACAACGCAAGCAAGAATACAGGTATAAATTCAGATAGCCCTGCAAGACCAATGGAAAATGAGTCCTGTGTGATTTGATATAATTCGTAAGCAGCAACTGTGCCCAGCATCCTGAGCGCCATAATCAGGAAGAACCTTGCGGTGATGAAGAACCGGAACTCTGTATGCTGAAGGGGGGTGAAGCTTGGGTTTTGTGTAAACGATGACATCTGTTCAAAGATACAAGAATGCAGCACTATGGCAATGTAAGGTAGTGTTGTCCGTCTTCATAGTCCTTATCCAGCGCATCAAACACTGCCTGTAGATGCTTTTCATTGCCTAAGAAATCAGCATTACTGGCATCTATAAACAGGGTTTTGATATTATGCTGTTTGATATAATGCGTATAGGTTTCTTGTATGTTGAACAGGTAGTCGTCGGGTATATTTTGTTCGTAAGAGCGGTTTCTCTTTTTGATGTTAGCCTGTAGTTTATTAACAGGTGCGTGCAGGTAGATGAGAATATCTGGTTGTACCAATTGCTGGTGGATAATTTCAAATAACCGTTGGTAGAGACGAAATTCATCTTCCGGCAGGGTCACTTTTGCAAAGAGCAGGCATTTGGTAAACAGGTAGTCAGATACAGTCAGGTTCTGAAATAAATCTTTTTGCTGTATCAGTTCTTTTTGCTGCTTATACCGCTCTGCCATAAAAAAGAGCTCCACCGGAAATGCGTATTGGGCCGGATTTTCATAAAACTTAGGAAGAAACGGGTTGTCTGCAAACTCTTCCAGCACCAGTCTTGCATTATAGTGTTTGCTTAGCAGATGGGCCAGTGTGGTTTTACCGGCCCCGATATTTCCTTCTATGGTGATGAAATGATAGTTCATGGAGAAGGCTGCAAAATAGGGTAATTGTTAAGGCCTGAAAAATAGACTGTTTGGGGCTGTGGAAAAAATCAGGAATACTTTTTTACGGCTAAGGTATCTGTGCAGTCATGGAGGAGTTGGCTGATAGTTTTTTGCAAAACAGGGTGAATAATGCCTGGGGCAATCTCTGCTAAGGGCAGCAGGGCAAAACGCCTGTTAGGCATTTCAGGGTGGGGCAGTTTAAGCAGGGCATAATTATGGATTTCGTCATCAAAGAGCAGGATGTCGATATCTATGACCCGCGGGCCGTATTTTTCATTACGTACCCTTCCCAGTTGTTTTTCCACTTTCAGTATGCGCCGCATCAGCTGGCGGGCGGATAGTGCCGTGGAAAGTTGTATTACCTGGTTTAGAAAAGCGGGTTGATGGGTGTTGCCCCAAGCAGCTGTTTCATAAATAGAAGAGGTTTTACTAATGTAACCGCATTGACCTGCCAGCAGTTCTTTTGCTTTTTCCAGGTATTCCTGGCGGTTGCCCATATTACTACCGGTGAGTAAGTAAGCGGTATTCATCATGGCACCAAATATCTTTATTTTCTGCTATGAAGGTTTAAAATAAATACATTTGTTCGCAATCTACATTTCATGCAGCAACCATACAGTCAAACCCGGGCATTATGGGCCATTACCAGGGCCAGTTTTAAAGCCATATTTGCCCACCCAAGCGCCATTATTTTCAGTATTCTTTTCCCTATCATCTTCACCCTCATTTTCGGGGCATTTGGAAAGGGCGGTGGAACCACTTACCGGATTGCTATTGATAAGACCAGCGATACGTCGGGCAAACTCTATAAAAAACTGAAGGAAAATAAATCAATACGCATTGCCGCTATCACCGATACAGCGGAGATTAATAAAGAATTGCTGAAAGGAAGGCTTACCGCGGTGGTAAAACTTATCACTTCCACAGACAGTGCTGGCAACGAGCAGTATGCTATTATTCCACGGACTACCACTGCCAGTAATAATACCTATTGGGGTTTTCTGGAAACGCTGGACTATGTGAAGCTAAGAATGGAAAGGGATGATGCTGCTAAGGACATTGTAAAAATACATAAAACGATGCCTGAAGAAGTCAGGGCGTACAGACCTATTGACTTTATCCTGCCCGGGCAGCTTGGATTCTCCATTTTATTTTCCACCCTTTTTGGTGTTGCATTTACTTTTTTTGGCCTGCGTGAACAGTTGGTTTTAAAACGTTTTTACGCTTCGCCGGTTAAGAAAATAAATATCCTGCTGGGTATTGGTATCAGCCGCCTGTCATTCCAGTTGCTGAGTGTGATCGTTTTGCTTTTGTTCGGGCATTTCGCTATGAATTTTACTTTGCAGCACGGCGTTTTTACGTTTCTCGAGATTATCCTTATGACCATCATCATGCTCTTCCTGTTGATGGGGGTGGGACTAATTTTCAGCAGCCTGGCAAAATCCGATACCTCCATACCTTTACTGATTAACCTGTTTGGGTTTCCGCAAATGATGCTGTCCGGTACTTTTTTCCCGATAGAAGTATTTCCGAAATGGCTGCAAAGCATTTGTAAAGTGTTGCCACTTACGCAGTATAATGATGCGGTGCGGAAAATATCCTTTGAAGGATTGCATATTTATGATTGTGTGAAAGAGCTTGGTATACTGGCTATCTGGATTGTTATTTTTTACTCGATAGCGGTGAAGGTGCTGAAGTGGGAATGATTTAGAGAACAGATGATAGCGAACAGATAATAGTGAGGAGTTTTATAGTGCAGGTTTGTTTATACCATTTTGGATTGACTTTTAAATTGGTGAATAGTGAAGATTATTAAATTGGGTATTATTAGTGTGGTGGTATTTTCCTTGTTGATTACCGGGATGTCTTTATTTTTTCCTTCACGTATACGTATTTCGAAAGCTGCAGATATACGGGCTGATAAAGCACTTGTGCTATCCATGATAGGGGATACGACTAACTGGAAAAAATGGTACCCGGGTGCTGATTCTGTTCAATTAAATGCCAATATCACAACGGCTACTGATAGTTTGATTGTTGCGGAGAGTAATGTACAGGGCGGCCAACGGGCCGTATCCGGCTGGAATGTTTATGATGGAGGTGTGCCTGGTGTGGTAACGGTGCAGTGGTATATGGATTTCAGGCTCCGGTGGTACCCCTGGGAAAAATTTTCGGGACTTCTGCTGGAGAAACGATATGGCCCGGTTATGGAGCGGGGGCTGGAAAACCTGAAGACAGCAGTTACCCCCAAATAATTGCATCTTTTACTAAGGCCCTTTCGTCTGGCTATATATAAAAACGAACATATGGTTCCGTTGCGTATACTTTTTTATGCTATCGCTTTGATGACATGTACTTGCCTGCAAGCCCAGGTAACGGATGATTCGGTGATGTACCAGCGGGATAGCGCCATTGTCGCAGATGACCCCACCACGGTTTTTTTTCAGCAGGCTGAGAAAACAAAAAGTCCGGAAAAGATCGTTTTGGTAACTAAGACAAAAAAAACGGTTACACTGAAGAAATTTCTCTTTCAGCTGAATGGTGCTGAGAAAGATTTTTTGCCCACAGCCGATTATGGCTTCAGTGACCTGGACGGGGATGGAAAAAAGGAATTACTGACCTGGAGCCATACAGGAGGGGCACATTGTTGTGATGAAGTATATGTGTTTAAATATATTGCTTCAAATAAATACCAGCATGTTGGCCGCATTTTTGCCGGGCATACTGTGATAGATGAGAACAAAGAGTTCAACTATAGCCTGCACGAGCATTTTGGTTATTTCTTTACCTGTTTTGCCTGCGGATATACGGATACTACTGATGCTGGCCCCATAGATATGAGCCGCTTTACCATCCGCTACAAAGGAGGTAAACTGTCTGTCGTGCCAGGAACGGCCGAATTAAAAAGCATGATAACTGATAATCTCGGTAAGCTGGCCGAGCAACCTTATGAAAGGCTGGAGGATGCAGGTAGCTTTGACAATGGCTTACGCAAAGAGTTTGCCTTCAACCTGGCCAGTTATTATTATTCCTTTGGCAAAAATATGCTGGCTACTCAAGCCCTTTTCAACAAATATTACAGATTTCCTGATGCCAAAAAAGTATGGGCTGCTTTTGCGGAGACACTCCGGCACATGCGATCGCAAAGTGATTTCTGAAAGGCTTAAATTTTCTCATTCTCCGTGCAACGAACGATAATGACTGGTTGTCAGTCCAGCTGTAAGAACAGGAATGGATGATCGTCAACTGGTAAAAGAATGCCTCAGGCAAAATGGTAATGCCCAAAGGATGCTGTATGAGCGGTTTGCTAAAACTATGCTCGGGATATGCTATCGCTATACTAAATCATTAAAAGATGCTGAAGATGTGCTGCAGGAAGGCTTTGTGAAAGTATTTACGCACATGCAGCAATACAAGCAGGAAGGTGAGTTGGGCGCATGGATCCGCCGTATCATGGTAAACACAGCCCTGAACTACCTGAAGAGCAACCGCCGCTACCGGGATGAAATGTTTTTTCCTGCCGAAGCCCCGCTGCATCCAGTAGATACAAACAGCCCGGAAGTAAACTTAGCTGCCAAAGAACTGGCTGATCTTATTCGGCAGCTACCTCCAGGCTATCAAACCATTTTCAACTTACACGCAGTTGAGGGGTATTCTCATGTGGAGATAGGTACACTGTTGGGTATTTCTGACGGCACTTCCCGCTCGCAGTATGCCCGTGCAAGGGCTTTGCTTATTAACTGGATTGAACAAAATGATTTGAAAACAACCCATAAAAACTATGCAGGAAAGAGAATTTGAGAAGCAGGTAAAGGAACAGATGCAGGGTTTTGACCTTGAGCCTTCTTCCGAAGTTTGGACGAATGTTGAACTTCGAATCCGTAAGGAGAAAAAACGCCGTTTCATTGCCTGGTGGTTTGCCGCAGCGTTATTAATCGCAGGCGGCGGTATGTATTATGGTTGGTATGACCGGGGCGTGGAAGCAAAAAAAGAAATGGCAGCAATACCTTCATCAAGCCCTGACGCAACACCTGCGGCGCCAGCATCAAATAATGCCACAGCAGGTAAGCCAGTAACGAATCAGCAAACACCTGTTATTGGTGAAACTGGTGACGCCAATACAAGTCTGCCGGCAGGTATTTTATCAGCAGGAGAGAAAAGCAAAACGAATGACAGCCATTTTACAACAGGAACAGCAAGCAAGACGAAAAATGGTATGCTGCAATCTTCACCGGCGGTTGTAAATACAAACAAAAAAAGAGGGTTGCCGGCATCTAAAAAAGACGAGGAGGCTATTGTAACGCATAACAGAGAGCAACCAAAAGTTGATATTAGTGATGCATCTCCTGGCGCTACTGCAAAAAGTAATTTACAGCCTGCTTTGACCCGGGCTTCAGATTTGCCCAATAACACTGATAGCCTCAAGACTGCTCCGGACCATCCTATAGCCACAACAAAAAGAAACGAAACGGATTCAGCAGCTGTCGCCAAGGCTAAGCCTGCCGAAGAGCCTCAAAAAGTAAAACGGAAAAATGAATGGGAGACGGGTATTAGCTTATTTGCCGGGAAATCAAACCTGGGAGATGGCTTGGGATTTTCCCAAGACGAACGTATGCTGGATGCTACTACGCTGGGCGCAGTACCACCGTTTCCTTCAACACCGCAATACGTGGTCCGCGAACCCCAAAGCTCAGTATCAGCCGGAGTTGGTTTTTTTGTAAAAAGAAAGCTCTCTGAAAAACTAAATTTCTATGGGGATTTTAAGTACACCTATCTCTCCACCAGGGTACTTACCGGCAATAAAGTAGATAGTACGCCTTTCGCCAATAATAGCCCCGTGTTTGTTAATGTAAGCGGTGCAACAAGTTTTTTCAGGCCGGCCACCTCTGCCAATAGTTCAAATTATACTAACCGTTATCATTACCTGAACCTTTCAGCCGGTATTTCATGGAATATAATTCATCGTAAACGGTTTAAACTGTATTGGGATAACAGTATTGGATATGGACGGCTGCTTGGCTCAAATATGCTGCATTACAACAGCAGCCTGCCGGGTTATTATAAAGACAATGATCTGCTGTCAAAGAACCAGTTTTTCTTTAGTACCGGGTTTACTGTGCCTGTTTCAAAACGACTGGAATTATCGGCAGCGGTCTCGTATACGCCATCTTCTTTGTTGAAGAATTTGAATAGTGACAGACTTCATTTTACGCAGTTTGGCATCGGGCTGCGCTATTTTCTAAAAAAATAAAGACAGACGCAACGGTGTGTATACCGCCGTTGTCAGTCTTTCAAAATAACTGTTTATGCGAAGGATAATTTACCTGCTGCCAATTGTATTACTGTTTGTGCTACAGGGATGCCTGAAAGACACGATGACCCGTACTTACAGGATTTATACACCTGTGTACAAAGACAAATCAGAGGTGTATGCTAATATAAAAAGTAATGCGCCACAGGCTGTACGAACACCCGGCAAGCTTTTTATGATTGGAAATTATATTTTCTTAAATGAATTGAACAAAGGCGTGCATGTGATTGATAACAGCAATCCTGCCAATCCCGTGGTGAAAACGTTTATTGATATACCAGGTAATGTGGATATAGCTGTGAAGGGCAATACCTTATACGCCGATTTGTATTCAGACCTTGTTGTAGTGGATATTACTAACCCTTTGCAGGCGAGGTTTGTAAAATATATACCGAATGTATTTCCTGAACGTTCTTATGGGTATGGCTACTCGGGTGACAGCAGCCGCATAGTGGTGGACTGGATTGCAAAAGACACCACAGTGCCAATTAACCAGTACGTGTCGGGGTATGATATGGTGCTACTTAGTTCTTTTCAATCTGTGAATGGTGCGGGTGGAGGAGGAGTGATGAACTCATCAGGGCCCGTAGGTATAGCCGGATCAATGGCCCGCTTTTCAGTGGTAAATGACTATCTCTATACTGTTAACTATTCATCGCTTCGCTCTTTCAGCCTGGCGGACAATCAAAATCCGGTTGCTGCGGCCACCAAATACCTTGGCTGGAATATAGAAACTATTTATCCCTTCAAAAACCGTCTGTTTATAGGTTCCCAAACCGGTATGTTTATTTATGATATCAGTAACCCTGCAGTACCTGCTGCTATGGGCCAGTTTACACATGCCCGATCCTGCGATCCTGTGATCGCCGATAATGATTATGCGTATGTAACACTTCGTAATGGCACAGCTTGTCTTGGCTTTAATAACCAACTTGACCTGGTCAATATTAATAACCTCATGTCGCCCGTCCTGGCTAAAACCTACCAACTGACAAACCCGCATGGACTGACAAAGGATAATAACCTTCTTTTTATCTGCGATGGACCGGGCGGGCTTAAAGTATATAATGCATCAGATCCAATGAACCTTATACTGAAGAAAACGATTAGTGATATCGAAACTTTTGATGCAATTGCTTATAATAACAACCTGCTTGTTGTTGCCAAAGACGGATTGTATCAATATGATTATTCCAATCCGGACAATATAACGCTGCGCAGTAAGCTTAATGTAAACAGATAAGGTGTAGCCATGAAGAACAAATTTTATGTATTGTTGGTTGGATTAGCGCTGTATAGTCCATGCATAGCCCAACAGAAAAAGCTATCCTTTTCTTCCCAAATTTATGGGGGCATTGTGGTTGGCGAATCGGACAATAGCCCACAGGTGCAAATGATCAATGGTGTAAAGTGGAAGAAATGGTTTGGCGGAATTGGTGCGGGTATTGACTGGTATTATATACGTTCAGTCCCGGTATTTCTTTCTGTGAACAAGAGCTTTTTTCAAAAAGATAAACGAAGTCTCTTTTTGTCAGCAGATGCGGGATATAATTTTGAATGGGAAAGAAAGTATTATCGTGATTTTCCACCTTATGATACAGAAAAAAAGGGTGGTGCCTACTGGGGTACGGGGGTGGGTTACCGCTTTGGTGTAGGTAAATCTGACAATGCAGTGTTATTTCAACTTGGATATAGTTATAAGAAACTGACCGAAACACAAACATATGTGAACCCCTGTTTGATTGGCCCTTGTCCTGAATATACAGAACGGCTTGATTACAAGTTGCGCCGGTTTTCTATTAAGTTGGGTTGGGGGTTCTGATAAGTCTCATCAGCAACTAAGGGGGTCTGTTAAGGGTGAATCGCAGGCCCCCGTTTTTACTTTACCTGCTGAATGAACTGGAGATTGCGCTGAATACCGCTGAATTTACTTCGCTTTAACGGCGAGTGGCGGAATATTTTTTTAAACCCGTCTTCTGTCATGGCCTCCCATTCTGTGCTGCTCAGATGTAATACTGCAGGCAGAGGTGTAAATGCCGGTTCTTTATTCGGTTTACTGAACCGGTTCCAGGGGCATACATCCTGGCAGGTATCACAGCCAAACATCCAGTTGTCGAACCGGCCTTTCATCTCTGAGGGTATGAGCATCTCCTTTAGCTCGATTGTGAAATAGGATATACAACGGCTTCCATCCACCACCTTGTCCTGAAGGATAGCATCGGTAGGGCAGGCATCAATGCAACGGGTGCAGGTGCCACAAAAATCAGCGGCAAATGCGTCATCGTACAAAAGTGGCAAGTCTACAATGAGTGTGGCTATGAAATAAAATGAGCCACTTTGTTTATTTATGAGGTTTCCGTTTTTACCAACCCACCCAAGTCCGCTGCGCTGCGCCCATGTTCTTTCAAGTACGGGGGCTGAATCGACAAAGCCCCTGCCTTGTATATCGCCGCATTGTTCCCGTATTCTTTCTATCAATGTATTCAGTTGTTGTTTTATTACTTCATGATAATCCTGCCCATACGCATATTTGGCTATACCAGGTGTGCCTGGCGATTGCTTTTCACCTGGGTAATAGTTTTTCAGCAATGTAATGACCGATTTTGCACCGGCAACGAGCAGGGTTGGGTCAATACGCAAATCAAAATATTTCTCCATATACTGCATTTGGCCGTGCATGCCTTTATTGAGCCATTGTTCCAGCCTCCGGGCATCATCATCGAGGCGTTTGGCCTCAGCAATACCGCAATAACTGAAACCCAGATCCTGCGCTGTTTTTTTTATAAAATGGGTATGATCTTGCAACTTATTCATTGTTAGTATATGTCTATTCGCCCCAGAACCGATTTTCGGCGAAAAGCCTGTATCAATTGCTTTTTTTTATGTAAAATTGACATATTATAGCGGCCTTCCAAACACCACACTATGAAATATTTTCTTACCCTGCTTATTCTCAGTTTTTCCCAGCCTTTTTTTGCACAAGAGAAGTCCAAGATAAAATTTGGGGATATTACTGAAAAAGATTTTGCCCCAAGAGCGTATAGCATCGACAGCAATGCCCAGGCCGTTGTCCTATCCGATATTGGCTCCAGTTCAATAGAAGGTAATTCCAAGGGATGGTTTTCCCTTGTTTTTAAACAGCATAAGCGGGTACATATCCTGAACAAGAATGCATATGATGTGGCCAATGTGAACATATTTCTATATTCGAATGGCGAGGATGAGGAAATGCTTGACAAGATTAAAGCAACGACGTATAATCTTGAGAACGGTAAAGTGGTGGAGTCGAAACTCGACATAAAATCGGGAATATTTAAAGACAAGCTCAGCAAAGAATTAGTGGTAAAGAAATTCACCCTGCCGAATGTAAAAGAAGGGTGCATTATTGAATATGAATACACGGTGAAATCGGACTTTCTTAGCTACCTCCGTCCCTGGGAATTCCAGGGTGGCTATCCGCGCTTATGGAGTGAGTACAACCTCACGGTACCTGATTTCCTTGGGTACGTTTTTTTAACGCAGGGGTATAAAAAATATGATATTAATGAAAGGAAAACGGGTACTGAAATCTACCGGGTGGCCGACAGCCGGGGGATTGGCGCCACTGAGTTTGCAAATATTACAAGTGCCGTGACAAATTACCGGTGGGTAATCAAGGATGTGCCGGCATTAAAAGAGGAAAACTATACCTCCACTATCGATAACCACATCAGTAAAATCGAATTCCAGCTATCTGAATTCCGCTACCCATTAAGGGAGAGGAAATTAATGGCGACCTGGCCTGGTCTGGCAGAATCATTGCTCAAGGGTGAACTTTTCGGTGAGCAATTAGGTAAACAGAATAACTGGCTTAAAGATGAGGTTGGCAGTATAGTGGGTGCAGCATCCACCAAACTGGAGAAAGCCCAGAGAATATTTGCCTATATCCGCGACAACTTTACCTGTACCAGCCGCAACAACCGGTTTATGAGCCAGCCAATGAAAAACCTAATGAAGACAAAAAACGGGGCAATATCTGATATCAATTTATTGCTTACCGCTATGCTGCGTTTTGCTGATATTACCGCAGACCCTGTTATACTTAGCACCCGTTCCAACGGGTATACCTATGCCCTGTATCCGCTGCTTGACCAATATAACTATGTTATTTGCCGGGCTATTATTGACGGACAGTCATTTCTGCTGGATGGAAGCGAGCCGCAACTTGGTTTTGGCTACCTACCGCTCCGTTGCTACAATGGCCATGCCCGGGTAATCAACGAGCAAACTTTTGCACTTGACCTGATCGCCGACTCAGTAAAAGAGCAGAAGCTGACAACAGTGTTTATGATAAATGACGATAAGGGACGGATTCTTGGAACGCTGAACCAGACCCCCGGGTATTACGAGTCGTTTGCGTTGCGCAAAAGGATCAAAGAAGACGGGCAGGCCGGCCTTTTAGAAGATATCAGAAAGGAATTCGGTACTGAAGCAGCAGTCACCAATTTTGTTCTTGATTCATTGCAAAAGCTGGAAGAAAAACTAACACTTCATTATGATTTTGAGCTGACTGGCGAAAAAGAGGACATCATTTATTTTAATCCGATGTTTGGAGAAGCCATGAAGGAAAATCCGTTCAAATCGGATGTGAGGAGCTATCCGGTGGAAATGCCTTATGTATTTGATGAAACGTATAGCCTGCAAATGGAAGTACCTATCGGGTACGTGGTAGATGAACTGCCTAAATCAATGGTGGTAAAAATGAATGAAGAAAATGAAGGTATGTTTGAGTACCGGATATCGCAGTCGGGCAGTATGATTTCATTTCGCTCAAGGATAAGGATTGACCGGGCTTTTTTCCTGCCCGAAGAATATGAGATGCTGCGGGAATTTTTCAATATGGTTGTAAAGAAACAGGCTGAACAGATTGTATTTAAAAAGAAGTAAAGCGTATGTATCAAAAAATTGTGGCATTTATTTTAAGTATTTCCTGTCAGGCTGCACTGCTTGCCGGAGAAGGTGAGTATGCGGTGCAGAAGATACCGGCTGCGTTAACACAAAAGGCAAATGCTGTAAAACGGATTGAACGCATTCGCTTCGAGGTGAACAATACCGGCGAGGCCGTGTTGTACAGAAAATATGCAATTACCGTACTCAACGAAAACGGCGATCAGCATGCTTATTTTTCGGAATATTATGACAAGCTTCATGAGATTCGTAACGTTGAGGGTACGTTGTATGATGCAGGCGGAAAGGAACTAAAGCGCCTGAAGAATAAGCAACTGATGGATCTTTCCGGAGCTGCGGATGCCAACCTGGTGGATGATAACCGGTATAAAGTGCACCGCTTCTTTCACAAAGTATATCCATACACCGTGGAGTATGAAGTGGAAATACGTTACAATGGCACCCTGTTCTTCCCGGTATGGATACCGAGGGAAGATGATCATTATTCTGTGGAGCATAGCAGCATTACGATAGCATTTAAACCTGGTTATACGGTTCGGTATAAAGAGTTCAATTATTCCGGCAAACCCACAGCTGCACAGGAAAAAACATTCAGCACACTTAGCTGGGAAGCCCGGAACTTACCGGCTATGGACAGGGAATACGCTATGCCCAGTTGGGTTGATTTGAATACAGCCGTACTATTTGCCCCTACAGATTTTGAAATTGAAAACTACCAGGGCAACATGAACAACTGGAATGAGTTTGGCAAGTTTGTCTACGCACTGAAGAAAGAGCGGGACCAGTTACCAGCCCATATAAAACAAACGGTACAGCAGATTGCGGGTGCAGCAACCAGCCCCCGGGATAAAATAGAGAAATTGTATGCGTACATGCAAAAGAATACAAGGTATATCAGCATACAACTTGGTATTGGGGGCTGGCAACCATTTGATGCAGCCTATGTTGCCTCGAAATCCTACGGCGATTGTAAAGCGCTGACGAATTATATGTACAGCCTGCTGAAAGAGGTTGGCGTGAAGTCATATTATACACTTGTAAATGCAGGGCACAAAGCCCGGAAAGTGATTGCGGATTTTCCTTCGCAGCAGTTTAACCACGTTATACTTTGTGTGCCGGTAGCCACTGATACAGTATGGCTGGAATGTACCAGTCAAACGCTGCCTGCCGGTTATCTCTCCGACTTTACCTGCGATCGCTATGCTTTGCTTATAGGAGAAGAGGGTGGTACGCTGGTACGTACGCCTAAATACGGATTGAAAGAAAATACGCAGGTGCGGCACATCAAAGCCGTACTGAATGCCGACGCTACCCTGGATATATCGTCTAAAACGGCTTATGGCGGACTGCAGCAGGATCGCTATCATGACCTGATAAACCAGTTATCTAAAGACAAAGTAAAAGAAGCATTGCATGAAGACCTTGACTTTGCCACGTACGATATAAAGAGTTTTGATTACAAAGAGTTGCGTCAGTCACTTCCTTTTGTGGAAGAGTCATTGGAAATAGCCGTCAGTAACTATGCCACTATCACCGGCAAACGTTTGTTTATCATTCCGAATGTTATGACCCGGCACCAGCGTAAACTGAATGCAGATACAGCCCGTAAATACGATGTCGATCTTTCTTTTGAATACAAGGATACAGATACCGTTGAAATAAGCCTGCCAGAAGGCTTTAGTGCTGAATCTATGCCGCAGGATCAAACCATTGCCAGCCCGTTTGGAAAATATACGGCATCTGTAAAATACATTGGCAATAAGCTTATCTATTACCGCAACCTGGAGCACTATGCAGGCCGTTTCCCTCCCGGACAGTATAATGAACTGGTCGGCTTTTACGAGAAAGTATATAAGGCAGATCGCAGTAAAGTAGTACTGGTTAAAAAGGAAGAACCGAAAGAAACGAAAGGTTTTTAACTATGTTCCTGACTAGTACTAAGAAATAAAAAAGGATTGCTACCCAGATAGCAATCCTTTTTCCAGTTCATAATTATTTATTTGGCGGGAACAATTGTCACCGTGGTAGTTGTTTTAGCAGTAGCCGGGATCGTCATCCCTCCGGCATCCACACTGATACTGGCGTCGATCACTGTTGCTTTTGCCAGTACGATACCGGTTTTGATATCTAATTGTAATTCACTCTTAACGGTATTGCTGCTGGTCGTTGTCATTTCCATACCCATTTGTTCTATTGTAGCATTTATCTGTTGAGTGCCTGTATAAGAAATACTGGCAACGCCATTCTCAATAGCGGTAACAGTAAAAGTTCCTTTTTCTTTGGTTTCAGATTTTTCTGACTTGCTGGTGCCTTCATCATCGATTTTGTCTCCAACTTTTAAATCCTTTCCCATAAGTGCGGGTATAAACAAGTCGGTAGTTTTTGGTGGAGCGCCTGCCCCATTAATACCACCTAATGCGCCCTGTACCGCTGCATCCGGCTCATCCTGTTTTGTTATATTCCCCTTTGTATCTATAACTATTTTGCGGGGCGTATTGATAGATCCCTGCAGGGCATCGGCCAGCTGACCACTATTATCATTCTTCTCGCTGTCATAGTTCATTTCCTGGCCCATGGCTGAGGCTGATACCTGTAGTTTGGTTATAGTGGTAGTTAAGTCGGCTGAATTATCTGTAATGGCGGCTACTTCATACAATACTGTAGATTTTGATTCAGAGCCGGATTCCATGGTTTGTCCCATCACTTCCGCAGAACTGCTCATCTTTGTCTTGCTTTCAACCGTATATTTCTGGCCCTTTTGCAGGGCAATAGCGGCCTGTTGAGCTGAGGCAGTATAAGTGCCAACCGCAAGTAACATAACTGAACTAAGAATTAATTTTCGCATGTTTTTTAAAATTAGTACGTAAATATAATGGTGATTTTTTATATGGGTATAGCTTATCGGCAAACCGGCTTTATTTGTTCGTCAACTATCGTTTTAAGCGCCTCATGTACTTTGGCCCTTTCCTCGCCCAGCAGGTTTTTTACAAAGACTATATAGGCATAGCCCCTGCAATAATCTATCATGGGCCAGGTGCCAAAGAGGCCCGGGCTGGCCAAGGCCGTTGCGGTACCGTTTTTTTCTTCCATGACCCAGCTCCCTGACGCATAATTGTACCCCTGGGCTGCTTTTGGGGCGTATTTTATTTTATCGGTACTGCTCTGCACTTTCAGCATTTCATTTACCGACGCTTCGCTGATGATTTGTTTGCCGTTGTATCTTCCTTTGTTGAGCAGCATCACTAAGAATTTCATATAATCGTCCGGGGTGGATTTGGCCCCGCCAGACGGGTTTACTGCACCACCGTTGGGATCAGTAAATGTTGTCTTGCTCATACCAAGCGGTGAGAGCAGTTTTGTTTTAATTAATGATTCAAACTTTTTTTTCGTTACAATTTCCAGCACTCTTCCGGCAATATTTAACCCAACGTTACCATACCAAAAATCTGTACCAGGGTTGGCCCGGATGGTTCGTTTCGCCATATCATTTACCTCTTCTTCCAGAGTCTGGAATTTCCGCCGGTCCAGTATTCGTTTAAAAAATTTATCGTCATCTTCTATGCCGGTCATATGACTAAGACAATGCCGGAGAGTGATATAGTTTTTCATATTCCGCCCGAACTCGGGAATATATGTGGTTACTTTATCGTCCAGCGAAAGTTTGCCTTCATCCACAAGTATCATCACCAAAGCAGCTGTCAGCCATTTACTGCAACTGGCAACAGGGGCCTGCGTCTTACTGTTAAAATCACCCATTTCTTTTTTATAGGCAAGGGTATCACCGGTCCAGACCATAGCCACCACATCGGTACCCAACACCTTCTGCTTAGCAGTGAGTTCAGCATCTAAGGCCTCCCAATTATACTGGGTCCGTGCGGACTGTAACAATAGCAGGAAAACGAAGGTTGTTATGACTTTCATGCAGGTTGAATTAACTTTATATGACATAGTTTCTGGATTTGGGTAAGTTGGACAGGTATTTGAGCTAACGTTTCAGGTCAACAGCATATAGTTTTCAGGTGTTCGTTTCTGTATTGGCTATTTGCTAAAAAAATGACGGTTGTATAAAATCAAATAATATGAATTTAGGAAATTTCACCATAAAAGCGGCTGAGGCGTTTCAGGCAGCCCAGCAGGTTGCTTTTAACGCTAAAAGTCCGAATATTGAGACGGAGCATATGTTAAAAGCGTTGCTGGAACAGCAGGATTCACCTGTGGACTACCTGCTTAAAAAGAACAATGTTACTATCAATCTCGTAGATTCCAAGCTGGATGAACTGATAGGTAAACTTCCCAAAGCAAATGGCGATGCAGCCCAGCAAATCAGCCGGGAGATGAACAATGTGGTATTGCGGAGCGGGGCGGCTTTAAAACAGTTTAATGACGAGTTTGTAACACCAGAACATATCCTTTTGGCTATTGTGGAAGGCAATGACAGCACAGCAAAACTTCTGAAAGATGCAGGCCTTACAGAGAAAGGATTAATTGCAGCGATTAAAGAATTACGTAAAGGCGATACGGTTACTTCGCAAACGCAAACGCAGGAATATAATGCGCTCAGTAAATATGCCAAAAACCTGAACGAACTTGCCAGGCAGGGCAGACTTGACCCCGTAATTGGCCGTGATGAAGAGATCAGGCGGACGCTGCATATCCTTTCACGCAGAACAAAAAACAACCCAATACTGGTGGGTGAGCCCGGTGTGGGTAAAACAGCAATAGCGGAAGGCATAGCCCACCGTATTGTGAATGGTGATGTACCCGAAAACCTGAAAAGCAAAGTCATATTCGCCCTGGATATGGGGCTGCTTATTGCCGGTGCGAAATATAAAGGTGAGTTTGAAGAACGCCTGAAAGCAGTGGTGAAGGAAGTAAGCGGTAGTGATGGTGAGATTGTTTTGTTTATTGATGAGATACATACACTGGTGGGTGCAGGTGGAGGAGAAGGTGCCATGGATGCGGCCAATATATTGAAACCGGCTTTGTCCCGCGGTGAGCTCCGTGCGGTGGGTGCCACCACGCTGAACGAATATCAAAAGTTTTTTGAGAAGGATAAGGCACTGGAACGCCGTTTCCAGAAAGTAATGATTGATGAGCCATCGCAGGAAGATGCTATCTCCATCCTGCGCGGATTAAAAGACCGTTATGAGACGCACCACCATGTACGAATAAAAGACGAAGCAATTATTGCGGCTGTCGAATTGAGCAGCCGTTATATATCGGATCGTTTTCTTCCTGATAAAGCTATTGATCTCATTGATGAAAGTGCAGCCAAGCTGCGCCTCGAAATGAACAGTATGCCTGAAGAACTCGATACCTTAGAAAGACAGATTCGGCAGCTGGAGATAGAACGGGAAGCGCTCAAACGGGAAAATGATGAAGTAAAACTGAAAGATCTCAATACAGAAATTGCAAACCTTTCTGTAGAACGGGATACCTATAAAGCCAAGTGGAAGGAAGAAAAAGAACTGGTGGAAAAAATACAGACGGCTAAAGCCAAAATAGAAAACCTGAAACAGGAAGCCGAACAGGCCGAGCGGAATGGTGATTATGGCAAAGTAGCGGAGATCCGTTATGGTAAAATAAAGGAGGAGGAGAAAAGTATTGCAGATTTGAACGATCAGTTACAGTCCACTACCGATAAACGTTTACTGAAAGAAGAAGTGGATGCCGAAGACATCGCAGAAAGCGTTGCAAAGGCTACTGGAATACCCGTAACAAAAATGTTACAAACCGATCGGGAGAAGTTGCTGAATCTGGAAGAGCATTTGCATGAAAGGGTGGTGGGACAAGATGAGGCTATTACTGCTGTAGCGGATGCCATACGCAGAAGCCGTGCCGGCCTGCAGGACCCGAAGAAGCCGATTGGGTCATTTATTTTTCTGGGTACAACAGGTGTTGGTAAAACAGAGCTGGCGAAGGCCCTTGCCGCTTACTTGTTTGATGATGAAAGTATGATGACGCGGATTGATATGAGCGAGTACCAGGAAAAACATACCGTATCCAGGCTGGTAGGTGCTCCTCCGGGCTATGTGGGGTATGATGAAGGCGGGCAACTGACCGAAGCCGTTCGCCGTAAACCCTATAGTGTCGTCTTGCTGGATGAAATTGAAAAGGCGCACCCGGATGTATGGAATGTGCTGCTGCAGGTACTGGATGATGGCCGTCTGACGGATAACAAAGGAAGGGTGGTGAATTTTAAAAATACCATCATCATCATGACGAGCAATATCGGTAGTCACCTGATAATGGACGCATTTGAAAATGTAAGTGAGCGGAATGTGGAAGCAGCGACAGAAAAAGCAAAAGGTGAAGTCATGAACCTGCTGCGGCAAACAGTACGTCCTGAGTTTTTGAACCGGGTGGATGAAATCATTATGTTCCAGCCATTGTTGCGCAAAGAAATATCAGGTATCGTGAAAATACAATTGAACAGCCTGAAGAAATTAGTAGCGGAGAGCGGCATAGATTTGCGCTTTAGCGATTATGCCCTCGATTTTTTAGCTGAGCAGGGCTTTGATCCTCAGTTTGGTGCGAGGCCGTTGAAGCGGTTGATACAAAAGGAAATTGTGAACCAATTGTCCAAGCGGATACTAGCCGGTGATGTGGACAAAAGCAAGCCTGTACTGGTAGATGTGTTTGATAACACCGTGGTGTTCCGGAATGAGGCGGTGGAGAAGGTGAAATAAGTGTGAACGGATTTAATTAGAACGGAAGGTTGTTATGCAGCCTTTCGTTTTTTTGTTGCAGTAATAATGATAATTCACTTCCCGGTTTCTGTAACTTTAACCAAACAGCAAAATGAAAAAAGTAACCATACTCCTGGTCATCCCACTGCTACTATCCTACACTGCTCCGTCCAAGTGGACCGGGTATGAAAACCGCAAAGTAATCTTTGGCCTTTTCGAACAGGGTAAAATGATTGAACCTATTGCTTTCGTCAACGATGGTGAACTGGTGCCTGCATTGGACCAAATGGAACTGCCTGCTTTTGCAGAGCAGTATTATAAGCCAGGTACGGTTTACAGTGTGGTTAGTGGTGGAAAGCTAACGGGTAAAACAACGGTTATAAAAAACGATCCGGCATCAGAATGCGGCCCTATGATGGCTGATGTAAAAACAGTGTCACCCCTTTTAAAATTTACAACGAACGAACTTTCACTGGCTACAGATTTTAAACCGGCAAAAACCACAGCAGGCCTGCGGCGGGCAGCAACTACAACGGAGAAGGCAGCAATAGAAAAATTGGTGCGGGCCGCTTTCAATAAGAAAACTATACTGGTAAAGGATTTGAAGCAGTTGCGGCTGACTGTGCTGGATATTGATAACGACAAAGTGCCTGAAATTATAGGTACTTATCGCTGCTCACCCAAAGTGAAGGAAAGGGCGGCTATCTTTTTTATTGCTGCCAAAAATAAAACTGGTGCTTACAAGTTTCAGCACAGCGAGATTGACGAAATACGGGAAGAAGATGTAATGAGCGGTGATATTACCCATGTGGATGATGGCATCTACGCGGAAAAACTGCTGGATATACTCGATATAAACAATGATGGGAAAGCTGAAATTTTTACCACAAATCCTTCGTTCGAAGGGGTTGGTTTTAATGTTTACCAACTTAATGGAACGGCCTGGGAGACAATACTAGACTTTTCAAACTATCATTGTGCCTATTGATAACAGTATGGTTATTTAGCAGCAGTAATTTTTATTACATTTAACTTATGGCGAACTACCGATGGAGTATTTGTGAACCTGCAAGTGCCAATATTATTGAAATGGGCAGCATTGAAGAAGAAAATATACTGCAGGCATTTGAAGACTTTCCCTGGCTGGAACATTTACAGACCATGCAAAACATGAAGGAGCATGACATACAGTATTCGCCATCGCTGGAATTCGAAAATACCGATACCGGGCGTTCCATTACCTTTTGGTTTACAGGACAGGATATCAGCAGTTCTGAGTTTTATTTCTTTTACAAGCGGCCGGTAATACTACATTACTTTTTCGGGTTGATGAAGAGAAAGGAGAATGCCTATCTTTCTACTATACGGCGTCAGACCAGGGAAGGGGCCATCCTTTTTTTAGAAGCATTTCTCCGGGATGATATAAAATATATGGAGACGAAGATGAAGCAGAACGATAAAAGGTAGCCGTTAAAAACGCCATCCCATTGCTATACCGCCGAAAAATGCCAACCCTTTATATTCGTTGAATACAGGCGTATAATTAATGCGGCCCATAAAGCCGGAAGCGGCATGATAACGATAACCAATGGAGGGGATAATGCCCGGACTGTATCTGTTTTTGTCTATGTTGCGGTTGAAATTATCATCCCACAAATCCCGCTCCATCAGTGTAACACCAACACCCGTTTCAATAAATGATTTCTTATCCTTAAGGCCAAAAAGATATTTTACACCGACAGGAATGGTGGGTTTTTCTCCGCCTACACCTGCGCCGGCATGTAAAGCCAGCTGCGGCAATTTCTTCATCTGCCGTTCAAAATTTGCAGACAACACAAGTCCGTTCCCCAACACTTCCATATAAGCGGTATTCCTTTTTTGTGCAGGAAGCACAATCGCCGGTAACAGGAACAGGATTACGGTGATTAATTTATTCATGGCACTTAGAAAATCTGTATATAAGCAAGTACGATACCTTCCGGCATCACTCAATGAATGTAGTATTTTTTTTAATATCGGTTATAGCGCTGAAAAGCTTGTCCAGGTCTTGCTGATCGTTAAACGCATTGATGGAATAGCGTATGTACACTTTATCGCCATGCCGCATTACAGGTATCTGGATTTTGTATTGCTCAAATAAATGGTCGTGCAGTTTTTCCGGTTGGCTGGTTTTTATTTCAGCGGAGAGCATTTGCAATATATAATCATCGTGTACAGGGGCCAACGGCGCAGTGTTCAACAACCTGAGAAATTCGCCGGCATTATCTTTAACCAATTTTCTGCATGATGCCGATACAACTTCCCAGTTATACTGTTCCATAAAATCTATTGCTGCCGGTATAGTTAAAAAAGCCGAATAGTCACGGCTGCCATTCATCTGGTGATAATCGAGGAACTGCGAATGGGAAGGAAAAGATGCTTTATATCCCCAGCTTACAATCAGCGGGTCAATGGTATGCTGCAATTCTTTTTTTACATATAAAAAGGAGCTGCCCTTAGGTGTCATCATCCATTTGTGGCAGGCGCCGGTATATATATCGGCACCAAGTGTCTGCAGGTTTACTGGTGCTTGCCCGGGAGCATGCGCACCATCAATAAAACAGGGAATACCTTTTTGATTTGCTATAGCACATATTTCTTCGACTGGCAGTCGTAAGGCTGTAGTACTGGTAATATGACTGATAAAGATAAGTTTGGTGCGGGCAGATAAACCTTCAAAAAAATCGGTTACAAATTGTTCCTTGCTGCTAGCGGGTAATGCAACGGGTTGCCTGATATATACTGCTCCGGCTTTTTCACAATAGTATTCCCATGTTTTATCACAGGCCCCATATTCCAAATCGGTAGTCAGTATTTCATCACCTCTCTGGAGGGCCAAGCTTTTTGCTATTGCATTTACGGCATAAGAAGGATTGGTAACGTATACCAGGTCATCACTGTCACAATGTAAATAAGTGCCCAGCGCTTCCCTTGCCTGTTGCAGGTATTGAAGGCCCTTGCCTGTGATGAAATATACAGGTTCCTGTTCAAGCTCCAGCTGGTATTGCTGGTATTTATCAAAGATTGGCCGCGGGCATGCACCAAACGATCCAAAGTTGAGATAAGTGATGTCATCCCGCAGGAGAAATAGTTGTTTCAGGTTTTGCATGAAACGAAAATAATAAGAATGGGATAAAGCGGGTAAAATAACCTTTCAGGCCCCCAGCAAGAATACCCATGCCCGTTTGCCCGAGGAAAGGGTCATAAACATACGCCGGTAATCTCTTGGTTTGTTAGCGTCCAGCTCGTTTAGTTGGTGATCAGTAAGTGTAAACAGCGTGCCATCGACCCGGCTGTTTTTATCAGCTGTGTTCAGCAGGGTGTATTGCCATTCACTTTCATCGTTGGGAAGAATGGTTTTATCTGTATTGGCTATGCGTGCAAGCCTGTACCCATACAAACTGTCCGCCTCACCGCTAAGCAGCTGCCCGAATAAATGCAGCTGCACTTTTTCCTGCTGCAAGTTACCATACGAAAATACAAGGGGCATGGTGTAAGTCTGTTGCCTGTAAATAAATGTTTTTTCTGAATGCGATGCTGAATATACTCACAAGAAAAAACAGTTTATAATAAATAGACTTACTTTTTTATCAATCACGAATAGCGATAGGTAGAAATACGTACGTATGAAACTTAACTTACATAATTGTATTTTGTAATAATTGTTGCGGACGTTATTGCAGCTGTCTTTTATAGAGCTGAATTGTATTTTCAAAGCCAAGATACAGTGCATCGCATATCAGTGCATGACCAATACTTACTTCCAGTGTCCAAGGAATATGCTCTTTAAAGAATTTAAGGTTTTGCAGATCCAGATCATGACCTGCATTAATACCCAATCCCAGTTCTTTTGCTTTTTGCGCAGCTTTTATATAGGGTGCAATAGCTGACACTTTATCGCCTTCTGCGAATATGCGGGCATATCCTTCTGTATATAATTCAATCCGGTCAGTGCCAGTGGCAGCGGCGCCTTCCACCATGGTAATATCGGGATCGCAGAATATGGATGTACGTATGCCTGCATTCCTGAATACAGCAATAATGCCGGTAAGGTACTCTTTGTTGGCAATGGTGTCCCAGCCATGGTCGCTGGTCAACTGTCCCGTGGCATCGGGTACCAGGGTTACCTGCTGAGGTTTTGTGGCTAAAACAAGATCAATAAATTTTTGTTCCCTGCAGTTGCCCTCCAGGTTATATTCTGTGGTAATAACTTTTTTAATCTGGTATACATCATCATAACGGATATGCCGCTCATCGGGGCGGGGGTGAAGTGTAATGCCATCGGCACCGAAACGTTGGGCATCCACCGCTGCTTTTACCAGGTCAGGATTGTTACCGCCCCTTGCATTGCGCAGGGTGGCAAATTTGTTGAGATTGACGGATAGCTTTGTCATACGACAAAATTACTAATCTCAAAGCTCCCGCCATGTATGATCAGCCAGTAACTGCACAGCGGATACGAATTTTTTAAATGGGCCATTGGCGCCCCATTCTTTGGGCGAAACGAGTGAAAGCATATGGTCGCCATCTTTTTTCTCGTACAGGTAATATGTCTGGCCAATATTGGGTTTGAAGGCGAGGCGGGCATTATAAATCATCATGGAAAGCTCCTTACGCTTTTGTATTTCATGCGCCTGCAAGGCCAGCAATTCAATTTGCTTGCGTATTTGCTCCAGCTGCATATTGGTTTGTTCTTCCATGGCCGTAAGCGCCTTGTGCTTAATGATGCCTTCTTCGTTGGCTTTGATCACTGCGCCCGATACAGAGGCAGAATAGGGGAGTACACTTAATTGCTTATGGTATATTTCAGTATTCGTATATGAAGTTCCATCTTCTTTTGCTCCTTGCTGTGTTATTTTCAGGTATCCGTTAGGCATAATCTCATGCAATACATGCAACACCACTTCGCCTTTACGATAAAAATGAATTTCAAAACTGATACTATCCGGAAATTTGACCTGCACCTTATCCGCCACCTGGTGATCTTCATAGTCATTAAGCAGCCCGTCGGCTACAACAGAGTAACCAGCGGCGAAGGCCTGGTTTTCGAGCGATACCCGGTTTTGATAAATCTTGAGTTCTTTGGTGCCGCTTACGGCTTCCACTTTATAAATGCCACTTTTTGGCCTTTCGCCATTTTCGTAGGTTCCTTTTTCGGGAAACAGCTGCCAGGATGCCAGGAAATTATATGCTTGTACCATATCTGTACCGGAATTTGCCAGTTAAACAACACAGGGGGGCAAAGGTTTTATTTTCCCGACAATTAACAAAACCAAATTGCATTTAGTTGCCAAAACATATTTTCTTCAGCAGGATTTATAGTTAATTTGCCTCTGAAACTAGCACCAATGAAAAGCTACTTTGCCTCCTATATTTACTCTCCCGGTTCGGAACCTGTTGAAAGCACAGTCCTGGTATTTGACAAAAACCTCAATATAGGGTACAAAACCGCCGGAGGTGGGAATACAACTATCAGTTGGATGATAAAAGATGTGGATGCCAGTTTTGATTTTGCCACCCAGCAAAGCCGCCTGCGCAATACTACCATCAGCGGGGCCGAGTTATATATAAAAGGAAACGATGCTGCGGCATTTATTAAACAAATACAGGAAGAGCAACAAAAGCCATGGCATAAAAAAAGCAAAGGGAAAGAATGGATACGCAACGGCCTGCTGTTACTGGGTATTTTTGGCCTCCTCTTCCTTTTATACCTGCTTATCGTCCCCTGGCTATCCGAAAAGCTTGCCGGTAAAATATCAGTGAAGACCGAACAACAACTCGGCGATGCAGTGTATGATGCAATGGGGCTGGCCGATCTTGAAGACCAGGAAGCCGGTCTGGTCATCAATACTTTTTTTGATGAAATGAAGGTGACCACGCCTTATAATATCCGGATATCTGTGGTAAAGGGAAATACCGTGAATGCATTTGCCCTGCCGGGTGGCCGTATTGTGGTGTACGACGCATTACTGAAACAGATGGAAAATTACCCAGAACTGGCTGCATTGCTGAGTCACGAGTTTACCCATGTCAATAATAAGCACTCTACCAAGTCTATATTCAGGCGTTTAGGGTCGAAAGTTTTTCTCGGATTACTGTTTGGGCGGATTGGTGCTGTTACATCCGTATTAATTAATCATGCAGATGATTTAAAATCCCTGAAGTATTCCCGCAGGCTGGAAAAGGAAGCAGATATTGACGGTTTAAAACTGTTAATGCAGCGTAAAATTGATCCGGAAGGGTTTGTTTCTTTGTTTACACATCTGAAAATGTCCGCCCCATCCAGTTCATTGCCTGAGTTCCTGGGGAGCCATCCGGATATTGACAAACGTATTGCCTATATTAAAGATGCCGCAAAAACAGCGGTCGTGGCGCAAGACAGCACTTTAAAAGCTATTTTTGAGAAACTAAAATAAACAACCATGTTAATAACTACAACAAGTTCGGTTGACGGTCGCCCGGTACAGGAATACCTCGGCGTTATCAATGCACAAAGTATTATTGGTGCTAATATTTTCAAAGACATATTTGCCGGTCTGCGTGATGTATTCGGCGGCCGTAGCAAAACCTATGAGAAAGTACTGGAGCAGGCAAAGGAAGATGCGCTCCGTGAACTTTCACAAAAAGCACAGGAACTTGGTGCGAATGGTATATTAGGTGTGGATTTGGATTTTGAAACAATTGGCAGTGGTGGTAGTATGTTGATGGTTATTGCCACCGGAACTGCAGTACGATTATAATACCCTTATGCGAAGTATAGTCATTGCTTTTTTATTTTCTTCATTGGTATGCAGCGGGCAAAGCAGCCCTGCGCATACCAATACAATTTTACAGCAGGCGATAACGCAGGCAAGGGCAGAACAAAAAAATGTATTGGTTATATTTACTGCTTCCTGGTGTGGCTGGTGCCACCGCATGAAAAAAAGCCTGGAAGACAGTACCTGTACCGGTATATTTTCGAAATACTACGTTACCCGGTACCTGGTTACAGAAGAGTCGGACGGTAAAAAGCAGTTAGAAAATCCGGGAGCGGATTCGCTCAAACAAAAGTACAATGGCAGTCAGCAGGGGCTGCCTTACTGGTTTATACTGGACAAAAACGGCGATTTGCTTGCCGATTCCCGTATGCTGAACCCGGAGAGCGGCAAAATGGAAAATACCGGCTGTCCGGCTACGGAAAAAGAGGTGGGTTATTTTACCGATGTATTACAGAAAACCTCAGCTATAAACAAAGTCCAGCTGGAAATAGTACGGAAGCGTTTCCGGATGAATGAGCAGTAGCTGGTGCAACTAATGCCAGTAGTAAAAGGTCTTACAATAGCCTAAATAATTACGTATGCGTTTACTTTTTTCCCTGTTTTTTCTCTCGACCGTGCTCCATGCCCAGGTTACGCCTGCCCCAGATTGTAAGCTTATTAGTGAGAAGGATCCCTTTACAAAAGAGACAAAGTTGAGTACGGGCTTTATTTATATCGACGGCGGATCGGTAAGTGTGGATGCGGATAAGAAGGAAGTATTGTTGTTATTCTCGCTCGATGGTGCTGAAAAATGCTTTGACGATTCTGGCACTGCAGAGGTATATTTTGAAGGTTCAAAATCAAAAACGACAGTAAAAAATTATGGTACCATGAACTGCGAAGGCCTCTTCCAGTTTGTATATAAGAATGCGGCAAGCACCCCATCTATGCTGCAAAGGATTTGTACCAAAAAAATTACGCATATCATTTTTACAGGCAATGGTAAGAAACCAGTAACAGTTAATCTTGGCCCAGCTGAGCAGGAGTCGCTGATGAAGCTGGCCAGTTGTTTAGTAACTGAAGCAAAAAAACTGATCCAATAAGGGTCAGGCATTTCCTGACAGGGATTGCTGCAGGAATTCCTTCTTTCTCCGGGCTACTTCCACTTTTGAACCATCGCTCATGGTGAGTTCGCCTTGCTTGTCGTAGCTGATGATGTGTGCCGGGTTTACCATATGAGATTTATGTACCCGGAGGAAACGGTGACCCTGCAATATTTCGTCATATTCCTTTAACGTTTTGGCAGATACAAATACTTTGTTACCCGCAAGAAAAATATGTGTGTAGTTGCTTTCGGCCTGCAACCGAATGATTTCATCCAGCTGAACATATTTAATTTCCGTAGTCCCTGCCAGGGCTAGTTTGAATTTATCTTTATTACCCTGTGAAATATTCTGAATAAAATTCCGGAACAGGAGCTGGCCGGCCGGCGCATAAATACGTTTTGCCTTATATCGTTCAATCGCTTTTCTGAGTTCTGTTTCGTCCAGCGGTTTTAATAAATAATCCAGGGCGCTGAAACGAATGGCCTGTATGGCAAACTCATTGTAGGCGGTAGTAAAAATGACCTCAAAATTCCAGTTTTCAACAGTGGTCAGCAGGTCGAAGCCACTCTGATGTGGCATCTGTATGTCGAGGAAAAGAATATCAGGTTTGAATGCCTGCAGCAATGGTATGGCTTCCTGTACACTTCGGGCAGATTTTAATGTACTGATATCCGGGCAATATTGATTTACGAGCCATTGCAGTAAGTCAATGGAAGACTGTTCATCATCCACTATCATCGCTTTTATCATCGTTCTTCAGGATTATAATAAGGAATAGTAATTTCAATGCGGGTGCCGGCAGGGTATCCGGTCCCATCATACATGTCTTCAATTTTTACAGATGCTGGTTTCCCTGTTTTTTCCTGCAGCAGTTCCAGCCGCTCTTTTATAATGCCAATGCCTTTGCTCTCCCTGATTTTAGAATGGATATTGGTTTCTTTAATTCTGGCAGCTTCTGCCCGGCCGATACCATTGTCTTCCACAATACAATTCAGGTATTCTTCAGCGTTGTTGATGAAACGGATACTTAGTTTCTTTTCACCTTCTTTGTGAAGCAGGCCATGCCAGATGGCATTTTCGGCAAAAGGCTGTACCATGAGTGAGGGTACAAGCACTTCGTCCTGTGAAAGGCTTTCGTCAGCTTTTATTTCCCATGAAAATGAGCCGTCAAAGCGCAGAGATTCAAGCTCAATATACATATGCAGGATTTTTATTTCTTCGTCGAGCGGGATAAAATTCTTTTCTGCGAAATTTAAGAGGGAACGTAAAAAATTGGAAAACACCGTGAGATATTTGTAGGCCTTGTTGGTTTGTTGTGATACAATAAGGTGTTGTATCGAGCTGAGCGAATTAAAAAGGAAATGCGGGTTCATTTGTAACCGGAGGTTGAGAAATTTTGTTTCAGCCATTTTTACATTGAGCAGCAGCAATTCCTCCCTGCTTTTGCGCATGGCTTCCATGGCTACTGATCGTGATATTTTAGCGGCACATAATGAGGCAATAGTTTGCAGTGCCAGCAGGTCTTCCCGTGTATAGAACCGCTTTTTTTTATTTTCTGAATCAATTATGGCAAGCACTTTTCCTTCATGAACAATGGGGACCGTAAGTTCCGAATACCTTTTTTCATCATCAACGATATACCGGTTGTCCCTGGTAGTATCATGCACCAGCGAAGGCTTACCGGTAAAGGCCACATCACCCACGATACCGGAACCAAAAGGAATCTCGATGGGATTAGCAATTTCATTTTTTACCGGGTTTTTGGGGCCGAATGCAGCTCTCTGTACTAATACCTTCCGCTCATGATCCGGTAGGTAAATGACACAGTCTTTAAATCCGAGGTGTGAGATACAATTCCTGCATATATCCCAGAGTATATCATCTGTGGAGGAGTGTTCGTAGGGCGAGTTGGCGAAATAAGCTATAGTATTTTTAATTTGTTTTGTTTTTTTTCTTCGCCGGTAATATGAATAGAGCGTAATCAAACAAAAGATAACCAGTGCGGCTGCTGAAAGATGAAACCATAGTTGTTGCCACCATGGCTTGCTTATTTTTAATACAAGCGGGTAAGATGCATGTACCCAGTGTATCCCGTCTCTCGAAGCTTTTACTTCAAAAGTATATTCGCCGGGGGGTAATTTACTATAGACGGCCTGCCCGGTTGTTACAGGTGTTTTCCATTCTTCGTCAAATCCGGTGAGTTTATACTGCAACTGGTTTTTTTTGTCGCCCGATAACTCGCCGGATGCAAACCTGATCATAAAGGATGATGTCTTATAGGAAAACTGAAGTTGATCAGGGCCTGTAATGCCAAAAATTGTATTGCCTGCCTGAACCGCATTTACTGCCGGTCTTAAAGGAAGTTCTTTTTGGCTTATCTGTTCCGGGTAAAACCAGATGATTCCCTTATCCGTTCCCCAAAACATTTCACCATTACTGCTGCGGTGAGACGAACGCACCCTGAATCCGCCGTGACTAAAGCCAATTCCTTCATCAAATACCGTAAACGTTTTCGAAACAGGATCATGTCTGATGATGCAAGTGAGGTTGCCAATCCAGATATATCCTTTTTCATCTTTTAGCAGTTCTTCGCAACGATCATTCCGCAGACCGTTGTTCCGGTGATAATTATAGATGGTGCCGTTTTTTGCAAGAACGGCAAGACCGCTAAGCGTGGCGAAGTAGGTATTGCCAAGGTTGTCTTTAGTGATAGCGTATACGGTGTTATTCGGAATGCCTTGCCGGGTGTTGTACTGCTTAAGTGTTCCTTGTGATCTGTTGTAATGCCATGCGCCCTGGTTAGTGCCAATCCATATACTTCGCTCCTCATCCATCCATAGGGAAGAACAAAATACAGTACTGAGGGGTTTCAGTACCGGGTGATCACTGAATAGGGAAACACTAAAGTCTTTTTTGTTCACCAGGCAAAGGCCACGGTTGGTGCCTACCCACCAGTTCGCTTCTCCGTCGTCAAACAATGCATTAACCATAGGACCGGGCAGACTGCTTTTACTGCCCGGTGATGAAGGGCGCAGGTGTGCCAGCTGTTTCATTTTTTTGTCGGCTACAAACAGGCCATAGCGGGAAGTGCCTATCCAAACGTTGCCATTTTCTTCCAGGCCTACGTCCCTGATTGTTTCCCGGCCTCCGAGCGATGTGCCATCCGGTAGCTGAAGCGAAATAAAATCTGTTTTGCCGCTTACCCTGTCCCATTTAATGAGCCGGTCCTGTGCGCCCATCCAAACCTGGCTATCGCGGTTGATGGTGATTGATTGGATATAGCCGTCAAATATTTCCCTGTCGCCATTTATAAAATAGGGCCTTGTTGACGCCTGTTTTTGTTTTAGGTTGTAAAAGTGAAGGCCGGAGGTTTGAGTGGTTACAAAAAGGTAGCCGCTGGAGTCATAACGTATATTCAGGGTGTTATTTCCGCCTATACTGCGCGGGTCAACGGGGTCATGTGACCAATGCACAGCCGTTGAATGTTCAATATCGACGATATATAATCCTGCAAAGTAGGTAGTAAAGGCAAAGCGGTTACTGTCAATACGGGTTACATTCCGGAAGTCGCCGGTTAGAGGCAGGCCATGTTGGTCAGTAATATGTTTGTATTCTTTTACAATTTTTTTTTGGCTGATACTGTATCGTATCAGCGGATCACCCTTCATCGTAAAGAGCAAAAGCTCGTCGTCATTTATAAAATTGGCCCCGGAGATACCCGGGTACCGGGTTAGCAATTGTAATTGAAGCTTATTGTAATCTACTACTACCAGGTTGTTATTGCGGTGATATACGGCTATTCCATTGTTCAGAAAGTAGGTAAAATGGGCTGTTCCCGTCAGGTGATCCTCAAAGGGAAATTTTCGTCTTACGAATGTCAGCGGATTGCCCGGCTGCAGAAAATAATGTGCATTTCCTTTAAGTGCAATCAGTCCATATTGCCGGTTATTAAAAATATGTGTTACACCTGTTTTATCTGTGCTGTCTCCTACAAGTATTTTATGAAACTTTCTTTTCTCGTCCAGCATAGTAAGGTAATGGCCTGCGGTACGAACCCATACATTGTTTTCATTATCAATAAGCACACGGGTAATATTATTATCGGGTAATTCAGGGTACTGGTGTTTATAATAGGTTGTAATACGGTTGCCGTCAAAGCTGTTGAGGCCTTCCGTGGTTCCTATCCATAGAATACCATTCCTGTCGCGGGCAACAAAGCTTACATTGTTGTCACTAAGTCCTTCCGCTGTACTTAAATGATAAAATGCAGGTTGTTGTGCCTGCATTGAAAATACCTGCATGGAAATGGAAAGAAGCAGTATATGCACTCTTGATTTCACTCAGTGGTTTGAACTTAAAAATTAATCATTTTTTATATTTCCTTCAAGCAGTTTTTTGAGCGCATCTAATTGCTCCTGTTGCTGTATAATATAAAGGGTCAGCTCCTCAATTTTTTCTGTAAGCCGTTTGCTGATATCGCCGAGTTCAATACCCTCTTTGGCAACAATAGCGGCTGGCGGAATACCTGGAAGGTGTTTGTTTTCTTCAATGTATTTTTTTACTTCAGCCAGCGGGCGGAGTTTATAATCTTTTTCAAAAACGTAATCAGGCCAGCTGCCAAAAGGGAGGGAGGTTACTGTTGTCGCAATAAGTTTGCCTTCCACACTTACAGTATACCCGGTAGCTACGGCGCCACCGCCGCCAATACTGATTTGGCCATTACTATAAAAATACATGCCGTCGCTACTATTTCTAATGCGTAGCACACCCGAGCCTGCTCCTGTTATTTCGGGGTTCGATCCGGCAGCTACGACGCTGAGCCTTGTCGTATTACCCGTTTTCAACACCATACCCGTATAAGCACCATCCACAGTCAGCAAACCTCCTTCAACACCACTTCCCAGTGTTGCATTGCCATTATTGTTAACGGTAAAACGGTCGCTGCCGTCTGTACGTACAACAAATCGCCCGTTGGTATTTCCGATATTGGTCCCAATCTTAATGTCATCGTTACTTAGTTGCATAAAGCCCTTATCAACGCCGCTGTTTTTGAGCTGGACGGTTGGATTGGTGGCGTTAATGCTCAAGATGGATGTGGGGCTTGAAGTACCAATTCCTACCTGGCCGTTATCATCTATCACTACCCTGTCCAGCAGTTTTGTTTGTAATACCAGCGAGCCTGTCGTATTGGTGGAGTTGGTACCGACCCGCAAATCATCTCCGTTCAACAGCATGAACCCTTTGTTGACATCGCCGTTGCGTAATTGCAATATTGGATTGGTACCGTTGATGGTCAATGCTGAAGCCGGGTTCGCCGTGCCAATACCTACCTGGCCATTTTCATTGATCCACATACGGTCAACTGCCCTGGTATTAAAAATAAGATTGCCGGTAGTGTTGTTTACATACGTACCGATACGCATATCACTCCCCGATGCCTGCATGTAGCCCCTGGCTGTATTACTGGTAAGCAGCTGTATTGTTGGCGTAGTGGCATTAATGGATAGTTTTTCCTGGGGTGCTGATGTACCAATGCCAACGTTTCCACTATTGTTATTATAAATATTTGAGCCGTTCAGCAGCCATCGTTTGTCGAGATCAATCAGCAGTTCTCTCCAGCCACCCATCACATCCCCCCGATACAACCAAAAGCTGTAGGTATCGCTATCGAAAACAGTAAGTCCAATAGCCGGACCGGCAATGGATGTACGTTCGGCAGTGGTAAGCCGTGGAATCAACAGGCCCATACTGTTACTCTTAATATCCAGGATGGCCGAAGGATCAGGCTGGGAGTTGTCATTGCTGATACCAACCCGCTGGGCTGCCGCAAACAGAGGCGTTAAGTAAACGAGAAAAAGCAGTAGTTTTTTCATTGCATTTATTTTACTGCCAAATTATTACTGTCCACGGCTCTGGTACAAGAGCCGGTTAGTTTACGGCAATGCCTTCCTATTCTGCGGTTTCGGCCGGGGCAGCAAAAAAAAAGCAGGGCAAAACCCTGCTTGCTGTTGGTGAGTACGGCCCTGTTATTTTGGTTGATTATCTTTTACTTGCTTTGCTGCTGCGGCTGCAAAGGGAAGTAGATCTTTTGAGTCGAGCGTTTCATCGGTGGCGACAAAAACCTTACATACCACATTACCAACTACGAACAGGAAATAGTGGTGCCGCTGTACCATGCCAAAAGCTTTCATTATTTCTGCAGCGCCTGCCGATTCACGAAATACAGCTATTTCTTCGGCACCATTTATAGTAAAATTTCCTTTTACGGGTGCTCCGTCTTCAGCATTTTTCTGCATGTTCATCCGGTGCCATTTTAATGCATCTTCCTTTGACTCAAACACCCATCGTATATCCACGCTGCGCTGATATTTGTTGTTTTTGTTGATCATGTTATACACATGAAACCTTGTATTGGTTTCGCCCTGCTCCATGCCATAGCTCTTATAAAAAGCGGAGGGCACGAACAGGCTTTCCGGATTCTCTTCACGGTAGGCAGGTTCTTTTTCTTTTGCCGGAGACAGCAGGGAAGAAAGAACAATGCAGTTACGCATCATCAATGCAATGGTTTGTTCATTCAGCCGGATGTATTTTGCCGAATCGCTAAGTAAATCTATAGTGATAATTTTTTCATTCAGCAGGTTGGTAAGGCTGAGCGACTGACATGCTTGTATTTTGCTGATTAAAGAATCTTCCGGTAATTGTCCGTCTATTTTTGCCAGGCAATCACACCAGTATGCAGCATGGGCCCTGGCGGCAGTACTGTCCTGTGCCGTAGTGCTGATCGTCATGAGCAGCGAAAGCACCAGTAAGTTTAGTCTATGCACTTTTTTTATTTTAATGTAGTACAAGGTATGTGGTGATTGCAACTTACAGATACCCTGTAAAGGGTATCTTTTCAATAATACGGAAACGATACTGTGAAATCCTGCCTTTTTGTTCAGATTAAACTAATTCTTAGTGTTTTCTAATGTGATTCTAATGTCATTCCGGCTTTCTTGTTTTCCGGGCTTAGTGGCCTGGCGTAAATTTGCAGTATGAATTTATTACTGGTGGAAGATGAGCCCCATGTGGCGGGACTGATTAACAAAGGCCTGACCGAGCAGGGACATACCGTCAGTGTAGCGCCTGATGGGGCATTGGGCCTTGATATGGCTATCGGTAATAGTTTTGATGTAATCATATTGGATATTATGCTGCCCAATATGAGTGGCATGGAAATGTGCCGCCAGCTACGGGCCCAAAAAATACAAACGCCAATTATTTTCCTGACCGCCCTGGGAACCACAGAAAATATTGTGGCCGGTTTGAATGCAGGCGGGGACGATTATTTGGTAAAGCCATTCAAGTTTGCCGAACTGGAGGCCCGTATCAAATCGCTATACAGGCGCAAACAAATGCCTATTGAGGAGCATGATACCATCATGCTGGGAAATCTTTCCATTAGCCTGGAACGAAAGACAGTGATGCACGGGGATGTGCAGGTTAGTCTTACCTCTACAGAGTTCCGGTTGCTTGAATATTTGCTAAAAAATAAGAACCGTGTTGTTAGCCGCATGGAAATTCTGGAGCATGTGTGGGGGATTGATTTCAATATGGGCACCAATGTGGTGGATGTGTATGTAAATTACCTGAGAAAAAAGGTTGATAAAGCCACGGAAAAGAAATTTATTCAAACCGTTGTAGGTATGGGGTATATGCTGAAAGTTTAAATGATTGTTGTGAAGATTCAGACAAAGACGACCTTGCTATTTACTATTCTTATTTCCATCATCCTGGTGGTGCTGGAGGGGGTGGTGTATTACCTGATTAATAAAGCAGCCCAGAACGATTTTTATAAACGGGTAGAACTGCGGGCTAAGATATCTGCAAAGTTCAGGTTCGAAAAGGATAAGGTTTCTACAGACGCATTTCATGAAATACAACGGGAGTATTTAGAAAAACTTCCGCAGGAAGAGGCCTATGTATTCAGGTTGGATAGTATGGCTGCCCAGTTGCCTTATCTGTCGTCACATAATATCGACAAGCAGTACATCAAATCAATTGTTGAGGCAAATGGAGGTACGGTTCATAAACATGTTAGGTTCCGTCACTATGCCGGCCTGTATTATCGCCACCAAACCGGTGATTACATTATTGTAAAATCAGCCACAAACGCATACGGGCTCGCATTAATGGGCAAGCTACGCAGGATATTGATTATTACGCTGGTGTTTTCAGTCCTCTTAAGTTACCTTATCGGGCAATATTTTGCCAAACGGAGTTTTTATCCGTTCAGGAAGATTACCGGCCGGGTTCAGCAGATAAATGAAAACAACCTACACTTGCGGCTGGAAGGCAGCGGGGGGACTGATGAAGTCGCTGAGCTTACCAGCACTTTTAATGATATGCTTGACCGCCTGGAAACTGCTTTTGAAGCACAGAATAATTTTATCAGTAATGCGTCACATGAATTGCGGACACCCTTGACGGCAATTGCAGGAGAAACTGATATCGCCTTATCAAAACAGCGGACAACTGCTGAATACGAACAAAGCCTCCGGCATATATCCCTGCAGGCAGGAAAGCTGCAGCAGCTAATACATGGTTTGCTCAACCTGGCGCAAACGGGTTTTGACGGGAAAAAAGTGCAGCGACAGGAAATACGCCTGGATGATTTGATATACGATGTAAAGAAGAATATGGACGACATTGTGCCCGGTAATAGTGTAAAAGTATCTGTAAATACAGTTCCTGAAGACGATACCCAAATGGTTATCAGCGGCAGCTATGATCTTTTAAAAATAGCACTGAGTAATATACTGCTGAATGCCTGTAAATATTCCGATAACAGTCAAGTGCAGCTGGATGTTTATTTTGAGGGAAACCTCGCCAGAATAATTGTTTCAGATAAGGGTATTGGTATACCTGCAACAGAGCTTAAATATATATATGATCCGTTCTTCCGTGCATCCAATACAAACCCATATAAGGGATATGGTATCGGGATGCCGCTGGCCCGCAATATCATCAGGCTGCACAAGGGCAGCATCGAAGTACGTTCGAAAGAAGGGGAGGGAACTGTAGTGGAAGTATGTCTGCCGCTGCATACTGTTTAATTTCTTTCTAATAATTTAATGCAGTTCTAATGATATTCTGTCAGCATTATCATTTCGCTTTTACTTTTCTTTAAAACCGGGGATTCATTTTTGTAGTCTAAAAAATGAATACTATGGCAAATGTGTTAATCCCAACTGACTTTACTGAATCATCCCTGAAGCTCGCTGAAAAAGCCCTGGAAGCAGTAGATGTGCGGCATGTAAACATTGTTTTGTTTCATGCTTTTGAACAACCTTCATCCGAATTCGAATTCTTAAATCCTTCCCGGCAGCGGCCTTATACAGACCTGGTAACGGAGCATCTTCGTCATGCCTGTAAGCAATTTAAAGATCAGCATGCTGGCCGGGTGCAAAAGATTTACTTCCGCTTCCTCGAAGGTGATACGGTGGCACTATTCAGAAATTTCATTGATGCAAACGAAATTGATGTTATTTATTGCCCGGACAGCTATGTGCCTGTTAAGGCTTCAAAACAAAGCGTGGATCCCCGCCGGCTTTTTCAAAAGAGTGGCACACCTGTTATACGAATTGAAAGATATGCAGAGCGCAGTGACAGAACCATGGCACCTGAAATGGAATTTGGCACCGTAGCGATACCTGTAGCAAGATAACAGCATCGAAAAAAGCCAGAAAATTAAACGCAAAGGATATGTTGTTGAAGAAGAATATTCCAATCAGCTATGTGTTTGGAAAGATAAAGTATGAAATAGTGGTTATTACCCTGTATGCTACACTGATTGCTGTACTGTACAACAGCTATCATCTAAGCAGGATTACCATACCGATAGCTGTACCCACTATACTGGGAACCGTTATCTCTTTATTGCTTGGTTTTCGGAGTAACCAGGCGTATGACAGGTGGTGGGAGGCAAGGCATATCTGGGGTGCTGTTGTAAATGATTCGAGGACACTGGCCAGGCAGGTGATGAGTTTCTCACATGAAAGTTATGACAGCAATAATCTCCAGGCTTTTCAACACCGGATGATACAGCGGCAAATAGCCTGGACTTATTGTCTGGCCAAACACCTGCGTGGTCAAAGAAGCAGCCATATTCTGGAAAAATATCTTACAAAAGACGAGCTGGCCTATGCGCTGGCAGCTGACAATAAGCCGGCTGCTTTGCTGGAGCTGACCGGCCGTGATTTAAAACTGGCTTTAGAGGAAGGATGGATTAACCGTTTTCAGCAAATAGAACTCGACAGAACGGTAACGAGGCTCTGTGATGCTATGGGTAAATGTGAGCGAATCAAGAATACTGTATTCCCCAGTACTTACAGCCTGTATATCCATTTATCGCTTCTGCTCTTTATTGCACTGTTGCCCTTTGGTGTTATTGAGTATTTTGGATTGCTGGAAGTGCCTTTAGTGGTGGCCATATCCTCCAGTTTTTTGCTTATTGAAAAGATGGCCATTCATTTACAGGATCCCTTTGAGAACAAACCGACGGATACACCGATGACCGCTATTGCAAAATCCATTGAAACAAATTTGCAGCAGCTATATGATTTACATGGCAACGAACCGCAAAAAATTACGTTTAATTATATACGGGGGGAGGAGGAGAAACCGGAAAGTGCAGGAGTAAAACTGCCCGCTAAAATGTTTTATGTTTTATAGCAGCAGCAGGTGTATGGTTTTTTTCAAGTAGCCGGCGTTCCTGTCGGCTATTGCATACACGGCATAACAAGTTTTACGGCATTTATTAAGCCTTATGCCATATGATGAAGAAAGCCCCGCATTAAGCGGGGCTTCTTTATGAGCTATTACAATGTTATTATTAATAACGGTAATGTTCTGCTTTAAAAGGTCCTTCTTTACTGATGCCGAGGTAGCTGGCTTGTTCTGTTGTCAGTTCATCGAGCTCCACACCAATTTTGGAAAGGTGTAAACGTGCAACTTTCTCATCCAGGTGTTTAGGCAGCACATACACTTTGTTTTCGTAATTCTTGTAGTTAGTCCAAAGTTCAATCTGTGCAAGTGTTTGATTGCTGAATGAGTTACTCATTACAAAAGAAGGGTGGCCTGTTGCGCAACCCAGGTTTACCAGCCGGCCTTCTGCCAGAATGATAATGTCTTTACCATCTACATTATAAATGTCTACCTGTGGCTTAATGGTGTCTTTTGTATCACCATAGTTCTGGTTCAGCCAGGCAATATCAATTTCAATATCGAAGTGGCCAATATTGCAGACAATCACTTTATCCTTCATTAGCTTGAAATGCTCACCACGGATAAGGTCGCGGCAACCAGAAGCAGTAACAACGATATCAGCTTCTTTTACGGCATCGATCATTTTCTTTACTTCAAAGCCATCCATCGCTGCCTGCAATGCGCAGATAGGGTCGATTTCTGTAACGATAACACGGCAGCCTGCACCGGCCAATGAAGCGGCAGAGCCCTTACCTACATCGCCATAACCACCTACCACAGCTATTTTACCAGCCAGCATCACGTCGGTGGCACGGCGGATAGAATCAACTAATGATTCTTTACAACCGTATTTGTTATCGAATTTAGATTTGGTAACAGAATCGTTCACGTTGATTGCGGGCATTGGTAATGTGCCTTTTGCCACTCTTTCGTACAGGCGGTGAACACCTGTTGTGGTTTCTTCAGAAATACCTCTTACATGTTGTACAAGTTCAGGATAAGTATCCAGCACCATGTTGGTCAGGTCACCACCATCGTCAAGGATCATGTTGAGAGGCTTATCTGCACCACCAAAAAATAATGTTTGCTCAATACACCAATCTGCTTCTTCCTGTGTTTGACCTTTCCAGGCAAATACACCGATGCCGGCAGCAGCAATAGCTGCGGCAGCATGATCCTGTGTAGAGAAGATATTGCAGGAACTCCATTTTACTTCGGCACCCAGGGCTACCAGGGTTTCAATCAGCACAGCTGTTTGAATGGTCATGTGCAGGCATCCGGCCACACGGGCACCCTTAAGGGGTTGTGAAGGACCGTATTCTTTACGGATACTCATCAGGCCGGGCATTTCGGCTTCTGCTAATCTTATTTCTTTACGACCCCATTCTGCCAGGGATATATCTGCCACTTTATAGGGCAGGCTGAAATCAATTGATTTTGTAGCTGTTGACATAATTTTATTTTTTCGGCTGCGAAGGTACAATATATGTGCGTAGAAGTGATGAATGAGAAGGGCCTATTTGTACCCGGTTAAGGTAAGTTTATGCACAGTTTGAACTACTAATAAGGGGTTGTGTTTAAACTAAATAAGGGTAAATTTGGAGTATAAATGTAACGCTCATGTATACATACGATACAGTTTCTGAAGCGGTAAACGGGTTAAAGGGCCGGGGCTATTCACTGGATTTCAACCTGGAAGAGAATTGTTTGATTTGCCATGGCGATCGGTTCAATATCAATGAATTTGAGATTACGGAATTTCATCGTTTCGAAGGGGATACAGACCCATCCGACGAGGCTGTTGTCTACGCCATAGAATCGCACAATGGCCAAAAAGGTGTATTGGTGAGTGGTTATGGGATATCGGCAGAAGGGATGAGTGCTGAAATGATAAAAAAACTGACCATCGACCGGAACTAATTGGAGGATATCGACGTCCTGTACCTTGCTCTATAAATCAATTGTATGATGAAAACGGTTAAAGCTTGCCTGTTTATCGTATTACTCTGTTCTAGTTTTGCAGCAGATGCACAAATCCAGGCTGACAGTATCTGGCTCAAATGTCCGCTTGATGAAGCAATGGTAGTACCTCCGCCCAAAAACACTATTCATTGGGATGAACCGGATTTATGCATCGTTATACATAGTAAGCCGGATACCGTGGCTAAAGCGTGTTATGCAGGAAGGGTATCCAATGTGCAGCTGAATGATGAAGGTAAATGGGATGTGGTATTCTACTACAAAGACTATTATTTCTGGTATTCAGGTTTAGAAAAGGCCCTTGTAAAAAAGAATGAAAACCTGAAGGTGGGACAGCCCGTTGGGTACATCGCAAAAGGAGGAAGGCTGGAGATGTTGCTATTCAAATTTGAAACACCTCTTGACCCAACCAAATTTCTCGATTGCAAGAGCGGGTTCAGGTAACATTTATCTGACTTTCTTTTCCATTACATAGTCGTCCATCACATAGCCATTACCAATATCAAATGCACATTCTTTGATAACAGTGAAGCCAAGTTTTTCGTAGAAACGCCGGGCAGTATTATGCCGGTTAACCTGTAACTGTAAAGCAACGGCCTGATTGCTTGTTATTTCTTCTATGATATATTCTACCAGGCGTTTACCTGTTCCCTTTCCCTGTTGTGAAGGAAGCACATACAACTTGTTCAGTTTAAAAATTCCATTTTCCATTTCCTGGTAAGATGCAAAGCCAACCGGTGCGGCTGCTTCATATACAATAATGAACAGGGCGCCTTCATGCATTTGTTTTTCAAGCGAAGGAATGCTGTACATCAGCTCCAGCATATACGCTATCTGTTCCTGCGATATGATGGATGCATAGGTTTGTGGCCATACCTGCCAGGTCAATTCCCGGATAAGGCCGATATCTTCAGCCGTCGCCTTTCGAATAGTAAACATAAGCATGTGATGAATGAAAAAACGGGCCGAAACCCGTTTTACAAATGTATATGATTAAATTATTGCGGCGATTAATAGCCATTATCATCTTTTCGTGCCGGTGATTTATTACCTGTATCTTTTTTAGCCGGCTTCGGTTTGTCTTCCGGATCTTCATAGTTTTTTGATTCGGAACCAAGTGTATCGCCTTCACCGTAGCCATAATCATTTGGATCGCCCACACCCTGGTCAACACCTTCTGCTCCGGGATCAGGATCATAGTCGCTCGGCATAATATCTGCGCTGTTGATTTCATTCTCCATTTCCGCAGGTTTTACAAATTTGGCATCCCGCTCATAGCCCAGCTTGTTGTTGGCGAGTGTTTTTTTCATGAAATATTCTACTATAGGACGGGCGATGGTGTTACCATCGGCAGTATTCCGCATGAAATTATATTCAAACCCAACCCAGGCACCGGCCAGTAACTGTGGCGTATAACCTATAAACCAGGCATCCGCATTGTCGTCGGTCGTACCTGTTTTACCACCCATCTCCAGCGCACCAATACGGCTCCGCATGCCTCTCGCAGTACCTTTATCCACGGTCCCCTGCATCATTTTGCACATGGTGTAGGATGTTATTTCACTCAGTACTTCTTTTCTGTTTTGTGTATAGTCAAATCGTTTTATCACGTTACCATTCCTGTCTTCAATACGGCTGATAACAATGGGCTGAGTGGAGAAGCCACCACCAGCAAACATGGTATAGCCCCAGAGCATTTCATAAATAGAAAGGTCGCAGGTGCCCAGGCAAATAGAAGGGAAGGATGGCACTTTATTCTGGATATTGATACGTTTTAAGAAATCAACAAACTGTTTGGTACCCACCTGTTTCATAATATAGGCCGTAGCACAGTTCTTTGAGTAGGCAAGGGCATTGGCCATCGTCATCGTGCCACCGCCGCAGCGCTTACCGGCAGGCACCCAGGCACCACCACCAAAATTTTGTGCTGTATTCTCCACTTCCGATTCAGGGGTCATACCTCTCTCTTCCATCGCCTGTGCATAGAGGAATGGTTTGATAGTAGAACCAACCTGGCGTTTTGCATTCAGGTTTACGTGGTCACTTTTATAGGTTTTAAAATGAATACCGCCCACCCAAGCTTTTACCTCACCGGTGATGGGGTCCATGGCCATCATGGCCGCCTGTTCCATTTGCAGGTGATATTTAATAGAATCCGATGGCGTCATTACCGTATCCCTTTCCCTCTTTACGTTCCAGGAAAATACTTTCATCGGTACTTTTACATCGAAACTGGCCCTGATCTCTTTATCGCTGAAGCCATCCTGCATCATGTTTTTCCACCGGTCTGACTCCTTCATCGCTTTTTCTATAATGTTCTCATGGTTCTTCCAGATCGACATGTCTTTGAAACTGCTTCTGGCACTGATCCCTTTTTGCAGGGTAGCCATATGTTGTGCCATACCTTCTTCCGCATATTGCTGCATTTGCAGGTTGATGGTGGTATAAATTTTCAGACCATCGTCATAGATATCATATGATTTGCCATTCGGTTTTTTTAGTTCCTTGACTATGGCTTTTACATCCTGGCGCAACCACTCACGGAAATAGGGGGCGAATCCCGTGTTCTCATCCATCTTTTTATAATTCAATATGATGGGAGTGGCTTTCAGCCTGGTGGCCTCCGCAGCGCTAATGTTACCGTTTTCTTCCATACGGGTAATAACAAGGTTACGCCTGTCCAGCGCTGGTTTCGGATTTTTTCTTGGATTATAAATGCCGGGACCGTTGATCATACCCACCAGCATAGCCGCCTCTTCAACGGTCACCCGGTCAGGTTCTTTTTGGAAAAAAGTCCGGGCAGCATTGCGGATACCGAATACGTTATCAGAATAAGCAACTGTATTCAGGTAAAGTGTAATCAATTCTTCCTTAGTGAAATTCTTTTCCAGTTTTACAGCAACAATCCACTCTTTTAGTTTTTCCATCATACGCTTTACGCCACTTACACGGCCCTGGTCCAGCAGGGCTTTAGCCAGCTGCTGGGTGAGGGTACTTCCTCCTCCCTGCGTACCAAGTGTAAATACGGCACGGAGTGTACCTTTCATGTCAATACCTGAATGCTTATGAAAGCGTTTATCTTCAGTTGCAATCAGTGCATTAATGATATGGGGAGAAATGTCACTGTACTTCACCACACTGCGGTTACCGTTTTCACGATAATATTTGCCCATCAAGGTGCCATCATCAGAATAAACTTCAGATGCCTGCAGAATGGAAGGGTTTTTTAGTTCTTCCAGGGAAGGCATTTTACCGAATACGCCAAAATTGGCCATTAATAATAAAATGATGAAAGCGGCGACACCGCCAAAGAAAATGCGCCAGAAAATCCGGACTGCCCGTTTCATATTATAGTAGGTTGGTGATGCAATGGTTTTGCCGAATATAAGATAATAAGCCGGCGTGAAATTAACTAAAAGCAATGGGGCGGGCTACTGGCAGGGAATTAATTTTTTCCCAAAACCTTTGTAACCCGGGCTTCAGTTTGTTAAAATTTACCCGGAAAATGCGTTTCGATAAATGCTTTGTATACATCCACATCCTTTTTCTCTTTCAGCAGGAGCAGGTTCCGCTCGCTGATGATGCTGTATGTATACTTACCGCCTTTGAGCCAGGGTATAATTTCCGAAGCAGTTTTAGGCTTGGCTTTGTCCACCCAGTCAAGGGCATCCTGTGCATTCGTAAATGGTGCTACCAGCATCAGCCGGTTATCTGCATCTACCTGCAGCAGTTCTATACTGAATTGTTTATTGTAATAAGTTTCCCTGTTGTACCGGGTATAGGCATTCTTTGCTTCATTGGAGAAAACGGGATCAACCTTATTCAGTATAAGCACAACATAATGCACATCAGCCGGATTATTGGCATAGGCGCCCGGCGTAACCACTACCGGTGGTTTTACAGCAATAGTATCCCGCTTGGGCTGGTTGATGACAACCGGTGGTTTTTTAGTAGAAGTATCTGCTACTGGTTTTACAATTGGTTTATTTGGTATTACCGGATCAGGAATAATGGCAGGCCTGTCATCAGGCAGGCGTGTAACAACTGCATTTTTCAGTTCCTCTTCGATAGCTGCACGCCGGTCAAGTACCCGGAGCATGTTTGCTGCCCGTAATGCCAGCGGGGTATTGGGAAACTGGTTAATGATAGATCCTAATACATTTTTAGCGGTGCTGTCCTCACGCTGACGGATATAATACACGGCTTCTATGTAGAGCAACTGTGGTGTCCAATAGTTTTTGCCGTATTGACTGTCTGCTTCTTTCTTTTCAGCTACAGCCTGCTGGAAATTACCTTCTATAAACAGGTCGTATATACGCTCATAGGTTTTTGTTGCCGCAGAATTAGATGACTTTGATTGTGGGTTTTTTCCTGTTGTCACAATAGTGGTGTAATTACTGCTGCCATATTTCTCGCTCATCAGTTTTTTGATAGCGGCTGCTTTAGCTGTTTCACCATTCTTGTTATAGCAATAATAAAGATTGAACAGCACTTCATCCATATTCGGATGATCGGCGAAATTGTTTTTAACCCGCTCAAATGCAGCTGTACCCATCGGGCAATCTTCTACATCCTGTATGAATATCTTTCCTGCGCCATATAACGATTGCTTAAGCGAATCGTTTGATTTCGCTAACAGTTCAGGGGTAAGCGGAAGGCGGTCATAAAGTGATTCGAAAGTTATCTCGCTGCTCTGATTGCCGCCCTGGTTGGTACCGCTCTGTGTAAGGCCGGATTGTTGCTGGCTCATATTATAAGCCACCATAGCACTCCTGCGCCAGTTGTCAACGTTAGGCCGGTTATTGCCCCATTTATTTTTAAAATCAGCTTGCCCTCTTGTACGTGAGGCAGCGTTATAGAAATACCATTCGCCTTTCGCATTGCCCGGTGGCGGGAAAAGCGAAGGAGGGGGTGCTGTTACAGGCCCGGCTTTAATACCTGTATTTCCGTCATCTTTCAGGCCTTGTGATTTACGGATATCCCTTGCCAGTTTTTTTACAAACTCTTTTCTTTCTTCTTCCGGCATTGCGGCAATGCGCTGTATGCTGTCCTGCCTGTCGATGATATCGAGGTGTGTGGCAAGGGAACGGAGATAGATTTTACGGCTTTCTATTTCTTTTACATTGCGGATAGCTGTATCGTTCAGGCTGATGCTGTCGTAATAGTTGGCAGCAGGGCGGTACATTTTGCGGCCATAAGCGAGTTCTGCTAATTGCAAAAAGGCCCTGTTGCGCTGCGAAGGATTGTTGCTGGCCAGTTGTGTGCTTTTCAGCAACAGTTTCATGGCTTCATCTTTATTATTGCCCTCCAGTTGCATCTGGGCGGCCATGTAGTAAATAATGTCCTGGTACTCTTCATACCTATCCCGTTTAGCCATCTTCAGCAGTTCATCCACATTTTTTTGAATGGCTTTATCGTCTTCTCCTTTTGTTACACGAATAGAATATAGACGGGCATAAATATCCAGAATAGGATCAACGGTATGGTTACTTGCTTTTGCGTAGTACTTTGCTGATTCTTTGAAATTGCCGGACATTTCATACAGTTGTGCCAGCAGGTATTCCCAGCGGGCCATTTCCGGTTTGTTTTCAGCAGTACTAAGGGCATCATCAAGATGTTTGGCCGCACTATCCCACATACCTTGTTTGTAAAACCAGTATGCCTGTACTTCAGC
>CAYLRV010000032.1:0-55373 GCA_964386395.1 uncultured Chitinophaga sp.
GGATTGATGCCAGCCAATTCTATGATTGATTTGCCTTCCGGTGTTTCGTCTGCCATTGAACTCAGCACCACGGCACGGATAAATGTTTGTTCATCCACACCAGCTGCCGGATAAAAATGCGTGGCCTTCCGGTTACCGATGGTGATAGTGCCTGTTTTATCCAATAACAATACATCCACATCGCCGGCTGTTTCCACAGCTTTACCGCTTTTTGCAATAACATTGGCCCGCAGCGCTCTGTCCATACCGGCTATACCGATAGCGGATAATAAACCGCCAATGGTAGTGGGTATCAGGCATACAAACAGGGAGATGAATGCTGCAATGGTGATGGGAGTATTGGCATAATCAGCAAAGGGTTTCAGCGTAACGCACACAATAATGAATATGAGTGTGAATGCTGCCAGCAAAATAGTCAGCGCAATTTCATTGGGTGTTTTTTGCCTTGAAGCCCCTTCCACCAGTGCAATCATTTTATCCAGAAAGGACTCACCCGGTTCAGTGGTCACCCGTACAATTATTTTATCGCTCAGTACTTTTGTACCGCCGGTTACCGAGGATTTGTCACCACCGGCTTCGCGGATCACAGGAGCTGATTCACCAGTTATCGCCGATTCATCAATGGTGGCAATACCTTCTGTTATTTCACCATCCATCGGGATGATATCGCCGGCAGTGCATACAAACAAATCACCCTTTTTCAGTTGTGATGAAGGCACTGTTTCATACCCGCCGCCCGTAACTTTTTTCGCAGGTGTATCTTCTCTTGTTTTACGCAGGCTTTCTGCCTGTGCTTTACCCCTGGCTTCGGCCAAAGCTTCAGCAAAATTGGCAAAGAGTACAGTAAGTAAGAGGATAACAAATATGGTGATATTGTACCAGAGGGCACCCTGCGTCGTATCGCCGGTAAATAGCTGGAGCATGATGACAGCCAGCATTACCAGTGTGCCGATTTCCACGGTAAACATCACCGGGTTTTTTACCATCAGGCGGGGGTTCAGTTTTACAAAAGACTGCCTGAGTGCTGCCGTAACCAGGGCAGGTTCAAATAATTTGATAGCTCGTTTATTCGTAGTCATTGTTTATAAATATTATAATGAGAAATACTCTGCCAGCGGGCCCAGCGCCAGTGCAGGCATGAAGGACAATGCCGTTACAATCAATATTACGGCCAGTGTCATCACACCAAATGTTCCGGAATCTGTACGCAATGTTCCCGGAGATTCAGGTATGAATTTTTTATTGGCCAGCAGGCCGGCAATAGCTATAGGCGCAATGATGGGCAGAAAGCGTCCTAGCAGCAATACAAACCCAGTTGTTACATTCCAGAATATATTATTATCGCCAAGCCCTTCAAATCCACTGCCGTTGTTTGCATTGGCAGAAGTGTATTCGTACAGCATTTCCGAAAATCCATGGTAGGACGGATTATTTAACCATGCACCCGGTTTTACCTGCCAGGCCAGATCCGGGTGATGCGCCACCAGGTAGGCTGCCAGTGCTGTAAAGCCTTTTATCAGGAAGGCCGAGAGCAGTGTAACAAAGGCTGCAATCTTCACTTCCCTTGCCTCTACTTTGTGCCCCATAAATTCGGGTGTGCGCCCCACCATGAGGCCGGAAATAAATACAGCGATAATGATAAATATAAAATAGTTCAGCAGGCCTACTCCCACTCCCCCATAGAGTGCATTGATCATCATATCCAGGATCACCACGCCCCCAGATATCGGTGTAAGGCTGTCATGCATACCATTTACCGATCCGTTGGAAGTGGATGTAGTAGCCACACTCCAGAGTGCTGTGGCAGCTGCACCCAGGCGGGTTTCTTTTCCTTCCATGCTACCGGCCAGTTGCGATATACCCATTTTATCAAGGGCAGGGTTACCTTTTGTTTCAAAATAGATATTGATAGCACAAAAGACAACAAAGAGTAAAGTCATTACACCAAATATTACTTTGGCCAGTTTGCGGCGGTTCAAATAAAAACCGAGTGCAAAAATCAATGCAATAGGAATGAGCAGGATACAAATTGTTTCTACCGCATTGGTAAAGTAGTTGGGGTTTTCCAGCGGGTGGGCTGAGTTTACACCAAACCAGCCACCGCCATTCGTACCCAGTTGTTTGATGGCAATCATGCCAGCAGCAGGGCCCCTCGACACCTGTACGGTATCACCCTGTAATGTAGTGATGGTATCCTTACCATCGAAACTGGAGGGAGTTCCGTTGAATGTTAAGATGATGGCCACAATAATTGAAAGCGGCAACAATATCCGGGTAATGGATTTGACAAAATAGTTCCAGAAGTTACCGAGGTTATTGGTAGTTCTGTCTTTAAACGCATTCACCATTCCGACCAGTGCAGCAATACCTGTTGCTGCACTTACAAATTGCAGGAAGGTAATCACAAATAACTGAGTGAAATAGGTAAGGCCTGATTCGCCGGAGTAGTGCTGCAGGTTACAGTTGACCAAAAAACTGATAGCTGTATTAAAAGCAAGATCAGGTGTTTGACCAGGGTTGGCATCCGGGTTCAGGGGCAGTTTATCCTGGAATATAAGAGCCACCATGGCATACACCAGCCATAGCATATTGATCGTGAGCATGGCTTTCAAAAATTGTTTCCAGTTCATGCCTTCAGCCGGATCGACGCGGCATAACCTGAATATGAACCGCTCCAGGGGGTTCATAAAGTTAGTTATGGTGCGCTGCCCATTAAATACATTAGCGATATACTTACCCAACGGGTAAGCCATTGCCACAGTGAGCAGGAAGATTAAAATAGCGCCTATTATTTCGCTGTTCATCATTAAAATTTTTCAGGTTTAAGTAAAACATACACGAGGTATGCAAATACCCCAAGTGCTAAGAGAAACAGGATTGTCATCATGGTGATTACATTTTTTCAAACCAGTGAATGGATTTAAAGAAAAGCCAGAAGCAAAGCAGCCCGGCCGATAGCAGTAAGATTGTCATCATATTGATCATGTTTTATAAATGAAAGAGCAGGTTTAGTTTCTTTAGCGTAAGCGTCAGCATCGCTGCTGCCAGCAACCAGGCCATGGCAATCCATATATAATCCCTCCTGTAGTTATTTCCTGCCATCGCCGTTTTATTAATGAAACCAGCCCAACCAATGCCAGCTAATCCAGCCAAATGCTATGAGCAGGGCCACAGCCACCAGCACAATGATCATATGCTTCAATTCCGGGCCTTCATCGCCATACTTATTGGGCTCCCTTGATTTCATGGCGCACTATATCCAAACAGGATGCCCTGTTTTCGTTTTTTTGAAAAGGCGGTCGAACTTGTTAGTAATCAATCCGTAGAAAAAATGACGTGGCGCATAAAAATGGCAGGACATAAAAAAACCCTTTCAAAATGAAAGGGTCGCTTATCAAAATGAAAATGCTATTTGGGCAATCCGTATTCTTCCATTTTACGGTACAGGGTGGTAAGCCCGATGCCCAGCAGCTCTGCCGTCTTTGTTTTATTTCCGCTGGTGTGTTGCAGTACTTTTTGGATATGTTTTTTTTCAACGGTTGCAAGCGAAAGGTTATCGCCGGCCTGGTCATCCTGGCTTTGCAGTTCGTAGGGCAAATGCTCAGGCAATATCACACCATCATCACTCAGTATTGATGCCCGCTCCAGGGTGTTTTTTAATTCCCGCACATTGCCCTTCCAGGAATATTGCTGCATCAATTGCAACGCCCGCCTATCCAATGTTAGTGCTGCCGCATCTTTTGCCGGTAAGGTTGAAAGAAAATGATCGGCCAACGCAGCAATATCAGCAGGCCGCTCACGCAGGGACGGCAGTGTAATGGAAAACACATTCAGCCGGTAGTACAGATCTTCCCTGAAACTGCCGTTTGCGATCGCTTCATCCAGGTGCCGGTTGGTAGCAGCGATGATACGTACATCCACTTTGGTGGTACGCGTATCTCCCAGTTTTATAAATTCACCGTTTTCAATAACCCGTAGCAACTTAGCCTGCAGGTCAATATTCATTTCACCAATTTCGTCGAGGAACAAGGTTCCTTTGTCTGCAAGTTCTATCAGGCCTTTTTTATCTTTTAATGCACCAGTATATGCGCCGGCCTTGTGCCCAAACAATTCACCTTCAAGCAGGTCTTTTGCAAAGGCGCTGCAGTTGAGTGCTATAAATGGTTTTGTATTTCTTTTACTTGCAGAATGAATGGCATGGGCAAATACTTCCTTTCCGGTGCCTGTTTCCCCCAGCAGCAGTACGCTTGTATCAGTAGGCGCCACCATTTTTGCCAGCTTCACCGCCTCCTGTATTTGCTTGCCGTTGCCGATGATGGATTCAAAGCCGGTGCTGCCTTTATCGCTAATCTTTACAGATGCGTTTTTTTGTTCCTGTACCCGCCGTAAGGCCTGGTGCAGTAGGGGGATGATGCGGTCATTATCATTACCCTTCACGATATAATCGAAGGCCCCGTTCTTTATCGCTTGTACACCGTCCGGAATATTTCCGTAGGCAGTAAGCAGAATTATTTCGGAAAGGGGGTGATCTTTTTTAATCCGGCTAACATAGTCCACCCCATTGCCATCGGGCAGGCGTACATCGCAAAGGATAACATCAGCAGGATACTGCTGCAATGATTCATTGGCCGATTTTAAAGTGGCTGCTTCCCTTACCGCAAACCCTTCCAGCCCAATAATCCTGGAGAGCAGTTTACGCAATTGTTCTTCATCATCCACTATCAGAATATTTCCCTGCATAGCTTGTTTTTATTCAGTCCCCACCCGCCGCATTTTTAAACTGGGCGGGCTGCCCACCTGCAACGGAAATTTTTCTACCGTTACACTCGACGGATCGAGACCAAACCCCTTTTCTTCTGACAAGCTAATATCTTTTAACGAGAAATAGAATTTCATCACCAGTTTTTCAATAAAGGGAAGTTCTGTATCCTGGCTGATATACTTCTCCATAACCACAAACTGAAAATCACCCACTGTTTTCGATCCGGCCAGGCTTTCATAACGGCTGATGATATTTACTTCTTTATTGGCCACCAGGTCTTCCACCACTTTCCGGAACATGAGGTTGATTTTGGGTTCTATGCGGAACCCGAGACGGAAGTCGATACGGATAATATCGTTGGGAATGATATGTTCTACTTTGTATTCGCAGGTGTAGGGGTCATCCATCGTATCCACATGCACAAACCAGTATATATCGGCCCGCTTTGGTTTTTTGTTCAGTATGGAATAAATTATTTTATGTTCAATCTCTTTGGGATTGTCGGCACTGGTTAAATAGACAAGATGGGTGGCATATTTGGGCACACTGCGGTCATTGCTCAGTTCCTGTATTTTGGGTATATAGTTTTCCAGCCGGATAAATTCCACATACCTGTTCTTAATTTTCCTTGCACGGAACCAGACGATCATGACCAAAAAGAGCAAACCTCCCACTACTAAGGCCACATAACCGCCATGCGGGAACTTCTGAATATTGGCAAAAAGGAAACTCAGTTCTATCGTCAAAAACACCAGCAGGTATAAATAGATAAAAACGGGCTTCACCCTTTTCAGCACAAGATAATTGGCAAACAATATCGAAGTGGCTATCATACACAAGGTAATGGCCAATCCATAGGCCGCTTCCATTGCAGAGGCTTTTTGAAAGTAGAGTACAATGCCCACACATCCTGCGAAAAGCATCATATTAATAGCGCCGATGTATAACTGCCCCCTTGCTTCGGTGGGATACTGTATGCGCAGTTTAGGCCAGAGGTTGAGGCGCATAGCCTCGCTGATAAGTGTATATGATCCAGATATCAATGCCTGGCTGGCAATGATGGCTGCGGCAGTTGCAATGGCTATGCCGAAATAGAGGAACCATGCCGGCATTACTCCGTAAAACGGGTTGAACCCTGCGTTGATCATTTCCGGCGTTATTACCTGCCCGTTGTACTGGCTCAACAACCAGGCACCCTGGCCCAGGTAATTGAGGATAAGACAGGACTTTACAAAAACCCAGGAGTAGCGGATATTCCATTTGCCACAATGGCCAAGATCGGAGTACAGGGCTTCGGCCCCGGTTGTACAAAGAAAAACAGCACCCAGTATAAAAAAGCCTTTGGGATAATTAATCAGCAGCTCGATGCCATAGTAGGGATTAAAGGATTTAAGGATATGCAGATCATCGGCCAAATGAATAATACCGAGAACGGCCAGCATGATAAACCAGCAGGACATGATTGGCCCGAAGAATTTACCGATAAATACCGTGCCGAACTGCTGTATAAAAAAAAGCAGTGTTAATATGCCAATAACAATATAAACAATTGTGGTCTGGCTGATCGTGGACAAGGCAGGTACCTGTTTCAATCCCTCGATGGCCGAGGTAACAGAAATGGGTGGTGTTATCATGCCATCCGCCAATAGTGCGGCGCCTCCCACCATAGCCGGTATTACCAGCCACCTTCTTCTTCTGCGTACCAGGGCAAACAAGGAGAAGATGCCACCTTCGCCCCGGTTATCGGCATTCAGGGTCAGGATTACATACTTAAGCGTGGTTTGCAGGGTAAGCGTCCAGATAACGAGGGAGAGGGATCCCACTACCAGGTCTTCTGTAATCTTTTTCCCGTTTGTAATGGCATTAAGCACATATAAGGGTGATGTGCCAATATCTCCGTAAATAATACCCAGGGCAATTAAAACACCGGCAAAGGAGACTTTACTATGTGAAGATTTCATGCGCTAAAAATCAATGCGCAAATGTAAAAACGTATAGCTTCCTTCGAAGAATACAAGACGAAATCTTTATAAAATCTTTATACCAATAACGTTAGCAAGCAGGTAATGTCTGTACAGCCTGCCTACATTTGTGGTTGTTTAGTACCGATGATCAACCTTATAACCGATAAACTCCGGCGATCCACGCAGATTTGGATTAGTGTACTGCTTGTTATTGCAGTGGCTGGTGGCTGTTATGCCCTGGAGCCATTGATGGGCTACCGGGTGGTGGCACTGGTGTTGTTGCTAACGGTATCACTGGTGGCTATCTCCTTTGATATATTGCCGGTTTTGATTGCTGCTACGCTCAGCGCTTTTATCTGGAATTACTTTTTTATTCCGCCCCGCTTTACATTTCATGTGCAGATGGCAGAAGACCTGTTATTGTTTATCATGTATTTTGTAATCGCCATTATTAATGCAGCGCTTACTTATAAAATAAGGCAGGTAAAAAAAATATCCAGGCAAAAAGAAGAAAGGGCAAATACGCTAAAACTGTACGACACGTTGCTTCATTCCCTTTCGCATGAATTGCGCACGCCTATTGCCACAATCATTTCAGCTACCGATAATTTGGCCATGCATGATGATCTGCCGGCAGGCCCAGGCAATAAACAACTGGTGGCCGAAATTTCCAAGGCTGCTTTCCGGTTGAACCAGCAGGTGGAAAACCTGCTGAATATGTCTCGACTGGAATCCGGTTTTATACAGCCCAAAAAAGACTGGTGCGATATCAACGAACTGGTTTATAATACCATCCGGAAAATTGAGGATCATAAAGCATACAGGAAACTCTCCATTAATATCAATCCCAACCTGCCGCTGGTGAAGACAGACAAGCTGCTGCTGGAGCAAATTATTATGAACCTGGTATCGAATGCCTTTTTGCATACAGTCAACACGACACCCATTTCTATCCGGGCGGCTATTTATGTAAATGTGCTGCAGGTGGTGGTGGAAGATGAAGGACCGGGCTTCCCTCCTGCTGAAATTGTCAATGTGTTTGATAAATTTTACCGGCTGAATAATGCCAAAGCTGGCGGCACAGGGCTGGGCCTTTCTATTGTAAGAGGATTTACGGAAATTCTCGGTGGTACAGTTAATTTACGAAACAGGTTGCCCCAGGGTGCCCAGTTCACCGTTGAAATTCCCTGCGAGGTTTCTAAATTAAAAATGTAAGGCATGAACAAGGCAGAAATCCTGGTTATTGATGATGAAGAACAAATTCGCAAATTGCTGGATATAACGCTCCGTGCAAACAACTATTCTGTAAACCAGGCAGCAACGGGTAAGGAAGGACTGGTGGCTGCATCCAACCATCCGCCAGATTTAGTCATTTTAGACATTGGCCTTCCGGATAAAGACGGACTAACCGTACTAAGTGAACTCAGGCAATGGTTTACCAACCCGGTTATAATTTTATCTGTCCAGAGCAGTGAAGAAGTGATTATTAAGGCGCTTGACAGCGGTGCGAATGACTACCTCACCAAACCCTGGCGCAATGGGGAGTTGCTGGCCCGGATACGGTCAGCACTTCGTAATACCTCGTACGATGCAGCAGAACCTATCATTAATTCCGCTGAACTATCCATTGATCTTGAAACCAGAACTGTAAAGAAAAATGGGGAATTAGTAAAACTGACCGGCACAGAATATAGTCTGCTTTCCATATTTGCCCGCAATGAAGGGAAGGTTTTGACTCATCAATATTTGCTGCGGGCCATTTGGGGTCCGGGTTATATCAACCAATCACAATACCTCCGGGTCTATATTGCGCAGTTACGGAAGAAAATTGAACAAGACCCGAACAGGCCCGAATACCTGCTCACGGAATCGGGGGTGGGTTACCGGTTTGTATGCGTTGAATAATGACAAATTATCCAAAGGCTATTTAAAAAAGGTACCGGGTATTTTTTGGATACGCACTCCTTACTCACCCGCAATTCACGACAGTTCACTCCCGAATAATGACAATTCGGCCGACCTGCTAATCCTCCGCCAGATTTTAGGTGTTGTAAAATAAAATCTAAACTATGGCACAAAAAAAATTATTTAACCGCATGACGGCCCTTGCCGTTTTAATTCTTCCTGCATTTATTGTGAGCTGTGATAAAGATGATGACGATACTACGCCTCCTGCGAGTACAATCACTGATATTGTTGTGGCCAATGGTGACTACAGCACACTTAAAGCAGCTGTTATAAAGGCCAATCTGCAAACCACACTGAGTGGAACAGGACCTTTCACTGTATTCGCACCGAACAATGCAGCTTTCAGTGCTTCAGGAATTTCCGAAACCACTATTAACGCACTTTCCTCTGCACAGGTCCAGGCAATTCTTTTGTACCACACATTGGGCGCTAAAATACTTGCGGCCGATGTGCCTGCGGGGCCCAATGCCAAAGTGACTACCGCCAGCGGGGACTCCGCTTTTGTGACCAGGAATGCAAACGGTGTCTTTATCAATGGTATAAAAGTTGACCAGGCCGATATCAATGCCAGTAATGGTGTCATTCACCGCATAGGCCGGGTACTAATGCCTGCTACGGGGAATGTAGTGGCTACGGCACAAACTGCCGGCAGCGGACTTGACTCGCTGGTAAAGGCTATCGTGAGGGCAAATAATGAGCCGGGCGGAGATCCTAACCTGATTAACACCCTGTCAACAGCTACAATAACCGTTTTTGCGCCTTCAAATGCCGCTTTTACACAGTTGCTCACAGCACTGTCCGCTACAGATATTAATCAAATTCCGGTAGCCACACTGCTCGCAGTGCTCCGCTACCATGTAGTTGGCGGACGGGCATTTTCTTCCGACTTATCAAACGGCCCACTGGCAATGCTGGCTGGCGGCAATACCTCCGTCAATTTAACAAATGGTACCGGCGGCGGCCCTACCATTACCGGCAACGGCAACAGTGGAAACCGGTCGAATATTACTTCAACAAACATTATCGCCAGAAATGGTGTTATACATGTAATTGATCGTGTTTTACTTCCATAAGAATTAAGTGTGATTTGGTATGTGAAAAGCCCCAACCCTGCCAAGAGGCAGGGTTGGTTAAAAAAAACACCTGCTATGTTTGGAAATAAATACCGCTATTTATTCATCCTGGTGCTATCGCTTTATACATTTTTAAACACAGTACTCTGTGATGTATATTATTATTTTAATATTACCATTGACTGGTATTATGCCCTGCTCACCATTACCGGGGTCACACTATTAACCTGGGAAGGAAACCGCCTAGCAGAATCGGGACTGAAATATATTACCGCCATAAAAAATAGCCGTACGAAGAAATTAGTAATTGGTTTTCTGGCAGGAAATATTATAGCCGCCCTCAGCGCTTTTACCATGGTATGGCTGGTAGGTAAGCTGCTGCATCAGTACAATTGGGCCCAATATGCAAACCCCTTAAAATTAAACCTGATTTATGCCGCCCTTATCAACCTTCTGTTTCACCTGCTGAATGCTATGTTTGTACTTTTCAGGGAGTATAAACGAAAAACGAAAGAGGCTGAAGACTTGAGGATTACGACAACGCAAACACAATTGCAGCTGATCAGAAGCCAGGTAAACCCCCACTTTCTCTTCAATAACCTTAATGTACTTTCTGCTATGGTAATTAAGGACAATCCGGATGCCAACGAGTTTGTTGAAAAGTTTGCCAAGGTATACCGCTACATTTTACAGGAGCAGGACAAAGAACTTGTTCCGCTGGAAGATGAGTTGCAATACATTGACCCGTACATTTACCTGCTCAAAAAAAGGTTCAGTGATGGTCTTTCAGTATCAGTTTCTATAGCTGAAGAACATAAAAGAAAACAGATAGTACCGGCCTCCCTGCAAATACTGATTGAAAACGCTGTTAAGCATAATATTGTTTCATCATCCAGACCACTGCATATTGATATACATACAAACGGCAACAACACCCTGGTCGTAAGCAACAATTTACAACCAAAGCAGGTAATCGAGCCCTCATCCTCAATTGGTCTGCAAAATATTTATAAGCGTTATGAACTGGTGGGCAGCCGTAACGTGGCAATTAAAAAAACAGCAACTGTATTTGAAGTGGCCCTCCCGCTATTACATGTAAATTAATGCTGATGAAGATCCTGATTGCGGAAGATGAGAAACCGGCAGCCGAAAGGCTTGAAACCTTGCTCTTACGCTACGACCCGGCGATACAAATAGCCGGGGTTACCGACAGCGTGGAGGAAACTGTCAGGTTCCTGCGCACCAATCCCAACCCTGATCTTATCCTGCTGGATATCCACCTCTCCGATGGCCCGGGCTTCGCCATCTTCGATAACATAAAATATAATATACCAGTTATCTTAACCACGGCCTACGATAACTATGCCTTACAGTCTTTTCGCCTGCACAGTATTGACTATATTTTAAAACCAGTAACCCTGCATGCGCTTTCGGGGGCTATCAATAAGATGAAAGAAATGGCCGCGTCATTTTCTGCCAGGCAAATACAGGATACCGGCACATTGGTCCCATCCCCATTTAAAAAGAGGTTTGTTGGCAAAGTGGGTGCCCGCTTATTTTTCATCGACACAGCAGATATTGCTTTCTTCAGCGCTGATAACAAGATTGTTTACATTACAACTAAAGCCGGCAAAAAATTCACTATAGACTATACACTGGAAACGCTGGAAAACATGCTTGATCCAAAACTTTTCTTCAGGGTAAGCAGGAGTTATATAGTACAAGCATCTGCCATTGAACAAATACGCCCTTATTATAATAACCGGCTCCGGCTGTTTATAACAGGGGCCGCAACAACGGATGAAATGATTATAAGCCGTGAACGGGTCAGCGATTTCAAAAAATGGGCAGAACTTTAAGGGTTGCAATAAGCCGCTTTCACCCGTTAGCACAAAATGGTATAAGTTTGGATGGCATGATTAATATTTGATCCGCAACATGCTGTTTTAATTATACCATGATACATCCGATTTAGCCAGCCCAAACTATTACCGAATGCCCTTTCACTTCAACGAGAAAAGCTCCTTATTATTATTTTTCGTGTTGCACGCAATGGTATTTACAGGTTTGCTTATATCTGCATATTTGCAAAAGAAAATACTAGCAAGCCTGTGGCTGGGCCTGCTATTATTCATGGCCACCTTATATGTCTTGCCCTTCATGTTGGGCTATGCCGGCTGGTATGCGAGGGACGGATACCGGGAGCTGCTATTTTACATGACGCTTCAGCAACTATTCCTGATTCCGCCCCTGTTGTACTTCTACACAAAAAGCCTGCTTGACAAATCTTTCCGTTTTACCCGCAAAGACAGCTGGCATTTTCTACCGGCCTTTCTTTACCTGCTGTATTCGCTTGTTGTGTTCGTAGCGGATGCATGTATATTGCCGGAAGTATTCTTTTACCGGGATGGCAAAGACAAAGATTTTGATACCTGGTACCAGGTGGCCGGCTTTATTTCCCTGTTTATATATATACTTATGAGTTTGGCCACTTACAGAAAGTATAAAAGAGTGATATACCAGGTTACCAGTTTTGCGGACACCATATTATTCCGATGGGCGCAATTATTCTTATTAAGCCTCGTTGCATTACTCCTTTTGCGCCTTGCTTTTTTTATTGTAAACCCGGAATGGGGCAAGTTTGGTCAGAAGTTTTGGTATTACCTGTCTTTTTCTGGCCTGTTTTATATTATCGCTATCAAGGGGTATACAAACACAGTTCAGGCGCCCGTCATACAGTTGAACGAAGCAGAGGTTTCAGGAACAGCCGGCGAGACTTTGCTGCAAACAGAAGACAATAGTATGGAACAGGATGCTTTTACAGAAGAACATGGCGAAGCAGCCATTCCCGATGAAGCATGTAAAGCCAAAATCGAAGAGAGCATGAAGCTGCATACCTTGTATGAAAACCCGCTCCTGACCATTCAACAGCTCGCCGTACAAATAAACTATCCGGCCAAAAAAGTATCATCCACAATCAACCTGGCTTTTCATATGAATTTTAATGACTATGTAAATAGTCACCGGACAAAGGCCGTCATTACGAGGCTTCAGTCCGGGGAGCATAACTTACAGACCCTGCTCGGTATTGCATATGACTGCGGTTTCAATTCCAAGTCCACGTTTAACCGCTCTTTTAAAAAACATACCGGCATGACACCCCGCCAATACCTCGAAAATCTGCAAAAAACTTAGTGCCATATCCCGATATGACACTTTATACATACCGGGTTAGGTCATATTTGCGTCTAAAAAAAATGAGAAAAATCGTTTACCTGGTACTGATCACACTATTACCTGCCCTGGTTACCGGGCAGTCAGGCTTTTCAATGGCCGGCTCCAACGACAGCCTTCTCCATAAAGTAGCTGGTCAGGATGTACCACCAGCAGCACCCGGAATTGCAACTGCCATCATTCGGCATGGTGAGCTCAGCTACCAGCAATATCTTGGCTTTGCCAGCCTGGAAGACAGCTTGTACATTGACGCCAATACACGTTTTAATATAGCTTCCAACGGAAAACAGTTTACAGCCCTTGCAATACTGCTGCTTGCACAGAAAGGCACACTTTCGCTGAAGGATGATATCAGAAAATACCTGCCCGGGCTATTTTCCCGACTGAAATACAAGATAACTATTGAGCAGTTACTGACACACAGAAGTGGTATACGTGATGTGTATGATTTATGGGCACTGCAGGGAAAAACCTGGTGGAAAAACAGCTGGAGCAATAAAGATGCATATGCGTTGCTGGAACGGCAGAGTGATGTGAATTTTAAGCCTGGCACCAGGTATATGTACAGCAATTCAAACTATATGTTGCTGGCTGATATAATAGAGAAAGCCACCGGGCAATCATTTACTGATTATACCAGCCAAATATTTGAAAGACTAGGAATGAAAGCCACAAGGTTTGAAAATAATTACGCAACAATTAAAGGACCCATTGCTAAACCGTATTTTAATTTTTCAACATGGAGCAATTATGCCTGGATATGGAACGCCTGTGGCGATGGCAATCTGTTCACTACCCCGGCAGATTTAATTGCGTGGGAAAAAGCCATACAAGGAAAACCCTGCGGTATTCCGGCATCCCTGATAAATAAAAGCCAGGCATTGGTAAACCCGGCAGCAAAAAACTATGGTTACGGGCTGGAATTTGGCAGCTATAAAAACCGTCCCTATCGTTTTCATGAGGGTGCCACCGGAGCCTGGAAAGCCACCGTCATCCGCTTTGGCGATACATTAAGCCTGTTTACCCTCACTAATAGCGGAAAAGTGATCCCATCCAGCCAAACAAGGCAGATGGCTGATGTATGGCTGGGACTAAATTCAAATCAAACCAGCTATGAAACTGCGCCAAAAAAAGCCGGCAAGTTTATCAGTGAACAGACTATTGCCGGAATATATCAGACAGCCGATGAATTTACATTTCAGTTTGCATACCGCGACAGCAGTTTATTCCTTATACGAACAGGCAGAAATGACATACGACTGGAAAGAGAATCATCCAATTGTTTTCATCAATGGAATGACCCGGCATTTAAACTGGAATTTCTGACCAATCAGAAAAAAGAAACAACCGTTACTGCCTATTATACCACACATGCACCTTACACCCTAAAAAAGATAAGTGCTGATTTCAGCAAACTAAACTTCAGGGATGCCGATGGCAGCTATATCAATAATGAAACAGGGGTTTCCCTGGTGATTGCATATGATTCTCTTCAAAACTATCTCATAAAAATCGAAGGCCAGGACAGGCAGGCTATCCGGATTACGCCTTCAAAATTCATCTGTGGCAATTACAGGCTTGAGTTTAATGCAGCCCGTAAAAAACCGTTCATCGTATTGCACGGCGACCGTATCCGGCAGGTTAAGTTTGTAAGAACAGGTGATTAGCTTGCTATGAAAAGCCTGAATTGGAGACAGAGCTGATAACTATCATTTATCGGCCTGACCGGTATTCCCTGCTTCCGACAGGCGCCTAGCTAATTTAGAAATATGAAACCTGAAACATTAGCTTTTGCCGCCTGTGTTGAACCGTTTAATCAACAAGGGGAAGAGATACAATTAATCGCAAAGAGATTGCTTGAAAATTGCCGGCGCCAACATCCTCTCTTGTTAAAACAGTATGTCCGTTGGGCATGGAAATATTATTGCCACCCGCATATAGACCTGGCCAGGAGAATATCATCCAGGTTTTTTGCACGTACGCATTACCTGACTTTACGAATCGAAGACAACCACAATGAGATTTACGACCTTATCCAGTTGCTGGAAGACGAGTTCACTACCTGGACAGCTGAACTTGCAGCAAGACGCATTACTAATTATATCAGGTTCGAAGAAACCGAACTGCTTCCTTTGCTGGAAAAAAATATAGCGTGTGAAAGTCTTGGCCTGCTCGAACAAATGATTAATACTACCCTCAAAGAGCCACCTGCATGGAACGAACCGTTCTGGGAAAAACAACCGGGTTCACAGTGAAATTGCACGGCTTAGAAATCACATACACGTCTTCAGCGTAAAGCCATCTTTTTCCCGGCAAAAGCGAAAAATTACTGGCTTGTCAATTAACATTATGGCACAACTTGAATTATGGCTCGATCACTATGATGAGCTTTTTTCTGATTTCGATTCCAGGAATTACCTGAAGCGCCGCATATCCGCAGACTTCCTTGATGAACTACGAACACTGTTTGAATCAAAGGATGAAAACATTGATGTACTGGAATTACAGGTTCCCGCAGCCATGCGGCAACAGGAAACCGAGCAGCTGATCGTTAAGAACCTATCCCTATATACCCTGCATCAATTCCAAAACAAGCACCAACAATACCGCAAAAGAAAATTCAACGGTTTACTATTACTTTCCCTTGGCTCTTTACTGACAATCCTGAATGTTCTTATAAGTCACTATTTTAATCCGCTCTCCTTTGGCCTGCAATCCCTGAAGGTCCTGTTGGAGCCGGCCAGTTGGTTTTTGTTGTGGACCTCTATGGACCTACTCTTCTATGGATTGAAAAAAATCAAAGCCGAGCAAATTTTTTTCAAGAAATTATCACGGGTAAATTGGTGCTTCAGGTCTTTATAGCAGTACAAATACCCGGTTTAAAGGCTAAAATGTATCGGTTTGCCGAAAGCCTTACATCCATTTAGCGAGAAAAGAATTGAACTCCTGCCTGAGGCTTTTCATCATATCTTCAAACTGCTTCATATCCCCGCTGATAACTGCCTTTGTATTGACAACATCCACTTCAATATGACTGGCATGTGATTGGACGTCACCGGCTGCCTGTCTTTCATTAAGCCGTATGCGATGCATGAGGTCATTAATATTTCTTTCCTGGATATTGAACTGGTTCTGGAAATGCTCTATGCCTGCCCCTGCTTCATGCCCGCTGTTTTTTGACGCCACTTCCAGCAGGCGTTTGTCCAATATATTCAGGTCTTGCTTGTAAAACTCAAGTGTATTTATCCATTCCTGGTAATTGGTGCCCAAATGGCGAAGGTTTGTGTATGTCATAAAAGGTAAGTTTAAATAGCCACTAATAATACCACACAAAGTTTCGCTTAGATCCATATCTGAACAATGAGATTCATTAACTGCCTGAATGAGGAAGGTCATCCGGATGTAATGCACTTGTTGTCCGACCTTCAATTCATTCCCGGGTTTAATAACCATTGGTATTGACTCCTGAACCTGCCAGCCCTGCTACAACTGGTTGATCGGCGGAAGAACCGGTCTGCGAAGTACCATACCCATGAGCATACTCACCCACTTATTTGACGTTACTCATTGTTCAAACCGGTATTATAAAATTACTTCGGGGAAGAAAGTTTTCTGCTATGATTAGTTTGATGAACGGCCTGCACCAGGTATGAAATCAGAAAAAAATAAACCATGACATATAACGGTTATTGTCAAAGTTGCAGCATGCCACTGGACAACCCTGCTTTACGGGGCAGCGAAAAGGACAGCAGTCAAAGTAACCTTTATTGCAAGTATTGTTACCAGGATGGTGCATTCACCGACACTGGTCTCACCATCGAAAAAATGCAGGAAAAAATAATTTTCCGCATGCAAAGTGAAAAAATACCTGCGAAAAGCATTGATGCCGCGAAGCAGCGGCTTCCGCATCTTCTTCGCTGGAAAAAGAAAAAAGCGATACCGGCTACGGAAGTGCCGGTTTCTTTACAACCGGCATCACCGGAAAAACAGCCGTTGCAGGAGCCACCTCCGCCCGGACCACTTGCTGAAACGGAAGGAGAACTGGATTGCATAAGTGGCGAAGAACAAGACCTGATAACACCGGAAGAACTTGAGGGCAATTAAGTAAAAGCAAAAAAACTCATCAATGAGCTACCGGCACCCGTTGCTTGCATTCAAGGATAAAACAGCTAACCCCCTATTCCCTGCTGTAAAGCAACGATAGCTCAAGAAACAGCATTATACATTGCAAATACCAGAATTAATACAACCATGAAAAAGATCATTGCTGCATTTGACGGACTTAAATACTCTATGGCTGTTCAGGAGCATGCTTTGTCAATAGCCAGGAAAGGGAACACTTTCTTGGTGGGAGTATTCCTGGAAGACCTGGTCTATCATAGTTATAAAATCTATGACCTGATAACAGAAGACGGTGATGGCATTGACACCAGGCGAAAGCACCTGGATAAAAAAGATGAAAAGACAAGGGCAAGATCTGTTGAAACTTTTGAAAATGCATGCAAAGCAGCCGGTATCAAATACGTAGTACATAAGGACAGGGCGGCTGCTATTCGTGAACTTATAAAGGAAAGTATATACGCAGATATGCTGATACTTGATGGCAAAGAATCTTTCTCCCATCATGCTGAGGAAAAGCCCACCCGCTTCATTAAGCAGCTACTCCCGCACATTCAATGCCCGGTGCTGCTGGTAACAGGGCCGTACCAGCCAATTGTACAATCCGTTTTATTATTTGACGGTTCGCCTGTTTCGATGCATGCTATCAAAATGCTCTGCTATACGTTTCCTTTACTTGCTGATCTTCCTGCTGAAGTGTACACCGTAAAAACCACCAGGAAAGGATCAAAGTTGCCTGACAGTGCACTGATTAAAGAATTCATGCAGCGGCATTTTAAACGGGTCACCTATGTACAAGAAGAAGGTTTTCCCGATATAAAAGTGCTCAATCATTTGCGTACAAAACGGCCGGGCACGATGGCCGTCCTGGGCGCCTACCAACGGAGCGCCGTATCAAGATGGTTCAGGGAAAGCATGGCAGACACTTTAATGAGCCAGCTAAAGCTCCCGCTATTTATCGCCCATAGTAAGTAGGTGATACAGGTCAGCCGGAAGACTGACTGTGTTCATTTTAATCCTGTCCGGGAACAGGTAGATTTGGCCTATGATAGGAAATTTATCCCATGAAGCAATAGAAGAAGTGCTAAGTCAAAACCTGGTAGGAAGATTGGGTTGCTGCTTTAATGATGAAATGTATGTCGTACCCATCAATTATGTCTATGACAACGGTTCGATCATTGCACATGCCACGGAAGGCAGGAAAATTCAAATCATGCGAAAAAATCCCAAAGTATGCCTGCAGGTAGACGAGATCATCAATTATACCCATTGGAGAAGTGTTATTGCATGGGGGGAATATGAAGAGTTAACTGAAGAAGCTGAACGTTATGCAGCAATGAACCTTTTTGTAGAAAAAACATTACACCTTAAAGTCAGTGAAACGGCTGTACTGCCTGAAATACATGAGAAAAGGATACACCCCCGTTCTCCCGGAGTAATAAAGCCTGTCATTTACCGGATACGGCTGACTAAAAAAACCGGCCGTTATGAAACAACAACCTAAAATACCGATAAGCCAGTATAACACGCAGCAACTATAATTTTTAATACTGCTAAAATTCAAACGATATGAGCGAAAAAGAAAATATTGGATCGTTTGTAAAACAGAACAGCCGTTTGGTTCGGGAATGGCTGGAAGCAAAGATTGAGGTAAATAAACTCCTGGCAATACGGTATATAGCTAAAGCTGCTGGCCACTTAATTTGGATTGTCATTGCCCTGTTCCTCATTTTCCTTCTTTTTATATTCGGCGGACTTACAGCAGGCTTCTGGTTAAGTTCCATTACCGGTAGTTATACCGCAGGTTTCGGTATCGTAACTGCATTCGGATTTCTTGTCTTATTACCACTTGCCGGATTGTGCAAGAAATTTATTATTAACGCCGTTATTCGTGCCCTTGCTGTGCATGACAAAAATGAAGCAGATAACGATCAACACAAAGACAATGACTAAAGCCCATATTCATAACCTCGGATCTCTTGAAAAAGAAATAGCCAGGAACAAATCAATCGTCAAGAAAAAAGAAAAGGAACTTGAACAAAATTTAGATGATTTCACCGATCAGTTTCCTGATTTATTATCAGCCTCTTTATCCTGCCGGAAGAAAAGTGTTGTTGAATCGTTTGCCTCCGATATTGCAGAGAAGGCAGCTGCCAAAACCAGCGATATGATAGAAAGAGTGTTGGAAAAATTATTTAAAAAATAGCAGCCACCCAGCCTGTAAATATTCCGGAGAATAACGAAATACATCGGTTACGCTGCAGGCCCTGGCCGGCAGCCTGTGCTGCTATCGTTTATTAAGTTGTTTACTCCGCTTGATAAGCAAATTATAGAATGCAGGCAAAAGCCACCTGAGTAAGCGATTGATGATCTTTTTTAGCACCACGAAGACCACCATCAGTGCTATAATCCAGGTAAAAATCGATATGGAAAAATCAGTAATCATACGATGTTTGCCAATTTCCCCTGGCAGTTGAAATGAACTTTCGTTACGGGTTTACGATGGCTTTATAGGTTGCTACATCATTCTGACAAAATACCGTAACAGCCTGTGCGTAAAAATCAGGAAAGACCTTTATGCTTCTTCACGTACTTTAATCATTTATGTTGAATAATAATATTGTTCAGTGCTGCATTCAGCCATTCCTGATTTCTCTTGTATACGTATCCTGAACAGAACCCCGGGTATACTATCATCATCCGATGCAAACGGTGAATCCTGTGCCAATTGCATGGTTTGACTGTGTACAAGTGGTATATGACGGTTTTGAAGCAACCCGATAGCAAGATGTCGCCCGGCCTGTTCTTTTATTTCTTCAAACTCCCCCCAGCAAATGGCGCTTTGCCAGTTGGAAAGATCACGGGTATTGTCAACCTGGAAACAAACCTTTGGGTTTTTCCGAAGCATGTTCAACTTTTTTCCTTCAAAAGTTCTTCCATAAATACAGACCCCGTCATACGCATAACTGATCGGAACGACATACGTAAGATCGTCTGCATGGCAACCGATTCGTCCTACAACCTGGCTATGAATCAGGTCTTCGATTTGCTCGCTGGTAAGTGTTGTAAACATAAACAGGCTTTTAGCAAATAAACAATAACCCGGCCCGCAGGCCAATGATTACGCTCAACAGGCCTTATGAACACAGTCAGCTTTGGCCAATCCGGGGTAATAATTACCTGGGGGCTAGCTCCGTGTAACTTATCTTTCCGATCGTCTACCGCATAAGATATGTCAAAGAGACGGCTGACCCGTATCATAACGAACACCAGCAGGAATAGGTATGTTTAAATTAAGTTATGAGCAATTCGTTCTATAGAAAAAGGAGTGAATATTCCGAACGGAACAGTGTGGAATTGCTTCACGGGGGACAACTATTTTTCGACCGGCTCCTGCAAATGATCAATACTGCCAAAGAATCCATCCACATACAGGTGTATATTTTTGATGATGATGAAACGGGAATTATGGTCAGCGATGCGCTAATCGCTGCTGCAAAAAGAAAAGTTGATGTATATGTCCTGGTGGATGGCTATGCCTCACGAAAGCTATCGAAAGTATTCATCAAAAACCTCCGCGATGCGGGAATACATTTGCGGTTTTTCGAACCTTTTCTTCGAACAAGCCGCTTTTATCTTGGGCGAAGGCTCCATCATAAAATTTTTGTCTTTGACAGGTACAACGCTCTGGTGGGTGGTGTTAATATCAGCAATAACTACAATGACTTCCCCGAAAAAAAAGCCTGGCTTGATTTTGCGGTGTGTACAAGCGGCCAGGCAGCGCTGGAACTATGCGTTCTTTGCTGGAAAACATGGAACAACTTCCCTTTACAAATGGGGCTTACCCCTTGCGAAAGAGAACCGCTGACAGACGATTATATCACATCGAACGAATGCCGTATAGCCCTGCGCCGTAATGATTGGGTGAGGCGTAAAAACCAGGTTTCATCCGCTTATAGTAAAATGCTCCTCCATGCTGAAAAGGAAATTGTCATCCTTTGCAGTTATTTCCTCCCGGGGCGTTTCATGCGCAGGCTGCTTGAAAAGGCTGCGCTGCGTGGCGTAAAGATTAAACTCGTTACAGCGGGTATTTCCGACCTGCCCATGATCAAACAGGCGGAAAGATATATGTATGACTGGCTGCTAAGCAAGGGGATTGAGATATTCGAATACCAACCATCGATCCTGCACGGAAAGCTTGCCATTGGCGATCAGCAAGTCGTACTTATCGGTTCATATAATATCAATAACCTGAGTGCCTATGCCAGCATTGAACTCAACCTTGAAATAGCAAATGATGCTTTTGCCGTAAAAACAAGATCCGATATTGATGCTATCATCCGTAACGACTGTAAAATTATCACTCCTGCATACCATGCAAGTACAACTAATTGGTTCAGACGGTTCAAACGATGGCTGCTGTTTGGCCTGGTGCAAAATGGCCTTTATCTTATTACCTTTTACTATCGCCATACGCTGGGTAAAAAATCAGCATCTGATAAATCTCATTACTACGGTTGACGAATCTCCTTTTCATCCGCAGGGTTCCGGTATAGCTTTGACCTACTAAAAAAAGGAGGTTTATTATGGCTACACAAGTATTAACGAAGGCCAAAGAAAAAGCGCCTTCTATATTCGATGATTTCTTCAAACCCTGGAACGAATGGTTCAACAACAGCAATAGCTGGAACCGGTTTGTTACTATCCCGCCGGTCAACATCACAGAAAACAAAGGTGCTTACCTGGTAACGCTTGCTGTACCCGGTATGAAAAAAGACGATTTTAAAATTGATGTTGATGGCAATATGCTTACCATCAGTTCTGAAAAAGAAGAAAGAAAGGATGAGGGTGACAAAAAATACACCCGCCAGGAGTACAGCTATTCGTCGTTCAGCCGCAGTTTTAGCCTGCCCGAAGAAGTGAATAAAGAGAAAATTGATGCACGGTATGACAACGGAATACTGACCCTTACACTGCCGGTAAGGGAAACTGCAAAAAAAACTGAAAACAAAAAGATCACAGTCAAATAGACTGCTCCTTGGTTGAACCCCGCCACACCATTGGCGGGGTTTTAATCTGCGAAATACCAGGCATGAAAATAACTATCATACTTGCTTTCCTGTTTGTACTGGCTCCAGTGGCGAAAGCCCAGTTTACGTCAACAGAGCTACAGGAACTGCTTTCTTCAACGGAGCGTTTGAAAAAAGCGGGTATCGTTGATGTGAAAAAAGTTCAGCAGTTCTACAATTTACATGGCTACAAGGCCGCCTGGCTTTGTGCTGAAGGGCGACCACTTCATGCTGAATTGTGCACGCTAATCAGCCATGCAAAATACCAGGGATTGCTGCCCTGCGATTATTCGGCCGCACTGGTTGGGGAGGAAGACGTATGTATTGTTATGACCGAACATTTCGATTCACTGGTCATCGAATTAAGGATAACCGACGCGGCCACCCGATTTTTTACAGATATTGCGAATGGCAACCACAAACCGGAATTCAGCTACGATGGTTTACAGTATGCACCACCTTCAGACCATATACCGTCACAGATCCTGGGAGCCATGCATGTCGGCGGGTTACGCAGCCTGGCTAACGCATTGAATGAATCAATGCCGCAAATAAAACCGATACTTACCGAAATTTCCCGCTATATCAACATTTTAAAACAACAGGATTACAGGGAGGAAAAAATTACATCCGCCAACGTCAATAAAGGCAACAAGGCCCTTTGTAAAAAACTTTTTGCACTTGGGTGCATGGATTCCGCCACAGCTGTACAGGATTCTGTAGTACGCAGCGCTGTAAAGCAAGCGCAGGTGAAATTTGATTTGTTGAGTGACGGCGTATTGCGGAGTACGGCTTTAGCTGAACTAAATATTGCTTTAAGCACACGGCTCGACCGGTTAATTCTTTCTGTCAATTATTACCGGTGGCTTTATGCCCTGACAAAGGAGCAAGGGGTAATTGTGGTAAATATTCCCGCTGCTTATTTAAAAGTATATCAACGTGGCAACGTAATACTTGCTATGAGACTGGTTGTAGGTAAACCATCCACACCCACACCAACGCTGACCAGCCAGGTAAAAGAGGTGATTCTTTACCCCTACTGGACAGTACCTTCCAGTATTATCCAAAATGAAATGCTGCCAAAAATAAGGAGCAATCCGGGCTATTTAAACGCCGGCAATTACCAGGTTCTTGATAAGCGGGGCAAGGTATTGGATCCCTATACAATAAACTGGAACAATGTGAGTGCTTCCAATTTTCCGTTTATCATCCGGCAATCCACAGGCTGCGACAATGCACTTGGATTACTGAAGCTTAATTTTTATAACCCTTATACGGTATACCTGCATGATACCCCTTCTAAGAGCTTATTCATGACGAATAAAAGATACTACAGTCACGGTTGCATGCGGATGGAAAAGCCATTTCTTGGGTGCATGGATTCCGCCACAGCTGTACAGGATTCTGTAGTACGCAGCGCTGTAAAGCAAGCGCAGGTGAAATTTGATTTGTTGAGTGACGGCGTATTGCGGAGTACGGCTTTAGCTGAACTAAATATTGCTTTAAGCACACGGCTCGACCGGTTAATTCTTTCTGTCAATTATTACCGGTGGCTTTATGCCCTGACAAAGGAGCAAGGGGTAATTGTGGTAAATATTCCCGCTGCTTATTTAAAAGTATATCAACGTGGCAACGTAATACTTGCTATGAGACTGGTTGTAGGTAAACCATCCACACCCACACCAACGCTGACCAGCCAGGTAAAAGAGGTGATTCTTTACCCCTACTGGACAGTACCTTCCAGTATTATCCAAAATGAAATGCTGCCAAAAATAAGGAGCAATCCGGGCTATTTAAACGCCGGCAATTACCAGGTTCTTGATAAGCGGGGCAAGGTATTGGATCCCTATACAATAAACTGGAACAATGTGAGTGCTTCCAATTTTCCGTTTATCATCCGGCAATCCACAGGCTGCGACAATGCACTTGGATTACTGAAGCTTAATTTTTATAACCCTTATACGGTATACCTGCATGATACCCCTTCTAAGAGCTTATTCATGACGAATAAAAGATACTACAGTCACGGTTGCATGCGGATGGAAAAGCCATTTGATTTGGGGCACCTGGTGCTTGGCCGCAATACCAGGGCCATTGATACACTGGAAGAAAAAGGCTGCCTGAAAAGCCAGGCCCCGGTATATGTGGCTGCTGAAAAAAAACTGCCGGTAGTGGTGTGGTACAATCCTGTTGATATTAATCAAAAAGGTGCCGTTGTTTTTTACGACGATATATACAAAAAGTTCAATCCAGTCGCTAAGTAACCTCCTTCCCAAACGAAATCGTCAATTAAGATGGGCATGGTAAGCAGGGGAGCTGAGCGGCCGGAGCAACACTCTTGCTTAAAGAATTGTTAGCATTTATACCCGTCCTTACTTGTTGAATTATTTTAGTTAACTTTAGGCTATATGCGGCGATTTGCAGCCATACTTTTTTTTACAGCCTATCTTACCTCTACTACTGAAGCAAGCCAGTTGCTAAAGTTGCCGGTAATTCTTCAGCATTTTCACGAACACCAGCAACGAAATCCGGGTATATCCTTTTTTAAATTCCTGGACATGCACTACTTGCATGGATCACCGCATGATGAGGACTATGAACGTGACATGCAACTCCCTTTTAAAAGGGCCGACCATCATGCCCATGTACCACCGGTTACAGTACCACGGATCACAGAAATTGACATTCCCGCCACGTATACGCCGGGTTCCTGTTTGTTTATTTTAGTAAATGACGATCGTTTATACTACACGGATCCAGTTCCTATATTTCAGCCCCCGCGAATTCTTTCCCTTCCAGCCTGACACTTATTATTCTATTTTATCTTCCTAATGGCCTGCCTGTATATACTATACCAGGCAATTAATAGTTAACACATGAAATTATTGCTAATAAGCAGCATGATCATGCTGCTGGTACCCGCTACTCATTGGGAAGCGGACTATATCACTGCACAGAAAAAAGCAAAGGAGAACCATCGGCTGATATTGCTTAATTTCTCCGGATCAGATTGGTGCATTCCATGTATAAGAATGCATAAGGATGTCTTTGAGAAGCCTGCATTTACTGCGCTTTCAGACAGTTTACTGGTGTTGTACAACGCTGATTTTCCCCGGCAAAAGAAAAACAAGTTATCGCCTGTTTTACAAAAGCAAAACGATTCGCTTGCTGCGGTCTATAATCCTGAAGGGAAGTTTCCATTTACGTTATTGCTGACCCCTGAAGGAAAAATAGTACACCAATGGGAAGGTTACCCCGAAAAGGGATTACCAGCATTTATTTCCGAAGTCAAAAAGGCGGTACATGCAAGCAACTATTGATACTATTTCTCAACTGGCAGAGTACCGCCGGGTGGAGAAACTGATGGGAAACCGGTTTGAAATTACCGTAGTGGCCAAATCCAGGGAATGGGCAGAGCAGAAAATTGACTTAGCAGTTGCCGAGATCAAAAGAATAGAACGATTGCTGACGACCTATGCAGAAGACAGTCAAACTAACTTCATCAATCTGCACGCAGGCCTGCAGGCAGTTAAAACAGATACTGAAGTTTTTGAACTGATCGAACGCTCGCTTCGTATTTCGCATTTAACCCAGGGTGCTTTTGACCTGAGCTATGGCTCGGTAGATAAGCGTCTGTGGAATTTCGACAGAAAAATGACTTCCCTTCCAAGCCAGCGCCAGGCTAAAGAAAGTGTACGCCTGATCAATTACCGGAACATTGTACTTGATAAAAAACAACAAACCGTTTTTTTAAAAGAAAAAGGAATGCGCATCGGGTTTGGCGGTATTGGTAAAGGCTATGCGGCAGAGAGGGCTAAAGCACTGCTGATACAGGAAGGTGTTGACGCAGGCATTGTAAACGCATCCGGAGATTTGACAGCCTGGGGAAAGCAGGCCAATGGAAAACCCTGGACAATTGGCATTGCCAACCCTGACCAGGCAGCCCTTCCCTTTTCATATCTCAGTATTTCAGGCTTAGCAATTGCCACTTCCGGTAACTACGAAAAGTATATAACTATCAATGGCTGCAGGTATTCGCACACCATCAATCCTAAAACCGGGTTACCCGTTACGGGTATCAAGAGTGTTACCATTATTAGTCCCAATGCAGAATTGTCTGATGCCATGGCCACGCCTGTTACCATTATGGGTGTCCGTGCAGGGCTTGCATTGATAAACCAAATTCATCACCTGGCCTGTATCATCATTGATGATGACAACCGGGTGTTTACCTCCAAAAACATCAACCTGATATGAAAAAAGATTTTCCAAAAACGGTGGCAGCTATCACCCTGCTGTCACTCAGTTGTACTGCCTGCACTACGGTAAAGGAGTACCAAAAAAATAAACTAAATGATAGTGAAATGACATTAAGTAACCGGCGATCGGAGAAGACCGAACTCAATTTTCAATCGTACCGGGAGGGTTCTTCAGGCGCCAACGGTGGAAAGAATGGTGGCGGCTGCGGTTGTAACTAAACTCATTTTTTAAACCAACTCATTGTCATCGCATGAAACGAATTTTTTTAAGTGCATTTTCTATACTGGCATTATTGTCATTACGGGCACAAAAAACGGCCGATACCACAGGGTTTTCAGCCCGCAAACTGAAACTTGAAGAAGTAAACATAGTATCAAGTTATTATTCACAAGACGGGGATCGGGCTGCTGTCACCGGCGGTATCGGCTCCCAGCAATTGACAGATATTGCCACCACGATCGATGTGAGGCTGACCCGGCTGGATAAAAAATTGCGCAAACATACCTTGGACGGCGAAATAGGTATCGATCATTACACATCAGCCTCATCAGATAATGTTGACCTCAAAGCAAACTCTTCTGCCTCACATGCGGATACAAGAATTTATCCATCGCTGACCTGGACAATTGAAAACTCCGTGAAAGGCCATAGCCTGCAATTCGGGGCTTCTGCTTCTGCCGAATTCGACTATCGCTCTATCGGCTTTACTGCCGGTTTTTCAAAAAAGACTACCAATAAAAACGGGGAGTTCAGTGCAAAAGCGCAAGTGTTGCTCGACCGTGTTTCCCTCATACTTCCTACCGAACTGCGTACGAATCCGGGGCAGGATGATGATGAGGATGATTATCCCGGTGTAAACAGGAACACCTATGTTGGATCACTTTCCTGGACCCAGGTAGTGAACACCCGCTTCCAGTTTGCTGTGCTTGCAGATGTTGTACAACAAAACGGTTATTTAAGTATGCCATTTTACCGGGTATATTTTACCAACGGATCGGTGAAACAGGAGCATTTACCAGATAGCCGCTTTAAATTGCCAATCGGTTTGCGGGCGAATTATTTTTTTGGCAACAAGGTTATCCTGCGCAGTTATTACCGCTTCTATACCGATAGCTGGGGCCTGCGGTCGCATACAGCGAGCCTTGAAATACCCGTCAAGATCAACCCGTTTTTTTCGGTGAGCCCCTTTTATCGATTTTATACCCAATCAGGTGTTGATTATTTTAAACCTTACCAAATGCACAGCACCCAGGATACCTATTACACGAGTAATTATGATCTTTCAAAATTTCATAGTAACTTCTTCGGGGCTGGTATCCGGTACACGCCTTTAAAAGGTGTATTCGGTTTGAAACATATACCTGCCCTCGAACTGAGGTATGGGCATTATAATAAGAACATACAACTTTCTGCTAACAGCATCACCATTCAACTGACCGTAAAATGATAACCAATGAACGCCATTTTATGCACCGCAGCGGCTGGCTGAGAGCCGCCGTATTAGGCGCAAATGATGGTATACTTTCAACTGCAAGCCTTGCTATTGGCGTAGCAGCAGCAAACCCGGGGCGGGAGGCTATTATATTATCGGCCCTCGCCGGTGTGGTAGCCGGAGCATTATCTATGGCTGCGGGGGAATACGTTTCGGTAAGCTCACAGTCGGATGTTGAAATGTCCGATCTGGCAAGAGAGAAAAAAGAATTAGCGGAAATGCCGGAAGAAGAATTAGCGGAACTTGCTTCCATATACCAGGCCCGGGGGCTCAGCCCCGGGCTTGCTATGGAGGTAGCCAAACAACTAACTGCACATAATGCACTGGAAGCACATGCCCGCGATGAACTGGGTATGAACGAAATAACCAGGGCCAAACCGCTGCAGGCAGCACTGGCTTCGGCAGCTTCTTTTGTTGTTGGAGGCCTGCTCCCCTTACTTGTATCTATACTTGCGCCGCTAAAGCCGATGGTTTTTATTCAATATGGATGCGCTATCATATTCCTGGTTTTATCGGGGATGCTGGCAGCCAATGCTGGAGGTTCTTCTGTAATGAAATCAGTTTTGCGTATATGTTTTTGGGGAACCCTGGCCATGATAACAACCGCATTGGTGGGGCATTTTTTTTCGTTGAGAGGGATATAGGTGTCACGTTAGCAATATGCATACGGCAGCCACTTAATTATTTATAGCCAATCAAAGCGCAATTCTTTTTGTTCAGGGAGCAATAGCCAAAAAATTCAGACAATTTACTAAATATTTTAGTAAAATACTTAGATTTGTTCTGTGGAGGCTACTAAACCTGAAATAATTACCCGTTTACAAAGGGATATCCTACTGCTAAGTGGTTATAAGCAACCTGCGAATACGTCTGGCCTGCCTAGCGGTTTACGATTTATGCAGCGACATTTCCCGAATGGTGTTTTTCCCGTTGGTGCAATACATGAATTTTTATGTCATCAGCCAGAAGATCTTGCGGCAACAGGTGGTTTTATCAGCGGTATACTTTCTGCCTGTATGCAGGTAAGAGGTATAGTTTTATGGGTAAGCCCCCGTAAAAATGTTTTCCCACCCTCCTTACGCCAATTCAATATTGAACCCGGCAATATCATCTTTATACATGCAGCACATGAAAAAGAAGTTCTATGGGTAACGGAAGAAGCATTGAAATGTGAAAGCCTTTGCGCTGTAGTGACTGAAATGCGGGATTTAAATTTTACTAATTCAAGAAGGTTTCAACTGGCAGTAGAACAAAGTAAAGTAACCGGTTTTATATTAAATCAAAATATCAATACCACGACTAATGCCTGTGTAAGCCGATGGCAAATTAACGCCCTGCCAAGTATAGTAGATAGTGGTTTGCCCGGCGTAGGTCATCCCCGCTGGCAAGTAGCACTGAAAAAAATACGCAATGGTAAACCCGGCAATTGGGAAATAGAATGGCTGGGCAACGCATTCAGGCAGGTGATAGCAACAGCAATTCAGGTACAAAGAGAAGAACTGCAAAAGCAAACCGGGTAAGACCATGCAACACCGTTATGTCACAATATGGTTCCCGTATTTGAAAACGGATTGGTTTACCCGCCGGACACCAGCTCTCGCAGACAAGCCACTGGTAGTCTATGCACCCAAGCATGGACGAATGATTATTACCGAGGCAAACATCTTTGCCGAACAGCAGGGCATTTATGCAGGTATGGTGCTGGCAGATGCAAGAGCCATTATAACAATGCTGCAAACAATTGAAGACAAGCCGAAACAGTTTGAAAATATCATGAAACATTTTGCAACCTGGTTTATCCGTTATTCGCCTGCTGTAGCAGTAGATGGAAACGATGGGTTGACGATTGATGCAAGCGGCTGCGCCCATTTATGGGGTGGAGAAGAAAAATATATGCACGACATCAGCAATCGCCTAAAGATGTTTGGTTATACGATCAGGATGGCGATGGCAGGAACTATTGGAACCGCATGGGCCGTAACACACTATGGAAAAAATCAATCCATCATTGTAAGCGGAAAAGAAGCCGGTGCTTTGCTCAACCTCCCGCCACAATGCCTTCGTATTAATGATGAAGTGACAGAACGTTTACACAGGCTTGGGCTGAAGCAAGTAAACCTTTTTATGAATATGCCCCGCCCGGTACTCCGGCGCAGGTTTGGTACAGATTTTATTAAACGGTTACACCAGGCATTAGGTGATGAGCAGGAATTTATACAGCCTGTTTTGATTATTCCTCCATACCAGGAACGGCTGAATTGCATAGAGCCAATCGTCACATTGACCGGGATTGAAATAGCACTACAACAATTGTTAGAAATGCTTTGCAAAAGATTACAGCAGGAACAAAAAGGTATTCGTAAAATACATTTCCTCAGTTACCGGGTTGATGGGAAAACACAAGCTGTTGAAATTGGCACAAACCGGCCGACCAGTGATGCAAAGCATTTATTCAAATTGTTTGAAATAAAACTGGGAAACATTGAACCGGATTCAGGTATTGAATTATTTGTATTGCAGGCAACCAAAGTGGATGAACATATTGCACCGCAATCAGCTATATGGGCCACTACCGGCGAAATAACAGATAATAATATCGCACTTTTACTCGACCGTTTAGCAAATAAAATCGGAGAACATAAAATACACCGTTATTTACCCGCTGAACATTATTGGCCAGAGCGATCCGTAAAAAAAGCGTTGTCATTAGACGAAAAAGCAACAACAACCTGGAGACATGCCAGAACAAGGCCATTAAAAATATTATCGCCACCCGAACCTATCAGCGTTACAGCCCCGGTACCGGACTATCCGCCCATGCTGTTCAGGTATAAAAATAAAATACATAAAATCATACGGGCGGATGGCCCGGAACGTATTGAACAGGAATGGTGGCTGCAACAAGGCCGGCACCGGGATTATTATTATGTGGAAGACGAAGAAGGCCATCGTTATTGGCTATTCCGTTCGGGCCACTACGATGCTGATAAACCTGTAGGCTGGTATTTACACGGTTATTGTGCCTGAGTAAAATGAGGTAAAATGGACTACACAGAATTACAGGTTACAACCAACTTTAGTTTCTTACGTGGTGCCTCCCACCCTGAAGAAATGGTGCAGCAGGCTGTTACTTTGGGTTACACGGAAATAGCGATTACAGACATTAACAGTTTTGCCGGCATTGTACGGGCCCATGCAGCTGCAAAGAAGTTGGGCATACGCATAATTGTAGGATGTCAGCTGCAATTATTAGATGGCCCTCCACTTTTAGCTTATCCAACAACGGCTGAAGGTTATGCGCAATTGTGCGGCCTGTTGACAACCGGCAATATGCGGGCAGAAAAAGGTGAATGCCATTTGTATAAAAAGGATCTGTATGAACAGTTGAAGGAAGTGAAACTGCTTGTACTCCCTCCGCTCCAGTTAAATAATTTATTTGAACTCGAGCATAGTTTCAGGGATGTATTGCAGGAATACAAAAATCATTTTGGTGATAATTTATACCTGGCCGTTCAAAAAACATATAATGGTGATGATAGTAAACTGTTATTCAGATTGGATCAACTCTCGGTTATACTACGCATACCACTGGTAGCTACCAATAATATATACTACCACGAACCTGCACGCCGGCAATTGCAGGATGTGCTGACCTGTATCAAAGAAAAATGCACCATTCACAATGCCGGCTTCAGGTTATACCCTAATGCTGAGCGGTATTTGAAAACAGCAACAGAAATGAAGCGTTTATTCCGGCAATATCCTGATGCTGTATTAAGAACGCAGGAGATTGTACAGGCCTGTACTTTTTCATTAGATGAATTAAAGTATGAGTACCCGGAAGAAATTACCAGTGAAGGCCGGACGCCGCAACAAGAACTGGTTTACCTCACCTGGAAGGGGGCAAAGGATTTTTTTGGCGAGCATATTCCTCCCAAAACTGTCCATGCCATTAACCATGAACTCGGTTTTATCGCTGAAATGAATTATGCGGCCTATTTCTTAACCGTACATGATATTGTCCGTTATGCAAGAAGCAAGGGCGTACTTTGCCAGGGCCGAGGATCAGCGGCCAATTCCACTGTCTGTTTTTGCCTGGGCATCACCTCCGTAAACCCGGAAAAATTTGATCTGCTATTTGAACGGTTTTTATCTGCTGCAAGAAATGAGCCACCGGATATTGATGTGGACTTTGAACATGAACGACGGGAAGAAGTGATTCAATATATCTATGAAAAATATGGCCGGGACAGGGCAGGTATTGTAGCAACGGTTACTCAACAACACCAGAAAGGCGCCATACGGGATGTGGCCAAAGCCATGGGACTTTCGGTTGACACTATCAATAAAATTGCAGGGTCGGTGATCAGTTTTGGTAACGAAGCCTATGACAATAACAAAACAGCTGCAGAAACAGGGATGAATGCCAATGACCGTTACCTGAAAAAAGTATTTGAACTCACCAACCAGTTCATCGGCTTCCCCCGTCAGTTAGGCCAGCATACTGGCGGTTTTGTGATTAGCCAAAATAAACTTTCCAAACTATGCCCCGTACTGCATGCAAGGATGGAAAACCGTACCTGTATTGAATGGAACAAGGACGATATTGAATCCTTAGGTTTTTTAAAAATTGATGTCCTTGCACTGGGTATGCTTACCTGTATACGCAAGGCATTTGATTTGCTGCAGCAACACTATCATTTGGCGTTCACATTAGCTACCATTCCACAGGACGATCCGGAAGTATATGAGATGATAAGTAATGCTGATACCATTGGTGTTTTCCAGATTGAAAGCAGGGCACAGCAAACTATGTTGCCCCGTCTGCGCCCCAAATGTTTTTATGACCTGGTGATTGAAGTGGCGATTGTAAGGCCCGGCCCTATACAGGGCGATATGGTGCATCCCTACCTGCGCAGGCGGAATGGAGAGGAAAAAGTTGAATACCCATCAAAGGAACTGGAAGAAATTCTGGGCAGAACATTAGGAGTTCCATTGTTCCAGGAACAGGCTATGAAAGTGGCTATTGTTGCCGCAGGCTTTACACCCACTGAAGCAGATCAGTTGCGCCGCAGCATGGCCACCTTTAAGGCCAAAGGCATGGTAGCTGATTTTGAAAAAAAATTAATTAATGGAATGACGCAACGGGGCTATGCACTTGATTATGCAAAAAGAGTATTCCGCCAACTGGAAGGATTTGGCAGTTATGGTTTCCCTGAAAGCCATGCGGCAAGTTTTGCCCAACTGGTCTATGTTTCATCCTGGATAAAATGCCACTACCCGGATGTGTTTGCCGTTGCATTACTCAATAGTTTACCTATGGGCTTTTATCAGCCGGCACAGCTTGTGATTGATGCCCAAAATCATAACGTAAAAGTGCTGCCGGTGGATATCAACTTCTCTTACTGGGATAATACCTTAGAAACTAAAGAAGAAAATTATTTTTCATTGCGCCTTGGCTTTCGCCAGGTACAAGGTATCCGGGAAGAAGATATGCAGTTGTTAATAAGAGCAAGAAGCAATCCTTTTGAAGATATTTATTCGATAAGCAATATTGGCTTATCGGATGCAGTGCTTGAACGGCTGGCTGATGCCGATGCATTTCGTTCTGTAGGCCTTGACAGACGGCAGGCATTGTGGCATATCAGTATAAGAGATAAACCTGTGGCTTTGTTTTCCGGCCAGAGACAACAGGACAAAAATGAAAATAATATCCAACTGCCGCTCATGCCGGATAGTGAACAGGTATTGCGGGACTACGCAGCTACATCGCTATCGGTGAAAGCACACCCGGTAAGTTTTGTACGGGAAAAATTACAACTGCTGCATGTTACGCTCAATAAAGAACTGATTAACCAGCCCAATGGCAGCATGGTCAAAACAGCCGGGTTAGTGATTGTACGGCAGCGACCGGAAACAGCAAAAGGTGTTTGGTTTATTACCCTGGAAGATGAAAGTGGTTTCTCAAACCTGGTAATATTTCAAAATATTAAAGAAGAATTTAAAAAGGAAATCATACAAGCCCGGTTATTGATGGTGGAAGGGACGCTGCAGGTTGAAGGACAGGTTGTCCATGTAATTGTACAACGTTGTTTTGATATTTCTAATATGCTCCGCCAGTTAGCCTCTGCCATAAACCTGCCTGCAATATCCCGTGGAGATGAAATGAAAAACCCCAAATCTCCTGGCAGACAGGAAAAAATAATTCCAGATGCAAGAAATTTTCATTGATAGCAGCCCGGTTTCCAGCACTGCGTCAACGCACTATTCCTTTGCTTTGCAAGGACCGTTTTCTTGCCGGCTCACAGCTACCCGGCCTCTTTTGTCAATCTGCAAAAACTACGGGTTTATAAGGATTTTGTACTGTATCCTTCCCGAAAAAGTAATTATACACATATTCATAATTAAACCGGCTTACAAAATCGTCCATCAGGCGAATGCTGCCGGGATAATCGTAGCCGATTGGCTGTTCCAGCCTGCAAACAATCCATTCAGGGCCTGCCGTGGCAAGCGCTTTCTTTACCCCCTCTTTTAAGCGCCACAGCGGTACATGCTTATAGCCTTCCGGAGAAAGCGGTTGGGTTTTAAGCCAGGTGGGCAGTTTGCCTGAACTGCCTATATTGGCCATATCAATAATATCAAGCTGAAGAAAATTATCGTAAGTGTATACGTAGTTCTTCAACTGACTACCCAACAGGTTTTTTAACACCTGTATCCCTTTTTTAGCATTCTCCTGGTAGTTTTCATAAATCAGGCTCCTGTTTTGCGCTATTTGCAGCATCTGTGGCATTTGCTTCTCCAGTTGCTTTATAAATTCGCCCACAGTCACCTGTTCTATTGGCAATGGCTTGCCGTCTTTGGTCATAATGATTATATAGGCGAGATTCTTCTCTTTGGGAAAAAAATAATGCTCGTATTTTGCCAGGTTGGGGCTATTGGTAAAATTTCTGTAGTTGGCATAACCGGGCATCCATTCCTTATCGTTTCTGCCTTTTTCACCAATAGTGTACCTGGGCATCAGGAAATAATAATCGTTGGGAGAATTTAAAGCAACGACCTGCTCTGCAATAAGCCCAATGTTGTTAGCCATAATATGCAAATCCACATTACACCAGTTACCCGGTGTCGGCCAAAATTTCCGTTCCTTGGTTTTCGATACACAGAAGTGAAACTGGGCTTTTGCCCCATAGCTGTTGGGCAATCCAAAGATGGCATCCTTTTCTATGTCGTTATAGCTATAGTCTTTTGTCCCCCTGTATTTTGAAGCCTCATTTAAAAGTAATACCGGTTTTACATCACCCAGCAGGCCGATGGTCCTGTAGGTCTCCCGTACCCAGGTGGTTAATTTATGGGCTGCATCCGTTTGTCTGGCCGTATAAGTCCATCCATTTTTACTAAAGGCGGTGGCCTGTGACAGCTTAAGGGGATACATCCATCCCATATCCGTATTTTCAATTGCTTTTTTGTCGGCATACATACCCCGGGAATCAACCGGTTGTGCCTGCAGGGTTATACCTACAGTACACAGCAATGCGATGAGGATTGTTTTCATACTTATTATTTGATAAAGATTAGCGGCATTGTTCAGAATTTAAAGCCCGGCGGCAGGGTGATTAATGAGCCTTCCTTTGTTTTCAGGCTATAACTTAATTTGCTGACGTTATCTGGTTCCCTTCCTGTTGATCCGCTATACTGCAAGCTTAAGGTGGTTCCATAATCATCTGTATATATGTCAAACGTATAAACAGTTTGCACCAATTGCCTGTTGCCGGATTTAACCAGGCTCCCCCATTTTTTCGTGTCGGATCCTGCCTTCCTCCATTCCTCTGCTTTACTTTTCCGGGGCGTGAGTGTTAGTTTATTGCCAATGATGGACCATGTGCCGGTTTCGTACACGAAAAAAATATTCTTAAGGGAGGTAAGCCACATCTTGTGCAGAAAGGTGTATGTCCCGTCACTTTTAAAATTATATTCCTTGTCAGTATACCCGGCCGTATAGTTGGGTTTACCGTTAAAGTAGCCCGAGGTTTCGGTCACATTATTTCTCCATAGCCCTGTTAGCCGGTTATGGGACAGACTATTATTTTGTTTGTTATTTGCCGGGCTATTATTGATTTTAGCAGCCGGTATTTCTTTCAGCACGATACCATCGAGGAACGCTTCCATTTCTTGCTGAAAAGCATCGGTATTGGTCAGTATAAGAATATTGGCCACTTTACTTTTCTTGCTCCCGGTTATGAGAACTACAGAACCTTTCAACCCGTCTTTTTCAAACAAAGCAGAACCTGTCCGGATATCCCACCCGTTGTCGGTACTGGCGGGCTGCATAGCTGCTTTCTCAGCGTTGAAACTATTCTGTGCAAGGTGTTCCCAGCTCTTATTGAAATTTTGTTGTGCATCTGCAGAGCCATCGATGCTTTTATACAAAATCATCATACAAAAATTATTGTCTTTTTCCTTAGAAAAAGAAATAGCTTCTGCTTTTATATTTTTTTGCCAGCCGGCCGGTTGTTTATATTCAATGATGTCGAAGGTTTCCTTTTGCGCAAAAATGCTGCAGCTCAAGCCAAGCAAAAGAGGGAGCAGGACTAATCTCATCGTTATAAGTTTTCATTACAAATATGGAACAGAAAAAATCTGTAAACACTCCCAAAAAAAGAGGACTGACGGGGTTGCACTATCCCTAAAAAGGGCGAGGCATTACTTTTGCCGGCTTTGCAGCATGAAAAACATTACAATACCCCGGCAGTTTTTTCGTTAATAACCCGGACATGAATTGAGCCACCAGATTTTCGCTGAATTAAACAAATAAAACTAACTATGCACCTTCCTGTACTGCTGGTTCTATTGGTTATTGGCTTCTCACAATCCACCGCCCAGGAAAAGTTTATCAATCATCCAAAAACACTGCACACCCAACTGGACAGCTTCTCTATTCGCTGGGGTAAAAAGGGGATAAGCCGTTATAAATTTTCGGAAGGGGACTCTGCTAATTATAATACCGGTGCGTTGCCAGGCGAGTATCTTGTTATCTACAGCGATACCGATTCCATTAAAGTGCGCTACTCCAATACGATTCCTTACGGGCAGTATTACTATGTCCGCTTCAATACCCGCACTAACCGAAAAGTAATCCGCCTCGGTTTTGATATGCAATATGCTATTTTTTCAAAAGCTTATGCTGCTGCTAATACGGGGCAGGCTGGTTTTGCCATACCAGAAGTATACGAACTGGCCAATATTATCTGGACCCTTTCGCCCGGCGGTGAGCGGACGGGTGATTTCAATAAAGAGAATGACTATTATAAACAGGTAATCACATATTTCAAGCCTTACCGTAACCATCCCATCTTTCAACAACTTGATTGTCCTGACAGCCTGTATTACAGTAACTATTATGATTTCCGGGAAAACAGTTTTGCTTTTTCCTTTAAAGGGGATAAGGCTACAAAATTAAACTATGCCGGTCCGTATTACTATGTGTACGGGAATGAGTTTGCCGATAACAGCCGGTTTGGCAAGTTAAAAGCACTGGTGGAGGATTTTGCACAACAATCAAACTTCAGGAAGTTTTACAGGGACCATCTTCCGTATTATCAGCAGCAGGTAGCCCGGCAAGCCAGGCTTTTGCCCATAAAGCAAATGTGGAATTGGCTGGAAAAGGAATTTCCTGCTATTAAAAACCATTCCTACCAGGTTATTTTTTCACCCCTCATAGGCGGCTCACACAGCACCCAGCAGTACAACACCGATATTGATACCACTGCATTTAACCAGACCCTGATGTTTATATGCGGCCCTGATCGGGTGGACAACGATGCAGGCCTTTCCGAAAAACAAAAAGAAGGATTGATGTCAGGGATTGTGTTTACCGAAATCGATCATAATTATGTAAACCGTATTTCAAACCGATACCGCAAACGCATCGACAGTATTTTTTCAGCCCGGCAGCTTTGGACTAAAACAGGCAAGGGGAGCGATTTCTATGCAAGACCCATAAACGTATTCAATGAATACATGACCTGGTCTGTTTTCTGCCTCTACGTACTTGAACATTACCAGGGTGATGATGCAGCATTTATTGTACAGGAAAGAGAAAACCGGATGGTTGAAAACCGAAACTTTCACCGGTTCAGAGCATTTAACCAGGCACTGATTGATATCCGCAAAACGCATCCTGGCTTAACTGTTATGCAACTATATCCATTCATACTTGACTGGTGCAGCAAACAGCAGTAAACTGCGCCGACACCGTTCAGGTGTTTTGCTGCAGCATTAATGTCAGGCAGATAAATCGGCACATGTGTATCATGGCCCTTCCGTTTCTACATCTGCGGGCCGCAACTTTATTATCCTGCAAAGATTTTTTCTAATTGTTGTTCTGCGAAACGCTGCCTGGAAATGGCCAGCATATATTGAGCCATATCAATATGGTTGGCTTCATTTGCATTCACCACAAGGAGTTTTAATTCAATTTCCCTTTTTTGGTTTGTTGCTTCATTGAATTCCCGGAGCGCTTTTCTGCGGATTTCACGTTTTTCTTTTGTTGGCATAGCACTAATAGTGGTAGTGATAACGGTGGTTAAGGTTGTAAGATAAAAACACCCTTTGGGAAAAAAAATAGGAAAACCCCTAACCGGTTTGATTCAGTATAAAGACCTATATTTTGAAAATAGGAATATTCGTACGCAAAGGGTTCTAAATCATACTGAGAGCACCCAACTATCTTTAACAGCCCTGCCACGAGTGCCCCCCGGATGTTAAACTACCTGCAGTGCTGAATTGACAAACAGGAACCGGGTGTGTTTGCAGGTAAGACATACCTGGCCAGCATCAGGACAGGTATTTTTTTATGGCCTCACTCCGGGTCCTCACCTGTAATTTTTCATAGATATTATGTGTATGCTTTTTTATGGCATCAATCGTCACACCCAGTTTGTCGGCTATTTCCTTGTACAAAAAACCATCCACCAGCATCAGCAATACTGTTTTCTCTTTTTCAGTTAGCCTGTTTAACAATATAGTACTGTTGTCATGCCGGAAATATTCAATTACTTTCTTAGCAATTTCAGGCGACATCGGGGCACCTCCTGCATACAGTTCCCTGATATTCTCAATAAGATAGTCAAATGAATGTTTCTTGAGCAGGTAGCCGCCGGCGCCGGCTTTTAATGCAGTAAATACTTTTTCATCATCATTAAATACCGTGAGGACCATGAATTTGGCCCTTGGATACAGCGATTTAAGATTAAATATTGTTTCTATACCTGACATACCTGGCAGGTCAATGTCCATAAGCGTTATATCAGGCATATAATTAGCATATTCCGTTATAAAAGATTCCCCGCTGGAAAAATTGCCCAGTATATTAATGTCCGGAGACTGCTCAATAATAGATGATATGGTATCCACTATTAATTTCTGGTCATCGACAATGCATATATTAATCATAAAAATCTGTTTATGTAAAGTAAAAACGCTTTACTACAAAGTAGCAGCCTTTATATGACATTACCGGTATACGTTTGTGTAAGAAGCGGGGTTATCCGATTGTTTTACCATTTCCTGGCACCTCAATGATAAGCCTGCATCCCCTGCCCTTTTCAAATGTTATCTTTCCCCCGATAGCGCTTATTCGCTTTTGCATATTATTTACCCCATTTCCCTTTCCTGGCTTATCCGTTGAAAATCCAACGCCATTGTCCTCCACTACGATTACAAACCCCTTATCCGTTTTATCCGCTTCGATATGGATGAATGTAGCCCCGGCATGCTTAATGGTGTTATTAAATGCCTCTTTTATCACCAGCAAGATGTTCCTTCTCTGAATATTGGTAAGCCGGAAATCGTTATTTATGCTATTCTTTATACTGAATTTTAAAGGCACCTGTGTCCGCATTATAAAGTCTGAAATATAGAAGCGCACATGCGCCAGTAAGTTGCTGAATGTCCCATCAGAGTTATTGAGTACCCAAACAATCTCACCCATCTGATCTATCATTTCACCGGAGATTTTGCTCATATTCATTAAAATGTTCTCAGCCGATTCATCAAACTTTTTCCCTTTTATCAAAACAGTCTTTGCCAGCAACCGTATAGAAGTCAGTCCTGTACCGAGTTCATCATGCAAATCCTGTGATATTCGCTCCCGTTCACTTTTTAAAGCAATATCCAGCGAGGCTTTTATCCGCTGTTTTTCCATTTTCCGCCGCATGAATATAATAGCTGCTAATATGATCAGGATGGAAACTGCCAACGCCACCATGGCCATAAATAAGCCGGTGGTCCAGAATGGCTTTTTTATTTTAAATGAATAGGAAATCACTGACCCGGATTCCTGATGCGGGAAAAATTCTTTTACTATTAATTTATAACTGCCGGGGGGCAGGCTCAGGAAACTGATGGTTTTATCGCGGCCCACCAAATTCCAGGCTGTATCAAACCCTTCGAGTTTATACTTATAATATACTGTTGCAGCTTGTTTATAGGAAATGGCGCCGAAAGAAAAACTTATTGAATTATTGTTGTAGGCCAGGGGCTCCTTTTCAACCAACGATTCAGAAAGGAGGCTTTTACTAATTATCCTGCCCCCTGTCCGGATTTCTGAAAAATATAACTGGCCTCTTCTAAGATTGTCCAGGCTTTGCATTGTTTTTACAGCCGTGATTCCACTGGATCCCCCGAAAAAAAAAGTACCGTTTTCGTCTGCACTTATTGATTTAGAAAAGAACTGTGCATTGCGGAAAAGCCCCTGCGAAGCAAAATTGACCAGCTTGTCATGTCTTGTATCGTAGGCAATTAGGCCATTGCCTGACGATATCCATAATACCTGGTTACCATCTATCTTTCCTGCAAATAATTTATCGCTTAATAAACCCAGTGATGCGTTTGTAGCAATCTTATATAATGAGAAATCGGGGTTATAGATGTACAAACCATTTGAGGTTAGCACGAATATTTTTCCCGTACTGTCTGTATCAATTGATTTAACACCAATAAAAACCTCGTTGATATTAGCTGTCTTTTGTATCAGCTTTCCGTTTGAAAGCAGGTATAAAGCTCCCTTATTGGACGCTACAACCACCTGCGACTGCGGTGCATTACAAATGCAGGAGATGATTGTTCCACCGGCTAGAGAATCTATCAGCTTGCTTCTGAAGGTATTCTTATCATTGTAAATACTATACAGGGATTTGCCGATCGAGCAATAAGAATACTGATCGTTACAATAGCGCAGATTGGGCCGGGTATGCTGTATCGTAGCACGGCCGTTGATATCAAAAAAATATTTTTGGGCGATAGTATCCAGGTCAAGTTTCAGCTCCCTGTACACAAGCCCCTTCCTGCTGATCATACCCAGTTTGAATTCCTCCTGGTATAACACCCACAAATAGTCTTTATTCAGGTATTCCAGCTGTAAAATCGGGTCCGTTCGTTTTGATACCGGATGGAACCTGTTGTCCATACCATTGCCGTTAATAGAAAACTCATATATACCCCTTACCGTATTCGCCCCAAGCAACTTATCCCCGTTTACTAAGATGGTGTACATGGTATTATCAACACCGGGATCAGACAGATAGTAGTCTTTAAACCTGTTCAGTTCTTCATTGTATTCAAAAAGCCCGGCGTTAAAGGCACCGATGAAAATGTCTTTGGTATCAATCCATATATCGGAAATAGCATTCGCATTGATTTGCTTTTCTTCAAAATGATTAATACTGTTGTTCATCGTCACCACTTTATCGGTTGCCGCATTGTACAGAAAAAGATTGGCTTCTCCGCCCAACCAGAAAACACCATTCCTGTCCATTTTCATGGCATTTGCAAAAAAAGTGGCCCCCGTTCTGCCCGCAGGTAAAGGCACTCTTTTTAATATCCTTTTCTCCTGAAGATCTATTTTCAACACCATGGCCGAGTTACCGACCACGAAAGCCGGGCTAAGCTGACCATTTACTACAATACCGTTCTCATTGAGAACAACCGGGATTGAATCAGTTTTCCTGGTCTCTATATTTATATAAGCGAGGCTTTTGTTGTTTGTATAGTAAAACACATACGGAAGTGTGTATTCGTTTTTTAATGCCGCTTTGTTGCTCCCGTTGATACAGGGAATAACATCCTTAATCTGGAGTGACAAATCAAAAAGATAAACTGCCTGCCCGATTTTAAGGACGATACGATCCCGTTGCTGATTAAAGCCCATAATCCGAATCATGAAGGGGCCCTCTTCCTTTAGTTGAATGGCCAGTTTTTTTAGTTCCCTTGTCCTGTAGTGAAAGATGTATAAGCCGTTGGAACAGGTTATCAGCAGCCTGTTACCATCTAACTGAAGGAAATTATGCGGGGCATCACCGAAATAGAATGTCTTGTCCGCCGTATACTGTGAAATACTGGAAAACTCTTTACCATTATAAAAACTGACTCCATAGGCATTAGAAATCCATAAAAAACCGTAGTTATCTTTATATAAATTGAATATAGCCGTACGGCCCAGTCCATCAGATGGACCATGCTGTGAAAACGAATAGTGCGACGTTTCTTGCGAATATGCCTCCTTTTTCACAACGAAAATGGCAGCAAAGAAAAATGCAAGTATTTGCGAAAGCTTAATGTACATAAATAGTATAAATCACAGAAGCAATATATTTATAGCAGTGTTTTTGTATACTACACTTTTGTGTAGCGGTAACGTTCCGAAATAATTACAGGTAACCAAAAGGGTAGTCCGGATATAGATAAGCTTTCTGAAATTTGTTCCGGGAAGTAGAAATTGTACCGATAATCAGCAATCCTATGAGAACCAACAGCCCGTTTTATCATCCAACCTGTTCTATGAAAGTCCATGACACAATTTCTACTTCCTTTCATACCTGTTCTTTCATTGTTTAGGGTTTCTCGTTGCAGCACTTCCGGCAACAGCGGGATTGTACGCAAGTTCATTATCAGGAACATCCCAATAATCTAAAAACCCATATGTAATAGTGGCATTTGTATTGACTGTACCGTTAATCCCTGCAAGCAGGGTGCAGCCTGTACGGGACTTAGCGGGTGAAATTATATCCCACCTCCTCGCATCATAAAAAGAGAGCCCTTTAAACGCTAATGCAATCCTCCTTTCCTTTCTCAGTATCATCTTAGCCGTTTCTGCATTGTTGGCCGCGGCAGGGGGTAAGCCGGCACCCTGGTAATTTCTGACATTGTCTATGTAACCCATCGCAGCGGCAATACCAGCGGAAGAAAAACCGGAAGTATACAATATTGCTTCTGCTTTCATCAACTCATTCTCTTCATACGTACCGCAAAGGGTAATCTCGTTTGCACCGGCATCGGTATTGGCGTATGTTATGACACCGGGCAAACCCCTTCCATATTTTAACAATGTATACCGTGTATTAAAAGCAATACCCCTGTCCGGGTTAAAAATGCCAGCTCCCGGCCCTACACTAATTACATTATTCTCTCTGCGTTTATCGCCGGCCGGAAACTCCTGTACCCATCTTTCGCTTAATTTATAGATATTGGTGGAACTGGCAGTAGATTGTACTTTATCTGCGATAGTGCTGCCCAAAAAATCACCGTTGGCATTTGTCCTCCCTGTAAATAGCAGATCAGAAGAACTCACACCATTCGTTGTAAGCGTCAATATTTCCTGCCATTGCTGCAATGTCATCTCTTCAACCAGGTTGTTCACAAGTATATTTCTCGCTTTCATCGTACTGATGTTATGCTTCCATGCTTCAACCGACAATACACCCCCTTTGCCCGTTTGCAGATAAGCAGGGATCAATTGGCTGAATATTGACTCGTATGCTGAAATACTGGTCACACTATTGAGCTCAGCAATACACTGATCAAAATTGCTGGTAGCCTCTGTTATAAGGGCCTCCCTGGAAATATAATTTCCATTCGTTTTCTGGTCCGTGTAGGTGGCATTTTGCTTTATACCTGCATAATACAATGAGCCCAATCTTGAATACGCATACCCCCGCCACCAGTAAGCCCAGGCCCGTAGGGTAGCTTTCTTCGTTTGCGGCTGGCTTCCGCTAAAATTAACGTTGGGGACTATGTCCAGTATGGTATTGGCTGCAATAACCAGGTTGTACATGTAAGCCCATTCATAGTAAGTGGGATTATTGCCCTGCAGTGCATTCAGGTTTATTGCCCTCAATAATTTGTATTGTGTGGCAGGGGTTTGCGGGTTTAGTATAACTGTGCCATTATCGGTAATTACTTTATCAGGGCAACCCAGCTGATTAGCATACATATTCGCCCCTTCCATGGCAATTATATCACCCATCATTTCATGAAAAGCTGTAGCGCCTGCCCAAAAAGCGCCGATAAACCTGTCCGAATATTTCAGGTGATAAAAACCATTCATATAAACAGCACCCTGTGCCAGTGAAATGATCCCAGCCTCAGTGGCGGCACTGGCAATAGTGGGATAATTAGTATTACGAATATCCAATTGCTTTTTACAGGAAGAAAGAAAAAAAGCTGCTCCAAAAACTATGTTGACGATGCTGTAGTGCTTCATGTGTGATTTTTTTTGGCGACTGTTTAAAACCTGACATTAATGCCCGCTGTATAGTTCCTGGTGTTAGGGATAGTGTTGTGATCCACTCCACGATCAAACGCTGAGTTGACAGCACCCGAACTTATTTCCGGATCCATGCCGCTGTACCTGGTGATGGTAATGATGTTCGCAGCCGATAAAATAAGTTCCAATCGGCGGATCAGTTTCAAATCGAGTAAGGCTGTGAGATCAAGCGACAGTGAAATATTCCTCAACCGCACGAATGAGGCATCCTCATAAAAATAATTTTTGGTACCGTTATTGATTCCCGCACCGTATACACCCCTGTAAAAAGCTGTATAGGCTTTTGCTTCCCTTACTCCGGTAGCCGGGTTGGTAATACTTACCGGAACCGTGTAATCACTACTGATACCATCTCTGTACATCCAGCTTTTTGTCTGATTATACAAATGGCTGCCAGCTATCCAATCCCACTGCATACTCATGGATAATATATTTTTATATGAAACCGTGTGGATGAAGCTCATATTGAAATCCGGGTTAGCATCTCCCAAAGCATACTGGCTGCCGGAAGCAAAAGGTTGTTTTGTCGTTTTATTTACAACATACCCGTTATCTGCCACCTCATAATTTACCTGCAGTGCTGCCGGTATAAAAGGTTGCCCTGTATTGGGATCGAGCTGATCTACTTGGTTTAATAATAGGTACCCGTATAGCTGGCCAATTCTTTCTCCGGCCTTTAATACATAGTTGGCAGTACCGGCCGCAGTTGGCACCACAATTTCATTGCCTTTGATGCTTGCTATTATTGAGCGTTGCCGGGAGAACAACGTGGTGAACGTCCATTGTATTTTATCTGCCGTCAATACATCCAAATCAAATGAAAACTCAAAGCCATCTGCCTTTAGTCCGAACGCATTGTCTAAAAAACTCCCGATACCGGTTGATGGAGCATTATCAGTATAGTAAATGGCGTTGCGTGTTTTCCTTGTCCACCTTGTAAATGAAAGTCCGGCACGACTAAACCATTGCTTATCTGACACCCTGAACCGTGCATCCATACCCCATTCTGTTTCCGTTGATACTTCAACAGCCAGGTTCTTATTCGGCGTCTGCAATGGAAAAATAAACAGGCTGTTGATGCCCAGGTTCCCTGTTCCCAATGTAGGGAAACGCTGAAAAGCACCGGGCTGTATACCAGCCGATCCGAAAGCAGCCCTGAGCTTTACCAGCGTTAAACAGTCCGGCATAATCGGCTTTTGCCAGAACTTTAATTTTGCCAGGTTGATATATATATCGCCGCGGGGAAAAACCTGTGCCTTCGATCCACTGCCAAAGGCGGAAGACCAATCACTGCGCCAGCCCAAAGAAATACCCGCAGCCTGGCTATAATCAAAGCGCTGATTGACTAAAAAGCCATACGTTATAAAAGGTTCGATATAGTCCGCTGCAATTTTGTAGACACCGGCCTGGCTGGCATTCCAGGGATTATAATCGGGCGCATCATACCCATAGGCCATGAAATGTTTATAGTTGTTCCTGCGGTGATCAAATGTAATTTGTGTGCTGGTAGTAAGCGGAACATTCAGGTTGAAATCATTTTTACAATCTGTTCGTATAAAAACAGTGGCTACAACATGCTGGAAAACAGTCCGGTCATTGACAATATTTATTTCACCGGTAGTAGCTGCATTAGTATTAGGGTTATAGTTGCCAATCCAGTATTGCTGGTTAGCTGCGTTCTTATTGAATTGCTGGTTTTCATAGCGTTTTTCCGCTCCCTCCTGCTGAACATTTATACCATACTTGATGTCTATCTCTGCAAACTGGTGAAGGGTATAATTGAGGTTGAAGTTTTGCAAAACATCGAAGGTGTTCACCAGTCTGCTGGAATATTGATTGATGTAGTTAGGATTCTGAGCAATCAGTCCTGCCACATCACCATAATAGTATCCATAATTACCATCATTATCTTTCAGCGTGTAATCTGCAAAAGGACGGGTATTGTTTAGTCCAAAAAGAATATTTCGGCCTGTCGGATCATTTAAGGAATTCCGGGTATAGGCCAATTGTATAAAGGATCTAAGTTTCAGGTTTTTCGCCAGCTCCATCCCTGTATTAGCGGTAAAATTGTAACGGCTATATTTACCATTGCCTTTAAAATTGGAATTCTGCTTATTATTCGAGAGGGCAAAATAAAAATCCGACTTCCCTTTACTTCCCGATATGGCAATTGTGTTGTTACTGATATATCCCGTTTGGAAAAATGTTTTATACAAATCATGAAAACGGAAATTTCTGTTATATAGCTTGTCTGCAAAGCTTACCGGGCTTAAAGGGTCATACTGGGCGTTTGCGCTGAAATCGCTTGTTACCGGGCTAAAAGTGATAACATTACCGCCTGCATCAATCACTTCGTTATTTTGATTGGTAACAAATGCATGCAGCCTTGCATGGGCAACATTTCCGTTATTCAACAAACGGGTTAGGCTGATACTGGTGCCAACGTCAACCGCTATTCTATCACCAGTCCCTTTTTTACTAAAAAGCTGGATAACTCCATTAGCTCCTTGTGCACCATACAAAGATCCCGCTGCGGCGCCTCCTGCTATTTCAATACGATCAATAGTATTTATATCCAGTGATTGGAGCCGGGTTGCTTTTACTTCCAATCCATCCAACAGGATCACTGGCCTTGTAAACCCCATCACTGTATTCACACCCCGTAATAGTATGTTGACCTGAGAGCCCGGTGAACCGTTAATACTGCTTATTTGTGACCCGGCTATTTTTCCCACCAGAAATTGCCCGATATCTGCTGAAGCAGGGATGATTTTGTCTTTTACCTGCAGGCTATGAACGGCGACAGCAATCTTATTTATACTAACCGGCAAGCCTGTACCAGTTACTATAATTTCGTCCAGCATAGCTGTGTCCGGAAAAACGTCAGCCACCTTTTTTGACTGCGCAGCTGTTTTATACGAAGTAAAAAACAGCACAGCCATTAGTATTTGAAAAAGATGAGTTCGCATGAATAAAAAATTTTCACAGTAATCCAGCCTGAAATGAAACAATAAAAGACCCTCCGCTATGCAAAAGCATATCCAACGAGGAAGGATATGGGTTTCATTGGATACCGGGCTTATTCGTGCACGATGTACTATTTAAATTATACTCAGCACAGACAGCGCAGAACAATCATCTCGTTTATACGTTAAAAACCGTTCTGCTTCCTGCTACACAAAAGGTGTTTTCTTATACCCAAAGAGGTAGTAAGAAAATACTAATGACGCATGTACTTTTATCAAGTAAAAAGACAGGTACTTCCTGGTAAAAATTTCAAATAAGCAAACAGCAATAATATCCAATTCCTTAAAGAAAAGAATACCCCAAATTTGGTGGTATTGTATTCATTAAAAATCTATCCTATGGCACTTCATTTATGGTACGGACAGCAACTTTCAGGTCGGGAAGGGCAGCTGAAAGAAAAAAGCAAAGCCCAGGCAATTTTTCGCTCATTAAATTATCTTGCATTTATAGCCTGCCTCCATTGCCCGCTTCATCTTTTTCTTTCTGATAACATGGATACAAACTACTGGAGTATTGTCACCTGCTTCCTGCCAGTGGTGCTTTGCGCTGCAGTTATCTTACTTTTCCGTGCAAAAAAATTTCAGGCGGGATTTTTTATTTCATTTGTCTGTGTCCCCTGCTCGCTTGCGCTGAAAGCGACCTATGCACCGGTTGAAGGTATCATGCTATACCCCCTGGCCCAGTCCATTATTTGCTTTTTTGTACTGAACACAAAGAGAGATGTGATAATAGCTTACACTATCTCTATGCTATGCTTTTCGGAATTAACTATATACTACGAATACCTCAACAATGAAACGTTCAACCAAGACTTTATATTCCTGTTTTCCGGCCTCATCTTTTTTATGCTGATCATGTACTTTATCTTCAGCTATCTAAGAATCGCCATTGAGCAATACCATATGGAAACAAACGAAAATGAGCAAACCTTGTCCCGGAAAAACAGGATACTGGAAATCAAAAACAGCCTGATTGAGAATCAAACCAAAGAACTGGAGAAAAAGCAGCAGTTGCTGATCAGTGCAGCCGAACTTCAGCAGAAAATTTCTTCTCTGCTCTCCCATGATGCACGCACATCCGTTATATCGTTTAAAAATATCTTCAAATCGTTCAGGAAAGGCCATATGTCGCCTGAAGAACTGATTAATTATATCCCTGCCCTGGAGGAAGAAGCGGATAGTATGAATATGATATTCGATGATATACTATCCTTATCAAACGATGGCCATATCCCCGATGAAACTTTCAATGAAAAGATTGACCCGAAAACAGTGATCGAGGAGGTCTGTCATGCTTACACAGAGATGGCCGACAGCAAAAAAATCAGCCTTCGCTATCATATAACTGCTTCTGGTATGATAGATGCCAACCCGAAATTCATCCGGATTATATTAAGAAACCTTATTTCTAATGCTATAAAATTCACCATGCCTGGTGGCAGCATATCAATCAGCAACCGGATTAAGGAGGGGAACAGGTACCAGTTGCTTGTAAAGGACAATGGCCAGGGAATGTCAGAAGAAAAACTGGATAAAATACGAAAAGGAGTTGGCCTTACAACAACAGGTACATCGAATGAAAAAGGTACCGGCCTGGGATTAAAATTCTGCAGGGAGTTTGTTTCAAAATGCAACGGTATTCTTGAAATACAGAGTGAGCTTGGTGTTGGCAGCACGTTCAGCTTTACACTTCCTATGGTGCTGAAAAGCTAAATCGGTCAATTACACAATTCTTTGCATTGATTTATGGATGCGGTCCAGCCTTAATTTCAACCGTCCATATCCCCTTATACCCGCTTACAGTCTCAAGAATTTTCGCTTTGACGGCCGCTGTATTCACAGTATCAGGACCAGCAAATTTTACGGTGATAGTATTCTGCTGTACCCACATCTCATATTCCGCATCCTAAGGCAGCATCGGATTTATACCTGCTGCAACTGCTGAAAGAAACGGGTTATTCACCTGGTTAAACTCACCCGTGTTCCAGTCCCCAAAGTACTCAAATACTTTTAAGGCCAGATGTTCCGCTGGAATACGTTTCTTTTTCATGTAATCTCACTAAGAAATAATCATTAAATATAAAAATAAGTGCAAACACATACCTCAAAAATGGTATTGTTTGTCATTTTAGTTTTCCTTAGCTTGAATGCTCAGAACGGTTATGCCTGAACAACCAATCATCAACTGTCATACACATGTCTTTACAGTAGAAGACGTGCCGCCAAAATTGGCCCGCACCATTGCGCCCTGGCCACTGAGCTGGCTGCTTGACACCCGTTGGATTGCCGGTGTATTTGGCTTCTTCACAAGGAAAGGCCAGGCTATAAAGGCCAGTTCAAGATATAAGCGCTTTGCCCGTGCTCTTTATGGCTTTCGCATGGCACTAAAACGGTTTTTTATTTTACGCCTGGTGAAAATTCTGCTGGCTGTTCTAATCCTTTCCTCCATATTTCATGATCAATATCCCGTCCTGCTTAAGCCGATATTGACAAACTATTCTATTAATACAAACCTGCCTGATAAGTTTCATGTCTGGCTGGCCAGCAGCGGCTTCATCATCATAACCAGCAGTTGGGTGTTAAAAGCACTCCTGCTAATTGTTTTTTTAGTATTGTTTCCCAGTGGCCGTAACCTTGTTTTTTTTATGCTGCGTAAAGCAAACAGTTTTTTTAAATTATTGCCCGGCAAGCAGATGACCGAATTGTTGAAACGGTACCTCAACATCATCCGCTTTGCCAATTATAAAGAGCAATGGATTGTATACAGCCGCCTCATCAAACAATATCCGCCCGGCTCAAAAATGATTGTACTCCCAATGGATATGGCCTATATGGGCGCAGGTAAACCAAAGCGCAGCTATGCCGACCAGATGGCGCTGCTGGCCAAAATCAAGCAGAACCATAAAAGAGAATGTTTCCCTTTTGTGTTTGTAGACCCACGACGCATGGAAGATGAAGGGAACAAGTTTTTCAACTACTCCGTTGAAAATGGCACGATAAAGCTGGAGGATTGTTTCATTAAGGAATATATTTTGGACAAGGATTTCAGCGGCTTTAAAATTTATCCCGCACTGGGTTATTTTCCTTTTGATGAGCGGCTGCTCGCCCTTTGGAAATATGCTGCCGACAATGGTATTCCGATTATGACACATTGTATCCGCGGCGTTATTTATTATCGCGGCAAAAAAGATCCTAAATGGGATACCCATCCGGTCTTTGATGAATACCTGGGACCAGACGATCCCAATTACATCGCACAGGCATCCGATTACCGGTCCATGCTGCTGCCGCAAATGAAAGCCGTGGATGTGCAGGAAATTTTTACCCACCCGCTGAACTATGCCTGCCTGTTGAAAAAAAAATTACTGGTAAAAATTGTAAAGGATCATCCAAACCTGTATGATGTGTTCGGTTATGATACAAAGACGGGGGTGATGAAGTACGATTTAGCTGATCTTAAAATTTGCTTCGGTCATTTCGGCGGTGAAGATGAATGGCTGAAATATTTTGAAAAAGACCGGTCAAATTACGGGCATCGCCTGGTACAGTTTCCGGACAAGGGTATCGACTTTCTGCTTAATTCAAGCGGTCAGGCAAGACGCAGTTATGATAATATCTGGCAAACCGCCGACTGGTACTCCATTATATGCTCACTTATGCTGCAACACGACCATGTATACGCCGACATCAGCTATATATTGCATGGAGATGCCGCCATCTTGCCGCTGTTGCGCAGCACACTGCAACATACTATTTTGAAAACACGGGTACTTTATGGTACCGATTTTTATGTGGTGCGCAACCATAAGTCAGATAAAAATATGCTGGCCGATATGCGGGGAGGTTTGCTGGCCGACGAGTTCAGGCAAATTGCCCAAATCAACCCGGTGAATTTTCTTGCCACGATGAAAAGAAGCCCAAAGCCACCCGTGATTACACCGCTACCCGAAGCCTGATGATAGCCCTAAGCGGGGTATTATTTTAATCCCGCCGCAATTTTTGTAACCATTAAACCAGTTGTATATGCCAGACTTTAGCTTCTCCATCGATCTGCACTGTCATCCGCAGTATAAACCTTTTGGCCGTGCCCACAAACAAGCAGGCGCTGCACCGGAACCACAATCAACCAGCACCAGCAGCCGATCCAGCATGTGGTTTTACGATCCGCCATCCATTCTTGATAAAGGATTGCAATTGTTGTTTGGGCTCACTAAGTTTTCACAAACCAATCTCACAGCCTCCCTCTATGGCCGTAACCTGGTAAAGGCTGTAGGGCTTGGCGCTACTGAACAGGGATTTTTTAAAAACAAATTGGGTGAAGGTTTGCCCAGTGATGTACTCGGTCGTTTTGCTTCAGGGTTTGGCAGGCACCGGGTGAATGCCATTCAGAATATGACCGACTACTGGAAGGATTTTGAAAATGAAATGAAATTCATGGACGAGGGATTGAACCGACCGGTTACCATTGATGGTGCACATTATATATACACCATGCCAAAGAATTTCATGGAGCTGCAGGCCAATATTGTGTCTAACCAGGATGAAAATGCAGGTTCAAGAAATAAACCACTGATCATTTCTATACTCTGCTCAGTAGAAGGGTTGCATATTCTAAACTGCGGACTTGAAAACCCCTGCAAGCCTGCAGAAGTGCTGAAGCATGCAAGGGATTTAAAAAGCATGCAGCATGTTCCCTGGTTTATCACATTCAGTCATCATTTTTATAATGAGCTCTGTGGCCATGCACGCAGCCTGCGCAAAGAGATTGGAAAACTTACCAACCAGGAGCCTGGTATTGGCACGGGCTTTACCCCGCTGGGCCTTCAGGTGCTGGATATTATTCTCGAAAAAAATAGTGAAGGCAAGCGCATCCTTATTGATATTAAACATATGAGCCCGCAGGCCAGGAAGGAATTTATGCAATTGCGGACAACTAAATACAACAGCGAAATTCCTGTGTTCATGAGTCATGGCGTATGCAACGGTCTTCCCACACACGGCGCTACTGTTTCCAATTTTCCTGAATTGGGCAAGGATTTTATCAATGAACTGGGAGAGGATATTGGCGGTGATGGAAAGTTCAAAGATTTCAATGAGATAAATTTCTATGACGATGAAATTCTCGCCATGGTACGCAGTAATGGTATCCTCGGTCTGCAATTAGATGAGCGGAGACTGGCCAATGATAACAAAATCAAGAATGGCGTGAAGCATTCTGTTTTCCGTAACAAGATCATGCACTATCGCAGCGAACTGTTATGGAACCAGGTACAATACATAGCAGAGTTGCTGGATCATCACGACCTGCCCGCCTGGGAAAACATGGCGATTGGTTCCGATTACGATGGCATCGTTGATCCGCTCAATGCTTTCTGGACAGCTGAAGAATTTGACGACCTCGCTTCTTACCTGGAACGCCATGCCCACAACTATTTTACAAAGACCCCGGAACGTATGAAGAACAGTTTCAACAAGATTAGTGCCGACATGGCGATGCAAAAGATATTCTGTGATAATGCATGGGCATTCTTCCGCCGCTGGTTTTAAAGTACCAGCGAAAACGCTTTGTTAACCGTTAAAAATTAAATTATGCCTGTACATCATCGTGACGAAAATGTTTCGTACCAAAAACTCAGGACTTTTATCGGCGCTACCGGCATTATGCTGCCAGTCCTGGCAGTAGCCGGTTGTTTCTTTTTTGGCGCCGGTGTTCATTCCTTCCAGGAATCTATCAGCCATTATTTTTATAGTGTGATGCATATTGTGTTTGTTGCCGTGCTTTGTATGCTTGGCGGGTTCCTGCTCTCCTACCGTGGTAAGGATAAGTGGGAAAGCATGTTGTCCAACCTGGCTGGTATATGCGCTATCTGTATTGCTGCATTTCCGACTGCCTTTGCCGGGTTTCTTCCGGAAACAAATCCATCCAACCAGTATTTGCAGATTAAGAATTATGAGGTGAGTAAATTCTGGGGAAATGCCCATTTCGTATTTGCAGCAACATTATTTGCCTGCTTTATTGTTTTTTGTTTTTACTTTTTTCAAAAGCCTGATGATAACTATAATGGAAAGGCTGCGGTAAAATGGCGGCGCCGGCGGATTATATATTACACCTGCGGAGGTGTTATCGCCGCCAGCCTGTTACTGATTGTTATATTTATGAAAATGGAAAACAAAACTGGTATCTGGAAGTACAGCACCTTTATTTTTGAAACCACAGCGTTGTGGGCTTTTGGTATCGCCTGGTTAGTGAAAGGTTCGGATGTATTGAAAAATATCCCGGTGATTAAGTTTATTGTGAAGCCAATACGATAGTCCATATGGCGCAGATGGGGCAAAAAATTCCCCATTAATTTCTCTTAGCCGGGCTATAACTGCATGGCCTGTTTATTGCCTGATGCTGGGTGGCAATAAATAAAAAAATGAATACAGCTACCCGCAACACACCTAATTTAAACACCCTGGACCGGCTGGCACGTATACTTGATGCCCGCTTTCGTATCCCTGGTACACAAATCCGCTTTGGTGTGGATGCCCTGATTGGCTTGCTGCCCGGTGTCGGCGACCTGATCTCGCTTTTTATTTCAGGTCATATTATTTCGGTAGCCCGGAAGCATGGTGCCAGCAATTACGTAATAGCCCGCATGATGCTCAACTCGGGGATTGATGTCATTATTGGGGCAATTCCCTTTGTTGGAGATTTATTTGACATAGGCTTTAAAAGCAACCAGCGCAACCTGCGGTTATTGCAACAACATTTTGGTGAAGGCAGGCATAATGGTAGTGCCGCCAGGGTCATAATACCGGTCGTTATTGTACTCGCAGGATTGCTTGTTGCCACCGCCTGGGGCTTATACAAATTATTCACCTGGCTTTTTTAAAAGAGGTGAGTGTACCAATCTGTTTATTTAAATTTGAGATGTGCGCAACCAACCAAACCAGGCAAATATCTTTCTGCGAATGCACCCGCTGCAACGCATACTTGTCAGCCTTGCCGCTGCAGCTATTGGTTTTTTTCTTACCCGCGGTGAGCAGGCAAACTGGAAGATAACAGCCATGATTCTTTGGGATTTATTTGCCGCCACATTTTTGCTAACGGGCTGGATCGTCCTCTTTACCCGGCCAGTTCCTGCTATTATTAAGCAGGCCAATAAGGATGACGGCAGCACCCTTTTCGTCATGATGAGCATCCTGGTTACATGCTTCGCCAGTATGCTGCTTGTTTTGCTCATGGTTATTTCAAAAGATGACGGTAACCAGTCACTTATTATTGTGCTGCTCGGGGTAATTGGCATGCTGGTATCATGGGCCATGGTGCATACTATTTTTACTTTTCACTATGCACACCTGTACTATAAAATCAGGAAAGATGATACCCCTACCACTGAAGCACTGGTTTTTCCCGGTCAAAAGAAACCCGACTATCTAGACTTTGCCTATTTCGCATTTGTTATTGGTATGACCTTTCAGGTTTCGGATGTAACAATTAATTCGCCCAAACTCCGGCGGATTGCATTAGGACACGGCCTGCTTTCTTTTGCACTCAATACATTCGTGATTGCTGTTACAATCAATATGATTGCAGGGCTGAAGCAATAACGGGCCCATGAATACTCGTTATGCTGCGTGGGAGACTATTCAGCTATTTAATCTGCCTGGAACCGCCTGAAATTCAACCGGGTTTTCCGTTTCAGGCCCTGTCCTGGCTTTCCACCCCTGAAAACCTGTTTTCACTAATTTTAAAGGTATTGCCAGGCCTGGATTATTCCTGTTTTGTTGCAATAACCTACCTTTATATGCTATACTACT
>CAYLRV010000033.1:0-52983 GCA_964386395.1 uncultured Chitinophaga sp.
GCTTTCGGGAAGGTCACCGGTTCGACTCCGGTAACCTCCACAAATAAAGGTTCTGAAAATCAGGACCTTTATTGCTTTTTTAGCAACCGCCACTTTCGTCTTGTTATTTTGAAACACGGAGACACTAAGGCACAAGAGAGAAAAACTAATTGTCTTTGTGCCATGGTGCCTTGGTGTTTCAAATCCTTACATGGAATTATGATGCATACTTATTGGGAGCCTCCAAAAAAGAAAAGGCCCTGCATAACAGAACCTTTAAATAATCTAAGCCGAAATCTATTTATCAAACAACAGTTGGCTTTCGCTTCTGCATCTTCGCAGACTCCCGGATGATCAACTCAGTTGACAACACTTTTGTTTCATATTCAGTAACCGGCCTTTTACTTTCCACCATATTCAATAAAAGGCTCATCGCTATCTCCCCCATTTCAAAGGCAGGCTGGCGGATGACAGATAATGGCGGGTCGAAAAACTCCCCGAGGTCAGTATTGGAAAAACCGATCAGGCCAATATCACCGGGGACAGACAGTCCTTTACTGCGAAGTATACGCAAACAATTTATAGTGAGTTTGTCGGCAGATGATAAGATAGCATCCGGCGCCGTTGCAGGATTCGACAGTAACTCCTCCACTACCTCCTCCACTTCTTCGGCAATCATTCCACCATGCATACAAAACTTGATCATATCATCACTCACCTGCATATTATTATCAAGCAGTGCGGCTTTATAACCAGCCAGTCTTTCTTTAGCAATGGACAAGCCGGCAGCATTACATACTGTGGCTATTTTCTTATACCCGCATTTGATCAGGTGCACAGTAGCATCGTATGCACCTTTATAATTATCCACGATTACTTTATGTGTTTCGATTTCATCAATCACCCGATCAAAGAATACAATGGGCATACCCCGCTGCTGCAATTGTTCGTAATAACTGATATCTTTTGTTTCCGTTGATACAGATACAATCAATCCATCTACCGAACGTGATGTCAAAAACTGTAGGTTGGTGAACTCTCTTTCGGCAGATTCACGGCTTTGTGCAATGATGAGGTTGTAACCCCTGGCACCGGCGACAGATTCTATACCATTGATAATTTGAGAAAAAAAGTTATTGGCTATTTCAGAAACAACCACACCAATCGTACGGCTTTTTCTTTCCTTCAGGCTTAATGCTATGGGGTTGGGCTTGTAATGATTTTGTTCGGCGTATTCCCGCACTAATCTTTTTGTTTCAGGACTTATCTCATAACTGTCACGCAATGCCCGCGACACAGTAGAGGTAGAAAGCCCCAAAGCCTTAGCGATATCCTTTATAGTGAGGGCTTCAAACTTCATGAATCAGTGCCTTTTTTTAATCTTTGCTAAGTTAGTGATTTTTAGGGTCTTGCTTATTTTACAATCGATTGTTATTAGTAGACCGCTTTATCCATCCGCCTGCTGCTTCCGACCTGCATTTATCACCTACTGTCCTGTACTGTCGGTTTAGTTTACTCTTTGAAAGCCAATTGGTTATTACGTGAACGATGCCGGGAACGATTGCATAAATAAAGATAGACCTACTTGCAGTGAAAGCCTGAAGTTCTGCTTAGACTTGTTAGTCCAAAACTCGTAGAACGATTTCCACGGTTTCGGCTCAATCGATTTGCTATATGAAAAAGACAACGGCTCCATATAAGGCTGCATACATGTGCAATAAGCTGTTTTCCCCGGCACAAAGCCAACCCTCTTTTTACATACAGACATCAGATTGCTCTCTTCACCCTTACGTGTTATACCTCTTAATTTATACTAAACCCAAACTCGAATCATGCTTAAACGATGCTTTATGAAGTATTTTAAAAGAACCGGGTTGATGTTACTGCTGCTTGCTGTATTTACTCCGCTGAACCAACTCTGGGCGCAGGGACGTACGATTACCGGAACAGTAACCTCGGCAGACACGAAACAAGGTCTTTCCGGCGTAACTGTTACCGTGAAAGGCACAAAAACCGCCACCACCACTGATGCCCAGGGAAAGTACCGTATTACAGTTGACAGCAAAGCCAACACATTGGTATTTTCCAGTGCCACCTTCATCCCGTATGAAGCCCGTATTACCGGGCAATCGATCATCGATGCAGAACTTACACCTGAAGTAAAAGTTATCGATGATGTGGTGGTAGTTGGTTATTCCACCATCAAACGGCGAGACTTAACAGGCTCTGTCTCTTCTGTGAACTCCAAACAGTTAAAAGACTTCCCGCTGTCGTCTGCTGCGGAAGCCCTGCAGGGCAAGATGGCCGGGGTGCAATTAATTTCTACGGAAGGAGCACCGGGTGCCGACATACTCGTAAGGGTGCGTGGTGGTGGTTCTATCACACAGGATAACTCACCACTTTATATCGTGGATGGTGTACAGGTAGAAAATGCGCTTTCTGTCATTGCGCCGCAGGATATTGCTTCTGTGGATGTACTGAAAGATGCATCAACTACCGCTATCTATGGTGCCCGCGGTGCCAATGGTGTGGTGATTATTACCACTAAAACAGGGCGTGCCGGTAAAACACAGGTAACGTACAATGGTTCTGTTGGCTTCAGGCACCTGCCCGAATTCCAGGGCGTGATGAAACCTTATGACTTTGTATTATGGCAATATGAAAGAACCCGTGGTAATGCTACCGACAGTGCCAGTTTTGCACAAACCTATGGCACTACCTGGGACACACTTGCCAATTATAAGAATGTAAATTTTGTTAACTGGCAGGATGAAGTATTTGGCCGCAATGCAAAATTCATGACTCATAACGTATCGGTAAGCGGCGGTAATGCAAACACCACGTTCAACCTCAGCCTTACTGCGAACAAAGAAGATGGTATCCAGATACAATCGGCCTTTGACCGTAAAATGGTCAACTTCAAAATTGATCATAAGGCCAGCGATAAATTCCGCATCGGCTTTACTACCCGCTACCTGCACCAGAACATTGATGGTATCGGTACAACGAACAGCGGTACCCGTGCCACTAACCGTCTTCGTCATACGATTAACTACCGTCCTTTTGAATTGCCAAGAAATGGATTTGGTATCGACGATTTTGATGAGGCCTATTACCTCGCATCAGCAGGTGCTACTAACCCGGTTATACTGACGAATGCAGAATACCGTCGTCAATATACAAGGGCCATTTACCTTACGGGCTATTTCACCTACAACATTATTAAAAACCTGACCTTCCGTTCTACCGTCGGTTTTGATAATGCGAATATCCAGACCAATCTTTTCTTTAGCAAGATTACCGGTACAGCCCGCAACTTTGCTTCACTTCCGGTAGCATCTATTGGCCAGCAAAACAACTGGACGATCAGCAACTCCAATACATTACAGTATGCGCTGAATAACATAAAAGATCATCACGATATTTCGTTGCTCGTGGGACAGGAAGTGGTGGATGCCCGTTCAAAGCAAAACAGTTTAGAGACCAGGTATTTCCCTGCTGACATCAGCCCGGAGAAAGCCCTGTCGAATATGCAACTGGGCTCTGCCCCTACGGGTACTACCAACCCTCCGTCTGTTGTTACTTCTTTTGAAGAACCGCCCGCACGGATCGCATCCTTCTTTTCCCGCTTCAGTTATGGGTACGATGATAAATATTTAGTAAACCTGAACTGGCGGAATGACCGTTCTTCTAAATTCAGTTCAGAAAATGGTTCCCTGAATTTCTTCTCCGGCTCACTGGCCTGGCGCTTCAGTAAAGAGAAATTTTTTGACCAGGTTAAATTTATCAATGATGGTAAACTTCGCTTCGGTTATGGAGCTGTGGGTAACAACCGTATCGGCAACCTGCTGTACCAGCAATTGTACGGAGTTACTGGTCAGTATGCGTTTAACCATTCTATTGTTCCGGGTTTTGCCCCTTCAGCATTATCCAATCCTGACTTGCGTTGGGAGAAAAATGTAACCCGTAACCTGGGCTTGGATCTTTCGATGCTCAGCAACAAGGTGCAGTTAAGCCTTGACTTTTATAAAAATACAGCTGAGGATTTATTACTTGCCCTGGCTATTCCGCCAACAACCGGTTATACGTCACAGTTGCAGAATATAGGTGCTACTTCTAACCGTGGTGTGGAAATACAATTGAGCGCCACACCGGTACAAAATAAAAATTTCAGCTGGACTTCTAACTTCAACATTGCTTTCAATAAAAACCGGGTAGAGAGCCTCGGCGGACCGCAGTCACAAACCCGCAACTCCGGCTGGCAGGGCAGTGACGGCGTAGACGATTATTTAGTGGAAGTAGGCCGCCCGGTTGGTTTGATGTATGGCTTCGTAACAGATGGTTATTACAAAATTGACGAGTTTAATTATAACTCCACTACGGGTGTATATACACTGAAACCCGGTATCGCTTTCAATGGCGTATATGGTACACCCCAGCCCGGTATGTTGAAATGGAAAGACCTGAATGGTGATGGCAACATTACACCGGATGGCGACCGTACGGTAATTGGTGACGCCAACCCTGACTTCACCGGCGGTTGGAACAACCAGTTTACCTATAAGAATTTTGATTTGTCTGTTTTTGTGAATTTTGTAGTAGGCAATGATATCTATAATGCCAATAAGATTGAGTGGACGGATGGGGCATTTCCTAACCTGAATATGCTCGACATCATGAACAACCGTTTCACCTACATCAATTCCAATGGACAGCGGGTAACAGACCCGGTAGAGCTGGCCAAACTGAATGCCAATGCTACTATCTGGAGCCCGGTAAGGGTACAGCGCTGGTGGCTGCACTCCTGGGCCATCGAAGATGGTTCTTACCTGCGGGTTAATAACATAACGCTTGGCTATACGCTGCCAAAATCAGTTTTAGCCAAGATGAAGATCTCATCCTTACGTTTTTACGGAACGGTAAACAACTTAACCACTTTTAGCAAGTACAGTGGCTACGACCCCGATGTAACTGCACGGAGAAGCGACCCGCTTACACCGGGTGTTGACTTCGCAGCTTACCCAAGGGCCCGTACCTGGTTATTTGGTTTAAATGTTACTTTCTAATTCTTTAAAACGATTCGACATGAAAAATAAAATCTTTCAACTGGTAACTGGTACGGCAATGGCCACGCTGTTGCTCACCACCGTTGGTTGCAAAAAATATACAGAGGTGGAACCTGTATCGCAATACAGTATTCCGCAGGCGTTCTCTGACCCTTCCAATGCCTTTACCGCTATTACGGGTGTGTATGATGAACTACAGGGCGATAACGGGTATGGTATCCGTATCAATATGTACTATCCATATGACAGTGATGAAGGTATCGTAAGCGGTAATATTGATAATGGCCGTCGTGGCATTGGCCGTTACCAGTTATTACTGACAAATGCTGAACTGGCGAACCCTTTCCGTCAATTATACCGGGGACAGACAGTCCTTTACTGCGAAGTATACGCAAACAATTTATAGTGAGTTTGTCGGCAGATGATAAGATAGCATCCGGCGCCGTTGCAGGATTCGACAGTAACTCCTCCACTACCTCCTCCACTTCTTCGGCAATCATTCCACCATGCATACAAAACTTGATCATATCATCACTCACCTGCATATTATTATCAAGCAGTGCGGCTTTATAACCAGCCAGTCTTTCTTTAGCAATGGACAAGCCGGCAGCATTACATACTGTGGCTATTTTCTTATACCCGCATTTGATCAGGTGCACAGTAGCATCGTATGCACCTTTATAATTATCCACGATTACTTTATGTGTTTCGATTTCATCAATCACCCGATCAAAGAATACAATGGGCATACCCCGCTGCTGCAATTGTTCGTAATAACTGATATCTTTTGTTTCCGTTGATACAGATACAATCAATCCATCTACCGAACGTGATGTCAAAAACTGTAGGTTGGTGAACTCTCTTTCGGCAGATTCACGGCTTTGTGCAATGATGAGGTTGTAACCCCTGGCACCGGCGACAGATTCTATACCATTGATAATTTGAGAAAAAAAGTTATTGGCTATTTCAGAAACAACCACACCAATCGTACGGCTTTTTCTTTCCTTCAGGCTTAATGCTATGGGGTTGGGCTTGTAATGATTTTGTTCGGCGTATTCCCGCACTAATCTTTTTGTTTCAGGACTTATCTCATAACTGTCACGCAATGCCCGCGACACAGTAGAGGTAGAAAGCCCCAAAGCCTTAGCGATATCCTTTATAGTGAGGGCTTCAAACTTCATGAATCAGTGCCTTTTTTTAATCTTTGCTAAGTTAGTGATTTTTAGGGTCTTGCTTATTTTACAATCGATTGTTATTAGTAGACCGCTTTATCCATCCGCCTGCTGCTTCCGACCTGCATTTATCACCTACTGTCCTGTACTGTCGGTTTAGTTTACTCTTTGAAAGCCAATTGGTTATTACGTGAACGATGCCGGGAACGATTGCATAAATAAAGATAGACCTACTTGCAGTGAAAGCCTGAAGTTCTGCTTAGACTTGTTAGTCCAAAACTCGTAGAACGATTTCCACGGTTTCGGCTCAATCGATTTGCTATATGAAAAAGACAACGGCTCCATATAAGGCTGCATACATGTGCAATAAGCTGTTTTCCCCGGCACAAAGCCAACCCTCTTTTTACATACAGACATCAGATTGCTCTCTTCACCCTTACGTGTTATACCTCTTAATTTATACTAAACCCAAACTCGAATCATGCTTAAACGATGCTTTATGAAGTATTTTAAAAGAACCGGGTTGATGTTACTGCTGCTTGCTGTATTTACTCCGCTGAACCAACTCTGGGCGCAGGGACGTACGATTACCGGAACAGTAACCTCGGCAGACACGAAACAAGGTCTTTCCGGCGTAACTGTTACCGTGAAAGGCACAAAAACCGCCACCACCACTGATGCCCAGGGAAAGTACCGTATTACAGTTGACAGCAAAGCCAACACATTGGTATTTTCCAGTGCCACCTTCATCCCGTATGAAGCCCGTATTACCGGGCAATCGATCATCGATGCAGAACTTACACCTGAAGTAAAAGTTATCGATGATGTGGTGGTAGTTGGTTATTCCACCATCAAACGGCGAGACTTAACAGGCTCTGTCTCTTCTGTGAACTCCAAACAGTTAAAAGACTTCCCGCTGTCGTCTGCTGCGGAAGCCCTGCAGGGCAAGATGGCCGGGGTGCAATTAATTTCTACGGAAGGAGCACCGGGTGCCGACATACTCGTAAGGGTGCGTGGTGGTGGTTCTATCACACAGGATAACTCACCACTTTATATCGTGGATGGTGTACAGGTAGAAAATGCGCTTTCTGTCATTGCGCCGCAGGATATTGCTTCTGTGGATGTACTGAAAGATGCATCAACTACCGCTATCTATGGTGCCCGCGGTGCCAATGGTGTGGTGATTATTACCACTAAAACAGGGCGTGCCGGTAAAACACAGGTAACGTACAATGGTTCTGTTGGCTTCAGGCACCTGCCCGAATTCCAGGGCGTGATGAAACCTTATGACTTTGTATTATGGCAATATGAAAGAACCCGTGGTAATGCTACCGACAGTGCCAGTTTTGCACAAACCTATGGCACTACCTGGGACACACTTGCCAATTATAAGAATGTAAATTTTGTTAACTGGCAGGATGAAGTATTTGGCCGCAATGCAAAATTCATGACTCATAACGTATCGGTAAGCGGCGGTAATGCAAACACCACGTTCAACCTCAGCCTTACTGCGAACAAAGAAGATGGTATCCAGATACAATCGGCCTTTGACCGTAAAATGGTCAACTTCAAAATTGATCATAAGGCCAGCGATAAATTCCGCATCGGCTTTACTACCCGCTACCTGCACCAGAACATTGATGGTATCGGTACAACGAACAGCGGTACCCGTGCCACTAACCGTCTTCGTCATACGATTAACTACCGTCCTTTTGAATTGCCAAGAAATGGATTTGGTATCGACGATTTTGATGAGGCCTATTACCTCGCATCAGCAGGTGCTACTAACCCGGTTATACTGACGAATGCAGAATACCGTCGTCAATATACAAGGGCCATTTACCTTACGGGCTATTTCACCTACAACATTATTAAAAACCTGACCTTCCGTTCTACCGTCGGTTTTGATAATGCGAATATCCAGACCAATCTTTTCTTTAGCAAGATTACCGGTACAGCCCGCAACTTTGCTTCACTTCCGGTAGCATCTATTGGCCAGCAAAACAACTGGACGATCAGCAACTCCAATACATTACAGTATGCGCTGAATAACATAAAAGATCATCACGATATTTCGTTGCTCGTGGGACAGGAAGTGGTGGATGCCCGTTCAAAGCAAAACAGTTTAGAGACCAGGTATTTCCCTGCTGACATCAGCCCGGAGAAAGCCCTGTCGAATATGCAACTGGGCTCTGCCCCTACGGGTACTACCAACCCTCCGTCTGTTGTTACTTCTTTTGAAGAACCGCCCGCACGGATCGCATCCTTCTTTTCCCGCTTCAGTTATGGGTACGATGATAAATATTTAGTAAACCTGAACTGGCGGAATGACCGTTCTTCTAAATTCAGTTCAGAAAATGGTTCCCTGAATTTCTTCTCCGGCTCACTGGCCTGGCGCTTCAGTAAAGAGAAATTTTTTGACCAGGTTAAATTTATCAATGATGGTAAACTTCGCTTCGGTTATGGAGCTGTGGGTAACAACCGTATCGGCAACCTGCTGTACCAGCAATTGTACGGAGTTACTGGTCAGTATGCGTTTAACCATTCTATTGTTCCGGGTTTTGCCCCTTCAGCATTATCCAATCCTGACTTGCGTTGGGAGAAAAATGTAACCCGTAACCTGGGCTTGGATCTTTCGATGCTCAGCAACAAGGTGCAGTTAAGCCTTGACTTTTATAAAAATACAGCTGAGGATTTATTACTTGCCCTGGCTATTCCGCCAACAACCGGTTATACGTCACAGTTGCAGAATATAGGTGCTACTTCTAACCGTGGTGTGGAAATACAATTGAGCGCCACACCGGTACAAAATAAAAATTTCAGCTGGACTTCTAACTTCAACATTGCTTTCAATAAAAACCGGGTAGAGAGCCTCGGCGGACCGCAGTCACAAACCCGCAACTCCGGCTGGCAGGGCAGTGACGGCGTAGACGATTATTTAGTGGAAGTAGGCCGCCCGGTTGGTTTGATGTATGGCTTCGTAACAGATGGTTATTACAAAATTGACGAGTTTAATTATAACTCCACTACGGGTGTATATACACTGAAACCCGGTATCGCTTTCAATGGCGTATATGGTACACCCCAGCCCGGTATGTTGAAATGGAAAGACCTGAATGGTGATGGCAACATTACACCGGATGGCGACCGTACGGTAATTGGTGACGCCAACCCTGACTTCACCGGCGGTTGGAACAACCAGTTTACCTATAAGAATTTTGATTTGTCTGTTTTTGTGAATTTTGTAGTAGGCAATGATATCTATAATGCCAATAAGATTGAGTGGACGGATGGGGCATTTCCTAACCTGAATATGCTCGACATCATGAACAACCGTTTCACCTACATCAATTCCAATGGACAGCGGGTAACAGACCCGGTAGAGCTGGCCAAACTGAATGCCAATGCTACTATCTGGAGCCCGGTAAGGGTACAGCGCTGGTGGCTGCACTCCTGGGCCATCGAAGATGGTTCTTACCTGCGGGTTAATAACATAACGCTTGGCTATACGCTGCCAAAATCAGTTTTAGCCAAGATGAAGATCTCATCCTTACGTTTTTACGGAACGGTAAACAACTTAACCACTTTTAGCAAGTACAGTGGCTACGACCCCGATGTAACTGCACGGAGAAGCGACCCGCTTACACCGGGTGTTGACTTCGCAGCTTACCCAAGGGCCCGTACCTGGTTATTTGGTTTAAATGTTACTTTCTAATTCTTTAAAACGATTCGACATGAAAAATAAAATCTTTCAACTGGTAACTGGTACGGCAATGGCCACGCTGTTGCTCACCACCGTTGGTTGCAAAAAATATACAGAGGTGGAACCTGTATCGCAATACAGTATTCCGCAGGCGTTCTCTGACCCTTCCAATGCCTTTACCGCTATTACGGGTGTGTATGATGAACTACAGGGCGATAACGGGTATGGTATCCGTATCAATATGTACTATCCATATGACAGTGATGAAGGTATCGTAAGCGGTAATATTGATAATGGCCGTCGTGGCATTGGCCGTTACCAGTTATTACTGACAAATGCTGAACTGGCGAACCCTTTCCGTCAATTATACCGGGGCGTGGAAAAAGCAAATATCTGTATCGAGCAGATTCCACTTATGCCACAATATACAAATGGCAGTGCTGCCGACCAGGCTGCTTTAAAACGTATGCATGGTGAAGCCCTTGCCTTACGGGCACAGTTCCTCTTTCAATTGGTATTGAACTGGGGTGATGTACCCGCGCCACTAATCCCCGCCTATAAACAAACGGAATTGTTTATTCCAAAAACAAACCGTGATTCGATCTACGATCAAATCCTTGCCGATTTAGCTACAGCAAAAAACCTGGTACCCTGGAGAACAGAAGCAGGTATCCGTAACGAGCGCCTGACCAAAGGGGCCATCATGGCATTGCGGGCAAGAATTGCTTTATTCCGTGGCGGCTATTCACTCCGCAGCAATGCACAAATGGAAAGAAGAAGCGATTACCTGACTTATTATAATATCGCCAAGACAGAATGCGAGGAGTTGATGGCACGCAGGGATCAGCATACGCTGAATGCCAACTACGAAACTATCTGGCGAAATGTAACTTCATTTACATACGATACGCCGGGCGAGATTATGTTTGAAGTGGGTGCAGGTGGTGGCAACAGCAACAGCGATAGCCGTATGGGCAACTATGATGGCCCGAATCTGAACAATGCTTCACGCTATGGCGCCGGTGGTGGTGGTATACAAATACTGCCTAACTATTTCTATGCATTTGATTCGCTGGATACACGCCGTGATGTAACCATTACGCATTACCAGGTAACAAACTCCACAAATATCAAAAGTCAGCGCCGGCTTGGCGAACTGAACACCGGCAAATACCGCCGCGACTGGAGGGTTCCACTGCTGCCCGGCACTGTCCTCAACGTAGGTTATAACTGGGCCATGATTCGTTTTTCCGATGTACTGCTGATGTATGCTGAAGCAGTAAATGAAATCAATAACGGGCCAACAGCACAAGCAATTGCCGCATATGAAGAAGTAAGGAAAAGAGCTTTTCGTGGTAATACAGGTTCGATTGGTGTAACCCCAACAACAAAGGCCGGATTCTTTGACGCTATTGTGAATGAGCGCTTCCTCGAATTTGGACATGAAGCTATCCGGAAATATGATCTGATCCGCTGGAACCTGCTGACGACAAAACTTGCCGAAGCAAGAACGAAGATTCAGCAGATCCGCGACAGGACGGGTGCCTTTGCCAATGTACCGCAGTATATCTATTACAAAAACGTAGGTGAGGAAATTGTCTATTATACAACAGCTGACAGTACAGGCCGTGGCCTTCCATTCTGGAGACCAACGCAGGTTCCACCATCCGGAACTACCGGAACCACACAGGTACCTGCGGCCAAATGGGTGCGTATTGACTGGGCACAACATTTAACGACAGCAAGTGCTATTGACGGACGTCCGCTATGGCAAGGTTTTGCCTTTTACTTTACACCGGGCAAGAGTGAGTTGTTTCCGTTTGATGCAGCGACCATTTCTTCTTACCAGGGAAGACTGCAACAAAACCCTGGTTATTAAAATTATTTAATCCTGATGAAATAAGGCTGCGTTTAGCGCAGCCTTATTTTCTTAAATACGTCTCACTATTTACTATGATTAAGTCAATCTCCGTATTAGCATTCGCCCTATTAAGTGTCTTTAATTCTTGCGGGCAGCAACAAAAAATTACTGAACAATCTGCCGCTAATATTCCGGTTGCATTTCCAGGCGCTGAAGGTTTTGGTAAATACACGACAGGTGGGCGGGGCGGCCAGGTACTGATTGTTACCAACCTGAATGATGACGGAGTAGGAAGTCTCCGCAAAGCCATTAATACAAAAGGCCCGCGTATTGTTGTATTTGCAGTTTCCGGCACCATCCATCTTTTATCCCCCCTTTCCATAAAAGGGGATATAACGATTGCCGGACAAACAGCCCCCGGCGATGGGATTTGTATTGCCGATCATCCTGTTTCGTTAGGTGGCAACAATATTATTGTACGTTATATGCGCTTTCGTCTCGGGGATCGTTATCAGAATAAGGGAATGGTAAATGGCAGCGGCCATGATGACGCTTTTAGCGGAACCAGAAGGAACAACATCATCATCGATCATTGTACTATGAGCTGGAGTACGGATGAATGTTTTTCACTGTATGGCGGAGACAGTACCACCCTGCAATGGAATCTGATTGCCGAACCGCTTAACTATTCTTATCATTTTGAAACAGGCGATAAAGACTGGGAACGCCATGGTTATGGCGGTATTTGGGGCGGTTTGCGTTTATCTGCCCACCACAACCTGTTTGCACATTGCAATAACCGTAACCCCCGCTTTAACGGAACAAGGCTCGGCGCAACGAAAGAATTTGCTGATTTCCGCAACAATGTAATTTATAACTGGGGCGGTAATAATATTTATGGTGGTGAAGATGGCAACTATAATATAGTCAACAACTACTTTAAATACGGCCCGGCTACAAACAAAAATGTACGGTACCGGATTGTCAATCCCTCCAAAACAAACGAATTACCTTTTGGTAAATGGTACGTGGACGGCAACTACGTGGACGAGGCAAAAGATGTAAGCAAGAACAACTGGCTCGGTGTACATATGGGTAATGGCGGAACAGAAGAAGATAAAAAGACAACAGTGATGGATAAAGCCTTTCCAGCCGAAACTATACCAGTACAATCAGCTACGGAGGCCTATGATGCAGTGCTGAAATATGTGGGTGCGAGCTACAAAAGGGACACATTGGATCAGCGCATTATTAATAATGTCATAAACAGGACCGGCGGACTGATTGATGTACAGGGAAATTATCCGCACGGTACCCCCTATGAACAAACAGTGAATGCATGGCCTGCCTTACAATCCTTACCCGCACCAGCCGATGCAGATAAAGACGGCATGCCGGACGAGTGGGAAAAAAAGAATGGACTAAACCCCGCTGATGCAACTGATGCAGCAAAAATGACACTGGCAAAATTTTATACCAATATAGAAGTATATATAAATAGTCTTACGAAATGAGAAGATTGATAATTCCGGCTGTTCTCTTATTTATGGCATTCAGCCTGCCTGAAAAAAAGAAGATCACTATCTGGCTCTGCGGCGACAGTACCATGAGCATCAAGGATAAAAAAGCTTTTCCCGAAACGGGCTGGGGAATGCCCTTTGTCTATTTCTGGGATTCAACAGTGACAGTGCAAAACCTCGCCAAAAACGGGCGCAGCACCAGTTCCTTCCGCAATGAAGGCCTTTGGAAAAAAGTAATGGACGAAGCCACTGAAGGCGATTATGTGTTTATTCAGTTTGGCCACAATGACGAAATTCCAACCAAGAAGACCGCCACAACTGAAACGGAATTTAAAAACAACCTGAGGCAGTACGTTATAGAAGCAAAGAGCAAAAAAGTAATTCCCGTATTGCTAACCTCTATGGCAAGGCGCAAATTTGATGCAGCCGGGAAAATAGAAGGCACACACGATGTATATGCACAAATAACAAGAGATGTTGCTAAAGAAGAAAATGTGGTGCTGTTTGATATGGATAAAAAAACGCAGGAACTCTACCAGCAGTTTGGCGTGGAGCCATCCAAATTATTATTCCTTCAACTGAAACCGGGTGAACACCCAAACTATCCTGAGGGCAAAGAAGATAATACCCATTTCTCAGAATTGGGCGCCCGTCTCCTGGCACAAATGGCACTACAGGAAATCCGGCAACAGTTACCCGAACTGGCAACCAGAATTTATGCGCCTGTAAAAAAATAAGCCGATGGCTGTTTTACGTTTGTATAAAATTACTACAAGTATTTTCTTATTGCTGATGACCCAATCGCTGGCACAAAAACCAGTACCGGTAAAGCCACGCATACTTATCAGCACCGATATTGGTGGTACTGATCCCGACGATAACCAGTCCATCACACATTTCCTGATGTATGCACATCTATTCCATACGGAAGGGCTTGTATCTTCTCCATCCTATGGAAAGGGCAACAAAAGTGAATTGCTTCGGATGATCGATCTCTACGAAAAAGATTTACCGCTTTTGCAAAAACATCAACAGGGATATCCTGCACCCGATACGTTAAGGGCTGTATGCAAACAAGGACGCATCGGCCCGGCTCCTTATAAAGGTTATTTAACCGCTACCGAAGGCTCCGACTGGATTATACAATGTGCTAAAAAGAAAAGCAAACAACCGCTTTGGGTACTGGCTTGGGGAGGATTGGATGATTTAGCGCAAGCCTTGCACGATGCGCCAGAAATTCAATCGAAAATAAAAGTATATTGGATTGGCGGCCCTAATAAAAAGTGGAGTGCCAACAGTTATGCCTACCTCGTTGCCAATTTCCCGAAGCTGTGGTTTATAGAATGCAACAGTTCTTACTATGGCTTCTTTTCCGACAAAAATGTACCTGACAGTGTTAATGATAAAAACTACTACAACCGCTATATTAAGTATGCAGGCCACCTAGGGAAAGATTTCAAAAACTATTATAAGGGTAATGTAAAAATGGGCGATACCCCTTCTTTATTATACATGATGGATGGGGATCCGAATAACCCGATGAAAGAAAGCTGGGGTGGTAGTTTTGAAAAATTCAAATCTAGTCCGCGAATTATTTACAACAGGAACACGACTCTTGCTGATACGGTAACCGTATGCTCTGTGGTTGATTTTCGTTTTAAAGGCCCGCTCATTAATATTCCGCCTGATTCAGCCTGTTTTACCATGACTGTCCAAGCCCGCATCGGCGAACAAAAATGGGCAGGCTTTTACTTGGGCAAAGGAGAGTATGCCGTTCGATACTGTCCTAAACAATCTGAAACATTATCCTATACCATCACGTCTTCTATTCCTGGTTTTGCTGACCATAGCGGGCAATTGGTGGTAGACAATAATTGGCCCGGTACAAAGAGAACAACAAACTATAAGCTGGGTGCAAACTGGTACACCGATCGGGCAGACAAGGAATTATTTGATGGTGTATTACAAGGTGCCGAAACAATATCCAAATGGCGGAATGAGGTTTTGCTTGACTGGGCCAGGCGCTGGAGCTGGTTATATGAACAATAAATGGTAAAGATTTATACAATATTACTTTACATGACCGCCTTAGCTGCCGGCCCACAAAACACCAGTGCTGCAACAGTCGTTCGTTATACCCCGTATAATTTACCCTATGAATATAAAATGTACAATGAGGTGAAAACTTTTGCCAATTCACCACATACATTTTGTTTCTTTAGGGCATGGTTCAATAGGGTTGCAGTAACTATTGACCAATTCATCCAAAAAGCAGTTCCCCGCAAATGAGCAAACGATTAAGTATACTATTTTTTCTTATCGCCATGACGGGCAAAGTCTTTGCCCAAACAGCTAATCCGCAGCAGTATAAATATGTGTTTACGGTAGCCAAAGACGGAACAGGTGAATACAGTTCGATACAGGAAGCTATTGATGCGATGCGGGTCTATCCCCTGGCGCCAATCACCCTCTATATTAAAAATGGTGTGTACAATGAAAAGATTGAAGTGCCTGCCACCAATGTGGATGTAACATTTATTGGTGAAAATGTGGACAGCACTGTTATTTTGTGGAATGATTATTCAGGCAAAGGCAAGCACACGACCTTTACTTCCTACACAGCAAAAATTTCAGGCAACCGCTTCCGGGCGGAGAATATTACGTTTTCCAACTCGGCCGGACCGGTGGGGCAAGCTGTAGCCCTGCATGTGGACGCGGATAAAGCTGTTTTCAAAAATTGCAAATTCCTGGGCAACCAGGATACCATTTTCACCGGGGGTGAATATGCCCGGCAATTATTCACCGGCTGCTATATTGAAGGAACAACCGATTTTATTTTTGGTCCGGCTACTGCTGTTTTTAAAGACTGCATTATAAGGGCCAAGTCAAACTCGTTTATAACCGCTGCCAGCACCACGTATGGGAAAAGGTATGGCTATGTATTTCAGGATTGTAAAATCATAGCAGATTCAGCAGTCACTAAACTATACTTAGGCCGTCCCTGGCGTGCTTATGCCAAAACAGTTTTTATGCGTTGCACATTGCCAAAAGCAATAGTGCCGGAGGGCTGGAACAACTGGAGCAATCCTGAAAATGAAAAATCAGTTTTTTATGCTGAATATGAGAATGGCGGTGAAGGCGCCGCAACGGATAAGCGGGTAAAATGGGCCAGGCCTCTTACCTCCAAACAGGCCAGCCGTTATACACTTGCTGATATTTTCTCTTTTACTAAAACTTCATCTGAACCCGGTTATTTATGGTTTTCAATTTCACAACCCGCAAAATTTGATTACGCTGCATTTAAAGCAAATAAGCCGGAGGTTATTTCACTATACAGTACTGTCCCCAATAACAAACCCGTAGCTGATAAAGAAATGGCTGTTACAAAAGATAATGTAACCCGTATTTCAAAAATCAGCAACCCAACAATAACCGTTTTCAAACCGGCGAAGCCAAATGGTAAAGCTATTATCATTTGCCCCGGTGGTGGTTATGCCATTCTTGCATTTGATAAAGAAGGAACAAGGGTAGCTGAAGAATTCAACAAATGGGGCGTGACGGCTTTTGTTTTAAAGAACCGTTTACCAGACGACTCTATCAATATTGACAGAAGTCTCGCACCCTTGCAGGATGCACAACAAGCCATTCGTTATGTAAGGACCCATGCAAAGACGTATGGCATTGATAAGAATAAGATTGGCATCATGGGTTTTTCGGCAGGTGGCCACCTGGCTTCAACAGCAGCCACGCATTTTAATTTTAAAGCTGATGCAAGTAACAACGATATAACCTCCGTACGTCCGGACTTTGCCATACTTATTTATCCCGTAGTCAGTTTCGACAGCACGATTACGCACAAAGGCTCAAGGAATAATTTGATTGGCACAAATCCAACAAAAGAGAAAGCCGATTTCTTTTCAAATGAGTTGCAGGTTACACCAGCTACACCCCCAACATTCCTGGTGCATGCCAGCGATGATGCTTCGGTTCCCGTTGAAAATAGTGTCCGTTTTTATTTAGCCTGTGTAAAAAACAAAGTGCCTGCTGAAATGCATACGTATCCCAAAGGCGGACATGGCTTTGGCATGTATAACAAAACAACAGATGATAACTGGATGGAACGGTTACGTAATTGGTTAAACCTAATAAAATGATTAATCGTAGAATTTATTACTCCCCATCTGCTGATGGCCCCGCCAGCTCCCCCTTAGCGGATGGGGGCATTAATACAGCATTATGTTCTTTTGGCATGAGTGGCTGGGTATTTCATGCGCCTTTCATATCCATACACCCGGGCTTCAATTTTTATGGTGTGTTAGAACGGACAAAAAACCTGGCTGAAGAAAAATATCCCGGTGTAAAAACATTTCGTTCGCTGGAAGAATTACTTGCGGATGATGCGATCGAGCTGGTGGTGGTCAATACACCCAGTGTTACCCATTATGATTTTGCTAAACAAGTAATACAGGCGGGTAAGCACCTCATTGTAGAAAAACCATTTACCGCCACAGCTGAACAGGCACAGGAACTGATCGATTTAGCCAAAGAAAAAAAAGTAAAGTTGTCTGTGTACCACAACCGGCGCTACGACAGTGATTACAAAACAGTAAAGAAAGTACTGGATGAAGGCTGGCTGGGAGAGCTGGTAGATGCTGAAATCCGTTATGACCGTTACGTGCCCGCCCTCAGCTATAAAATACATAAAGAAACACCCACCGCCGCAGTTGGCGGTCTATATGATTTAGGTTCGCATCTCATTGACCAGGCGATACAACTTTTTGGAATGCCGCTTTCCATTTTTGCCGATATGGCTTGCAACCGTCCGGGATCGCAGGTTGATGATTATTTTGATTTGAAATTGTTTTACCCAAACCACCGGGCAAGCCTTGCATCCAGCTATTATGTACGGGAAGCTATGCCCGGCTATCAAATACAGGGAAAGCTGGGGTCATTCATCAAACACAAAACAGATGTGCAGGAAACGGATTTGCAACTCCATAAAACTCCCGGCGCCGCCGACTGGGGCACTGAGCCGGCAAACCAGCAAGGATTATTGCATACCGAAAAAGATGGCGTAGTTATAAAAGAATTTATTCCTTCCCAGCAGGGAAACTACGGCGATTATTATGAAGGTATTTACCAGGCCATCCGTCATAACGCAGACGTTCCGGTAAGCGGTGAAGATGGGAAGAAAGTGATACAGGTGATTGAAGCGGCCATAAAAAGCAATAAAGAGAAGAAGGTAATTGAGCTAAGAATTGGAACGCAGATTTAGCAGATTTAGCAGATGCTCGCTGCTTTTTATCCGCTAAAATCAGGACAATCCGCGTCATCCGCGTTGCCATTAAATATTAAGTATGAGACTAACTCTGACATTAGCAACCATTAGCATTACAGCATCCCTGTTTGCGCAGCAAACAGTTTCCAAAGCGTGGGTTGCAGACAATGGTGATGGCACATATAAAAACCCGGTCATCAATGCTGATTATAGCGATCCTGATGCCATTCGGGTGGGCGATGATTTTTATATGGTCTCATCCAGTTTCACACATATACCCGGTTTGCCCATTCTTCATTCAAAAGATTTGGTGAACTGGAAAATCATCGGGCATGCTTTGAAGAAACAGCCGCCTTATGATGTATATGATAAAGTACAGCATGGTGCCGGTGTTTGGGCGCCGTCTATCCGCTATTACAACAACGAGTTTTACATCTATTATCCTGATCCGGATTATGGTATTTATGTGACGAAAGCAAAAACTATCAACGGTCCGTGGACAGAGCCATTGTTAGTGGAAGCCGGTAAGGGCTTAATCGATCCCTGCCCGCTCTGGGATGATAATGGCAAGACTTATCTCGTGCATGCTTATGCAGGCAGTCGTGCAGGCTTCAAATCCATTATCGTGGTAAAAGAAATGAATAAAGAAGGCACAAAAATCACTGGTGATGGCGTGATGGTCTATGACGGCCATGATGCTGATCCTACCATTGAAGGGCCTAAGTTTTATAAACGGAATGGGTACTACTACATATTTGCGCCGGGCGGTGGCGTAAGTACCGGCTGGCAAACAATTCTTCGTTCCAAAAATGTTTATGGGCCTTATGAAAGAAAAGTTGTATTAGAACAGGGCACCACTGCCATTAATGGCCCGCACCAGGGAGCCTGGGTGAACACACAAACAGGTGAAGACTGGTTCCTGCATTTCCAGGATAAAGACGCTTATGGCAGGGTGGTACACCTGCAACCTATGAAATGGGTAAACAACTGGCCGGTGATTGGTGCGGATAAAGATGGTGATGGAAAGGGTGAACCTGTTTTGGTACACAAAAAACCTAATGTTGGTAAAAAATATCCGGTATCAACAGTTCAGGATGGTGATGAGTTTAATGAACCTAAATTGGGGTTGCAATGGCAGTGGCAGGCCAACCCAAAAGAAGGATGGGCCTTCCCCACTACTGGCGGTTCTTTGAGAATGTTTTCTGTATATCAGCCTGACTCCATCCAGAGCTTGTGGAACCAGCCAGCCATACTCGGACAAAAAACACCGGCTGACGAATTCAGTGTAAAACTGAAACTCACCTTCAAACCAAAGTTTAAAGGTGAACGTTTCGGACTGGTATTATTCGGAGCCGATTATGCCTATATCTCACTGGAGAAAAGAGATGACGGCCTTTATATCGTATCCAGAGAAAATAGTAAGGCTGATAAAAACGGAAAAGAAAAAGACGGTGCAAGTTTCGCCGTCAAAGCAAACACGGTGTATTTGGAAATGAAAATGGAGAAAGGCGGTATGTACCGGTTTAGTTTTAGTGAGGATGATAATGAATACACAACGATAGCAAAATCCTATACAGCTAAACCAGGCAGATGGGTAGGTGCAAAGATTGGTATGTTCTGTTTGCGGAATAATATAACAAACGATGCAGGGTTTGCGGATATAGATTGGGTGCGGTTTGAATGAGGATTAATTGCAGCCCTGAGGACGCGGATTAGGCAGATTAGCACGGATATTTTTCAGCCCTGCGAGAGTGGCAATAAAACGGGGTTTTAATTCCCTGTAGAAAAGGGGCGACAATAGCACCGGGTTAAACCCTGTGCGCCAAAAGATATTTCATAACAGACCAAACAGCCCACGTTCGCCAAGGGTATGGTGGGCAACCCACCTTCGCTAGACCTGCCTGGCGGCAGACAGGGCTACGGTGGATAAACAAAAACGATTTACTCATATCCATCCAATCGCTTACAGCGTTCAGGTGGACTAAAAACGCCACATGGAAAGAAGAACTTTCGTTAAGTACACGGCGGCCGCCGGTGCTTCGCTCATGCTTAACCCTTTTTCGTCGCTGGGTAATCTCGGCGCAGCCCCTGTCAGATTAGCCCTGGTGGGCACAGGTTCCCGTGGCTCAGGATTCTGGGGCCGCGACCTCGCCAGGAACTTTCCGGGCACTGAATTTGTCGCCCTCTGCGATATCAACCCAGGTCGTGTTGAGTATGTAAAAAAATATATGAATGCCTCTTGTCCCACTTACACCAGTGTGGACAAGATGCTCAAAGAAATAAAAGCAGACTATGTCATCGTTACAACGGTTGATGCCACCCACGATGAAGTAATTGTAAAAGCACTCAATGCCGGTTTTAATGTAATAACAGAAAAACCGATGACCACCGACGAAATAAAGTGCAAACGCATACTGGATGCTGAAAAGAAAACAGGCAAGAAAGTAGTGGTGGCCTTTAACTACCGGCATAGTGTGCATGCTATGCAATTGAAAGAATTATTAGCTGCAGACAGGGTGGGCAAAATAACCTCGGTTGATTTTAACTGGTATTTGAATGTGCATCACGGTGCAGATTATTTCCGGCGCTGGCATGGACGTATGGCCAGGGGAGGATCGTTATGGGTGCATAAAGCAACGCACCATTTTGATTTGCTAAACTGGTGGCTGAACAGTGAGCCGGTGGAAGTGAACGCATACGGTTCACTGGAGCATTATGGAAAAAACAATGCCTTCCGCGGCACTAAATGCAGGGGTTGCGAACATAAACCGAATTGCAAATTTTTCTGGGATATTACCAGCAACCAGCAAAATGTAAACCTCTATGTAAACAATGAACACCACGATGGATATATCCGTGATGGCTGTGTATGGAGCAAGGATATAGACATCTACGATAAAATGAGTGCACAGATCATTTATGCTAATGGTGTAACAGTTAATTATTCATTGACGACTTATTCACCCTACGAAGGCTGGCAGATTGCCTTCAATGGCATGAAAGGCCGCATCGAAACCTGGGAAGATATTCCGTACATGCAAAAAACACAGGATGACCAGGCCAAGCGCCACGCCATAGAAATGAGCAATGCGGATGATGCAATAAACGGAGAAGTGAGAGAGATTATCGCATGGGATAATTTTTCCAAAGACTATGAAGTATACACCACGCCTAAAATAAAAGGAGGACATGGAGGCGGCGATATACGCATGCAAAAAAGAATATTTGTTGACCCAACTGATAATCCCCACCACGTAATGGCAGGTACCAGGGAAGGCGCTATGTCAATTCTCATCGGCATCGCCGCACGGAAAAGTATACAACTGAAAAGGCCCGTCAAAATTTCAGAGCTGACCGACTTAAAACCCATGGTTAACCGTTTTTAAATATACGTTATGAAAAAAATATCCCTGCTGTTCGTCATCGGCTTATTCACCATGAATGTAGTTGCCCAGTCAAAAGCGGAAACACAGGTAGCTGCAGCATGTGAAGCCTTACGTAAAGCCATGGTAGATGCTGACCGGAACGTGCTGGAAAATATTGCAACCAACAACCTGAGTTATGGACACAGCGGCGGGCATATAGATGATAAAAAAGAGTTTGTAGAGAAGATCGCTGGTGGCAATTCTGATTTTTTATCCATTGATATCAGTGAACAAACTGTCACCATCAGCGGTAAAACCGCTATCGTGCGCCATATATTAACGGCGAAAACACATGACAAAGGAAAAGACCCTGCTGATATTAAACTCCGGGTAATCCTGGTATGGCAAAAGCTCGGAGGTAAGTGGAAATTATTAGCACGCCAGGCAGTGAAATTTGTCTAAAAAAAAGAAGAAAATCCATCAATCAATACGATACCGTTCCCGGTAACGATTGCGTAAATAAACCACTGCAAACGACTGATTAACAAGGAATATTGAATTAGACTTGTAGTATAAATCTTGACGTAAAATTGTTTGCCTGATGAAGAAATTCTTCCTGCTCGGAGCACTTGCTTCTATGAGCATTTCAATATTTGCACAAAACTGGAAATTACCGGTTGTGGTTACTCCAAAATTTAAAAAAGACACAACCAACATCAAAAAATTTGGTGCAGTTCCGGACGGTTATTTTTTAAATACAAAAGCGATCAATAACGCTATTGATGCACAAAGTAAAAAAGGCGGCGGTGTGGTACTGGTGCCAGCTGGTCTTTGGCTGACAGGTCCCATTGTTTTAAAAAACAATGTAAACCTGCATATTGCAACCGGTGCAACATTGTTGTTCAGCGAAGACAAATCGCAATACCCTTTAGTTGCTGCAAACTGGGAAGGCTTACCACAAATGCGTAACCAGTCACCTATTTCAGCAACTAACGCAATAAACATTGGTATTACCGGCGCTGGCATTATTGATGGTAATGGCGACGGATGGCGTGCCGTAAAGAGTGATAAACTTACAGCCAGTCAGTGGAAAAAGAAATTAGCTTCAGGCGGTGTGCTGAGCGATGACAAAAAAACATGGTACCCTTCCGAAGCATTTATGAAAGCGAGCAAGGGGCCGTCTAACCCGGGACAAATTTTACCTGGGCGTGATTCAGCTTACTATGCTGGCATCAAAGATTTTTTACGCCCAAATCTTTTACTCATTACCAATTGCAAATACGTATTACTCGAAGGTGTCACTTTCCAAAACTCACCGGCCTGGTGCCTGCACCCGCTGATGAGTGAACATATTACCGTGCGCAACATTTTTGTAAAAAACCCCTGGTATGCACAAAATGGTGACGGTATTGATGTAGAGAGTTGTAAAAATGTACTCATAGAAAATTCAGTATTTGATGTGGGTGACGATGCACTCTGTATGAAGAGCGGCCGTGATGCGGAAGGAAGAAAGAGGGCCATGCCAACGGAGAATGTAATCATACGTGGCTGTACAGTATATGCTTCCCATGGCGGTTTCGTTATCGGCAGTGAAATGAGCGGCGGTGCAAGAAATATTTATGTAAGCAACTGCACTTTTATCGGGGCTGATATCGGGCTTCGTTTTAAAACAACCCGTGGCCGTGGCGGTATAGTAGAAAATATTTTTATCAGGGATATCTATATGAAAGATATTCCGGCTGAAGCCATCCTGTTTGATATGTACTATATGGCGAAAGACCCGGTAGTACTGGCGGGTGAAAAAAGGGAGCTTCCCAAAGTTGAATTCAAACCCGTGGATGAAACAACACCACAGTTCCGCAACTTCCATATCAGCAATGTGTATTGCTATGGTGCAGAGAAAGGCATATTTGTCCGTGGCATTCCTGAAATGCATGTAAAGGACATTGTACTGGAAAATATGGTGCTGCAGGCCGACAAAGGCATAGATGTGCAGGAAGCAACCGGTATTACTTTCAAAAACATTAAGATAATCAGTCAGGAAACTAACCCGGTAGTAGACATAATACAAAGCGACAAACTGTTATTTGACAAAATCACGTATAAAGATGGAAGCGAATTATTGTTCCGTGTTGGTGGCGAACGCTCGGCTAATATTACCATTAAAAACACTGACGCATCCAAAGCAAAACAAAAAATAACGTACGAATTAGGTGCTTCAGAAAAAACCGTTACTATCAAATGAAAAAAATACTCACGATAGCTTCAATTTGCCTGGCCACAACTGTCTTTGGTCAGCAAGAAATTAAACCCATAGCAGCTGAAACACTGTCGCCGGGACAATATGGCAAGGCAATGTTTGAAACCGTTATGACTATCTGGAAAGATTCTATACCTGTAGGCGGCCAGAATAAATGGAGTTATGACATGGGTGTCATCCTGAAAGGATTTGAAGGCATGTGGATGAATAGCGGTGATGTAAAATATTTCAACGCCATCCAGAAAAAAATGGACTGGTTTGTACAGAATGATGGTACGATAAAAGGTTATGAACTGGAAGAATACAATATTGACCATGTTAATAATGGCAAACTGGTATTATTTCTCTATCGTGTAACGGGTAAAGAGAAATACAAGAAAGCAGCAGACCTCTTGCGCAGCCAATTAAAAACACACCCAAGAACAAAAGAAGGTGGTTTCTGGCACAAGAAAATTTATACAAACCAGATGTGGCTGGATGGCCTGTACATGGGTGCCCCGTTTTATGCGGAGTATGCTATGTTATTTCATGAGGACACTGCTTTCAATGATATTGCCAACCAGTTTATCTGGATGGAAAAAAATGCCAGGGATACAAAGACAGGCCTTTTACATCACGCATGGGATGAAAGTAAGCAACAAAAATGGGCAGATAAAACCACTGGTAAGTCACCCCTGTTTTGGGCAAGGGCCATGGGCTGGTACAGCGATGCTTTGGTGGATGCGCTCGATTATTTTCCCGCCAACCATCCAAAAAGACAAGCGCTGATTGATATCCTGAACCGCCTGGTAAATGCCATCGAAAAACAACAGAATAAAACCACCGGCTTGTGGTATGATATCATGAACTATGATGGCCCTGGTAAAGAGAAAAATTATTTTGAAGCATCAGCTTCCTGCCAGTTTGTATATGCTATTGCAAAAGGTGTGCGTAAAGGATACCTGCCTGCTTCAAAACTGGCTATCGCCAAAAAAGGATACGATGGCATTGTCAAAGAGTTTATCAAAGTAGAAAACGGGCAGACGAACCTGCATGGTACTGTAAAAGTATCAGGCCTTGGCGGCAACCCCTATCGGGATGGAAGCTTTGAGTACTACATGAGCGAACCGGTGATTGTAAACGATCCAAAAGGCGTTGGCGCTTTCCTGTTAGCCAGTTACGAAATGGAAAGGCTTCCAACCCTGAATACGGGCAAAGGCAAAACTGTATTGCTCGACCGCTGGTTCAACAGTGAAAAAAGAAAAGATGCAACTGGCGCTGATGTGTACTGGCACTATACCTGGGAAGAAAGAAGCCATCCTGGTTTTTATACACTGGGAAATATCTTTGAAAACCATGGAGCTAAACTTGCTTCGCTGGATGTGGCACCTACAGCCGCAAATCTGAAAAACGCTTCAGTCTACATCATCGTTGACCCTGACCATATAAAAGATAACCCCAAGCCGAACTATGTTAATGCAACAGATATAAAAACAATTTCCAACTGGGTAAAAGCGGGTGGTACTTTATTACTGATGGCTAATGACAGCAGTAACTGCGAGTTAAAAAATTTCAACAAGCTGGCGGGAGTATTTGGTATCAAATTCACCGATAAGAGTATCAACATGGTGAAGAATGACACCTACGAGCAGGGAGTGGTGATGCCCGGGACAAACAATCCCATCTTCAGCACCACACAAAAAATGTTTCTGAAAGAACTGAGTGTATTAGAAATAAAATCTCCTGCAAAAACTGTGGTAAAGAAAGGCGATGACATTATCATCGCAACCGCCGCATATGGCAAGGGAAAGGTAATCGCTGTTGGTGACCCCTGGTTATATAATGAGTATGTGGAAGGAAGGAAGTTACCGGTTGAGTATGAGAATTATAAAGCAGCAGCGGACTTGGTGAAGTGGCTATTGAAGAAATAGGGGAACAAACAGGAACGCAGCGGACGCAAATCAGAAATATCAATACGGATTTTGTTATTAGTTCGCTTTAGACAAATAAACTGAAAAGATTGTTTAAAAAAATTACTTCCATATTGGGCTTGCTTTTTTTGGCGCAATCAATAATTGCACAAACTAAAATAGTCGTAGCCAAAGATGGAAGCGGCAATTATAAAACGATACAGGAGGCGATAAGCAGTTTGACAGACTCATCCGCGACTGCAAGGACGATATATATAAAAAATGGCCTGTACAATGAAAAGCTCTTTGTCACCAAATCAAACCTTTTGCTTGAAGGAGAAAGCCGCGATAAAACAATTATCACTTATGCCATAGCCAGGGATGAGTGGCGTTGTGACCACCCGGATGATTGGGGTGTGGCCACAATGAATGTAAAAGCCAACGACATCACCCTAAAAAACCTGACGGTTACCAATAGTTTCGGCTTTGATTTTAAAGGCGACTATACCGTGGATTGTAAAGCAGACTCAACTGGTAAAAAAACAATTACCAACCGCAGCCACCAAATGGCCTTGCGCAGCATGTATTGCACCCGGTTAAAAGCCATTAACTGTCATTTCAAATCAAAAGCCGGTGATACAGTAAGTCCCTGGGAAACAGAAAACGGTATGTGGTATTTTAAAGATTGTGTGATGGAAGGCGGTGTTGATTTTTATTGCCCGAGAGGCTGGGCCTGGGCGGAGAACTGTGAGTTTATTTGTCATGGTGGCACAGCTGCTATCTGGCATGATGGCTCAGCAAATTCGGATTCAAAAACTGTATTGGTGAATTGCAGCTTCAAAGGCTTCGATGGTTTTTCGTTGGGCCGTTATCACCGCGAAGCCCAATTCTATTTAATCAATTGCCTCTTTGCCAAAAACATGAAAGATGCACCAATATACTGGGTACCGTCTTCCAACACATTGAAATGGGGCGAACGGATATATTACTATGACTGTCACCGGGAAGGTGGAAATGATTTTAGCTGGTATAAAAACAATTTACCGCAAGGGGTAACGAATAAAGATATAAATGTTAACTGGGTTTTCGGCAATCGCTGGAAACCGGAGGAATAGGATCGCTGATGACGCAGATAGAACGGATATAACCGATAAAAATCAGCTAAAATCAGTTTCATCAGCGTCATCTGCGTTCCAATTAAAAATTAAAGAATCGTAGTATATGCAATTATCAAAAGAAACAATCGGGCAGGTTGCCGCAAAACCAGGACTCGATATTCCAGCAGCGAAATTATTTGAACTCCCTGAGAAAGTATTACAATTCGGCACAGGAGTATTGCTAAGAGGCCTGCCGGATTATTTTATTGATAAGGCCAATAAACAAGGCATTTTCAATGGCCGTGTGGTAGTGGTAAAATCAACGGACAGTGACAGTTCAGCCTTTGACAGGCAGGATGGTTTGTATACCGTCTGCGTTCGTGGGGTAGAGAATGGCGTAACGGTGGAAGAGAATATTATCAACGCTTCTATCAGCCGTGTACTGGGTGCAAAAAATGAATGGCAGCGTATATTGGAATGTGCACATAACCCGGAGATGAAAATTGTTATCTCCAACACCACTGAAGTGGGCATACAATTAGTACAAGATGATATTACAGCCGATCCGCCTGTTTCTTTTCCCGGCAAATTGCTGGCCTTCCTTTTTGAACGTTATAAGGCCTTCAACGGAAGTAAAGAAAGCGGGATGGTAATTATACCTACTGAGCTTATTACTGACAATGGTAGTAAACTGGAAAGTATTGTATTGGAGCTGGCGCATCGCAATAATCTTGACTATAAGTTTATCGAGTGGCTGGAAAACCATAACACATTTTGTAACTCGCTGGTTGATCGCATTGTGCCCGGCAAACCAAATGCTGCCGAGGTAAAAAAAATCGAGGATGAACTGGGCTATACAGACGAACTGATGACCATGAGCGAAGTCTTCCGTCTCTGGGCTATTGAGGGTGATGAACATGTGAAGAATATACTCTCGTTTGCATCTGTTGATAAAGGCACGGTAATTGTGCCGGATATCACCTTGTTCAAAGAATTAAAACTGCGCTTACTGAACGGTACACATACCTTTAACTGTGGTACAGCCTTCCTTAGCGGATTTAATATCACCCGTGAAGCAGTAATGGATCCTGTATACGGGACATTTACCAAAAAACTGATGCATGATGAAATAGCACAAGCTATCCCCTATGAAATAGACAGCACTGTAAAAGCTGATTTTGCTAACAGCGTATTTGAACGTTTTTGTAACCCTTTCATTGACCATCAATGGCAGAGCATTACCGTACAGGTTACATCGAAAATGAAAATGCGCAACGGGCCGCTGCTGCAGCGCTATGCCGAACTGCATACTGAACCGCCTGTGCATATGGCAGCAGGATTTGCAGCATTTCTCCAGTATATGAAAGTGGTAAAAAAAGAAGGCGCCAAATACTTCGGCAGCCGCAATGGTGAAGAGTATGAAATCAAGGACGATTCGGCCGAATACTTCTACCAGCTCTGGCAAAATAACGACGCCGCAACAGTAGCGAAACTTACCCTGCAAAATACCGAACTTTGGGACACTGACTTGACGCAGTTACCCGGTTTCCTGCAAGCAGTACAGGAAAAGCTAAACGAATACCAATCGCAGGGGGTATTAAAAACGATCGAACAAATTGAATTGAAAAAGGAGATTGTATAAATGAAACAGAAGGTTTTAAAAGTTCACCCAAAAGATAATGTGCTGGTAGCTTTAACAGATTTAACGCAAGGTGATGTGATTGAATACGATGGCGTATCCTACACGTTACAGGAAGATGTAAAAGCGAAACATAAATTCTTCACCACCGATTTAAAGAAAGGTGACAAGATAATTATGTATGGTGTGCTGGTTGGTACAGCGCAAACGGATGTAGCAAAGGGCGGCTGGATGAGTACAGCAAATACCAAACATGCAGCAGAACCCTACAGCTATCGCAAAACAGATTTTAAATGGACGGGTCCCGATGTGTCCAAATTTGAAGGAAGAACATTTAATGGTTATCACCGGAGCGATGGCCGGGTAGGCACAGCTAATTATTGGTTATTTGTCCCTACGGTGTTTTGTGAAAACAGGAACCTGGACGTAATCCGGGAAGCCCTGCATAATGAGCTTGGCTATGCTGTAACGGATAAATACAAAAGCTATGCGCATCAGTTACTGGAAGCGCATAAGGAAGGAAAGGATATTGCATCGGTTGACATCTTCTCCATTCCAAAACATACCAACAGCAACCGTCCATTTAAAAATGTGGATGGTATAAAATTCCTGAACCACCAGGGTGGCTGTGGGGGTACCAGGCAGGATGCCGGTGTATTGGGCAAATTGCTTGCCTCGTATGCTAACCATCCGAATGTAGCCGGCGTAACGGTTTTGAGCCTTGGTTGCCAGAACCTGCAGACCAATGATTTTTTAGCCGAGCTGAAAAATTTCAATCCCAATTTCGATAAGCCTTTGTACATTTTTGAACAACAGCAATCGCAAAGCGAAGAACAGTTGATTGCCGATGCCATTAAAAAAACTTTTGAAGGATTAGTAGAGATTAACAAACTCGAACGCAAACCTGCAACTTTAGATAAACTATGCATTGGTGTAAAATGCGGAGGCAGTGATGGATTCAGTGGCATCAGTGCGAATCCAGCTGTTGGATACCTGAGTGATCTGGTAGTAGCATTGAACGGAAAAATATTACTGGCAGAATTCCCTGAACTATGCGGCGCTGAACAAAACCTGCTCGACAGAACGAATGATGAAGCATCAGCTAACAAGTTTATTCACCTGATGGGAACATACAGTGAACAGGCTGAAAGAGTGGGCAGCGGTTTTCATATGAACCCTTCTCCGGGAAATATAAAAGACGGTTTGATTACGGATGCGATAAAAAGTAATGGTGCTGCATTGAAAGGTGGTACTTCGCCGGTTGTTGACGTGTTAGATTATACCGAGCAGGCAACAAAACCTGGATTAAGTTTGGTTTGCACACCGGGCAATGATGTGGAAGCCACAACAGGTAAAGCAGCCAGCGGCGCTACTTTGATTTTATTTACTACGGGATTAGGCACACCAACGGGTAACCCTGTTTGCCCCACCATAAAAGTGTCTACCAACAGCAATCTCACCAAACGCATGAATGATATTATTGATATTGACTGCGGGCCGGTGGTGGAGGGTGAAAAGACTATCCAGCAGATGGGTGAAGAAATATTAGAATATTGTATCAAAGCTGCCAGCGGCGAAGTGATACCCAAAGCAGTGCTGCTGAACCAGGATGATTTTATTCCGTGGAAAAGAGGTGTTTCCCTCTAAGCCCTTTTCAAAATGGTGAACGCCTGTTAGTTACTGGCAGGAAAACCTGGCCCGGGGTATTTCTCTTTCAGTAAACTGTACTATCTTCCTTACCACAGTTTACTGAAAACATTGCCAGATGAAAAAAAGCCTTCGATCGTTTTACTCTTTTGTACTTTCTACGCTTATTATACTTGTTACATTAAAGAGTTCTGCCCAGTGGAAACCTTTGTTTGATGGAAAGACACTGGCTGGCTGGAATCAAAAAAACGGCAAAGCCAAATTCAGTGTAGAGAATGGCCAGATAGTAGGCCGCACCGTAGCCAACACACCCAATTCATTTCTTTGCACCAACCAGGAATATGGTGATTTTATTCTTGAATTACAATTGAAGGTGGATGATGCCATGAACTCAGGCATACAATTCCGCAGCCTTTCCAAACCCGACTATATGGATAACCGGGTGCATGGTTATCAAATGGAAGTGGATCCCTCAGACCGTGCATGGAGCGGTGGCATCTATGATGAAGCCCGGCGTGAATGGTTGTATATCCCCAATCTTAATCCTGATGCAAAGAAATCCTTTAAGAAGGGGGAATGGAATAAATACCGCATAGAAGCCATCGGTTCAGTAATACGCACCTGGATTAATGGCGTACCAGTATCGCACCTTATTGATGACATGACACCCAAAGGATTTATTGCCCTGCAGGTGCACAGCATCAATGGCAGCATGAAAGAAGGAATGACCATCCGCTGGAAAAACATACGTATACAAACAACCAATCTCAAAGCTTCTGCATGGGATAATACGCCGGTGGTAAATATGCTGTTGAACAATTTATCCCCGCAAGAAAAAGCACAGGGCTTCAATTTGCTTTTTAACGGAACTGATTTTACCAACTGGCGGGTAGTGCATGGCACCGAACAACCGGGTAAACGCTGGAGCGTACAAAATGGTGAAATACATGTAGCTGCTTCGGATGGTTCAGAAACAGGTAACGATATTGTAAGCATTGATCAGTATGGCGCTTTTGAATTAAGCTTTGAATTCAAATTATCTGAAGGTGCTAATTCAGGTATAAAATATTTTGTCAATGAGGCTTTTGAATCCGGCGGTAAATCAGGTATTGGTTTGGAGTACCAGGTACTGGATGATGAGAAACACCCGGATGCAAAATTGGGCGCAGCAGGCAACCGAACACTCGCCAGTTTATACGACCTGATTCCATCATACAAACAAGAAAAACGTTTCCAGCGAAAAATTGGCACATGGAACCAGGGGCGTATTGTTGTCTATCCAAATAATATAGTCCAGCACTGGCTCAATGGTTTTAAAGTGGTGGAGTACGAGCGCAAGAGTAATATATTCGACGCACTCGTTGCCCGTTCTAAATACGAAAAGTATAAAGGCTTTGGGGCGCAGGATAAAGGGAATATTTTATTGCAGGATCACGGCAATGATGTTTCCTTTCGTAATATCAAGATCAGGGAATTGAAATAAGTTATCAGCATACCATAAATCATTTAGTATGTCAACCAACCGTCGCCAGTTTATCAAACAGTCTGCCCAGGCATCTGCAGCCGTGTATATCGCCGGCATGGGTTTCTCTGCAAAAAGCTATGGCCGAATTATCGGTGCGAATGACAGGGTGCGTGTAGGTGCTATTGGCTTTTCTGATCGTTTCCGCCAGGCACTTTTTCCTTCTTTCACCAATCATTATAAAGAGCTAAATTTTGATATCACGGCTGTCTCTGATCTGTGGAGTAAACGCCGCGACGAAGGTGTGGCTTTCCTGAAAGAAAAAATGGGCCACGACGTAATGGGTTATCGCAACAATGAAGAACTCTATGCCTCTAAAAATGTGGACGCTGTTTTTGTGGCCACATCTGATTTTCAACATGCACTACATGCTATCGAAGCTGTGAAAGCAGGTTGCGATGCCTATGTAGAAAAACCATTTGCAGAAACGATGGAAGATAACCGGGCTGCATTGAAAGCTATTAAAGCAAGTGATCGTATTATACAGATCGGCTCACAAAGAAGAAGCGGTCAAAACTATATAGCCGCCGATCGTTTTATTAAAGATGGAAAGTTTGGCAATGTAACTATGGTCGAACTGACATGGAATGTAAACCAGCCCGGCCGCTGGCGCAGGCCTGCGCTCGTGGCGCAACTGCAAGAAAAAGATACAGACTGGAAACGTTTTTTAATGAACCGGCCTTTTGAAAAGTGGGATCCGCGGAAATATTTAGAGTATCGTTTATTCTGGCCTTATTCATCCGGCCTGCCTGGCCAGTGGATGAGCCACCAGATAGATACGGTACATTGGTTTACCGGCCTCGCACATCCACGCAGTGTGGTGGCCAATGGCGGTATCTATATGTGGAAGGATGGCCGGCAAAGCTGGGATACCATGACAGCCGTTTTTGATTATGGTACACCGGATAACAGCTCGGGCTTCCAGGTGACCTTTCAATCACGCCAGCACAATGGTGATGAAAACCCTTCTGAAATTTACTACTCCAATGGTGGCGAACTCAATCTTATCACCAATAAAGTATCGCCCAAAGGTGGCCTGCGAAAAAACCATGCGGAAGCAATGGGTATGAAAGAAAACCTGTTGCCCGAATATGATCTGGCAGATGCTTCTGTAAAAGCAGTGGCCAGTGCCAATACAGGAGGTGATACACTCACCTCTGCCCATGTGCGCAACTGGATGGAATGTATCCGTAGCCGCAAACAACCAAACGCACCGGTTGAGGCAGGCTACAACCACTCCATTGCCTGCATCATGGTAACAGCTGCAGCCCGCACAGGTTTCAAGGCCACATTTGATGAAAAGAAACAGGAAGTGATGGCTGGCGGCAAGATTTTTAAGTACTAAAAACCGGCACGGATACCGGCATCGTTGCCGTCATATTTTCGGTAACGTTTGCGTAGTTTTTTCCTCCTATCCCCCTGATATTAACTACTTTAGAATCCGTATCCCAAACAGGGGTGATATTGTCATATGAAAAAATTTCTTGACGAAAATTTTCTGTTGTCGAACGCAACAGCACAGCGGTTGTACCATGAGTATGCCAAAGACATGCCCATCATCGATTACCACAACCACCTGCCGCCAAATGAAGTGGCAGAAGATAAAAATTTCGAAAACATAACCCGTGTTTGGCTGAACGGCGACCATTACAAATGGAGAGCCATGCGCACCAACGGAGTGGATGAGTCCTACATTACCGGTGATAAATCCGACTGGGAAAAATTTGAAAAATGGGCCGCTACCGTTCCCTATACATTAAGGAACCCACTGTATCACTGGACACATCTGGAGCTGCAGCGCTATTTTGGTATTACTGATATATTGGACAGCAGCACAGCAAAAAAAATATACGAGACTTCATCTGCCCTGTTACAAGATAAAGAATATAGTGTACGGGGCTTACTGGAGCGAATGAATGTAAAGCTGATTTGCACAACAGATGATCCTGTTGACAACCTGGCTTATCATCAGCAAATAAAAGCCAGTGGCTGGAAAACAAAAGTATTGCCCGCCTTCAGGCCTGACAAGGCCATGAATGTGGATGATGTGAATACCTTCAATAACTACCTGACCAATCTGGAGAAAGCGGCTGATGTTTCTATCAGCACATTCAATGATTACCTGGCCGCATTAAAGAAGCGTCACGATTTTTTTGTAAAAAATAATTGTAGTGTCAGCGATCACGGTCTGGAAGAAGTTTATGCAGAAGATTACACTACAACAGAAATAGCAGGCATATTTGCCAAAATCCGCTCAGGCGGATCACTTAGTCTTGAAGAGAACCGCAAATTCAAATCAGCTATGCTGGTCACATTTGCTGAATGGGATTGGGAAAAAGGATTTGTACAACAGTATCATCTGGGTGCATTGCGAAATAATAATACCCGAATGCTGAAACAACTTGGGCCGGATACCGGCTGGGACAGCATCGGTGATTTTTCACAAGCAAGGGCGCTGTCTAAATTCTTGAACAGGCTGGATACCAACAATACACTAGCGAAAACAATTATCTATAACCTGAACCCCGCAGACAATGAACTGTTTGCTACCATGATTGGTAACTTCAACGATGGTTCTGCAGCAGGAAAAGTACAATGGGGCAGCGGCTGGTGGTTCCTGGATCAGAAAGACGGCATGACAAAACAGATTAATGCCCTTAGTAATATGGGCCTGCTCAGTAAATTTGTGGGTATGCTCACAGATAGTCGCAGTTTCTTGTCTTTCCCAAGGCATGAATATTTCCGTCGCTTATTGTGCAATATGTTTGGCGAAGAGGTGGAAAACGGTGAATTGCCCAATGATGTGGCCTGGATAGGGAAAGTGATACAGGATATTTGTTACAACAATGCCCGTGACTATTTCAACTGGCAGCATATTGACGAACCGGTGGCAGCTAACGCTGCTATTTAATAGGAACGCGGATCATGCAGATTGAGCAGATACGAACGGATTTTATGAACCATATCAAACAAACCGAAAATAAAATCAGCACTTATCCGCCTTATCAGCGTCATCAGCGTTCCAATCAAAAAAACTAAAAATCAGCGCTTATCCGCCTTATCAGCGACATCAGCGTTCCAATTAAAATGCAAGTACGTTTTCAAAACAGTCCGGCAGACGCAAAAGGAATGACCACGGAGCAACTTCGTGAAAATTTCCTCGTGCAACAACTCATGCAGGATGATAAAATCGAATTAGTCTATTCGCACTACGATCGGGTAATTGTTGGCGGAGCTAAACCAATAAATAAGACATTGGTGTTGCCCAATCATCCAGAATTGCGGGCAGATTATTTTCTAGAAAGAAGGGAACTGGGTATTATTAATGTTGGCGGTCCCGGTGTTGTACTTGCAGATGGGAAAGAATTTTCGATTGATAAATTGGGTTGCGTGTACCTGGGCAAGGAAACAAAAGAAGTAAAGTTCAAAAGCAAGGGTAAAAAAGACCCGGCATTGTTTTACCTCCTCTCCGCTCCTGCGCACCACAAGTATCCCAATAAATTAATGCCAAAGGAAAAAGCATCACCGGTGAACCTGGGAGATGTCAGCACTTCCAATAAACGGACTATTTACAAGTACATTCACCTCGATGGGATTAAAAGTTGTCAACTTGTAATGGGCCTGACGGTTCTGGAAAGTGGCAGTGTATGGAATTCTGTTCCGCCGCATACACATACCCGTCGTATGGAAGTATATTTTTATTTCGATGTACCTGCCGATCACCGTGTGTTTCATTTTATGGGTGAACCGCAGGAAACAAGGCATTTAGTAATGGGCAATCATGATGCAGTACTATCAGCGCCATGGAGTATGCACTTTGGATGTGGCACATCGAATTATGGATTTATCTGGGGCATGGCTGGAGAAAACCAGGTGTTTACGGATATGGATCCGGCACCTGTTGCTACGTTGAAATGATGGGAACGCAGATGGCGCTGATAAAGCAGGTTAAAACGGATTAGATAAAATAGTAATTTGTTCTTTAGAAATTGTTCACTAAAACAACTCTATGGAACTCTTACACAAGGAATTGACAGAGAAAATTATCAGTGCCTTTTATAAGGTTTATAATGTGTTAGGATATGGCTTTTTAGAACGTGTTTATGAAAATGCCTTATTCGTTGAATTAAGGAAACAAGGACTAAATGTCTCTAGACAACAACGAATTGAGGTGTTCTACGAAGGAGAAAATGTTGGTGAATATTTCTCCGACTTGCTGGTAGAAGAGTTAGTCATAATAGAATTGAAAGCAGCGGCAGCAATGGCCGGGGAACATGAGCACCAACTATTGAATTACTTAAAAGCTACAGATAAAGAGGTAGGATTATTGTTGAATTTTGGAAAAAAACCCGAGTTTAAGAGAAAGGTGCTTCAGAATATAAACAAATAAAATCAGCGCTTATCCGCCTTATCAGCGTCATCAGCGTTCCAATTAAAATATTTCAGAACATAAACAAATAAAATCAGCGCTTATCCGTCTTATCAGCGTCATCAGCGTTCCAATTAAAACAAAATAACGATGTCAAAGAAAGTAGTAACACTCGGAGAGATTATGTTGCGGTTGTCAACACCCGATTTTAAACGTTTTGTGCAGGCCGATACATTCGATATCACCTATGGTGGTGGCGAAGCCAACGTATCTGCTGCTTTGTGCAATTATGGCTTGAACGGAACTTTTGTAAGTAAAGTACCTAACAACCCTATCGGGCAGGCTGCCATCAATCATCTCCGTCGTTATGGTGTAGATACACAGTTTGTAGCCCGTGGCGGTGACAGGCTGGGTATTTATTTCCTGGAAACAGGTGCTTCCATGCGTGCATCGCAGGTGGTATACGACCGTGCTGGTGCATCTATTGCCGAAGTGGATGCCAGCGAATTTGACTGGGATAAAATACTAGATGGTGCCAGCTGGTTTCATACAACAGGTATTACACCTGCTTTAAGCGATAAAGCTGCTGCTTTAACAGAAGCTGCCCTCAAAGCTGCCAAAGCGAAAGGGATTACAACCAGTATTGATTTGAACTACCGTAAAAAACTGTGGAGTAAAGAAAAAGCACAAAAGGTAATGACACATCTCTGCCAGTGGGTCGATGTATGCATCGGCAACGAGGAAGATGCGGAAACAACACTGGGTTTTAAACCCGGTGACACAGATGTTACCAAAGGCGAACTCCACCTCGACGGCTTCCAGGACATCATGAAACAGATGGTGGCTAAATTTAATTTTAAGTATGTGGCATCATCGCTGAGAGAAAGCCATAGCGCCAGCGACAATGGCTGGAGTGCCCTGGTATATGATGGCAAAGAATTTTATCATACCAAAAAATATAATGTACGTATTGTTGACCGTGTGGGCAGTGGTGACTCATTTGCCAGCGGCTTAATTTATGGACTTGTCACCGGCATGCCAATGGGTGAAGCTGCTGAATTCGGCGTTGCTGCATCGGCATTAAAACATACTATCCCCGGCGATCTGAACCATGCTACATTGGGCGAAGTAAAAGACCTGGTAAAAGGTGATGGCAGCGGAAGGGTACAACGGTAAGAGATACGTTTACTGTTTAAAGTCTAAGGTGTAACGTTGCGCCAGACCGGAGTTTCCGAATACTAAATGAAATACCGGAGAGCAACAACCTTCCACATTAAACGTCAAACTTTAAACTATAAATTACAAACATGATTATTGATACAATAAAAAACGCCCCGAAATATTTCTCAGCACATCCATTGTTTGCCCAAGCGTTCGAGTACATCAACAATACCGACCTGGCCAATGCACCGGATGGAAAATCGGAAATTGGCGAAGGTTTAAAAGCCATTTTCAGCAATGCACCGGGCAAAACAAAAGAAACAAGCCTGGCCAAGTTTGAATGTCACAACAAAAATATCGACATCCAGCTTTGTATCAGCGGTAAAGAAACCATCGGATGGACACCCAGGGAAAAATGTGTAACACCCAATGGAGATTATAACGAAGAAAAAGATGTACAACTTTATCATGACGGAGCTGATACTTTCTTTGAACTGACAGACGGGCAATTTGCTATCTTTTTTCCTGAGGATGTACACGCCCCGATGATTGGTGAAGGGAATATTAAGAAACTGGTGATTAAGGTGAAGTTGTGAATGGGAAGTAGCGAGTAGCTAGTGGGGGTTGTTCTGTGGAGCACTTGCCCTAATATCTAAGTGCGGCGTAAAATTATATTATTAAAAAATCAGCGCTTGTCCGCCCTATCAGCGTTATCAGCGCTCCAATTAAATTATGAGCAACATTAAAAAAATAACAGAGGTCATCGTGGCACAAGGTATCCTTCCCTTGTATTTCAACCCAAGTGAAGAAGTAAGCCTGGATGTATTAAAAGCCATTTACCGTGCAGGTATCAAGGCGGTGGAATATACCAATCGTGGCGATGCAGCATTGGCCAACTTCAAAAAGATGGTGGAATTGCGCAATGCAGAAATGCCCGGTTTATTACTGGGTGTGGGCACTATCAAAAATATGCAGCATGCAAATGACTATATGGCGGCCGGTGCTGATTTCCTGGTAAGCCCGGGCTTTGTGCCTGATGTGGCTGCGCATTGTGTAGCCAATGATATTTTCTATGCACCTGGTTGTATGACCCCAAGTGAAATTATTGCAGCGGAAAATGCCGGTATTGGTTTCATTAAGTTATTTCCCGGAAATATACTCGGCACCGAGTTTCTCACTACAATAAAGGATATCTTTCCAAAACTGCTGTTTATGCCAACAGGTGGTGTGGACACAACCAAAGAAAGTATTGAAAGCTGGTACAAAGCGGGTGTATGTGCCGTAGGTATGGGCAGCAAACTGATCAGCAAAAAACTGATGGAAGCAAAAGACTACGCAACTATCGAAGCAGAAACAATAAAAGTGCTGGAACTAATCGCCTCAGTAAAAAAATAAGAACATGACATTGCAAGCCATTGGAAAATACAGGTGGACAATTTGTGCGCTGCTGTTTTTCGCCACTACTGTGAACTATCTTGACAGGCAGGTATTGAGTTTACTACAAACCGATCTTGCAGAACGATTCGGGTGGACAAACAGTGATTATGCAGACATTACAGCAGTTTTCCAATTCGGTTATGCTATCAGCATGTTATTTGCCGGAAGGTTTATTGACAAACTGGGTACCAAACGTGGTTATTCCTGGGCAATTATCATATGGAGTTTAGCTGCGATACTACACGCAATTGCCATTCCTATTGGCGAGGCTTTTTCCACTGTGTTTGGCATTTTTGGCATTACATCATTAAGTGTTTCTGTTATAGGCTTTATGGTCAGCAGGGCCTTGCTGGCATTTGGTGAAGCCGGCAACTTTCCGGCAGCTATTAAAGCAACGGCCGAGTATTTTCCTAAAAAAGAAAGATCCTTTGCCACCGGTATTTTTAACTCAGGCGCCAATGTCGGTGCCATTCTCGCTCCCCTTACTGTGCCCTGGATTGCAAAACACTGGGGCTGGGAATGGGCTTTTATACTGGTTGGTGCAACAGGCTTTTTATGGCTCATATTCTGGTTACTATTTTATGAAAAACCAGAAAAACAAAAGCGCCTATCAGCCGGCGAACTGGAGTATATAAACAGTGACAAAGAAGAGCCGGTGGTTACAGCAGCAAAGGAAAAAGTTTCATGGAGTAAATTGCTGGGCTACAAACAAACATGGTCTTTTGCATTTGGAAAATTCATGACAGACGGCGTATGGTGGTTCTTTCTCTTCTGGCTTCCGAATTACCTTAAAGCACAATATGGAATGACTAAAACAGATGTAGCATTCCCTCTCACAGTTTTATATAGTATGACCATGATCGGAAGTATCGGGGGCGGCTGGTTCCCTGCCTATTATTTCAAAAAAGGATATTCACCATATGACGGGCGTATGAAAGCAATGTTTATGATTGCTTTAATTCCGTTAGTCGTTTTGTTGGCTCAGCCGCTGGGCGGGTATAGCTATTGGATTCCTGTTATACTTATTGGCATTGGTGCTTCGGCCCACCAGGCCTGGAGCGCAAATATTTTTACGACCGTAAGTGATATGTTTCCCAAAAAAGCTATTGGCTCTGTTGTCGGCATTGGCGGTATGGCCGGAGGTATTGGTGGTGTTATTATATCTAAAGTTGGAGGATGGCTGTTTGATTCATATAAAGCTGCTGGCATTGCAAAATCCTGGGCCGAGGCTAAAGCACAGGGACTTGGTGATTACCTGTCAACGATTCAGTCAATGTCATTATCTACTAAATATGGAGACAAGGTCAATCTGGACAAAATAGATCTCGGCGGGCTTTCAAAGGAAGTAACAGAACAACTAAAGAATGTAGATGCAAGTGCTTTTGAGAAACTACTCCAAATACAAAAACCATTAGTGCATGCGGAAATGTCCACTTCATATACTATTATGTTTGCTGTATGTGCAGTGGCCTATCTTATTGCATGGTTTGTAATGAAAAGACTTGTTCCTAAATACAAGCCTATCACAGACTTATAAGGTTTAGAAAAATTCCTCACAATTTTCCGCGACCTGCCTTTCTAAGCGGCAGGTCGCTTATTTTTGCTCTTTAATAACGAAAACCATTTACTATGTCAGATTTAAAAATCACAGCGTACAATGTGAAAACTAAAGAAAAAGGTGTGGAGATGCTCAATGCAGTCATTACCAAAACTGCTAAAGGTGCATATATGGCCCAGGGAGATGATGGAAAAGGTAATAAGTTAACAACCCTTATGGGTGAGGAAAAAGCTTTAGCCGCTATCAAAGCAGGTATTGCCAAGCAAGGCTGGTAATACTATCTCTATAGTTTTTTGAAAAGCCCCGGATTTTGTCCGGGGTTATTTTTTATACACCAAACTGACGCAGGTGATGATCAATATGTTTCCAGGTGGCCTTGCTCCAGTTCTCCTTTGTGAGCTTCCCAAAAATCGGATGTCTTTCGCTTACTACGGTTGACTCCGAGAAAGGGCTTATCATCTCCAGCAATGCAGCTTTTTCTTTATCAAATTCCTTCTTATCCCTGATCATTACAAATGTGGGATCAGTTGGCAGGCTTTGCTTATAGGGCTTATCGTCCCATAGTTTACTTTTAAACATAGGGCCAATTAAGCGGAGTAAAAAGCTCCCCTTGGGCTTGTGTGTGCCGTATGCAATACCAATTGGCGGTTGCAAATGTGCCAGCATTTGCGACACACTCATCTTTCCCCACAATGGTTTGGATCCGGGCGTTAATTGATGGATGCGGGTAATAATTTCCTGTTTTACGTCTTCGTCGAATAAATTTTTTACTTCCATGTCTCTTTGTTGTCAAAATATGGGACCGCATCATCGTTTGTCTTTTCTTCCTGGTTCCAATAGGCCAGGGTAACAATGCTGCCGTCTTTGGTTTTTAAAAGGCGCCCAAAGATAGCATTGATTGGATTAAAAGTATAATCGGTTACGCCCACCGTAAAAGTAGAGGGAGGGGGCGCCTCAGGTGGAACTGCTTGTGCCGGAACTTCACCTTCTACTGAGGCAGGTTTATCCACTAATGCTTCTGCGGGAGCGGGCTTTGGTGCAGGCGCAACTTTAGCAGGAGGAGATGGTACAGCAACAACCGTATATCCATTCAATCCCAGTAAAGCCTTTAAAAAAGCAAGCCGCTCAGGGCTTACATTCTTTTCAACGATGCCGCATTTAACGCCATCCAGCTCTTCAAATTCGTGATTTTTATTTAAAGCCATTTGTTAAATTAATGACTGAATATAATCATACAGTTTACCAACCAGCCCCGAGGCAACTATACCCGCTGCACAAATAATCATCCCCAGCATGACTGGTTTAGCGAGCGATACTTTTCCAATCGGTTGTTCATTCTTATCCATGAACATAGCCCGCACGACCCGTAAATAGTAATACAGGGAGATAACCATATTTAAACCGGCGATAATGATGGGCCAGAAATTTCCTCTTTCACTTCCTGCTGTCAGCAAAAATAATTTACCGAAAAAGCCTGCTGTGGGCGGAATGCCTGCCAATGAAAATAATGCCAGGGCCATGATCCAGCACAGGAACGGATTGGTTTTATATAACCCCTTATAATCATCAATATGCTCTTTTCCTGTTTGCTCGGCAATAACGGCAGCCACGCCAAAAGCAGCCAGGTTAGAAAATACATATATCAATACAAAGTAAAGTACAGACGATGCCCCGGACGTGTAACCGCCGCTTATACCCATCATTATAAAACCAACCTGGGCAATGGATGAAAAAGCAAGGAAGCGTTTGATATTTTGCTGGCGCAATGCGAACAGGTTGCCCACCAGCATAGTGATAATGGCCAGCACTACCAGCAATATATACCATGTCTCTTCCAGACCCTGGAATACACGGTACAATGTGGTAATAAACACAAAAGCAATTGCACCCTTTGAAACTACGGATAAAAATGACGTGGTGGCTATGGGTGAGCCTTCATACACATCGGCCGTCCATAAATGAAAAGGAACGATGGACAGCTTGAAGGCAAATGCGGTAAAAAGAAATACAAAGGCCAGCACCTGCAACGGGGAGCCCGTGAGCGATTGCGATAATTCACCAAAATTTATGGTACCCGTGGCACCATAAATCAATGAAATGCCAAACAAAAGAATTCCGGAAGAGAATGCAGAAGACAAGATCATTTTCATGGCACCTTCTGCCGAACGCTTTTTATCCAAATCAAAATTGGCCATAGCCGCAACCGGGATAGTCGCCAGTTCAAGTGACAGGTAGAATATAAGCAGGTTGCCGCTGGACAACAGCAGGTACATACCCAGTAACGCAGAAAGCAACAGGATAAAAAACTCCGGTAAATGAGCTGTTTTTTTCAGCCAGTCCGTACAGAGTAAGGAAATAAGGTAAACACCAACGGCCAGCACCGTTTTTTGAAGAGCCAGTAGTGGTGTGGTATAATACATATCGCCAAATAATGTCCCGGTAGCTGTACAAACAAAACCGGTAATACAATTCGCCAGCAGTATGGTCTGTATCAATGGCAGCAAGGATTCATTCTTCATACCACCGCTGATTTTAATCAGCAGCAACAGGAAGATGATGGCCGTAACCACCAGTTCTTGCTTCATTAATAAAAAGAAATCATTCATACATAAAAATCTTACCTATTCAAAGTCTAAGTACTCCCCAAGTAGGCAGAGCCTTAGGGGGCACCAATACGCTTCATAATAACTTCAGCAGCCGGCTGCAATAATTTATTCAGCCACTCCGGCATGATACCAATCGCCAAAATGCCGCCCAGTAAAATGATAGCTGCCAGTTTCTCATTCCATTTTATGTCCTGCAATTGTAAATGATCCGGATTTACGATTGGTCCCATCGCCACTTTACCAATAGCCCGTAATATATATACGGCTGTAACCACGATAGACATACAGGCTGCAATGGTGGCTACCCGATGAAAAGTATCTGCATTCTCCCAGGAGCCTACGAATACTGTCATTTCTGCCACAAACCCACTAAGCCCTGGTAATCCCAGCGAACAGAGACCCACAATAAAAAATACGGTCGTTGCAAAGGGCATTACTTTCATTAGTCCGCCCATTTCATTAACCTGCCGGGTATGTGTCCGATCGTATATCATACCAATAACAGCAAAGAAAAGGGCTGTCATCACCCCGTGGCTCACCATTTGCATCAGGGCGCCGGTAATAGCCGTTTGCGTAAGCATACCAATACCCAGTAAACTAAAGCCCACATGGCTTACCGATGAGTAGGCATTGATATATTTCAAATCCTTCTGCATCATGGTAGCGAAAGCCCCGTACAAAATGGCAATAGCAGAAAGTATAATAATAATATTAGCGTACTCCTTTGCCCCTTCGGGCAATAAGTAAGTAGCCACACGTAAACAACCATAACCGCCCAGCTTCATTGAAATACCCGCCAGGAACATGGAACCAGCTGTCGGAGCGGACGAGTGCCCATCCGGCACCCAGGTATGCAGGGGAAATAATGCCGTGAACACACCAAAACCAAGGAACAGTAAGGGGAATATAATTTTTTGCAAATGCCCGCTCAGATTGGTTTGTGATAACTGTGATATGTCGAATGTATGTCCGGCATTAAAATACAGCAAGAGTATGCCTACCAGTATTAATGCAGATCCACCCATCAGCATCAGTGCCAGTTTATTGGCGCTATATTCTTTTTTGCCACTTCCCCAGATACCAATCAACAAGTATTTAGGTATGACAGAAATTTCCAGGAAGAAGAACAGGATGAATAAATCCAGCGATATAAAAAATCCATACGCACCCAATGCAAGCAGGATGAGCAGGAAATAAAACTCCTTGGTCATTTTTTGTACATTCCATGATACCAGCACTCCCGCTACCAATACAAAAGAGGTGAGCAATATCATTGAAACAGAAATACCGTCCACACCAAAATGAAAATTGATATTGGGGTTGCTGAACAAGCTGCTACTTTGCTCAAACAACATTTGTGCAGTATTACCCGCGGCCCTTTCATGGTTATACGCATATAGCAATACAAGGGAAACACCCAGTTGCGCCACAGCCCCGGCCAGCGAGGTCCATTTTACCTGCTCCCGGTTACGGCAAAGTAATACCGCCAGGGCAGTCAATAATGGGGTTGCTATGAGTAACAAAAGGTTCATTCAGTACTATTTCCACACATAAATAAATACAGTCGCAATAACAAGTGCAGCCACGAGGAAGTAAACAGCATATTGCTGTACTTTTCCCGATTGCATTTTTTTTATCTTTTGTGAAACAAAGGTTGTTGTGTTACCGGTAAAGTTCACTAATCCATCCACCACGTTCCTGTCAAACCAGGCAGCCGGCCTGCCAACCAGGTTGAAGAGTACTTTTTTAGTAATGAACAGGTATATTTCATCAATATAAAACTTCTTATAGGCTGTCCTATACAAGCCGCCGAAGCTGGTTGAAATTTTTTCAGGCAACTGGCTTTGCTTTTTATACATCACCCACGCTGCGATAATCCCCAATAGTCCAAGCGTGACTGGCAATATGGAAAAGTTGATATCAAAATGCGATGCGAGTGGTCTGCCATCCGAGCTTACATATTTTCCAAACGGGATATAACCTGCAGCCGCCGCCCCTATTGCCAGTATGACCAATGGTATAAGCATAACGCCCGGACCCTCACCATGGTGATTACCATGTGCATGATAGGGCTTGTTCCAGAATATGCTGAAATAAAGCCTGAACATATAAAATGCGGTGAGGCCCGATGTGAACAAAGCAATCCAATATATAGCCGGATTGTTATGATGCGCTGCCAGCAGAATTTCTTCCTTGCTGAAAAAACCAGACAACAGCGGAACACCCGCAATAGCCAGGCAGGCAATTAAAAAAGTAAAGTGTGTAACGGGCATCTGTTTGCGCAAGCCACCCATATCCTCCATTTCGTTGCTATGTACATAATGTATGACCGCACCGGCACCAAGGAACAATAAGGCTTTAAACATAGCATGTGTGAACAAATGGAACATAGCCGCTGTATAGCCCAGCCCTGTTTCCCCGCCATACTTAGAAACACCGAGTGCGAACATCATGAAACCTATCTGGCTCATGGTGGAATAAGCAAGCACCCGCTTAATATCTGTTTGTGTACAGGCAATGATGGCTGCTACTACGGCTGATACTGCTCCAACCCATCCTACGATTTCCAGCACACCCGGTGCCGTAATGGCAAAAACGGGAAATAACCTGGCCACTAAATAAACCCCGGCAACCACCATCGTTGCCGCATGTATCAATGCTGATACAGGCGTAGGGCCTTCCATTGCATCGGGCAACCAGATATGCAGGGGGAACATAGCGCTTTTACCAGCACCGCCCATAAATACCAGCAAGCATCCCCAGGTTACTGCCGACAGGCCAAGAAACGAAGAAGCAATATTTGTTTTGAATGCATTTGATTCCGGCGTTGTCAGGTCAGCAATCATCGTATTAAAATCCAGTGTGCCGGAGGTGTACGACAATACTAATATACCTATGAGGAAACCGAGATCGGCAAATCTTGTTACAATAAACGCTTTCTTAGATGCAGCTACGGCGCTTGGTTTGTTATAGTAGTAACCAATCAGCAGGAAGGATGATACACCCACTAATTCCCAAAAAATATAAATCTGGAAAATATTTGAAGACAGCACCAATCCAAGCATGGAGAAGGTAAACAACCCGAGATAAGCGTAGTAGGTGCTAAAACGTTCTTCACCCTTCATATAGCCCAGGCTATAAATATGCACCATTAATGAAACAAGCGTAACGACCACAATCATCATCATCGAAATGGGATCGAGCAGGATACCCATATTGATAGACAATGTATCGGAGAAGCGAAGCCAGGTATAATTAAATACCACTTCTTTGGGATAAGGTCCGCCCTGGTACAGGGTAAAATACTGCCATGCCGTATAGAGTGCAATCAGGAAAGAAGCAAGTAAAAGAGCCGTGCCAATCATTCCTCCCGTCTTTCCCCACCTTTTGCCAAACAGGCCCAATAGCAGAAAACCTGCCAGTGGCAGTAATGGTATAAGCGCTATCGTCAGGGCATTGGGCATGCTAATATTTTAGTTCGTCGGCATTCTCCACATCAATAGACTTGTGGCTCCGGTATAAATTAATAATGATAGCAATCGCCACGGCTGCCTCCGCCGCAGCAATAGCGATTATAAATAAAGTAAAAAACAAACCATCCATCTTCCCCGGCCAGAGATATTTATTAAACGCAATAAAATTCAGGTTCACACTGTTCAGGATCAGTTCAATGCTCATCAGCATAGTGATCAGGTTTCTCCGGGTGAAGAATCCGTACACACCGATAAAAAACAGTGCAGCGCTGATGAATAATATGTGTTCTAATCCTGGTTTCATTTTGTTTTCCGCAAAGGCGCAAAGCTGCTAAGCAATCATTTAATTTTCAGATTAACTATTATTATCCGAAGCTCCGGAAGCCCCTACTGCGGAGGGGTTTGGGGAGGCTTGTCTTAAAGCAATAACGATACATCCAACCATTGCTGCCAATAACAGCATCGAAATAACTTCGAAGGGCAGGGCATAGCCCGTCTTTTCCACATCGAGCATTTGCCCGCCAATATCCTGTACAGACGGTGATGCACTTTCTGGTACGACCTTAAACTCATAGTCGTACACCTGCAGCATCACCAATGCAAAACCACAGAAAACCGCCAGCGCTGAAAATATCTTTCGCTCTATTTTTTGCTTCGGCAGCTTCTCCCCGGCCTGTTGTGTCAGGAAAATGGAAAAAATAATCAGCACCGCAATACCACCGGCATACACCACAATCTGCACAGCAGCAATAAATTCATACTGCATCCAGAAATAAATACCCGCTATTCCAATTAAGGAGAACAGCAGGTATATCGCTGCACGAAAAATCTGCCGGGCCGTTACCGACAATATGCCACAGGCCATCGTTAATCCTGCTAATAAATAAAATATAATATCTGAACCGCTCATGTTAGTTAATAGTGATTAGTGAATAACGAACCATACCCCTGCGCATTGATAACTCATCACAGAAAATAAAGTCTTTCAGCATATGGTGCTTACTATTCGTTATTAACTATTAATTATTCCCTACTCTACGCCTTCCATAATCTTACTCCCCGGGTTATTCAAAATCTTCGTCAGCTTATTCCGGTCAAACACACTATGCTCAAAAGTCTGGGCCATTTTAATCGCATCCGAAGGGCAGGCTTCCACGCACAGGTTGCACATGGTACACAATTCCAGGTGGTACACCAATTTATCAATCGCTTTCTTCTTCTTGCCTTCGGGTGTCAGGTCATTCTTAAAAATTACTTTAATGGTTCCATTCGGACAGGCCAGTTCACAAGCCTGGCAACCGGTGCAGCGGTGCTCGTTGTTTTCATTGTGCGGCATGACCACTTCACCCTTGAACCGTTCCGGTAAACCCAGCGTAGCCCGGTTATCCGGGTACTGCTGTGTTATTATTTCTTTATGGTGCGTGAAATAATAACCGGTACGTTTCATGCCCCGCAGGAGCGATTTAACCCCACCCCACACCTCCCGTATGTATTTACCTGCTCCCATCAGAAATGCCATTTTAAAATTGCCATTGCTGTTACCAGCAACAGGTTAATCATGCTGATCGGCAATAAATATTTCCATTCCAGGTTTAATAACTGATCAATACGTAACCTGGGGAAGGTCCACCTGAACCACATGATTAAAAATATCAGAAAAAATGTTTTACCAAAAAACCAAAGGCTGGAGGGTATCCAGTCCATCGCATGATTAAATCCTTCCCAGTTGCCAATATGCAATGGCATTGGTCCGCCCAAAAATAAAGTAGCGCCAATCGCACATACAATAAAAACGTTCACATATTCTGCCAGGAAGAACAGGGCAAACTTCATCCCGGAATACTCCGTATGAAAGCCTGCCGTCAATTCACTCTCCGCTTCAGCCATATCAAAGGGTGCCCGGTTGGTTTCAGCTGTTACGGCAATAATGAAAGTGATAAAGGCGATAATCACGGGTATATGTCCTTTAAAAATCCACCAGCCATCAGCTTGCGACAATACAATCGATGAGATACGCAAATCACCAACCAATACAATAATGGCCAATACAGATAAGCCTGCCGATAATTCATAACTTACAATCTGCGCACCGCTGCGCATAGCGCCGAGCAAGGAATACTTATTATTACTTGCCCATCCGGCCATGAGGATGCTGATAACAGACAGGGATGAAATAGCAGACACATACAAAACACCAATATTAATGTCCCATAATTGAAAACCTAATGCAAAAGCGATTGGCGCCAGCAACAGCATGGCTACAATCATAGCAATAAAGGGTGCCAGGTTAAACATAGGCTTATCTGCTCCCCATGGTGTCATACCTTCTTTCACCATTAACTTGATCGTGTCAGCCAGTGATTGAAAAGCGCCCTTCGGCCCCACCCTGTTTGGCCCCAGCCTTATCTGCATCCAGGCCGACACTTTTCGCTCCATCAAGACCAGTATCAGCCCTAATACGGCAAAGAGACTGATAACAGCCACACCGGCCATTACCATTTCTATTATCAATGCCATGGTTGGACTGAAATTATTATTCAGCCATTCATGAATATTGTTTGATATGTCGTAAAAGCTCCACATATATCTCCTTACCTCCCCCCGCAAGAGGGACTTCAGATCGTTTATTGTTTATAGTTTTCTACCTCTTCCAACATGAGACTTCTAACAATTGGATATTGATTATTGCCTGTTGTTTATTGAATATTTTCTAAAAGTCGAAAATCCATTTCCTTTAAGGGACAGGTGTTACCTGTCAATATCCGGTATCACCAAATCCAGTGTCCCCATCATCGCAATCAAATCGCCAATCTTTCCGCCTCTCGCAATTTTATCCAGCACGGACAGGTTGGAAAACCCTGGTGACCGGAATTTAATCCGGTACGGTGTTGTTCCCCCTTCGCTTACAATGTATACACCAAGCTCACCTCTCGCTGTTTCCACTCGTGTATAAAACTCCCCTTTCGGTAATTTCAACACGGCTTTGGTCTTTGCCTGAAATTCGCCTTCCGGGATATTATCAATTAACTGTTCGATAATTTTTATCGACTGGTTCATTTCTTTTACCCGCACTAAGTAGCGGGCCAGGGAGTCACAGCCGGTTTCAATCACTTCATCAAAATCAAGCGTGGAATACACTTCATACGGATATAACTTACGGATATCACAATTCACACCACTACCCCTTCCCACGGGGCCGGTACAACCGTAGGAAATAGCATCTTCTGCAGATAATATACCTACGCCACGCATCCGGCTTTGAAAAATCACATTGCCGGTTACCATCTCATCATACTCGTGCACTTTTTGTTTATAGAGCTGGAGAAACGCTTTTACCCTTTGCTGGAAATTTGGATGAATATCATGCATCACCCCACCCGGAACCATATAATTCATAGTTAATCTTGCCCCGCATGTTTCTTCCATGATATCATTAATACTTTCCCTTTCCCTGAAAGCATGAAAGAAAGGTGTAAATGCACCCAGATCCATGGCCATGGCGCCCCACCACAGTTCATGCGATGCAATCCTTGTCAGTTCATCCATCAATACACGAATCACCTGCGCCCTTGGCGGCACTTCCACCTGCAGGCCTTTCTCCACACACATGGCGCAGGCGTGGTTATTTATATGTGCTGAGAGATAATCCATCCGGCTGGTAACATATATAAACTGCCGGTAGCTGAGGCTCTCGCACATTTTTTCTATTGAGCGGTGGATATAACCAAGATGCGGTTCAACTTTTTTTATTGTTTCGCCATTCAGTGTAATAACAAGGTGCAATACACCATGCGTTGCGGGGTGCTGCGGACCGACATTGATGATCATGTCACCGCTTTGGCCAACGCCGGTAAAATCACTTACTATTTCTGTTTCCCTATACACCTTCCCTTTTACTTTGATTTTCTATAAATTCTTGAGCAATATGCCATAAAGATTTTCCAGAAGCATTAACCCAGTGTACATTCCCGTTCAACCCACCTGGACTTTCCTTATCTGGGTGCTTATCCTTGAATATCTTCCAAGTCAGTGCCGATATTGCATACTCATTATCATCTAGATCCCATTTAATTGCATTACTTAGTCCTGGCTTTCCCGTAAAAGTTGCTGAATACTCAGGATTATTTTCCTCATACTTCATGTAATTAGGCAATGCATTTCTAAGAAATATTTTATCCCCCTCCTTCAATAACTTATTCTCTATAAGAATTTTCATTGTTCTGGGCCTATAATTTGAAGAACCACTCTCTTCTATTTCTTCCTTCTTCTGAATATCTATCAAATACTGTTTAGCTTCCTGCAATGGAATTATTTTGCTAGGAACAATAGCAATCTTATCACCTACTTTATGAGGCATTATTTTAATACATGAAATATCAAGACCATTCTGATTTAGCCATAATACTGTTGTTGTCACTTCAGTTGAAAAATCTTCTGAACAAAGAATTATCCTTGGCTTATTTGATAAATCTTTAAAACTGTCATTGGCAACAAATTCCTGAATATTTGTAACCGATGACTCTTGTGTTACATCATCCTTACCTAAATAATTCTTTTGATATGTTATATAATAAGGGATAAGTTTCTCAATAGTCATTGACGATACCATGGCAGCATAACGTATGGATTGCAAGTCGGCATATCCTGCATACAAATCTCTTTTCAATTCTATTACAACAAGATTACCCCTCCTATCTATTGCCAGGATATCTAACCTGTCACTTGAATTACTAAATCGATCAAATTCAATACTAACAACAAGAAGCTCTTCTCCTAGTATTTCCGGCGCTTGTCGTATCCACTCCTGTATATGCTTTCTTTCCCAAATATTTAAAAAAGTGAACGACGATTGTTCAATTTTCTCAAAAGTTGTTAGGTCGTTATTAACCACTAAAATCATTTAGAACTAATTTTATAATTTTATCATATTCACCGCATCTTCAAAATCTTTCCGCATCGGATTTTTTCCTTCCCAACCATCAGGCAATATCAATAAACGCAAATCAGGATGATTTATAAAATTCACACCAAACATTTCATATACCTCCCGCTCATGAAACTCGGCTGTACGCCATATATCCGATACAGTTGATATGTCCGGTTTATTTCGGTCAAGTTTTACTTTCACCACCATATTATGCCGGTAAGTTGTTGAAGAAAGATGGTACACCATGGTCAGGTGCGTCTTCCAGTCAATGCAGGTAAGGCAAAAAAGATAATTGAAGAATAAAGCATCATGTTGACGTAACTGCAAAATCCATGCAGGGAACTCACCTGGCTCCGCATTCATAGTAATCCATTCTGCCCCTTCTTCATAGGTAGCAGATGGAAATAATTCAGTCAGTTTGGTTTTTAATTCCTCGTTAATCATTCGCCTTATTTTTCCTCCCCCATTTGTTCGCGGGTCAGCCCCGCTTTTATTTTTTCCTGCAAGGTCATCAGCGCATGCAGGAGTGCTTCCGGCCTTGGTGGACATCCAGCCACATATACATCCACCGGTATAATATGATCAGCCCCTTTTACCACTGAATAGGTATTATAGAAAAAAGGGCCGCCGCTGATAGCGCAGGCCCCCATCGCAATTACATATTTGGGATCAGCCATCTGGTCGTACAATCGCTTTAATACCGGCGCCATTTTATTCACAATCGTTCCGGCAATAATGATTACATCTGCCTGACGGGGTGTAGCTCTCGCCACTTCGAAACCAAAACGGGAGAAATCATATTTTGCCGAAGCGGTAGCCATCATTTCAATACCACAACAACTGGTGGCAAATGTGAGTGGCCACAGTGAATTGGACCTTGCCCAATTAATTAAGTCATCCAGTTTACTGAGTACAACATTGCCTCCCGGCAAATCATGTACTTCGCCCGGAAAACTATCTTTGAGCTGCCCCGTTATCTGGGGCATTATCATCTTACCATCACCTGTTTTTATTTCGTCACTCATGCAAAAATTTCAGCGCTGCTTTTATTGCTAATAAGTCAGTCCATGTAACACAACTCCTATTTAGGGCCGGCGGCCTACATCCATTTCAATGCACCTTTTTTGTGTGCATACAGAAACCCCATAAATAATATGAAAAAGAAAACCAGTATTTCTATCAGTGCCACCCAGCCCATACTCTTAGCCACTACCGCCCAGGGATACAGAAACACCAGTTCCACATCAAAAATCAGGAAAATAAGGGCGAAAAGATAATACCCCACATTCAACTGCATCCAGGCTTTGCCCTGAGTCGGAACACCGCACTCATATGGTTCGCCTTTTTGTTTATTATGAGTAGCTTTTACAAAAAATGCAGAGATAAGAATAGCTATACCGGCGAAGGCAATGGCAGCAATTATTAAAACAATGAGTGATGCAGCACCCATATTT
>CAYLRV010000034.1:0-52694 GCA_964386395.1 uncultured Chitinophaga sp.
GGCGAAGGCAATGGCAGCAATTATTAAAACAATGAGTGATGCAGCACCCATATTTTATCGTTTAGACGAATATAAGAGAAATTAGTGAATAGTTGATAATGAACAGTGAATAATGACGCAGTAATTTCAACCGCTGCTGCAAGAATTTTGGCCTTGTTCTGTTATTTAGCCACTATTAGTTATTATCTATCATCTGTTCACTATCCATAGAGCTCCTGGTGAATCGCTTTCCGGTCGTAGCCCATTTCCTGAATGCGTTTCTTAGCCTCATCGATCATCAGCTTCCATCCGCAAAGGAAAAATTTTGCCGGTTGCCGCTCCCTGCACAATTCTTCGTACACCGCATGTACATACCCGCTATGGCCCTCCCATTGCTCACGGGAAAGTGTGGGGTGATAATGGAAGCCAGGTACTTTTTCTTCCAGCGCTTTCAATTCATCATAGTATAATAAATCGGTTTGCGTACGGCACCCAAAAATCATATGTATATTCTTTATGGGGATACTATGCAATTGTATGTAATTGATCATACTCCGGAAAGGTGCAATGCCCGTGCCCGTACATATAAAAAATATATCATCATTGATTTGCTCCGGCAATGTAAATACGCCCTGTGCCCCACGGAAAGTCAGCTCAGTACCAACGGTTACCTCACTAAACAGGTAGTTGGTGCCCAAGCCCTGTTCCGCCAGTACAATTAATAATTCAAAAATATTGGAACCGTCAGGCCAGGAAGCAATGGAATAACTCCTCCACCGCTTATTTGGCTTTTCGTGGATGGGCAGATCGAGGGTAACGAACTGTCCTGGCATAAAATCAAAGCGGTCAAGTTCCGGCACCTCAATAAAAAAGCGTTTGGTGTTATGCGTGTGGTCTTCTATGCGGATCACTTTTCCTGTACGCCAGGGTTGCAAGGCCATTATTAATCGTTTGTCCTAAAGATAAGTTCTTCTTTCTTTTAATTGGCATTCCTCTGCTTCAATTTTAACGCAGGATGGTTTATCTTTGCGGCGTTCATGAGCGTAAAGGATTTGCTGGTACAGTATCAAAACACCCCCCGCCTTTTTCAACTGGCGGACAGGCTGTCTTTTGCCCAAACGCAAAAAATCCACTTAGATAATTTACACGGAAGTTCATCACCCTTTGTGGTGGCGGCGGCATTTTCGCACCCGTCCCTGTCGCAGCATAATCATCTTATCATATTAAATGATGCAGAAGAAGCGGCCTACTTCCATAATACATTAGAGAACCTTACTGAGGCGCTGGATATTTTTTATTTCCCTTCTTCCTTTAAAAACAGGAAGAATTACCAGCTGCAGAATTCATCACACGTCATGCTGCGCACAGAAGCACTGACCAAGATCGCCAGCGGTGGCAATAAGAAAGTTATCATTACTTATCCTGAGGCATTATTTGAAAAAGTGGTATTGCCTAAAACGCTTTCGGCCAATATTATCCATATAAAAGCAGGTGACTCGCTGCATGTAAACGAACTGCTGCTCAAACTTGCCGACTACGGTTTTGAACGAACAGATTTTGTGTACGAACCCGGCCAGTTTGCTATCCGGGGCGGCATACTCGATATATATTCTTTTGGGAATGAAAAGCCCTACCGGGTGGAATTATTTGGTAATGATGTGGACTCCATCCGTATTGTAGATCCTGAAACCCAGCTGAGTGAACGAAAACTCCTGCAGGTAAGCATTATCCCAAATGTAGACACACAGTTTGAAAGCGAGGACCGTATTTCCCTTTTTGAATTCTTGCCGGAAAACAGTGTGGTGTGGCTGCAGGACTATGAATTGTGCAAAGAACACCTGGCTGAAAGCGAAGAGGAACTGGATGCATTCCTGAATTACAAGCGGCAGCAGAAGGAACAGGAAGAGGAGGAACTGGCAAGAGGCGTTAAGCAGAAAAGAAAAGATGCAGCTGAAGAGAATGATGATTTGCACCAGAAAAAAACGGCAAGTAAAAACGATTTCATTTCGGTTCCAGCGTTTGAAGAAAAAATAGCTGAAAAGCATGTCGTGAGTTTTGGCCATTCAGCGCCACCTGCTTTTTCTTCCCAGGTTATTGAATTTAATACGAAAGAACAACCTGCATTCAACCGCCAGTTCGATTTACTGATTAAAGACCTGAAAAGCTGGGAAGCTAAAAAATTCCAGCTCTACATTTTTGCCGAAAACCCAAAGCAATTAGAAAGGCTGCAAAGCATTTTTGATGATCTGAAAGCGGATATTGTTTTCAACCCGATCGCCACTTCTATACATGAAGGGTTTATAGATGAAGACCTGAAGATCGTGTGCTATACGGATCACCAGGTATTTCAGCGTTACCACAAATACCGTGTAAAACAGGCATATAATAAGAACAAGGCAATCACATTGCGTACACTACGGGAGTTACAGCCCGGAGATTTTGTAACACATATTGATCATGGCGTGGGTATATTCAGCGGCCTGCAAAAATTAGAAGTAAATGGCCGCATGCAGGAAGCTGTACGGTTGATATACAAAGACACCGATATCCTATATGTCAATATCAACAGCCTGCACAAAATCGCCAAATTCACCGGCAAAGATGGAAGTGTACCCAAAGTCAACAAACTGGGCAGCGATGTATGGAGTAAATTAAAAGATAAAACCAAGGCCAGGGTTAAGGAAATTGCTTTTGACCTGATAAAACTATACGCCAAACGGAAAGCGCAGCAGGGCTTTGCCCATACACCGGATAATTACTTACAAACTGAACTGGAAGCATCTTTTATATACGAGGATACACCGGATCAAAGTAAAGCTACAGCGGATGTAAAGAAAGATATGGAGTCTGCTTCACCCATGGACAGGCTGGTTTGTGGTGATGTGGGTTTTGGCAAAACCGAAATTGCTATCCGTGCTGCCTTCAAAACCTGCGTGGATGGCAAACAGGCTGCTGTACTGGTACCGACCACTATCCTGGCATTTCAGCACTATCAAACGTTCAAGGAGCGGTTGAAAGATTTTCCAGTTACCGTAGATTATATCAACCGTTTTAAATCGGCCAAAGAGAAAAAGGAAACGCTGCAAAGATTAGAAGAAGGTAAAATTGATATCATCATCGGCACACATGGGCTGCTGGGCAAGGAAGTGAAGTTTAAAGAACTGGGCCTGCTGGTAGTGGATGAGGAACAAAAATTTGGTGTAGCACATAAAGAAAAAATTAAAACATTACGCACTGCAGTAGACTGCCTTACCCTTACTGCCACACCTATACCACGGACTTTACAGTTTTCGTTGATGGGTGCCCGTGATTTAAGCATTATCAATACCCCACCACCAAACAGGCAGCCGATACAAACTGAGGTTCAGGTCTACAATGAAGATTTTATCCGTGAAGCCATTTATTTTGAAACAGAAAGAGGCGGACAAGTCTTCTTGATATATAACCGTATTGCCGGCCTTGCCGAAATGGCGGCTATTATACAGGCACTTTGCCCTGATTTAAGTATTGGTTTTGCCCATGGGCAAATGGAAGGGCATGTACTGGAGCAACGGATCTTTGACTTTATTGACCGCCGGTATGATGTATTGATTTGTACAAATATCGTTGAGAGTGGTGTTGACATCCCGAATGTAAATACCATCATCGTCAACAATGCGCACCAGTTTGGCCTTAGCGATCTGCACCAGCTCCGCGGACGGGTAGGCCGCAGCAATAAAAAAGCATTCTGTTATTTGCTGGCTCCACCTATGAGCACGTTACCAGCCGACTCAAGAAAACGATTACAAACACTGGAACAACACAGCGATCTCGGAAGCGGCTTCCAGATCGCCATGCGTGACCTTGATATTCGCGGGGCCGGTAATTTATTAGGCGGTGAACAAAGCGGCTTCATGGCGGACATTGGTTTTGAAACCTATCAAAAGATCCTGGATGAAGCTATCCGTGAATTAAAGCGGACCGACTTTAAAGAATTGTTCAAAGAAGAAATAGCTAAGCAGGATGATTTTGTAAGTGATTGCACGATTGATACCGACCTGGAGATTTTAATCCCTGATGATTATGTAGAAAGTATCACCGAACGCCTTTCATTATATCAGCGCCTTGATAATTGTCAAACAGAAGAAGAGCTGGCTGAAATGAAACAGGAATTGATTGATCGCTTTGGCCCCATACCACAACAGGTGGAAGATTTATTCATCACCGTTCGTTGCCGCAAACTGGCGGTTGAACTCGGTTTTGAAAAAATGAGCCTGAAGGATAATACGCTGCGTTGCTTCTTTATCAACCGGCCCGACTCACCCTATTTCGAATCGCAGACATTCAATCGTATTATCCAATACCTGCAAACAGAAACCAATAAGGCCAAATTAAAACAGACGGGTAAATTATTTCTCCTCATCGCAAGCCCGATCAAAGAAATGCAGGAAGTAAAAAACCTACTGAGTTCCATGGCAAGGTTTATTGCACCTTAACAGCCCCGACTTTTGCATGGCCTCAAGTGTAAGGACACTTGCATTCAGGGACTACGTATAAATACCTACATAATTTTTCATATTTTTACGTATTAATACCTATATATTATGAAAAATTATACCATCATCCTTTTACTGCTGCTGTTCCACCAAAAGGTCAGTAGCCAATGCACCACCAACTTTCTGCTCAATCCAGGTTTCGAAACCCCATTACAAACAGGCAACACCAATGGAAATAATTTTCCGAACACAAATCCATGGGGCAGTTGGACAATGCCCGGCCTTGGTTCAAACGCCTTTAATGTCATCCGTGTAAATGGCACAGGGTATGGTGGCGGCCCCAATAATGCACAAGAGGGTATTCAGTACCTTGATATCAACAGCAACTCCGGTACTGTCACACAGAATTTTACCCTCAATTGTGTGGCCAATATCACATTTAGTGGTTGGTTCTCAAGCCGTGAATCCAGCCCCGGCTATACCAACTGGGCTTCATTAATTGAGATCGTAGACGCATCAAATGTTGTAGTGGCCTCTTCTACCAGCAGGAACTTTACAAATGCTGATGGTGATGGCAACCCGGGAGATGCCATATGGTACCAGGTTACTGGCGCTGCTACTGGTTTACCAGCAGGCACCTATACATATCGTGTAATAATGGGCGACTATGCAAATTTTGACAACGCTTTTCTCTGTGCAAGCCCCAATTGCCTGGTGCTCCCTGTAAAGCTGGTTTCTTTTTCAGGTGAGTATACCAATCAGGCAAATCTGCTAAGATGGAAGATCACAGATGCCGTAAATCTTTCGAGATTCACTATCGAAAGAAGTATTGATGGCATTTCATTCTCCAGGGTGGAAGATCTGCCAGTTACCGGATCATCTCAATCCGATTTTTCGTTCACAGACCGGGCCCTGCCCAATACTAACACCTGGTTTTACAGGTTGAAGCTGGTTGATATAGACGGCTCATACAAATACTCTTCAGTTATTAAACTAAAGAGCGGCCTGCAACAACAGGCTGCTTTGTCTGTTTATCCAAATCCCGTTACGGGTCAGCAGGTAAATGTATTTGTTCAGTCTGCTGAAAGATATCCGGCTGCCCGCCTGAGCCTGACGGATCTGGCAGGGGGAGAACTGGGCAGTAAAAGCGTAGCTGTTGAAAGAGGTGTCAATAATTTTGTACTCAACACCCCGGCTGTTAGCGCAGGTATTTACCTGCTAAAACTAAAATTGCCTGACAACCAGCTTATCATCAAAATAAACATACAATAAGCACCTTCCTTTTTGCAAAAGACTGCGGCCATCCGCAGTCTTTTTTATTTGTATAAACCAGCAAACCACCACAGTGCTTTCCACGTTTATAAAAGCGGCGTTCTGGCTTTTGTCAGCTATTTGCAGTAACTTTAAATCTTATAACAATCGCTATGAGAATCAATCCAATTCCCTTGATGGCTGCCAGCCTGCTATTAACTATTGCTGCATTCAGCCAGGATGCTGGCAGGTATGCTTTACAAATGAAAAGCGGGACATTTACCCCGGCTAAAAATTTTACCCCGGAGCAGATTAATTCATTCAACAGGGCAACCACGGCACAACCATTACAGGTAATTATTCAATGTGAAAACATACTCGACGAGAATCAAAAACTGCAATTAAAAGCAGCAGGCATTGATATCATTTCATATATACCAGCTAACGCTTACATCGCCATCGTTAATAGTTCGCTTGATTATACGCTGCTTGCCTCCTGTAAGACAAGGGCCGTACTGGAAATGAAACCCGCTTATAAAATGGATCCGGAACTATCCACGGGCAACTTTCCAGCTTATGCAGTAAAACATGCCGGCACGGTTGACGTTTGGATAAACATCATTCCATCCGCATCAGTTGAAACAGTTATTAATAATCTCCGGCAACAAAACTTTGATATTATATCCACGCAATGGAAAGATTACCGCATCATAGCACTGCGTACTGCTGGTGAGCGGTTAACAGAGCTTGCATCGATCCCATTTATAACATATGTACAGGCAGCGCCGCCAGCAGAACAATTGCTCAACCAGTCAAGCCGCACCTTTTCACATGCTAATGTACTGAATGCATCAGCCGGCATTGGACGCAACCTCCGCGGAGAAGGCGTAAACGTGGCTATTGGCGACGACTCCGATCCGCAACACGTTGATATGAGCGGACGCAAGATTAACCGTACGCATGGTTTTTATAATTTTCATGGAACACATGTGCATGGTATTGCTGTTGGGGCCGGTATCTGGAATGAGTTGTATACGGGCCATGCGCCAAAGGCAAGCTTTGTGAGCCAGGTTCTCTCCGGTACTATTCATAACGCCCCTGCCTATGTTTCCGATTACGGTACGGTTATTACCAGCAATTCATGGGGTGTGGTGGCGGAATGTACCTATCATGGAGCCTATGATCTGTACTCCAGTATTTTGGATCAGCAAGCCATCAGCCTGCCAAACCTGCAACATGTGTTTGCAGCTGGCAATAGCGGTGGTACTTCCTGTGCTCCATATCCTCCATTTTACGGCACTGTGCTGGGAGCGCATCAATCAGCCAAGAACAGTATATCGGTTGGCAACTCACAAAACACCGGTATTATATGGCCGGGATCCAGCCGGGGGCCAGTAAGGGACGGACGTATTAAACCAGAAATTGTAGCACAGGGAGCCGGTGTTATTTCTACCGCCAACTTTATTGACTACTGGCCCAATACAGGAACAAGTATGGCCACACCGTCGGTATCAGGCGGGCTCGCCCTGCTATACCAGCGTTACCGCCAGTTAAATGGTAACGCAAATCCATTGAATGGATTGATGAAAGCCATACTCTGTAATACCGCCGATGACCGGGGAACAGCAGGACCAGACTATACGTATGGCTTTGGCAGCATGAACCTGTTAAGAGCTGTTCAGACAATAGAAAACAATCAATATATAACCGGCTCAGTAACGAATGGTGGAAATGCTTCGCATAATATTGTAGTGCCTGCCAACACAGCTGCCTTGAAAGTAATGTTGTACTGGAACGACCCGGCTGCTGCACCAGCCGCAGCAAAAGCACTGACCAACAATCTTGATCTTACCGTTACCACGGCTGTTCCTGCAGCTACTTACCAGCCATTGATTCTGGATTTTGATCCGGCTGATGTAACACTGCCGGCACAACCGGGCATTGATACCATCAATAATATTGAACAGGTAACTATCAATAACCCAGCTGCAAATACATACACCGTAAATATTTCCGGGTTCGCTGTTCCCGTAAATGCGCCCCAACAATATTTTATAGCATACGATATCATTCCTGTATCAACAACCATTACCTATCCGGTAGGAAGTGAAAAGTTAATGCCCGATGAAACACATACCATCCGCTGGGATTCGTATGGCGGAACAGCAGAAACCTTTACGGCAGAGTATTCTCTAAACAATGGCGGATCATGGACAACGATTTCAAACAGCATTGCAGCTAATCTTCGCCAATGGGACTGGACAGTTCCGACAGGCGCTGCCACTAACCAGGCCCTTGTCCGCATTACAAAAAACAATACCGCACAGGTAAGCACCAGCGCTGCTTTTACTATTATTGGTGCGCCGGCACTGCAATTGGCGCCAGCCGCTGAGCAATGCGAAGGTTACCTGAAACTAAACTGGACGGCTGTACCCAATGCCACACAATACGAAGTAATGCGGTTACAGGGTGATGAAATGGTGTCCGTGGCTATTGTGTCCAATGCAACCCTTAGTTATACATTCAGTGGCTTATCCAAAGACAGTGTATATTGGGTGACGACAAGAGCTATATATAACGGAAGCCCGGGCAGAAGGGATACCGCTGTAATTTATCAGCCTAATACAGGCCTGTGTGGTCTGGGCATTTCAGACAATGATATAAAAATGGATGCCTTTGTTTCCCCGGCATCCTCTGGCCGGCTATCTACTTCCAATGCGCTGGGAGCTGCTGTGCCCCTCACTGTACGAATTAAAAATTTAGACGACGCTGCTTCAACCGCACAGCTCACATTTAGCTACAGTATCAACGGGGGCGGGACTGTAACCGATCCACCTGTTACCCCAACCATTAATCCCGGCGATACCTATGATTACTCCTTTGCAGCTCCAATTAATTTATCAGCTGCGGGAACCTATAGCATTGAAGTAACAGTGGTACGCACGGGAGGCGATCCTGTAACAGCCAATAATACAGTAACGAAAGTCTTTAAGCAACTGGACAATCCAGTTGTTACATTACCCAACACCGAGGATTTCGATCTGTTACCCGACCAAACTGTTTTAGGTGGCCAAATGGGATTGCTGGGTTCAGATCGCTTTGATTTTATATCCAGCGCCTCCAGCGGAAGGTTACGGACATTTATCAACACGGGCATGGCCCACTCCGGCACCAGGGCCATTACGCTGGATGTAAGTACTTATCTCCCCAATACAGTTGACTCACTGACCGCCACCTATAACATGCCACTGGTAAATTATAATGCCAACAATGATGACATCCGCCTTGACTTCCGTTTTAAAAATCATGGGCAGGGACCAAATTCTGCCAACCAGGTTTGGATCAGGGGTAGCGATATGTCGCCCTGGCTGCTGGCCTATGATTTAGGCGCCAATCAAAATCCTGTAAAAGGTGGCTATAAACCGACAGGCAGTATACAAGTAAGCGATATACTGCGCAATGGCACACAGAATTTTTCATCAAGCTTCCAGGTACGTTGGGGACAAATCGGCACACTTTCCGCTGCGGATGATGAGGGCTATTCCGGCTATACTTTTGATGATATACGCCTCTATGAAGTGACGGATGATATACAAATGGTGAGTATCGATACACCAATTGTAAACAGTTGTGCCCTTTCGGCCACCACGCCGGTCCGGGTTACTATCCGTAATAATTCAGAGCAGACTATTGCTGCAGCCCCCGGCACACCTGTACGCTACCGTATCAATGGCAGTGCCTGGGTAAATGAAACTATTGGCATTGCCATTCCGGCCAACAGTAATTTACAATATACGTTTACCACGACAGCCAATCTCGCTTTACCAGGTTCGTATATAGTAGAAGCTGAAGTAGTATATCCTTCTGATGATTTCCAGGATAACGATACAGTAAGCAATACTGTTACAAATACGCCAATCATCGTAGTAACAAACAGCAACCCATACCTGCAGCATTTTGAAGCAGACAACGGAAGCTGGTACACCAGTGGCACAAATAATTCATGGGAATATGGTACGCCGGCTTCTTATAAAATAAACCGTGCGGCAAATGGTGCCAAAGCATGGAAGACGAGCAAGGCAGGTAATTATAAAGATTATGAAAGTTCCTACCTGTACTCACCCTGTTTTAATATTTCAGCATTAAGCAATCCTACACTAAGCCTCAGTATTGCGCTTGACCTTGAAGATTGTGGCCCCGGTCTTTGTGATGGGGCTTACGTGGAATATACCAATGATGGAAAAACATGGGCAAGACTTGGTGCTGAAGGCCAGGGTGTAAACTGGTATAATAAAGCCTATGCAGCCAACAATATGTGGAGCGTGGAAAATTACACCCGCTGGCATGTGGCCACGCTGCCGCTATCTGTGTTACCAGCACCACTTAACCAATATAGCCGCCTGCAATTCCGTTTTGTGGTTACCGCAGATGCATTGGTAAACCGTGAAGGTATTGCCATTGATGATATTCACATCTATAATAATCAGTACGGTATTTATGAAACAGTGGGCACCAGCCCGGTAAGCAGTCAGCCAGGCGTATCCGGATCTGGCTGGGTTGATTTTGTGGACGCAGGTACCAATAAAATAATTGCTTCAGTAAACCCTGACGGACAAAACCTGGGCAACACAGATGTGCAATCCTTTATTTATAACAGCGGCACTACAGCCGGGGTACGTATCAACAGCGACCAGTATTACCATGACCGGAACATAACGATCAAGCCGGCAAACAATACGCTGTCCGATTCGAGCACCGTTCGGTTCTATTTCACAGACAAGGAAACAGACACATTGATCTTCGCCCAGGGTTGTGGCACCTGTTACAAACCCGGTATGGCCTATGAACTGGGTGTGTCTAAATACAGTGACCCGAATGATTTTTATGAGGATGGTGTGGTGGAAAATGGCATTGCTGGTGTATGGCTCTTTATTAACTCGGGTAAGGTGTTGAAAGTACCATACGACAACGGTTACTACGCACAGTTCAGGGTAAAAGATTTTTCAGAATTCTGGCTGAACAATGGCGGCTTTGATAAGAACCATGCACTGCCACTTGAACTGATGAGCTTTACGGTACGCAAAGCAGGCAACGACAGGGATGCGATCGCAGACTGGATAACGGCATCGGAACAAAACATCAACCGCTTTGAGCTCGAAGTAGCCCGGGGCAATGAAGATTTTCAACGCAATAATTTCAGCAGGCTTGGGTTTGTCAACAGCCAGGGCAACTCCACTACTGAACAACGCTACCGCTTTACAGATGCAGAACCCAATAAGAGTGGTGTACGTTACTACCGGCTGAAGATTATTGAAAATGATGGAAGCTTTAGTTATTCAGCTATACGCCCGGTAATATTTAATAAGGAGGTGAACTGGATAGTGACACCGAACCCATCAGCCGGTATTTTCAACCTGGCGATGCAGGCAGCTGATGGCGAGCTGGTAACTATACGGGTAATGGATGCAAGTGGAAAATTGATAAAACAACAAACGGTGAAAGCCAGCGGCTTCCTGCAAAAAGTGCAGTTGGATTTAAGCGCTGCAAGCTTCCCTGCCGGGCTTTATTTGCTGGAAGCAGGTAATGAAAACGGAAAGCAGTCTTTTCGGTTGTTAAAACAGTAAAGCCTTTAAAACCTTAATAAGAAAACCCCCTTTCGGGGGTTTTTGTTTACTATAGGGACTTTCTGCTGAAAAACTACATTAGGCTTTCTTCTTTTTTAATGACTCCTGTATAGACAATATTTTTGCCTGCTCATCCTGTTGCCTGAAAATTTCTTGCTTTAGTACTTCGTTTTCCTGGAGTACAGCCAGGTAGTCCTTATCTGCTCTTGCTGCCAGTTCTTCTGCATCCCCCAGCTGCTTTTCCAGGGTCTTCACTGAACGCTTGTGTAATACATAGCTTACCAACACCACGAGCAGTATAATAAGAAAAAACTGTGTAACCGATAATTGCATCTACAGATTAGATTTAAGGGCAATATAAAAGCCCCTTTTGAAAGGGGCTCACACTATTCGTTAAAGACGGAATATTACCTGTTAAAAAGGGCTAATGGACAGGTGATAATTTCATCATACAATATGCTGCAGCACTAAATTTTTCAAATCGGCAATAGCAATCCGCTCTTGCTGCATACTGTCGCGGTGACGGATGGTAACCGTATTATCTTCCAGTGTCTGGTGATCCACCGTTACACAGAAAGGGGTGCCCAGCGCATCCATGCGGCGGTAGCGTTTGCCGATCGAATCTTTTTCCTCGTAAAAACAGCGGAAATGTGGCCGGCATGCTTCCATAATTTTTTCAGCCACTTCCGGTAAACCATCTTTCTTGGTTAATGGCAATACTGCCAGTTTGATTGGCGCCAGCTTTGCAGGTAATTTCAATACCACCCGGCTATCTTTTTTATCGCCCTCGCTCAGGTCCTGCTCCTCGTATGCATGACTTACTACTGCCAGGAACATCCGATCCAAGCCAATAGATGTTTCAATGACGTAAGGTATATAATTACCGTACGGCTTGCCAGTTGCCGGGTCAATATCATTGTCGAAATATTGCTGTTTTTTCTTGCTGTACTCCTGGTGCTGTTTCAAATCAAAATCGGTGCGGCTGTGGATACCTTCCAGTTCTTTAAATCCAATTGGGAATTCGAATTCAATATCACATGCTGCATCCGCATAGTGAGCCAGTTTTACATGATCATGGTAGCGGTATTTTTCAGCCGGTATGCCCAAACTCTTATGCCAGGCCAGCCTCGTTTCCTTCCATTTTTCATACCATTCCTTCTGTGTGCCAGGGCGAATGAAAAACTGCATCTCCATCTGTTCAAACTCACGCATCCGGAAAATGAACTGGCGGGCTACAATCTCGTTACGGAAGGCTTTACCAATCTGTGCAATACCGAAAGGGATTTTCATCCGGCCGGTCTTTTGCACATTCAGAAAGTTGACGAATATACCCTGGGCTGTTTCAGGACGCAGATAGACTTTATTATCGGCATCGTCGCTGGATACGGTAGAGCCAAATTCTGTAGAAAACATCAGGTTAAACTGGCGGATATCCGTCCAGTTATATGTTTCACTAATAGCGCATTTTATTTTATTGTCCTCAATTAGTTTTTTCAAACCGGCGAAATCGTCTTTTGCCAGCAGGGTATCCATATCAGCCAATAAAGTTTCTGCTTCTTTTTCTTTGCCCTCGCCTTTCAATATTTCGGCGTGACCTTCAATAAGATGATCAACCCGGTACCTTTTTTTACTGTCTTTATTGTCGATCATCGGATCGTTGAAATTATCAACGTGGCCGCTGGCCTTCCAGGTGGTGGGGTGCATAAAGATAGCCGCATCAATACCTACAATATTGTCGTGCAACTGGGTCATGCTGGTCCACCAGTAGTCCTTGATGTTCTTTTTCAGTTCAGCTCCCATTTGGCCGTAATCATATACGGCCTGCAGACCATCATATATTTCGCTGCTTGGAAATATAAAGCCATACTCTTTGCAATGGGAAATTATTGCCTGGAACCTGTTTGTATCATTTGCCATAGTGGCGCAAAAGTAAGCCAGAATGGGGGTTAGACAGGCAAAAAAGGGGCAGATTATTGACTGCCGGGCTTCTGTTCCGGCACTTCAATAATAATTTTTTCCTCCGGCTGCTGCTGGATAGATTTTTCCGACTCCACCTCTACTTGCTGCACCCATACAGCATAGCTGTTCGGATAAATCCGTGATCCCTTGTGCAAAACATAAGCATGGGTGAAGGCAGCCCCGAAATAAAGTATCATAGCCGAGTAGTACACCCATAATAAAATAATGATTACCGATCCGGCTGCACCGTAGGCAGAAGTCATGCGGCTATAACCGAGATAGTAACTAATGAGGTGCTTGCCCGTTACAAAAAGAAAAGCGGTGACAAAGGATCCAATCCGCACATGCTTCCATTTTATGCGGGCATCGGGCAGTACTTTGAAGATGGCAGCAAAAATAGCGGCCGCTATAAAAAATGTGATGACCGAATTGGATATATAAGCGAGCACGACTGTAAGCCTGGGATAATTTTCCATCACTTTGTCCATCAATAAATCCATGGCCCCGCTGATGAAAAGCGAAACCAGTAAGATAAATCCCAATGAAATAATCATGGAAAAAGAGAGCAGGCGGTTAAAGACAATTTTTAAAATACCGAAACCTTTTTTTGTCTTGGTCTTTAGCCGCCATATCTGGTTAATAGAATCCTGTATTTCGCTAAAGACACTTGTGGCACCAATGATTAGTGCAACAAGGCCAACAATAGTGGCGAGCTTGCTGTCGCCACTCATCGAAGCAGCTTTTATCGTTTCCTGTATATCAATAGCGGCAGAGTGACCGACAAAGCCTTCTATTTGTCCATAAATACCGCCCTCGATCGCTTCCCGCCCGTAAAACAAATCGCTAATCCAGATAATAATAATAAGCAAACCGGGCAGGGCAAATACCGTAAAGAAAGCCAGTGCGGCACTCAGTTTCAAAACATTGCAGGCAAAAAAGTCTTTAAATGCATGCCTGGTTACTTTGACCGAATCTTTGATTAACATGCCTATTGAGAGTAAAAAACTATGCCAATTACTCCGGCTTCTTTAGCTTTTGATTATCATGGTGCCGGGTGCCATCCCGTATATTTTTTTTCTCAAAATTCTTTTGCAGAGCGGAAGTAAGATCCACACCAGTCTGGTTCGCCAGGCAAATCAACACCCATAATACATCCGCCATTTCATCACCAAGATCTTTACCCGCATCACTCTTTTTAAAACTTTGATCGCCGTATGTGCGGGCCATAATACGGGCCAGTTCCCCCACTTCTTCCGTCAGTATGGCCATATTGGTCAGCTCGCTGAAATAGCGCACCCCTACTGTTTTTATCCATCCGTCCACTTGTTGCTGGGCTTCCTGTATCGTCATTTTAAAAAATTTTAAGAGTGTTTACCGCAATATAGCATGATTCTTGCCGTTAACCACCTCCCGACCCCCTGGAAACCAAACCCAATTCCTTTAAAAGATTAAATGTATTCTATGATGAAGTCTCTTCAGCGGCTTTTGGCCACTGCGTCGCTTGTATTGTTACTTACCTGTGGTTTGCTCCAGGCACAGCCCCTCAACGATCCAAAGCCATACAAAGTGCTTACTTCCGGTCGGCAGTTAATTATCAAAAGTACTAAAGCCATTCAGCATGTAATGTTGTGGACGACTACCGGCGACCGGGTAGTAGAACAACGAGGTGTAAATAATACTTCCTTCACGATTGACGTGCCGGTAAATAAAAAAGCATTCTTCCTGATGGTGGGACTGGCAAACGGGAAAGTATATACGGAGAAGATTGGGATGCCTTAGGCGAAGAGGTTAAAGGAGGGGAAAGAGATAATGAGATAGTTTCATTTTTCAAGTTTTCCTATTTCGCCCGGCTTACTCTTTATTCTTAGTGTCCATGATAATTGTTACGGGGCCATCGTTCAGCAATTCCACTTTCATATCAGCGCCAAAAATGCCAGTGCCAACGGGCTTGCCCAGGTCTGCTGTTAATTGCTGAATCATTTTTTCATACAAAGGAATTGCCACATCTGGCTTACTGGCTTTTATATACGAGGGGCGGTTGCCTTTTTTGGTAGAAGCATGAAGCGTAAACTGGCTTACGAGTATTATATCTCCTCCTTTATCTTTAACTGATTCATTCATCACACCATCAGCATCATCGAATATCCGCAGGTTCACAATTTTTCCGCTCAGCCATTCGATATCTTCTGTGGTATCTGCATCTTCAATGCCTATTAAAACAAGCAGGCCGCTGTCAATGGCTGCGTTTGTTTTTCCCTCGATGGTTACACTTGCTTTTGATACCCGCTGAATTACTGCCCGCATTGTTTGTACTTTTGTACTACAAATGTAGTGGCTCACTATGATTGATGTAAGCAAAGAAATACTATTTCAAACAACCCGAAGCGGCGGTAAAGGCGGGCAAAATGTAAACAAAGTGGAAACAGCAGTTATCGCTTCATTCCATATTGAATCATCCGGCCTGCTTAGCCAGGAGCAAAAGACATTGCTGTCGGAGAAATTGAGCAACCGGGTAAACAGCGAAGGGTTTTTACAGGTTAAAGCACAGGTACACCGCACACAATTAGCCAACAAGGAAGAAGCTGTCGAGAAAATAAACGCCCTGGTTACAAACGCACTTGAGAAGAAAAAGCCACGTATCGCCACGAAGGTCAGCAAAGCTGCTAAAGAAAAAAGGCTGGAATGGAAAAAACGGAATGCTGATATCAAATCCGGGCGCCAGCGGCTAAAGCCGGGCGATTATTAAACAGGTAGCAGCCACGAATTTAACGAATCGCACAAATGAAGAATTAAGTAAACGCTTTTTGCTAAATCAATAATTGTCCTAACTAATTACAGGCTGCCGATCACAATACAAATTGTATTTAATTTCGTGTCATTCATGCAACCTGCCTGCCGGCAGGCAGGTTCGTGACCTTAACCCAAAGTTTTGTAAATTAGCTGTTCAACCTCACCCTGTGCGAAAGAGTTTATTGACGATACTGGTACTTTTTATTTCAGCTATTACTTTGTCCTGGTTACTGGCCGCCTGTAAGAAAGAACAAAACACGAAAGGCATCCAGTTAGTACAAATAGCTAGTCCAACCGGCTTTCCCGCCCCTGCACAAAATTTCGCTGACAATCCATTGAGCACTGAAGGTATTGAGCTGGGCCGCAAACTTTTTTATGACGGGCGTCTTTCTATCGACAACCTCCACCCCTGCTCTTCCTGCCACCAGCAAATTGCCGGTTTTGGCACTTTTGAACATGACCGCAGCCATGGCGTTTTTGATTCACACACCCTGCGCAATGCCCCGGTATTATTTAATCTCGCCTGGAATAATTCTTTTCACTGGGATAGCGCCTATACAAAATTAGATGATGCCATTGCCCAACCACTGCATGGCAATCAAGAAATGGGAGAAACCTATGCCGGGATCATTAACAAAATAAAAGATGATGAAGACTACCAGGCATTGTTTAAACAGGTATTCCGTACCTCTGTCATACGGCCTGAATATATCTTGAAGGCCCTCGCCCAGTTCACGGGCCACCTGGTCTCGGCCAACTCTAAATACGATCGCTATAAGAAAGGCGAAGTTGCTTTTACACCGCAGGAAGAAAGTGGCTACCAGGTGTATAAAACAAAATGTGCTACCTGCCACCCTGAACCATTATTTACTGATCATAGTTACCGGAATATTGGCCTGCCTGTTGATGGGTTTTTGAATGATTATGGTCTAATGCGGACAACGGGACGCAAGCAAGATTCGCTTAAGTTCAAAGTTCCCACCCTGCGCAACACATATATATCTTCTAACTACATGCATGATGGCCGTTTTGGTACACTTGCCCAATGTATTACACATTATCGTACGGGTGTACAGATCAGCGCTACTACTGATCCATTAGTTGCAGGTGGTATCACCATGACAAATACGGACGCCAATAATTTATTTGTGTTTCTGCGGACCCTGACCGATTCTTCGTTTATCACCAATCCCCGCTACGCAAAACCCTGACTACTGTTTTCGCTGGCCCATCAGGTTACCCAATAGTTGCTTTTGGTTTTCAATATCTTTTTGCGTTGTTTCCTGGTCTGATTTATTTGTTGCGAGCTTCTTCTCCAGGTCTGCCTGATCGCTTTTTAAGTTGCTGAGCTTTTTCTCTGCTTTGGCCACCACTTCCTCCTGGGCCTTAATCTGCAATTCGAGATTGGCCGCTTCGATATTGGGGCGAAGGTTATTCAAAAACATTTTAGCATAGTCTACATTCTCCTGGCTCATCACACTTTTAATATTGCTGCCATCTTTTTGGATCACCATATAAATAATGGCTTCATCCTTATCCTTACGGCTTTTGCGCTCAATTTTAAACAGGTAGTCAAGGGCTGAAGTGCTGATTTCATTAATGAATGTGGATTTATAAATTTTAAACCCTTTATCCTTGTTAAATATCCCTTTCTCTTCTTTTGGTTTGTACCCCATTTTTTCCAGTTTGGCCAGCAAAGCATTTTCTGCCGCTTCCGGCGGAAAAGCATAATCAATAATAAAGGCATCCTGCTTCTTCTTGCCATATTCAATGGTGCCCTCGTAAGCCTGCGCCACCACCACCATATTAAATCCAATTGCTGAAAGCAGGAAAAGGAAATATTTCTTCATAGTTCAGTTTTTAGGCAATAAAGATACATTAAGCTTTAAAAGAGTTGCAAATAATGCAGCCAAAGTGGTTGATTAACTGGTTGTAATTCGTTTTTTGCCTGCTCAGTGCCTAATTTTGTGCTTCCTTTTTCCTGCCGGAAAAAGCACCTGATAAACTCCAATCCTTTGAGTGGAATAAAAAAACTGGCCGGTCAAACATTATGGTATGGTGTGCCCACCATTGCAAGCCGTTTTTTGGGGTACCTGATGAACCTTTCCCTGCCACTCATATTTGCCCAACCATCCAAGACAGCCGACCTCACCCAGATTTATGCAATTATTCCTTTTCTAAATATCCTGTTTACCTACGGGCTGGAAACCGCTTACTTCCGCTACTCGCAGGATACGGACCGGGAAAAGTTATACAATACGCTGTCTGTATCCTTAATCGGTTCGACGATCTTCTTAACCAGCCTTCTCTTTATTTTCAAAGATTCAATTGCCACTGCAGCCAATCTTGAAAAACACCCGGAGTATATCAACTGGATGGCAGGTATTATATTCCTGGATGCTATCAGCACATTGGCATTTGCCCGGCTGCGGCAGGAGAACCGGCCGAAGCGGTATGCGTTTGCCCGTTTGGCTGGGGTGATCGTTAATGTAATTGTCGTTATTCTGTTTTTAGCCATCATTCCAAAATATATACAGGGCCATCCCGACAGTCCGCTCAAAAAGCTATATACCAGCAAAGACAGCGGCATTGTTTACTACCTGATTGGCAATTTTTGCGGCAGCCTGCTTACATTCTTTATACTAAGAAAAGAATTTTCGCAGATCCGTTTCAATTTTGATGCTGCCCTCTGGAAAAAAATAATGCGCTATGCTGCCCCCCTTATTATTGTAGGTATGGGTGGCATGATCAATGATATGCTGAGCCGTCTTATCTACCAGCATGTGGTGGATCTGCCGGAAGAAAAAGCAAAACATGAGCTGGGTATTTTTGGCAATATCTATCGTCTCGCCGTACTTATTACGATTATGATACAGGCATTCCGTATGGCTGCGGAACCATTTTTTTTCAACCGCAGCAAGGATGAGGATGCACCCCGAACCTATGCCCGCATCATGAAATTTTTTGTGCTGGCCTGTTGCTTTATGTTTCTTTTTATCAGCTTGTATATTGATGTGTTTGGCTGGTTCTTCGAAGCCATCAACAAACCGGCCTGGGTGGAGGGATTGAGTATTGTACCGCTGCTGGCATTGGGCAATATATTCTTAGGTATCTATTATAACCTCAGCATCTGGTATAAACTGAAACATAAAAACATGATTGGCGCCGCCATCACCCTAGCCGGCGCAGCTATTACTATTATACTAAACATTATTTTGATACCAAAGCTGCACTACCTCGGTGCGGCCATCGCTACATTCTGCTGTTATTTATTCATGATGGTGACGAGCTATATACTCGGTCAGAAATATTATCCTGTGCCTTACGCCCGGAAGAAATTGATTGCTTATTTAGTATTGATCGTACTCATCTATGGCATTCACCGCGGTTTAGTATATCTCTGGGATAATCACTGGTTCAACCTTGGCGTGGCTACAGCGCTTCTTGGTTTCTTTACATGGTTTGTAGTACAAATTGAAAGGAAGGAGCTGGTGAAACTGCCGGTGGTGGGTAGATTTTTGAAAAAATAGCAGTGTGCCTTTATTTTCCATTCAAGGCCATTTGATAAAAACTTCTTTCACAAAAAGTCAGCTAACTTCTACGGCTTCCCACAAACGGGTTATTCATCTTTTCAAACCCAATCGTCGTCACAGGCCCATGCCCCGAATAAACCTTCGTTTCATCCGGCAGGGTAAAAAACTGGGTCTGAATGCTCTGCACGAGGGTATCAAAATCGCCTCCCGGCAAGTCCGTGCGTCCTATACTCATATTAAATAATACGTCCCCGCCAATGATAAAACCACCCGCCGCATAATAAAAAGCCACACTACCCGGTGAATGACCGGGGGCAAACCGGATTTCCAGCTCATCATCCCCGATTTTAATCGTATTTCCCTCTTTCAGGTAGATCAACGGACCATCATAATTGTCAAAGGGCAACTGCCACATGACACCCGCCTGCGGGGCAAAGTCCAGCACCGGTTTCTCTTTTTCATGCAAGTGCAGGGGCAGTCCCCAGGTTTCATGCACGAACCGGTTACCAAAAACATGGTCCAAATGACAATGGGTATTAAGCAGCAAAATCGGGCTGAGGCCTGTCTCTATAATGCCCGTTTTTAATTCGTCCCTTTCCTCCGGGAAATAACAACCCGGATCTATAATGCAGCAATCCCCTTTTTCGTTATACAGAATATAGGTATTCTCCTGAACGGGGCTAAAAGTGAAGGACTTAACAGCTAACATGGATGGTTTTTCCGTAATTTAGATTACGATTATACGCTTTAAAAACCAATTTTCGGTTTTCCGGTCCATTTTGCTGCCAAAACAGCCCGGGCAGGTTCAAAAAAGTTTATAAAAGAATAACCACACCGGCTGCCCAATTTATCAAATGAACGATTAAAATGCCGTTGGAATGAACATTTACACTATGAAGAAAAGCTTCCCCCTGCTATTGACCGGTTTGCTCTTTTGTGCCATGCAATTACCTGCACAGGTTAACACCGTGGAGTTTGGAAAAAACCGCATCCAGTACCAAAAATTTAAATGGAAATACTACCAAACCGAAAACTTCAATACCTACTTCAGCCAGGACGGACTGGGGTTGGGGAAGTATGTGGCACAGGTGGCAGAGCTGGAACTGCCCTCGGTAGAGGAGTTTGTAGAATATGGCCTGCAACGCCGCATAAATATTGTAGTTTATAATAACTACGATGAAATGCAGCAAAGTAATATCGGCCTGGGCATTGACTGGCAAAATACCGGTGGTGTAACTAAGCTGGTAAATAATAAAATGATTGTTTACTTCGATGGCAACCATGCCAACCTGCGTAACCAAATCCGCCGGGGTATTGCACAAATACTCGTTGACAATCTATTGTTTGGTGATGACCTTGGTGAGTTCGCCGCCAACCAGGCCTTACTTGACTTACCCAAATGGCTGACCGACGGCTACATTACCTATGCAGCCGAAAACTGGAATACTTCGCTGGATGATGATTTACGGGCGGTAATGCTCGATGCCACCTACCGCAATTTCTACCAGTTTGCTTTTGCAAAGCCACAATTGGCCGGTCATGCTTTCTGGAAATATATTGCTGACAAATATGGTAAGAGCAAAACAACTTACTTCCTGTACTTAGCCCGCATTTACCGCAACCTGAATAATGCCTCCAATAAAATTGCCAAGAAGAAATTTAAAAAACTGCTGGCGGATTTTATGACGGATATGGAGGAACTGTACTACAAAGACATCCGTGGCCGTAAAAACACGCCCCGCGGCCAGTTATCAGTAAGTGAGGATATCAGTGCTAAAAAGGATTTTATACGTTTCAATGCCAACCCGGTACCAAAAAGTTATACCTACGCTATTGTAGAATTTAAGCAAGGCCGTTACCAGGTAGTGCTGGTTGAAAACTTCTCTGACAGGAAAGTATTACTCAAACTCGGTGTACGCAGCCGTGAAGAAGATAAACACCCGAATTATCCCATACTGGCCTGGGATGGTAAAGGCACACGCCTCGCAGTGCTCTACTACGACAAAGGCAAAACTAAATTCTTTGTATACGATGCCGTAAACCGTTCGAAATTATGGCAGCATGATATTGAGAAATTTGACCAGGTGCAGGATATGAAATATATGCTGGACAATAATACCCTCCTCTTTAGCGGGGTTCGCAGCGGCCAGTCTGATATCTATGTATACAAAATAGACAAACAGACTTTCGAACAAGTTACCAATGATGTGTATGATGATTTGGATCCTTCATTCGTAGCCTTCCCCAACAAAACCGGTATTCTTTATTCCAGCAACAGGCCTTCAGCAGAAGCTGCCAGCAGCGATGATTCATTGCCTTCCAAGCGTTTCAACATTTACCTGGTTGATAACTGGAATAAATCGGAAACAAAACAAATTTCAAAACTGTCTGATCTGAAATTCGGTAATGCCCGTTATCCATCACAATACAATGCATCTCATTTCACTTTTGTAAGCGATGAGAACGGTGTAAACAACCGCTATGCCGGTTTCTTCACTACCGAAAGGGCCGGCCTGGATACACTGGTATTCATCGGCGATGAAATGCTGCGCAACCCGCCTCAAAACGAAGTGGACAGTGTATTGAAAGAATGGAATAAAACAGATATTGATTCCGTAGGTTATGTTTCTGTTACACTGGATTCTTCCTACGTATTCCCTATCACCAATTACCAAAGCAGTATGCTGGAAACAAGGACTGCAGGCGACAACCAGCAAGTAAGTGAAGTGATAAAACTGGGCGAAACAAAAATGCTGTACCGCCTGAAAGTGGATGAAACAAAACTCCGCCGCCGAAATGTAACAGCCCGCCCAACAGAATATGTACGCAAACTGATTGAAGAGGAAAAGAAAGCCTTGCGCAGGGAAGCCCTTCCGCAACAGAAAAAAGATACATTGACAAAAAAGCAGGATGATTTCTTTAACAGTGAGTTTGGTAATGAGAAAACAGATACGGCCAGTAAAAACGGCATAGTGGTAAACAGTGTAAAAGAGGATGCCAAAGAACCCGTATTGAAGGATGCAAAGCTGTATGAATACCGTCCGCCGAAATTCTTTAATGATTACCTGGTGACCGGTTTCAATAATAACGTACTCGTAACCCGTTTCCAGCCTTATGCCGGTGGTGCGGGACCTATTCAACTCAGCAATAATGATCCGTTTAACGGTATGATACGCCTTGGTACATCTGACCTGTTTGAAGACTGGAAAATTGCAGGCGGCCTGCGTGTTAGCCCTGATTTGAATAATAATGAATATGTATTTACCGCCCAGTACCTGAAGAAAAGGATTGATTATGCTTTTACTTACTACCGTTCTGGTGGCCGATATACTGCCGATTTATTAGATACTAATGGTAATGTGGTGCCGGGTTTACTGAAACTTTATTCAAACCTGTACCAGGCTACAGTTACTTATCCATTTAGTAAAATCAGGAGCCTGCGGATGAATGTGGGTTATCGTAGCGACAAGTATGTAGTACCGGGCGATAAGTTCAACCCGCTTACACTCCAATATCCTGACTTCAAACAAGGCTGGGCACTGGCGCATATTGAATTTGTACATGATGATGCTATTTCGCCTGCATTGAATATCTGGAATGGACTGCGCTTTAAGATATTTATGGACTTCAATGCGAGGCTGAGCAATAAGCCTGTGTTGCCGGGCAGCAATAAACAACCTACTATATTCAATGTGGGTTTTGATGCACGGCATTACCTGCCTATTTACCGCAATATTATCTGGGCTGTTCGTGCAGCTGGCGACTTCTCCTGGGGTGATCAAAAAATGATTTACTACCTCGGCGGTGTTGACAACTGGCTCATGTTTGGCAATAATCAGCGGGCCGATGGATCGTACAAATATTTCAATGCGGCCAATGTTCCGGACCAGACAATAGATTATGCCTACCAGTCGCTGGCAGTAAATATGCGTGGTTTCTTACAAAACGTTGCCAGTGGAAATAATGCCCTGGTAATAAACAGCGAAATACGGGTGCCCGTATTTACATCTTTCTTTAATAAACCCATCAACAATGCCTTCCTGCGCAATTTCCAGGTGGTGCAGTTTGTTGACCTGGGTACGGCCTGGGCTGGCTCCATCAGGAATATCGAGCGGCCAGGCGTAACCTATCTCCAGCCAGGTAATCCGGTTTCGATCCGCACAAAAGCGGGTGGTGTTGGGCCATTTGCTGGCGGCTATGGTTTCGGTGCACGCAGTACCGTTTTAGGTTATTTCCTGCGTTTTGATGCCGGATGGGAAATGAATGGTATATTTAAGGGCAAGCCCAAGTACTACTTTGCAATGGGTATTGACTTCTAACGATTGTGTCCGAAGGATCTCCTTCGGGGAATATTTCAAAGAGAGAGCCATCTGCCTGTACAGGCGGATGGCTTTCTCTTTTACCGCCCTGCTGAAAAGCTTTCGCTTAGTTTTTTAATCGTGAAATACACCAGCGTCATAAACAGTGCATAGCATCCTGTCATGGCCCAGGCTTCTGCATTTTGCAAGGGATGGATGACCAGGTCAACAATCTCTGTTACCAATGAAAATGGATCAGTCAGTACATCCCAGCTATTGAAGCGCAGGTAACGGCCTATATAAATACCAAAGCCCGAAAGCCACATCACACTAAAGACAACCATAGCCGAAAAATTGGCCCCCTTCGTAATGGTAAATAGTACTTCTACCCTTCGCAGGGAAATAATACCGGCCAGCAGGCCATTCCAGGCAAACGAAAAAATCAGCAAGAGGTTAAACCATTGTGGTGCTTCACTAAATCGGTTCAGGTGAAAGAGATCAGTGATAATGTAAAATGAATTAGGAATGAACAACAGCCAAATGGCCAACAATGCATAGTATGTCAAAGGATTTTCAAGTATCCTGACGTTCCTGGTCATGCTCCAGGTAATACAATAAGGAACAAAGGCAAGAAATAAATTCCAGGCTAAAAACAAATAGGTAAAAGAGCCTGTCACCACAATCCTTGCAGCCAGTAACAAACAACTGAACCCTGCTGAAATAAACAACCAGCTATGTACAGTTCCTGATACAGAAAGGTTAGCCGGTTTTAATGATTTAAATGAAAGCATGATTTAGCATTTAGGTATAAAAATGAAGCAGCCAACTGCGAGGGCCGTTATCGCCGCGACCAGCACAGCCGCTGCTGCTATATCTTTTATGAGGCCAATAGCCGGCTGTTTTTCGGGTGATATAAAATCAGCTAATCGCTCGATGGCGGTATTAAAAAGTTCGGCCATCCATACAAAGCCACTGGCCATACCCAGAATAGCAAATTCTATGACAGACACCCGGAAAAGAATGGCAGCTACTATCACAGAAATGGTTGCTGCAGTATGTATCCATAGGTTATGCTCAGTACGCCACGCTTTCCGCAAGCCAGCAAATGCATAACCCAAACTGCGGTGACGGGATTTTATAGAAAAATTCTTTTTCGTTATCATAAAACCTCCCTCTCATTTTCAGGCTGTGTATCCGTCTCCTGCATTTTCTTGAAAAAATAAGACCCGCAAATAAGTGAAGAGATAAATGCGCCCATAGCAGGCGGAATGCCAAATTCCAATATAAAAGGATCAAGACTGGGAGCTCCGCCAAGTAAAAGGTAAAAAAACTGGATATTCAGAAAAACGATACACGGTGTGGATAGTAACCATAACAGATAGCGTAAAATAATTTTACACTGTAGTCTTTTCAGACCCAGCAATACAAGTATACTAATCAGCAAGGACGGTATGGATAAAGCAATGGAATACAAAAAGGCTATAATAATTGCAGCTAACGAACCATCCGCATCCCACCAAATACTTAAAAAGATAGGATGAAGTAAATTGGCAATAGCCCAAATCGCGACAGCTAAGGCCACCATATTATTTGCTGTTGGGTTTGAAGATGCGATCCTGCAGCACGGCTGTATTCTCATGCACCATCTCATTCCAGTTCCAGTAATGAAAGGAAGTACTTTGTTTCCCCTGCTTATATGCAGCCCGCATTTTCTTCCAGTATTCCGGCATCGTCAGGTACCCGTAAATCACCGTAGCCAGCACCGGGAAAGATACTCGTCCGTTGCCCAGCATAAAACTTTGCAGGCATACTTCTCCTTCATCCGTTGTATCATAGCCCAGCAGTACATGTTTGATATCATGCCGTGCATAATGTGTAAGGAGAGGCAGGTTCCGCTTCTCTAAAAACATATAGAGGTCATTGCCCAGTGAGCCTTCCGGCATCAGGCATAGCTCAAGCTCTGAATACTTGAAATCATTGGGCTTGCGTACCCGGCGCAGCATGGGCAGCGCAAGTTTATGCGTGAGTATGACCAATATTTTTGCCCGAAGGCCGATTATTATTTCTTTCATTACTATTAACTTTTAAGACCACTGTAGTTTTCTCGAGAAATACATAATGATTGCCAGCGCCACAAACAAACCGATACTTCCCATCAGCAATGAATAATCTTGCATCTGTATAATACAGAATATATAGGCATACACCACTGTAAGTACAAGCGCAATGAAGGCGGCCAGTTTTGACGACTTCATAATACTGCCAATAAACCAAACCACTAACCCAATGGTGGCAGCAGCAGCCAGTAAATAAGCAAGATTAAAAGACAGGTATTCTGATATAGATAAAAGCAGTGTGTAAAAAAGTACCAGCGCCAGTCCGGCCAATCCATACTGAACCAGGTGAAGTGGTTTTTTATAAATCGATTCAATTAAAAAGAAAGCAGAGAAGGTAAGGATTATACAGAGGAGGGCGTATTTAACTGATCGCAGCGTTTTATCATAACTGTCAACAGATATAACCAGGTCTGCACCTATGGATGAAGTATCAAAATTATAGGTGGTATTCGTCCACACCTGTGGGGTAACCCTGTTGAGGTATTGCCACTTGGCGGTGAAGCCTGAATCGCTGACCTCTCGTGTATCGGGCAACCTTGCACCCGTAAAACTTGGGCTATCCCAGCTGGATTGCATGACCAGTTTATTATCCCTGGCACTGCCTGCAAATAATAATTGCTCGGAACCATTCAGTAAAAAAGACATGGTGAAATTGTGATCGTTGGCCGCTGATGCCGCATTGAATGGAATGGTAGCGGTAAGGGCCCCATCATACCCTGAAAAACCGGGTGCCTGTGGATTTAACCGTACAGTGGTATCATTCCATTTAATATCAATATCCTGGTTAATGCCTTTGATATGATCTGAAACCCGGAAGATGATGGCAGCCTCTTCCCACAAAATGCTTTCACGGGGTATTTTTAAACTCTCCCATTTCAGCGGGCCAAATTTTCCAGCGATTGAAATTTCGCTGCGGTAAACAACCACCTGGTATATGCCCCGGTATCTTTTTTCAGGGATTACTTTTGCATTTACCTGCATTTGATCAGCAAGGAAATAGGCATACTGTTTTACCGAAGACATACCGCCCTTGCCATCCGGAATCATGCTGTTGTAAGGGATCATCAACAACGGGCCTGTAACTGTTTGACGGCCTGCCCATTTGCTGCTAATGTCGGCAATAGCTTCCCGCTGCCTCCCCTCCCTTTCCCTTACCAGGCCTGTTATAAAACTGGTGGGTATCCATAGGGCGATGGCCAGTATAAAAATGACAATCGCTTTAATAAAAAGTTTACCCTTGTCCCAAATTGATGTTGGCTGTGTAATGACTACTGAATCTTCCATATACTATGTTTTGTAGTTTAAAAAGTACTTTGTAATTCAAAGTGAAAGCATAAAAAAAATTATTTCATCCCCTTGATCATTGACTCCAGTCCTTCAATATGTTCTTTAAATGCTTTCTCACCAGCTTTGGTAACTGCATAGGTGGTATTTGTTTTCTTACCAATAAAGCCTTTGTGAATTTTAATGTAGCCGTTCTCTTCCAGGCTCACGAGATGCGTAGCCAGGTTGCCATCTGTAACCTGCAGCATTTGTTTTAAATCATTAAAATTTATCTCATCATTTACCATAAGAATACTCATCACCCCCAGGCGAATGCGGCTCTCAAATACCTTATTTAATCCTGTTATTGGATTCTTCATAATTCTCACCGGTTTATCCAACTCACTGCACGGCGTTAGTTTACGCCGGGAAGCCTTTCATACTTATTCCACATGACAATGCCATATATAATATGCAAGAGCCCGAAACCCACTGCCCAAAAATACAATCCGGAGCCAATGTAAAACATATTGACCAGCCCAAGTATAATCTCGCAATAACCAAGATAACGGATATCTGTTACGGTGTACTTACTTGCGTTGATGAGTGCGAGGCCATAAAAAATAAGGCTTGCCGAAGATATATAGCGCCAATCGTCATACCGGAGCATGGCAAGTATAAACAGGGCACCTGCAATAAGCGGTATGCACATATTCCAAAAAAGACGCTTGGAAACAGGTCCCCACAAAGGAACCCCCTGCTTTCTCGCCCTTCGCCAGGTAAAATAAAAGGAGGAACAGAACGCGGCAGCAAATACAACCAGGGCCAGGCCAAGCAACCGGATCTTTAACTGGCTGAAATTATCGCCCGAAAAAAAACCCTGGCTATTGTAGTCACCATAATAATTATCCAAAATCCGTTGGGCAAACCAAGCCCCCACCAATGCAAAAACACCTGCTGCCACACCGCTCAAACCACTCAGCGAAATAAAGCGGCTGCTCCGCTCCATCATTTGTTTGATATCCCTTAATGTTTCTTCCGGCTGTCCTGCTGCGGGTGATTTTGGTTTTTGCATAAAAAGCACTTTGTATTACAAAGTAAAATAAGGGACTGCACATTTCCAAATCGTTTTTAGCAAGCTACACGGATTAATTTTTAATTAACAGGACGATTTCCTGCTTTGGGTTGTATTTTTAAAGCCTGATGTTGTGCAGGAAATCATATCCGTTGCTCTTACTGGTATTCTTTACCAGTGTTTTAGCCCAATCCCTCTCCGCCCAGGCCAGGATCATCCGTGGAGTGGTGCAGGATGCCAGCAGCGAAGAACGCATCCCCTTCGCCTCAGTCAAATTTGGCAGCAGCACGGTTGGCAAGCTTACTGATTCATCGGGCAGCTTCGCCTTTTACCTCAACAACTGGCCTTCCGATACATTACTCATCACCTGCGTAGGTTATCAGCCCTACCGCTATATAATCAGTAAAGGGAAAGACTCTGTGAACCTGACGGTAAATATGGAAAGAGGCACTTTCAACGAAGGCGCTGCCGTAAAAGTAAAAGTGAATAAAGGCCTGTTAGTATGGCGGAAAATAGTAGAACACAAACCGGAAAACGACCGCTATAAATTTGATAACTTTTCCTACGAGCTCTACAACAAAATGGAGCTCGATCTAAAAAATATCAATTTCCAGAAGTTTGGCAAACTCAAGCCGCTTAAACCTGTAACCGATCTTATCAATCAGAATATTGATACAGCTGAAGGCACCCGCTATCTCCCTACTTATTTAGTGGAAGCCCTCTCCGATTATTATTACCAAAAAAATCCAAAGCGCCGGAGGGAAATCATTAAAGCAGCCAATCCGAATGGTGTAAAAAATGAAAGCATCCTGAAGTTCCTTGGCGGTATGGACCAGGTAGTGAATGTCTACAATAATTTTATTCCCGTTTTTGATAAACAGTTTATCAGTCCGATTAGTGATAACGGCGACTACTATTACAACTACAGGGTTGTTGACACGCAGATAGTGGCCGGCCTGCGCTATTTCCACCTTGTATTTACACCACGCCGCCAGGGTGGCGATACGTTTGAAGGGGATTGCTGGGTGCATGTGGGCAGTTTCGCCATTCAGAAAATGAGCCTTCGCCTGGGCAAAGAAGCGAATGTAAATTTTGTAGAAAACCTCAGTATCATACAGGAGTACCAGCGTATCAACGACAGCACCTGGTTTCTATCAAAGGATAAATATGTACTGGATATTTCACCGGCAGGTGAAGGCAAACCCGGTTTTATAGGCAGGAAGACAACAACCTACAGAAATATTATTGTGAACGATAGCTCCGTAGTACAAGAGCTGGCGAAGAATAAGGTGATGGAAGAAATAATTACCCTGCCGCAGGCTGCAGAAAAAACGAAAGAATTTTGGGAAACCACCCGCCACGAACCGCTTACCAAAACGGAAAGCGGTATCATTAAAATGATTGACACACTAACCAATGCGCCGGTATTTCAAAAATTTACGAAGACCATGGCCTTTATCGGCACCGGTTATAAAGATATTGGCAACTACCAGATAGGCCCCTGGTTCAACTGGGTTACATCCAATGGCTGGGAGGGGTTCCGGGTTCGTTTTGACCTGGCCACGAATAAACACTTCAACAAGAAAATAAAACTGCATACCTACCTGGCCTATGGTTTTGGCGATAAAAAACTGAAGGGCATGGCGGAAGCTTTCTTCCTACCCAATAAAGATCCGCGTACCTTTTTATACGCCTCATTTACCAATGACCTTGACTGGGGCCAGAGTTATTATGGTGAAGTATCGCAGGATAATGTGTTTGCCCTGGCTATCCGCAAAAATGGTATTCCTGTAAAAAATATTAAGGTCAACGAAAAGCGATTAGAATTTTTTAATGAGACATTACCGTGGATGTCCAATAAACTCACCGTTACACATAAATCATCATTGCCACTCCGCAACCTGGTACCATTAGATTCTTTTGTTGCTTCCGCTACCGGCGATCCGTTGACAAGTTTTGAAGTGTCTTTACGTTTACGCTTTGCATGGCTCGAACGGTTTTTAGAAAGTCATTTTTACCGCACCAGCCTGGGCAGTGCATACCCTATTGGTGAAATCAATATCAGCCGTGGATTTGCCGGTGTGTTGAAAAGCAGCTACAACTACACAAAAGTATCGGCCAGTCTGTCTGATTATGTAAATATTCCGCCCTTTGGCAATATCTCCTGGTATATCTATGGCGGCAAAACCTTTGGTACTATTCCATACACTTTACTGGACATAGCCCCGGGCAATGAACTATATTATTACAATAAGTATGCATTCAACATGATGAACCGATGGGAATTCATTCATGACAAGTATGGTGGCGTAAATATTGAACACAATATCGGCAATGGCATCTTCCGCTGGTTTCCCAAACTGCGCCTGCGCCAGTTCTGGACAGCCAAAGCCTTGTGGGGTAGCTTATCACAAGCCAACAAAGCCTATAATTTTAAACAGGGTCACACTTTCCAGTCATTGGATGGTAATACATATTTAGAACTGGGAACAGGTATCGACAATATCTTTCGTGTATTCCGCGTTGATTTTGTATGGCGTGTACTGCCGTCTACTATACCCAAAGAAGGCGATCGTTCTTTTGGCATATTTGGCAGTTTCAGGGTAGCATTCTAATCCCTGTTTTTTCCATAACTTACTTATTCCAAAATACATCTTGCCATGTCGCACTACATTCTTGCCCTGGACCAGGGTACAACCAGCAGCCGGAGCCTTATTATTGATAAACAGGGAAATATTTTAAGTACCGCCCAAAAAGAATTCCGACAGATATACCCTGAGCCCGGATGGGTGGAGCATGATGCCAATGAAATCTGGAGTACACAATATGGTACCATTGCGGAAGCCCTTGCTAAAGCTGATATTAACATTAAACAAGTGGCCGGGATTGGTATTACCAACCAACGGGAAACAACGGTGGTATGGGATAAACATACAGGCTATCCAATTTATAATGCTATCGTATGGCAGGACAGGCGGACAGCTTCTTACTGCGATACGATTAAAGAAGCCGGTCATGCCCGGGCTATACAAGAAAAAACAGGATTGATTATTGATGCCTATTTTTCTGCTACTAAATTAAAATGGATATTAGACAATGTAACCGGTGCAAGGGACAAGGCCAATAAAGGTGAATTACTTTTTGGCACCATAGACAGCTGGCTTACCTGGAAGCTTACCAATGGCGAAACACATGTAACGGATGTATCCAACGCTTCCCGCACCATGCTCTTCAATATTCATAGCCTGCAATGGGATGAACTGCTGCTACAATTATTCGACATCCCGGCTTCAGTATTACCGCAGGTAAAACCAAGCAGTAAAATTTATGGAGTTACGGGCAATATTATACCGGACAGCCGTATTCCTATAGCTGGCATAGCAGGTGATCAGCAGGCAGCTTTATTTGGCCAGCTATGTACACAACCGGGCATGGTGAAGAATACATACGGTACCGGCTGCTTTATGCTGATGAATACCGGGGAAAAGGCGGTAACATCAAAAAATAATCTATTGACAACAATTGCCTGGCAGATAGACGGCAAAACCGAATATGCCCTTGAAGGCAGTGTGTTTATCGCCGGGGCCGTGGTTCAATGGCTAAGGGATGAATTAAAAATTATTCGTACTTCCGCAGAAGTGGAAGCAGTCGCTGCACAGGCAGATGACAATGGTGGCGTTTATCTCGTTCCTGCTTTTGCAGGTTTAGGCGCACCGCATTGGAACCAGCATGCCAGGGGAAGTATTTTTGGGTTGACGAGAGGAAGCGGCAATGCGCATATAGCAAAAGCCGCATTGGAAAGTATCGCCTATCAAACATACGATGTATTAAAAGCGATGGAGGCAGATGCAGGGATAAGCATTGCGGAGTTGCGGGTAGATGGCGGTGCGACGGTGAACAATGCATTAATGCAATTTCAAAGCGATATGCTTGAGTGCAAAGTAATACGTCCGAAGATTACGGAAACGACGGCATTGGGTGCCGCTTATTTAGCCGGGCTCGCCGTTGGCTTTTGGAAAAACATAGCCGAGATACACCAGCAATGGCAAATCGATCAATCGTTTTCGCCGGGTATGGAAGCAGAAAAAAGAAACAGGCTGATCCATGGCTGGCATCGGGCGGTGAAGGCTGCAGTGAGCTGGGCGGAATGATATTCAACACAGAGTAAAGGAGGTTGAGAGTTACACAGAGAAAGGAGAAATATGAATACAGTCGAAAATTGGTATAATACAATTACAGAAAGGATAATAAAATGTGCTATTGATGTACATAAAGAATTAGGCCCGGGCTTAATGGAATCCGTGTATGAAGTATGCTTGAAGAAAGTGTTGCGTGATGAGGGGCTTGTAGTCAGAAGCCAGGTAATTCTACCTGTTATTTTCAGGGGGGAGGCATTAGAGAAGGATTTCGTTATTGATTTATTGGTAGAAAATGAAATAGTCGTGGAGCTAAAATCTTTAGAAACTATCTTACCTGTACATGAAGCACAATTAGTTACTTATCTTAAATTATCAGGTAAAAAATTAGGTCTGCTGATAAACTTCAATGTAGTACTGTTAAAACAAGGTATAAGAAGAAGAATTAATGGGAATCTAAACTCAGTGTAACTCCTATTCTCTGTTTCTCTGTGTTGAAAAATGAACCGCACCACCTCCATACAAACCCTCGAAGCCACCTCTTCATTCGATATCTGCATCATCGGAGGTGGCGCTACTGGATTAGGTATCGCTGTGGATGCCGCATCCAGGGGCTATTCAACTGTTTTGCTTGAACAAGATGATTTTGCCAAAGGCACATCCAGCAGGAGTACCAAATTGGTGCATGGCGGTGTACGCTACCTGCAGCAGGGTAATCTTAAACTTGTCATGGAAGCCCTGAAAGAAAGGGGCCGGTTGCTCAAGAATGCGCCACACCTGGTCCACAATCAAAAATTTGTAGTGCCCAATTATAAATGGTGGGAAAAACCATTCTACGGCATCGGTTTAAAAATCTACGACTGGATGGCCGGCAGCCTCGGGCTTGGGCCATCACAATTTCTTTCCAAAGAAGAAATACTGGAACATGCCCCTACACTTGATCCTGAAGATCTGACTGGTGGTGTATTGTACCATGACGGGCAGTTTGATGATGCCCGCCTCGCTATTAGCCTGGCACAAACAGCTGTACAGCATGGGGCAGTATTGCTCAACTATTTCCCGGTAACCGGCTTACTAAAAATACAAAAAAAGGTATGCGGTGTATGGGCAAAAAACAGCATCACCGGAAAAGAGTATGAGATAAAAAGCAAGGTGGTTATCAATGCCACCGGTGTTTTCACCGACAGCATCATGAAAATGGATGAACCAGCACATGAAGCTATCATCAGTCCAAGCCAGGGCATTCACCTGGTGGTGGATAAGGCATTTCTTCCTGGTGATACAGCTATTATGATTCCGAAGACCGATGATGGCCGTGTGTTGTTTGCAGTACCCTGGCATAATAAAATTGTATTAGGTACTACCGATACACCTGTCCATACCATCAGTACCGAGCCTGTTCCCATGGAAGAGGAAATTGAATTTGTACTGACACATATTGGCCGCTACCTGTCGAAAGATCCAACACACAATAATGTACGCAGTCAATTTGCCGGGTTAAGGCCTTTGGTAAAAGGTAAGCAGAAGAAAACAGCCGCTCTATCCAGGGATCATTTAATCAGTATTAGTGACAGCAACCTGATTACCATCACAGGAGGCAAATGGACTACCTACCGTAAAATGGCTGAGGATGCCGTAACGATTGCCGCAGATAAAAACAACCTGCCTGTTGCTCCATGCATTACTAAAGAACTAAAACTGGCCGGACATGACCAGGAAGTTCCCCTAACAGACATAAGCGGTTGTTCAAAAGAGGAGATAAAATCCCTCGTTCTAAAAACAGTGAACGAAGAAATGTGTGTAACGGTGGAAGATTTTTTAAGCCGTCGTACCCGCCAGCTGCTGCTTGATGCGGCCAAGGCTGTGGAGCTGGCCCCATTCGTGGCGGAATGCCTTGCTGCAGCAACGGGCAAGGATGAAAACTGGATCAGCGAACAAATTAATATCTTTAATCAGCTTGCATCCAACTACCTGGCAAAACACTGATTGCTACTAACCAAAACTAACATAACATGAGTCCCTTTCTTCCCGAATTTATTGGCACGGCCCTGCTCATAATCATGGGCAATGGTGTGGTGGCAAATGTTGTACTCAATAAAACAAAAGGCCAGAATAGCGGATGGATAGTCATCACCATCGGATGGGCGATGGCCGTTTTTATTGGGGTATATGCTTCTGTTTATTTCGGCGGCCAGGGGCATATCAACCCTGCATTTACCTTAGCAGCTGCAGCTTTCGGTGATTTGAAAGAAGAACTTATATTACCTTTTATAGGCGGACAACTTACAGGCGCTATGGCTGGCTCTTTCATTGTATGGGTGGCCTACAAACAACATTTTGATGAGACGGACGATAAGGATTTAAAGCTTGCTGTGTTCAGCACAGCACCTGCTATTCGGAATACCATGCATAATTTACTAACAGAATGTATCGGCACATTTATACTGGTCTTCGGGGCTATGGCTATGCCAAAACCAGCTGCCACACTCGGTACACTTGACGCCTTGCCGGTAGCATTGCTTGTGCTTGGTATTGGTTTGTCATTGGGTGGACCCACCGGTTATGCCATCAACCCCGGCAGGGATTTAGGCCCGCGGATTATGCATTTCATTCTTCCTATAAAAAACAAACGGGACAGCGACTGGCGCTACAGCTGGATACCTGTGGTGGGACCAATTGCAGGGGCATTATTGGCGGCATGGGCATTCAGCACCATTTAAAAGGACCGGCTGTTTTTTTAACAAAAAATCTTGCTGTATATCTCCGGCCTTCCGTAATTTTCTTCTGTGCAACCCGGACTTTACAAACTAAGTATTAATAATCCCTGCAAAGAATCCTGGGATAAAATGCTGCCCTACGAAAATGGCCGGCATTGCAATAGATGCAGCACTACCGTAACAGACTTTTCCGGGCTTAGTGATGAGGAGGTGCAAAATTTCTTTCGAAATAATAATTATCAGCCTGTTTGTGGTCACTTCCGGAATACACAATTAGATCGTATACAATTGCATATCCCAGCTTATGTAATGGGCAAGCCCATTGCTTTCTGGAAAAAATTCCTGGTAATCTTTTTGGTTTGTTTTGGTTCGCAGTTATTTCCTTTTGATACATTTATTGGAAATAACACATCCCTGTATGCCCAGACAACAGGAAATAAGCAGCAAAAAAGGAAAAAGAAGGAAAAGAAATATCCTAAAGTTAAGGCTATAAAGATCGATCCGCATTGGGTAAACGGGTTTATTGCTATAGAGCCGATAGACAATAAAATAAAAGAATGTCCATCTCTGCAAAAAATATCAGATTCAGCTGCTTCAGGTGATACACTGAATACGATTACCGCAACACCAGCAGCAAAAGACAACAATAAAGATATGCCGGGCGAGAGTTTACCAATGCCAAAGATGGATTTCATCCTCCCCGCTGTATTCACCCTTCGCCGAAAAAAGCGTACATAATTTACAAAGCACTGTTTATCTTTAAGGATGCGCAAATACCTTCCTGCTTTATTCGCCATCATTGGATGGTTTGCCATCATCACACAATTTGTGCTCATGCTGCAAAACCGGGTAGCAACAGTTGGCGAAACTGTCATCCGTTTCTTTAGCTTCTTTACCATACTAACAAATTTGCTCGTGGCCATTTATTTCACTGCTAAAGCATCAGGGAGCCACAGTCGCCTGTTACATACACCCGGTACTTTAACTGCTGTTACTGTGTATATTACTGTTGTAGGCCTTACCTACCAGGTATTGCTACGCCATGTTTGGTCGCCAACAGGTATGCAAAAAATTGTGGATGAGCTCCTGCATAGTATTATTCCGCTGCTGGTTATTTTGTACTGGTACCTGGCAGAAAATAAAAAAGCGGTTAGATATTCCCAATTCCCGCCCTGGTTAATTTATCCATTGATTTATCTTATATACATTCTCATCCGGGGCAATATGTCCGGCTTTTATCCTTATCCTTTTGTCAGCGTAACAGAACTGGGCATGCAAAAAGTGCTCATCAACAGTTTTTTCATGCTGATTTTCTTTACCGTACTGTCTTTTGCCTTTATCGGGATTGGCAAAAAACTTGATAACAATAAACAGGTAAGTTAACCAGCGCAGGCAGCTTCGATTAGCTGGCAGGCAGCTTCTATTTCTTCTTCGGTTATAGTAAGCGGGGGTGATATACGCAGGCAATGCGGGGCAAACAGAAACCAGTCGGTCAATACGCCTGCCTCAATACACTTGTCAATTACTTGTTTGCATACGTCAAAAGATTCAAACTCAACGGCCATCCACAGGCCGTATGAACGTACTGCCCTGATGCGCTTATGATTCAGCAAAGACCTGAACAACGCCTCTTTCGCTTTTACATAGCCGATGCAGTTTTCGTCGAGCATTGCTTGCAGTGCTGCCATCCCTGCCGCACAACATACCGGGTGCCCCCCAAAAGTTGTAATATGTCCCAACACGGGGTTTTCCGTAAATGCATCCATTCGTTTTTTATCCGCGATGAATGCCCCCAACGGCATACCACCACCTAATGCCTTACCGAGCAATAGTATGTCGGGTACTATACCGAAATGCTCAAAGCCCCATAGTTTGCCTGTGCGGCCAAACCCTGCTTGTATCTCATCAAGAATGAGCAATGTACCTGTATCATCACATTTTTTCCTGAGCATTTGCATCCATTCAGCTGATGGTGCAACAATTCCGGCTTCTGCCTGAATTGTTTCGGCAACCACACAGGCCGTATGCCCTGTTATTTCTTCCAGTACGGCCATTGAGCCATATTCCAAATGCAATATATCCGGCAATAAGGGCCGGTAGGCGTTGCGCCAGTATTCATCACCCATTATACTCAGTGCCCCCTGCGTACTGCCATGATAGGAATTATTGAACGCCATAATTTGTGTGCGGTTAGTTACCCGTTTCGCCAATTTCATTGCCCCTTCCACCGCTTCGGCACCCGAGTTAGTGAAGTAAACACTGTTGAGTGAGGATGGGAGGTTATCGGTAAGCAGTTTCGCATATTGTACCTGCGGACTTTGCACAAATTCGCCGTACACCATAACATGCATATAAGCATTCAGCTGTTGTTGTACAGCTTCAATTACTTTGGGATGCCGGTGCCCTGCATTCGCCACACTGATGCCGCCAATCAGATCGATAAAATGCCTACCTGCAATATCCCATAAAATACTGCCTTCGGCTTTTACAATTTGCAAGGCCAAGGGTGCCGGTGATGTCTGTGCAACATGTTTCAAAAAAAGTTCCCGCTGGTTCATTCGTTATCTGCTGGTGCTTTTAAGAACAATGAAATGTATTTGGCAAAAAACTCATCTGCTTTCATACCATCGAAACTCTTATCATAGTAAACACCTGAGATATTTTCTTTCTCATCCACCAGTAGTTTTTTTGTATCCGGATCAAATGGACCTGCTATACTAAGGTAACTTTCAGCCACCGGCGCATCCGGTTCATCGCCCTCTTCTTCCCCGGCATGCGCAATCATCCGAAACAGGTAAAAACACTTTGTTTCCCCTTTATAGGCTATTTCGATTTTTTTAATAAATACCAGGTCAACAACCGGCACATAATCTTCCTCATAGTCAGCCACAGCCTGATGAATATAGCTCCGGGCCATTGATTGCTGGTTGGCAAATTCGGATGGGAACTGCGAAACTTTGCCTGCTTTTACTAATGCCTCATAAAGTTTAAGACGGCCTGCATTTTCGCCTGCCAGCTTTTTGATATCTCCTCCACTTACCGGATGATTATTCCGGATGAGAGCGGCCATGGCTTCAAAGCGGATGTTTATTACTTTGACTTTCAGGTACGACTGCAGTAATTCATTGGCCGGCCTGGTATTCAGGTAACCCAGGAACTTTAACAGGTCTGTGATTTCATAATCATAGTCCAGGTCTGTTGCGTCAAGTTTTAATATTCTCTTTAATTTTTCTTTACCTAATGCGATTAAAGCAGCCTGGTAGGGAACTAATTCATTTTTTGACAGGTGATTGCTGTCTATAAGTACAGAGGCCAGGCTGATGGATGGCATATTAATCGATGAATCATTTAAATAACGAAAGGCAGCCGGGTAAAGAGGTCTGGTAAGCGACAGGGAATCGTACAATTTATAGAAAAAGGTATAGCCCCACATTCCGGATGGCGGCTCTGCCTGGAATAACTCGTTTATCAATTTATACGAAGACGAAGTCTTTATACTGGCCAGCATGCCAAGCAAATGAAACCGGTGGTCAATTACAGGTTTTTTGTTTTCTTTATAATGAAGCGCCACATAATCCACAATTTCCAGCTCCTTTGGCGCTGAACCCTTCGCCAAATCACTAAGTGTATTTAATAACTTGGCATTTACTGTTTGATAAGTATGTTCGTTGGTGGGATACTCCAGTAAGGCCTTTTCCTTGATTAACGGGAAATGTGCAACTGTAAAGGGTGCTGCATCGGCATAATTATAAGCATTCGTAAATGTGGTGCTGTCTGTTGAAAGTAAATCCTGAAATAATTTATCTGGCCCTCCGGCAAACACACCGGCGCTGCTTTCTTCATTCCCCAGCTTAAAACTCTCAAAGAAACGGTTGAAATTTGTTGTCCCGGCAGCACTGTCTGGCATCGCCGCTTCAAGGCTGTACATCGTATTACCATTCAGTATAAACCGGTGCCGGGTCGTTAATTTTGAATAGGAGTTTGCGGTTACCACATCGAAAGAACTAAGCCCGCCATTTGTAGTTTTTCCCTGGCTGATTATTGAATCGGTATACGAAACCTTTTTCGCTTTCCAGTCAGCATATACAGAATCGATATTGGCTGCCCAATAATATGTATTCAACGGTTCCGCTTCCACTGTATAATTATCTGCAGAATTTTCATCACTTGCATAATAAGATGCCTTGTCGGCACTATACATATAGGAACTGGTGTCCTGCTGCTGCTTCATGATATTTCCCGGGGCCCATACTGAAAAAAGGTTCGACGGCGCAGTCGATATTTTCCAGCTTGCTTCGGCGAAAGGTGACAACCGGAACGAGCGGAAAAATCTGTCCAGATCATTTCGCTTCACCTCACTATTATCATATTCTGCTATTACGGCATAGTTCAGGTTGTTACGCTGAAGGATGAAGCCCTCCGCTATTGTGCCCTCATTTGCTTCTGTCACAAACCACCTGGCCGGGTATCCCCCAATAAGCGTATCCCGCTCTTCTGCATCCACATCATTCATTGCAGTGCGTATATTCTGCACATATGTATTGAAAAGCCAGGCACCTGAACCCATTTGTACACCCGGATCAGGTTTTGAAAATACGACTGAATAATTCGCTCCCGATGCGCCATCATATCCGGTATAGGTGGTCACACTCATATCATCCCCTTCTTCTTTCTCTTCTTTAACCGGCTTAACTATTCCTGGAAGGTCGACGGAAAAGCCTTCCGTTTTAAATTCATTCTTTTTCCAATCTACTGGTTTGACCGGAACTGAAGCAAAAGATGCAAAAAAACTGGCTGCATCCTCGCCTGTTAAACGTTCTTTCTTTTCTGACGTAATCATCAGCAGATAGAAATTCCGGCCATCAAACACTTCAACCATCCGGGAATGCCCATCTTTAAAGCTACTGGCCATTATTTCATATCCCTTCAATCCCTCCAGTTCTGCCGGCTTTCTTGATTCTTCCCAGGCACCAATACCCTCCAGTATACTTTCTGTGTGACTTGTAAATACACTGTCCTTGTCTTTTAGTTTCTCCAAAGCACTCAGTTTGCCCGCAATAACCATATATACCATTCCCTGGGCCAGGTTATAGCAATAGGATACTTCGCGGCCCTGAATGCCCTGCTGGGATGTAATTTTTCCAGGCATTTGAAAAGCGAAGCCAAGTGAATTACTCGTATAGGTTTTCCAGTTTCCGGGGATTTTCTTTTGTTTATAATCGCCGGCAAATATTTTTTTGGAGGACTGTACAGGCTCAACGGTATACCCCTTATTACGGAGCAAAGCAATGACACCTTCCTCACCAGGAAGATGCCCCACGCCCACTGCAAAAACCATCGTCTGTACTTTGGCCAGGCTATCCATTTGACGGGCCATGACAATATTCCGATCGTACAGGAATCCTTTAAGAGAGCTGTCAGAGAAAAATAACTTATAGTAGTAACGTATGCTGTCAATTTCTTCTTTGTAATAATACTTATTTAGGCGGCTGCCAAAATTCACTACGCCTTTATCCAGCATTTCTGATATACTTTTCATTTTAATACCCTTTACGAGGTATTTGAACGCCCTTATCTGGTCTTCCACCTCTTCCAGACCATGAATGCTTTTTTGGTTCTGCAGGGCAAGTCCATACAGGTAGGCATCCATAAAAGTGTGCATATCATCTTTCTTACTTTCTTCATCCGCTTCCGATGCTTCGAGCAATTTCTGCATAAGATAGCTTGCCTTTTTTTTGTTTTTGCCCGAGGTCTTTTTACCACGTTCGATTTGCGTCAGAATTTTTTCAATCTCTTTATCATCGTAGCTGTCGCTGAAGTCCATTTTCTCATCAAGGTCCACACGACCGTCCAGGATGGCTTGCAGCAGTTGGCCGGCACTGTCAGGGTGTACCTCCATGGCAAAGCCTTTTGCATTTTCGATAAAATAATAAAGCGAGTCTTTAAAATGAAAAGCCTCGCTGTTGCGTACGTGCATGGTTCCGTACAGGTACGAATGGCCGGCTATTCCATTACCCGAGATACGCCATAACAGGGAATTGCCCGAATTGGTTTGTGCCTGGCCAGACTGGCAGGCTACGAGAAAAAGGAGGGAGAGAAAAACACCCCGAACGGTTTTTGACAGCTTCATTATATATTATTTCAGGAAAACAAGAACGCAAAACAACGAAAAGAAATCCGCACCTTTACAATTTACTAATTTATCATACACAAATCCATAGTGCTTATGCCTGTTATTTTACCCGTTGAAAATAAGCTGCCGCAATTTGGTAACAATAATTTCATAGCCCCAAATGCTACAATCGTAGGGGATGTGGTTTGCGGCGACGACTGCAGTTTCTGGTTTAATACCGTAGTCCGGGGCGATGTGAATTTTATAAAAATGGGCAACAAAGTGAATGTGCAGGATGGAGCCTGCATCCACTGCACTTACCAGAAATACGGTACCACTATTGGCAATAATGTATCTATCGGGCACCATGCCATAGTTCATGGATGTACAGTGCATGATAATGTGCTGATTGGTATGGGAGCTATTGTAATGGACAATTGTGTGGTGCACAGCAATACCATTATAGCAGCCGGGGCGGTGGTGCTGGAAAACACCGTTTGTGAACCCGGAAGTATTTATGCCGGGGTACCGGCCAAAAAGGTCAAGGACATTTCACAGGAACTCATCAACGGGGAGATAAGCCGGATAGCGAATAATTATGTGCGGTACGCAGATTGGTTCAGGGAAGGGAAGGGAAGACAGACGTCTGATGACTGAAGTCTGAAATCCGAAACTTTGCCAGATTTTTAATTGTTGTCCGGGTATCAACCAATTCCGCCTTCAGGCATCCGACTTCAGGTTTCTGGCCTCAGATACGTAGCTTTACTATTCCCGGAACAATTAAATAACCGTAAATTCGTTATCAATTACAAGCTGTCAATGATGAAAAACCTTCGATTTTTTGCTGTAGCATTGAGCCTCACGGTGTTATTATCCTCCTGCGGGCTGTTCAGCAATATGTTTAAGAAGAAGACCGGCTGTCCCACGAATGGAAAAAATGTAGGAGCGGAGAAAATCCTCAGCGGTGATCCCAAGGCCGCAAAAGATGCCAAGAAAGCCAAGAAATTCCGGAGTTAATTTTTCGTTTAGTGCAGCCTAAGGGCCAGTATCCATGTCTTAGTATTGATGCTATGACTGAATTGTAGCGTCTTTCAAAAACCAAAATACCTTACCATGAGCCTAACCCTACGAACCACACTCGGCTGCACCGAGGCCATTCTTTCCGAAGAAGGAGGTTTAAAAGATTTTTACAGAGCTGCCAACATCCTCAGCCAGGACTTTGATGTAAACTTCTCCAATAAAGAAGATGACTTCGATACCATCGACTGGGAGTTCCGTTTTAAAGGGCATAATATGACCCTTCACTACAGCATTTACAATGGCGTGTCCCTGTTTCCAACCAAGACCAAGAATGCAGCCAGCAAAGACAATAAAGCAGTGGTAGAACTGGCTGGTGTGCTGGAAAACAGGATGATAAGTGCCGGGCAACGGAATATTGCGTAAACCACTCTCCCCACCATGAGGCTTGCAAAAACAGCAGCATTTTTTTGTGCTTTTTTCTTTCTGCTTGCCGGATGTATGAGTTCAGGCAACAAAGAAAAAAAGCGCTATAATCTCAGCATTGTTATCGATACTGCTTCAAATTTTTATTTAGACAGCATCACCATTGATAAATCTTTCCGGGCTGATAGTATTCCCGGAAACTATCCTTCAGTATATGACTCGGCCTATAAAAGTTATGCCTACAGGTTTGACAGTGTAGAAGCAGGTGAACTGGTCATCTCCCTTCAATCAAGGCTTGACAAACAATATCATCGTCAAATTGCACTTGAAAGCGACACAACTATTTTCTTGAGTAAAAACGAACTACCTGTTTTTATTACCGGCAACCCGGATAATCTTATTTTTGCAAGCATGACTGCCGGTGATAAGATCTGCATTGGCTATGGCAGCAGCGGTTGTTTTCATCATTACCGGGATAAAATAATAATAAAGCGGGATGCGGACGATTATCTAATTGACTTCTACTCGACCCGGACAATTAGCAGAGACAATAAACCAACAAAAACCTCGAAACGCCTCAGACCGGATTTCAAAGACTCCTTAGCAGTTTTTCAAGCAACAATTGCTGATTTTATCAGGAATAATAATCTGGACGTTTGTACCACTTCGCAATCATTCTATATTCAAAGAAATGATACTGTTTATAGGATTTATGATGGCACATGCAACGGTGTAATCCGGTATGCGGCGATTATAAAACCAATTATGCCGGAATGGTTCGAGGTGAGCCCGGCTCAATAACTCTTCTCCTCAATACTTTCCATAATACCCAGGTAGCTTACATACCTGTCCTCATCTATCTCTTCGTTATTTACTGCTTCTTTGATAGCACAGCCCGGTTCATTATAGTGCAGACAATTATTAAACTGGCAATCATTCAGCCGCTCCCGCATTTCCGGAAAATAGTGTGATACTTCCTTTTTCTCTATATCTACCAGGCCAAATTCACGCATGCCGGGTGTATCAATTATTCGCCCGCCGCCGGGTATGTCGAACATTTCGGCAAAGGTGGTGGTATGCTGTCCCTTACCGCTCCAGCCACTTACATCCTGTGTCTTGCGGTTCATGCCCGGCATAATCGTATTCAGTAAAGAAGATTTTCCCACGCCGCTATGGCCGCTTACCAATGTGGTCTTATCCTTTAATACTTCTTTAAATTCGTCGAGGCCTTCTGCTTTTTCAGCACTTACTAAAAGCACTTTATAGCCCACCTTCTCATACATGGCCTTCCACTGTTCATACTTTTCCAGTTCTTTATTTCGGTAGAGGTCCGACTTATTGAAAACAATAACTGCGGGTACGTGGTACATCTCAGACGCCACCAAAAAACGATCGATAAACCCCTGCGAGGTTCTTGGTTCTTTCAAAGTAGCAACCAGTACGGATTGATCAAGGTTGGCAGCAACGATATGGTGTTGGTGCTTATGCCGCGGACTTTGGCGGTTGATGTAATTATGCCGGTCCAGTATCCCGCTGATGATGGCTGAATTGCTTTCTTCGTTCTCAATTTCACATTCCACCCAATCGCCCACTGCTACAGGGTTGGTGCTGGTTATATCATCCAGTTTCAGTACACCTTTGGTACGGCCATTCCAGAATTTGCCAATTTCATCTTTCAGGGTATACCAACTGCCCGTTGATTTATATACAAGGGTTTTCATTACCGGCAAGGTAAGTAAAAATTCTCCGGTCAATATGGAAGAAGATTAGCGTTCAATCAATACAGCGGCCACTGTACTGTTGCTTGTTTCATCTATCAATATGGCACTGCCATTTTCGCTCAGGTGTTCATAGCCATCATACACCAGGGGAGCGGCTGTTTTGATAGTAGCTTTCACCACTTCATTCAGTTTTATGTTTCCTTCCACCGGCTGTTGCTGCAGGGTATTCACATCAAGCTTGTACTCAATATTGCGCACCATGGCCCGGACCAGGCGGCTGTTATGCTGTAATAAATATTTATTGCCGGGTATCAGCGGTTTATCATCCAGCCAGCAAAGCAAGACATCCAGTTCATTGCCCACTACCGGCAGGTTATCTGCTTTTACGATACTGTCGCCCCGGCTGATATCAATATCATCGGCCAGCTGTACAACCACACTTTGCGGGGCAAATGCTTCATCCGTCTCTTTGCCATTTACTTCTATTGAAGTAATAACGGTTTCAATATCCTGTGGCAATACTTTTACCTTATCACCCTTCTTATAAATGCCACTAATGATTTTGCCGGCATAGCCCCGGTAATCATGCAGGTCTTCCGTTTGCGGGCGAATGACAAATTGTACCTGGAAACGGGCATCTGTCAAATTAATATCGTTGTCCAGTTCCAGTTCTTCCAGGAATTCCAGCATAGGCTTCCCGGTGTACCAGTCTATATTGACGGAGCGCTCAACAATATTATCGCCATCTAATGCACTGATAGGAATGTATGTAACATCTTGTAAGCCAAGTTGTGTCGCCACAGTATTATACTCAATAACGATATTGTTGAACACATCCTGCGAATAACTGACCAGGTCCATTTTATTTATTGCCACCACTACATGGCGGATCTTTAGGAGGGACGCAATAATAGAATGCCTTCTTGTTTGCTCCACCACACCCTGCCGGGCATCAATCAAAATAATAATGAGGTTGGCATTGCTGGCGCCGGTAATCATGTTACGGGTATACTGCACATGCCCGGGCGCATCGGCTATAATGAATTTTCGTTTGGGTGTTGTGAAATAACGATAGGCCACATCAATAGTAATACCCTGCTCTCTTTCGGCTCGCAGCCCGTCTGTGAGCAGTGCTAAATCCACAGAACCGTCTTCCCTGTTCCTGGTTGATTTTTCTAACGCTTCCAGCTGATCGGCTAATATATTCTTGCTGTCGTACAGCAAACGGCCGATTAATGTGCTTTTGCCATCATCCACACTTCCTGCTGTTATAAATCGTAGTAAATCCATACCCCTATCCCCTAAAGGGGGATTACGTTTTTGTATTAGCCCTTAGCAGGCTAAATATTTAAAAAATAACATTGCTATCAATTCTTCCCTCTCGCTACTAGCCTCTCCCACTAAAAATACCCGTTCTTCTTCCTGTCTTCCATCGCCGCTTCCGTCACTTTATCATCAATTCTCGTTTCGCCTCTTTCACTGATACGGGTAGCGATTATTTCATTCACCACCTCATCCAGTGTAGCAGCAGTTGATTCGACTGCAGCAGTACAAGTCATATCCCCCACCGTGCGGTAGCGTACTTTTTTTGTCAGTACAGTATCGGTTGATTCAAGGTTTACATACTCGCTTACGGCCACCAGCTGCCCCTCATGCAGCACTACCTGCCTTTCATGTGAAAAATAAATAGACGGCAGATCGATTTCCTGGCTGCGGATATAGTTCCAGATATCCAGTTCTGTCCAGTTGCTGATAGGGAACACCCGCACATTCTCGCCTTTGTGAATTTTTCCATTGTAAATATTCCAGAGTTCCGGGCGTTGCAGTTTAGGGTTCCATTGGCCAAACTCATCACGAACGGAGAATATGCGTTCCTTCGCCCTTGCCTTCTCTTCATCACGCCTGGCACCGCCAATACAACAATCAAATTTGAATTCCTCAATGGTATCAAGCAGCGTATAGGTTTGCAGCCAGTTACGGCTGGGAAATTTTCCTTTGGGTTCTGTGAGACTGCGTTGTTTAATGGTATCTTCTACTTTGCGAACAATCAGTGTAGCGCCCACTTCATTGGCCAGCCAGTCACGGAAAGCCAGGGCCTCCGGGAAATTATGTCCGGTATCAATATGCACTAATGGAAAAGGGATTTTGCCGGGCGCAAAAGCCTTCTTCGCTAAATGCACAAGGGTAATAGAATCTTTACCACCGCTAAACAATAAGGCCGGACGCTCAAACTGCGCCGCCACCTCCCGCATAATGTGTATGCTTTCTGCTTCTAATTGCTCCAGGTAATCCAAATGGTATTGACTCATATCTCGTAGGCTCTTTTTATTTCGGTTATACACTATGCAGTCCGCATTCTTTTTTTGATAATTCCCACCACCAGCGGCCGGCACGCACATCTTCGCCGGGTTCGATAGCCCGTGTACATGGTGCACAGCCAATGCTGATAAATCCTTTATCATGAAGTGGGTTGTACGGTACATCATTTTCGTTGATGTACCTTATCATCTCGTCAAAGCTCCAGTGCAGGATCGGGTTATATTTATAAAGCTGCCGTTCTTCATCCCACTCCACTACATGCATATCTTTTCGGTTATCACTTTGCTCTGCCCGAAGGCCAGTAATCCAAACCTTCGCACCGGCCAATGCTCTGTTCAGCGGTTTTACTTTGCGGATGTAGCAGCACTCTTTCCTGTTCTCCACTGATTCATAAAATGCATTGATGCCTTTATTATTTACATATGCCTGTACGTCATTGGCATCAGGAAAATAAACTTCAATGGGTATTTTATACCGGAGGTTTGTCTTTTCCAACAAGTCATAGCTCTCCGGAAATAACCGACCGGTGTCCAGTGTAAATATTCTTACGGGCAAATTATGTTTACCAATAATAGCATTGAGCACCTGGTCTTCCTGTCCCAACGAAGTGGAAAATACAACCTGGCCTGGAAATTTTTCGCTGAACCACTTTATTCCTTCTGCTGCAGGCATTTGCCCCACTAATGCTATTTCTTCCTCCTTCAAAAGCATTAATCAATATTAGGCTGCGGTGTGTAACGCAAATAGGGTTTAACAATCTTGAGGCCTTTCGGAAATTTCTTTTCTGCATCTTCTGTTGATACAGCAGGCACCACGATTACATCCTCACCACTATTCCAGTTAGCTGGGGTAGCCACACTATAACCTGCCGTCAGTTGCAGGGAATCAATGACACGCAATACTTCATAAAAATTTCTACCCGTAGAAGCAGGATAGGTAATCATGAGTTTAACCAGCTTATCAGGCCCGATAATAAACAAAGAACGAACCGTAGCTGTAGCTGATGCATTGGGATGTATCATATCATATAATGTTGCTACATTCCTATCCTCGTCGGCGATAATGGGAAAATCGACAGTACAATGCTGTGTTTCGTTTATGTCATTGCGCCATAAAAGGTGTTTGTCAAGGGGATCAACACTTACAGCCAGCACTTTTACGTTGCGCTTCGCAAATTCTTCCTTTAATAATGCTGTTCGTCCAAGTTCCGTTGTACACACTGGAGTAAAATCGGCCGGATGTGAAAAAAGAATACCCCATCCATCACCCAAAAAATCATAAAAATTAATTTCACCTTCCGTGGTACTGGCTGTAAAGTCGGGCGCTTTGTCCCCAAGACGTAATGACATATAAAGTATTTTAAGAATTACAAAAATACGGGTTTGTAAAAAGCCTACCAAGTAAGTGGACTAATAAAAGATAAATTAACAACTAACGAATGTTGTGGGTCTGTTATACCAGCAAATCCTTTAAGGTCCTGTTTTCCACCACGTTCAGGGTGGCATCCCGCACTTCGATCATCATATCATGCAGGCCGCAGTGCTTTTCATTGCAATTTTTGCACCGCTCATAAAAATAGAGGCTTACACAGGGTAGCATGGCAATAGGGCCATTGATCAGCCGGATTATGGTGGCTACTTTTACTTTCTCGGGCGATTGTTTTAAAAAATACCCCCCCCCCCCCTTCCCTTTTTTACTATCCAGGATGCCGGCCTTTTTTAATTCCAGCAGGATATTCTCGAGGAACTTCAACGGTATTTTTTTCTTCTTCGCTATATCAGATATAAGCACAGGCCCTTCCTTGTACCGCTCTGCCAGCAAGGTAAGCGCCTTGAATGCATATTGTGATTTCATTGAAAGCATAGGACTAACTGATGATTGATAACTGGTAATTAATGGTTGCTGTCTTCTGCAACATAGCCGATACACCGCAGTATTTATCTAATGATAAAGCTATTGCTTTATGCACTTTATCTTCATTTGCTGCTGCTGTTTTCATTTTATAATGAATGCGTATATCCTTATACACTTTCGGGTGCTCATCAGTCTGTTCAGCTTCTACGTCAATTTCAAAATCAGAAAATTCAACCCGCATTTTTTGCAATATATCCACCACATCTATTCCTGAGCAGCCCGCCAGGCCTGAAAGTAAAAGGGCCTTGGGGCCGAAGCCATTTTCCCTGCTTCCGTCTATTTGTATAGTATTATGATCCAGCTGGCTGGTAAATTCGTGATCTTTTTTCCATTTTGTTACCGTCTTTGTCATATTGCTTAATTTAATCCGTGCTTTTTATTACTTGAAATATTTTCCAATGTCCATTCCACCCGGTGTTCAAAATTATGCTTTCTTTCCCTGCAATCCTTTTTGCTACAGATACGGCAGGAAAAGGGAAGGCAACCATCCGAGTGCACGAACAGCTCCACTGATTCCCCAAATTCCTGGCGTACAATAGCTGCAAGCGAATCTATCTCCGCATGTGCCTCATGCACGTTCAGAAACCAGGGCACGGTGAGGTGGCAGTCCATATGCAGCACTGAACCATATTTAATCACACGCAGGTTGTGCAGGTCAACCCAGTTTTCGTGACGGTTGTTATTAAGCAGGTTCACCATTTTAGTCAGCAGTTTACCGTCGGCTTCATCCATTATGCCGGCTATTGAATGCCGCAATATTTTGTACCCTGTATATATAATATACACACCAAAAAGTATTGCTACGGCGCTGTCGATCCATCGTTCACCGGTAAACCACAACAATACCAGGCCAGCCACTATACCCACCGTACTCCAGGTATCCGACTGAAGGTGTTTACCACTGGCTATAAGCGCAGTTGAATTATTTCTCTTGCCTGTTTGCAGGCAAAAATAGCCCAGCAGAAAATTGACGACCGCCGTACCGGCTACCAGCCAGAGGCCAAAGTCCAGTTTTCGGATCTCGCCGGGATTTATCAGTTGCTGAATGGCCTTATATAATATAATAGCCCCGGCACTGCCAATCAGTGTTCCTTCGACTGCAGCAGATAAAAACTCTGCTTTGCCATGTCCGTAAGGGTGGTCCATATCCCTGGGTTTGGCGGCTACATACAGACTATACAGCCCAATAAAACCAGCCACCACATTTACAATACTTTCCAGCGCATCTGTTAGTACGGCAACTGAATTAGTAGTATAATACGCCCAGAACTTAACCGCTAAAAGCAGTACAGAAACAAAGGCCACCCATTTTTGCAGGTTGAAATTTTGTGTTTCTTTTTCCATCAGTATTCGGGGCGGCCAATTTACTAAAATAAAATTGCCTTTACCGAAAGGCAAAGGCAATTTCAATTTAAGTAGTACTGGTTGCTGTTAACGGGCTACCGTAAATGCTTTATTAACAAACATACCTGCATCGGCACTGCGCAACATATACTGACCAGCGGGCAGTTCACTTACAGACAGGTTGATTGTGTTATTTCCTTTGTTTATTTGGGTTGGCATCCTCCGCAGCACACTTCCTTTCATATCTACAATCTGCAAATCAGTGCGCATATCCTTATCAGATCGGATTACTACTGTCAGATTATCCCTTGTCGGTATCGGATACAAGGCCACATTTACATCAGAAGATTTACAATCAGTACGTTTGATGTCGGTGATTATTGAGCGGCCATCAAAATCTTTTTGACGGATGCGGTAAAGTGCAGCTCCACCTTCAAGGTCAAGATAATTATAGTTACGCTCTGCATTACTGTTGCCAGCAGCAGGAACTGAGCCAATCACTCTCCAGTTTATACCGTCATCGCTGCGTTCAATATCAAACTGTTTGCTATTTTGTTCAGTTGCGGTCGACCAGGTGATGCTGGCCCCTTTCTCATGGCACTGTGCATTGAATTTGCTGAACGTTACGGGTACAACAATGGTAGATGGAATAGTTACGTATGAAAAAATTCCATCTGTTCCTTCCACACTTCCCACACCGCCCGGATAAAATGGATCAGTGTAATTCGTCCAGTCTGTACCACCCGTATTTTGTTCGCTCACAAAAAATACGAATTGCCCAAATGTTACGAAATCGGCCTCCAGGCGTGCGCCCACTGTATCATCACCGGCAATATTTACTGTAAATGCAAGCCTTTCTTCATTTGCATTCCAGGGCAGGGTAATGTTACTGGCGTTTGTTGGCCCCACCACCATCCTTGTACGGCCACCGGCTGTCTGTACAGTATTTGAAAGCGGGGATGCGCCTAAATGATACGTTGGTGTAAATACTGCTGTATTTCCCAATACAGAAAATACAACCTGCGGCGCACCACCAGCAAAAATACCCGCACCCGGGATATCTTGTATATTCTGGCTAGGCCTTACGTATACCAAAAATTGGTTTGCATTTGCGCCCTGCTTGATGGTTGCCTGAAATAACTCGATTTGGCTAAATGCCGGTAAGCAACTCAGGGTTAACAAAGCCATTGCTACAAGATTCTTTTTCATTCTCATTTTTTTTCCAGCTTAAAAAATAGTTTTCCAAAAATATTTATTGGTGCTCGGTACGTACTGCAGTGGTATTACCACCCAATACTGTCAACAAAGTAGTATTATCCGGCTGCGGCCCGGTGTAACGCACATTTCTGTTCATGTTCAAATCGCCCAGGCTATACGTTGGGCCCAGCACCGTGGTGGTATTGCCGCCAAGTAAGGTCAGTAATGCGCTGTTGTCAGGCGACGGTCCAGTATATCTCACATTATTATTGGCGTTTGCGTTTCCTGCCCACATAACAAATGCCGGGAAAGTGCCGCTGATACTGTTCATCGCATTATTTGTTGTTATAAGGCCACTCTGATAAGCTTTGCTTTGTAAATCAGTAAAATTATAGGCCAATGTTACGCCATCATTGAGCAACTGTACACCCGGTGTACGTACACTTAAGTGATTTCGGTGACCCACCATAAAATGATAGTCGCCATCGCCATCAATGGGCACAGAAACAGGCGATACACCATCCAGGTCAACTATATCACCATCACGCTGCAGGAGGGCAGCCCTGGTTTGCAATTTTGCAGAAGGCGTTACGGCATCAAGTGTGGAGATATACACCCAATCTACAATTGCGTCGTTTCCTGTGGTGTTAAATACACTGGACAATACGGTTTCGTTTGTTGCACCTATTCCATCATAAATACCAACCCTGTTGAAGCGGGCATTCAGCGCTGCATTATATGGCTGGGTCAAGGGTATTACTGGGTCTACACCGCCAGTTCCGGGATCATCACGAAGCAGATCGCCCATTAAACCAGTAGTTGCATTATAGCTACCCTGTAAAAATACTTTTAGTTGTAACCTGGCTGCATTCACTTTTTCTAAATCAGCCACGGCAAAAACGCCGGGCTGGTTAATGCCATTGCGAACCCGTGTGTAAGGTCCGGCTCCTGCAGCAGCAGCTACCGTGCTGGCTGGCAGATCCCAATCTGTTCCTGTATTAAACCGTGCAACACCTGATTTTGCCCTGTTGAATCCGGCCAGCTCATCGGCAGCAGCCCATTCACCGGTTACATTCAGAATAGAGCCTCCTACCACTGCTTCTGTCACTACCCATGAGTTACCGGCAAAATCGCTGGTTACTACAGCACCGGTCAATCCGTTGGCCAATACATTTTGCAGGCATCTTACACTTATATCATCCGCTGTTCCGTTGTTGGTAATTTGTACGGGGTTATATTCAGTGCCACTAAAGCCAACAGGATATGTAAATGTAGTTGCAGCCAATCCCTGCTTTGTTACCACACCTGCACCATCTGTTGTAATAAAACGGTTTGAAGCATGTCCGGTAACAGTAGCCACAGCTGCTATCGTCAGGTTACGGCTTCCGAGTATTAAACGTCCGTTTACAAAATTCAGGTTAGTACCA
>CAYLRV010000035.1:0-51387 GCA_964386395.1 uncultured Chitinophaga sp.
GTTTATAAAATGTTGATCCAAAAAATAGCTATGATGTTTTCAAAAAGAATAAATGTGTTTGTAAAGGCGGTAATGCTGACAGCGTTATTGTTAACAGGGCTATATGGTATAGCACAGAAGAATACGGGTACAAAAGAAACTGTATCGGGAGTGGTGAGAGATGCTGCCACTAAAAAACCTGTAGCAGGTGCCCAGGTATCTGTGCAAAGCTTTTTTGCTACTATTACAGACGATAATGGTGCATTCTCCGTCACCGTCAATTCGCTTACAGACCATGTAACAGTGGCTGCAGAAGGTTACGAAGCAGAGTTGGTGGCCCTGAAAGGCAGGAAATCAGTAGAAGTATCCCTGCTGGATGCATCGTATAAATCTTACCAGGAAAAAGCAGCCACGCCTTTTCAGCCCGTTACAAAAAGAGATTTGACAGCAGCAACTGGCGTATATAATACCACTGGTGAATGGGCCCGTTCTATGGAAACCGTCGATGCTTTACTGCAGGGGCGTATAGCCGGACTCAACAGCATACGCAGATCAGGAACACCGGGAGCAGGTGCGAACCTTTTCTTGCGTGGAATTAACTCCCTGTACGCCACGAACAAGCCCCTCTTTGTTATTGACGGAATGATTTATGATATTAATGACTACGGACAAAGTATCATTGCTAATAATTACACAAACCCGCTGGCGTTAATCAATACGCAGGATATAGAAAGCATCACTGTGTTGAAAGATGCCGCTTCCCTTTACGGGGCAAAGGCGGCTAACGGAGCCATCATTATAACAACCGCAAGGGCAAAACAACAGGCTACGGTAATTGATTTTGGTGCTTATACTTCCGTAAACAGCCGTCCGGATTTTTTACCGGTTATGGCACCTGCACAGTATCGTACGTATCTCTCTGAAATTTTGCAAAGCAAGGGTTTAAGCTCGGCCGAAATAGCCAATATGCCGTATATGAAAGACGATACTGCGGGCAATCCGGATTACTACCGCTATCACAATACAACGAACTGGCAGAAAAATGTAATGAAGAACAGCATTACTAATAATTACTTCCTGAAAGTAACGGGCGGCGATAATATAGCTACTTACGCCCTTAGTGTAGGCTATGGAAAAAGTAACGGTGTAATTAATAACACAGACCTTACCCGTTATAACACACGTTTCAATGCCGCCTTTAATTTTTCCAGGCGCCTTACGGGTGCGGCCAACCTGTCGTTTACGTTCAATGAACAAAATCTGAAAGACCAGGGAATAGCGGAAAAAACAGCGCCGTTATACTTGTCGTTAATTAAAGCCCCTTTTACAACAGCCAATGAAGTGAACTCCAAAGGAATATTTTCACCAAACCTGGAAGACGTAGATATATTAGGTATTGGTAATCCTACGGCTTTGATTGAAAAAATGCAGGCCTACAATAAGTATTACCGGTTCTCGGGTACCTTCCGGTTTAATTACGAAATAAAGAAAGGGTTTACCGCATCCACAATATTTGGTGTGGTCTATGATAAGGTGAGGGAGAATATTTTTATTCCACGTAAGGGTGTTGCCAATGACAGCGTGAGCAATGCAGTACTTGACAGCCGCCTCGGTTCCCAAGTAAAAAGATTGTTCTCTTTCTACTCTGATTCCTGGCTGGAATATAAACGGACAACACGTAACAGTCAATTGCTGACCAGGTTAGGACTACGGTATCAAAAGAACGAAGCCGAGCAGGATTTTTCACTCGGGTTTAATTCTGCTACTGACGAGCTGATAAGTGTGCAGAATGGCCTGAATGCCCTGCGCCAGGTTGGCGGCGGTATCGGTGAATGGAACTGGATGAATACCTATGTCAATGCGGAATACAGCTATAAAAGCAAATGGTTGCTGAGCATCAATGCGGCCATGGATGGATCTTCCCGTTTCGGTAAAGGAGCAGCGAACGGTATCGCTATCAGCGGTGTCAGGTTTGCCGTGCTGCCTTCCGTAAGCGTTGCATGGGTTGCTTCTTCAGAGAACTTTATGGCCCATTCAAAAATCGATCTGCTGAAATTCAGGGCATCCTATAGCCTTACCGGAAACGATGATATCGGCAATTATACCACACGCCAGACCTATGGTTCACAAAACCTGCTGGGTATGCAGGGGCTGGTACGGAATGGCATTCCCAACCCGGCATTGCAATGGGAAACAGGACAAAAAATTAACCTCGGCCTTGACTTTGCGGCCATCAATGAAAGGCTTACGCTGACTGTGGATGTATATAAAAATAAAACCAGCAATATGCTGGTGTATGAAGAACTGCCTGCTGTTACCGGTTTCAGTACCATTCTTACCAATGCAGGCAGTATGGAAAATACAGGACTGGATCTTAGTCTTGGCTACCGGGTCATCAACAAGCCTTCATTCAAATGGGATATTGGCCTGAATGCAGGAACATATAGGAACAAGGTTTTGTCAGTGCCGGGCGGGGCTTTCGTAACGACCTATGCCGGTGCAGGTATTTTGACTCAGAATGGTAGCCCGGCCAACCAGTTTTACGGACATGTGTCACTGGGAGTATTCAGCACCACGGCTGAAGCAGCTGCGGCTGGCCTGACGAAGAAAAATGCAGACGGATCTTACTCCGCCTTTGCTGCAGGCGATATTCATTTCAAAGACATAAGCGGCGATAAAATAATTGATGACAATGATCGTGAAGTAATTGGTAATCCAAATCCTGAATTTTTTGGTGGTATCACAAACAGGATTATCTATAAAAAGTTTCAACTGGAGGCATTGCTGACATTTTCTAAGGGCAATGATGTATTTAACCACCTGCGCTACAAACTGGAATCAGTCAGTGGTGTGGAGAATCAATTGCAAAGTGTTGTGAACAGATGGCGTAATGAAGGGCAGGTAACGGATATGCCGAAAGCCAGTTTTGGCGACCCGATGGGAAACAGCCGCTTCAGCAACCGCTGGATCGAAGATGGTTCCTACCTGCGGCTCCGCAGTGTAACGCTGTCATACCAGTTGCCACTAAAAGAAGGTTTTGTAAAGAACCTAACTGTGTATGCAACAGGTAATAACCTGCTCACATTTACAAAATACATGGGATACGATCCGGAGTTCAGTGCCAGCCCAAGCCCTTTCGCTCAAGGGATAGATACCGGGCTTGACCCGCAATTCCGCTCTGCCACCCTGGGAGTAAAACTTGGATTTTAAAATAAAATAACTAACCAGTTAATATAAAAGGTATGAAGAGAATGCCGAAACGAATAGCCCTAGCACTCCTGGCCGGCCTGGCTTTGACAGGATGTAAAAAGGTATTTGATATAGAACCACAGGACCAGTTGGATCAAGCGAATGCCTACCAGAATGTGTATGATGCAGATGCGGCTGTAGTAGGTGTATATGGAAAATTTATGGGGCTTGCAGATCGCTATGTTATTTTAAATGAATTGCGTGGTGATTTGCTCGACTACACCGCCAATGCAAATGAAGACCTGCGACAGATCAGCACCCACACGGTAACAGCAGGCAACACCTATGCAAACCCCCGACCGTTTTATGAATTAATTGTAAACTGCAATGATGTGCTGGAGAATTTCATCATCATGAAGCGGGATAAAAAGATGAGTGAAGCAGAATTCAACCAGCGTTATTCAGATATCGGTGCCTTACGTTCATTCCTGTACTTGCAATTGGGCATTCACTATGGACAGGTGCCGTACGTGACCAACTCCTTAAAAAACCTTGATGAGGTTAAAAATCAGAACAATTTTCCCAAGCTGCCATTTAATACCTTACTCGACAGTTTGATCAGTTTTACTGAATCATTGCCATTTAAAGATGTGTACCCAACCGGTACGAATTTGAATATTTCTGTAGACGGGTACCAGACAGAGAAATTTTATATAAATAAGAAATGCCTGTTGGGCGATTTATATCTCTGGAAAGGTAATTACCAGCGTGCCGCCGATTGGTACAGGCAGGTAATGGAAACCGCAACAGTAGGCACGCAGGGCGAGAATTATTATTCCCAATACAAACTCGGCTGGTGGGGAACTGGTGCAGAGCCACATTATGTATCATATTCTAGGGCCGGGGATGCCAGTACCTTGATCTATAATAACGGTTGGCGGGTCATGTTTGAGCAACCTTTTGGTTCTACCAGCCTGAACCGGGAGTGGGTATGGGTGCTTCCTTTCGACAGTAAATTTAAACCAGACAATTCCCTGGTGAAATTGTTTTCACCGACAGGTGGCAGTTACCTGGTAAAGCCTTCCCAGGAGGTAATCGATTTGTGGGATGGGGAAACACAAAGACCGGCGCAGGGTCTTTCCATTCCATACGATGCAAGAAAACTACTTAGTGTAATGAATATGGGCGGTCAGCCGGTGGCTATGAAATATTTGTATAATTATATCAACTATGCCAATCTTGCCCCATTCAATCCATTGGCGAAGAATGGTAAATGGTTTCTTTTTCGCCAAACACATTTGCATTCCCGTTTTATTGAGGCAGCTAACCGCTCTGGTAAATACAGGCTGGCCTGCGGTTTATTAAACAGCGGTATCGCCGGTGCATATCCTGCCCCGGGTTCGGATGTAACGCTTTATCACAACACATTGAATGAGCCCTATCCGTTCAACTTTGATGCCCGTAACAGTGGTGGTACCGGGGTGCCTTATTACAGGGCTGATTGGTACAGGAATGTTGGAATCCGCGGAAGGGCTAACCTGGTGGATATTGTAGTGCCTGCCGCAGACAGTTTACTGACGATAGAAAACGCTCTGTTAAAAGAGTCAGCATTGGAGAATGCTTTTGAAGGTACAAGGTGGCCTGATATGTTGCGTATCGCATTGAGAAGAAATGATCCGGCGATTATTGCAGATCGGGTTTACAATAAGGTTTTAAAAGACGGAACAGGCAATGCCGCAGCCATACGGGCAAAGCTGATGACGCCGGCAAACTGGTACCTGCCATTTAACTGGTAGGACAATTAAATGAGTTCTTTTCGCAAGCAATCGATAGAAAAGGCCCCGGAATTCTTTTCGGGGTCATTTTTTTAACAGGGGCCGGAGCCAGCCAGCCGCGGGTCTGAATGACCATGATCCGGCAAAATGAACTATTATCAAATCAAATGAATAACTTTTACTTATGGCCAATCAAAAAATAAACTTCGTTTTAGCACTACTGCTTTTTTCTGCAAACATCGGTAGCGCACAACCCAAAACAGGTAATGATGTAACCACGCCGCTCCATGCACTGAAAGTGGACTATCCTGTACCCTATGATGCGCCATCCAAAGAGAAAGTAAAAGAAGTGCTGGACCGGATATATAACTACCTGGATGGTGTAACACCTGCCCAGATGATCAATAAGCAAACCGGTGCAGCACTCACCGATATCGCCGCACTGGATACAAACAGTGTTATAAAGCAAGGGGATTTCCGGTTGACCAGTTACGAGTGGGGGGTAACGTACTCAGCCTTTCAACGGGCGGCTGAAACTACCGGCGATAAAAAATACAGCGACCATGTAAAAACACGATTTGACTTCCTGGCTAAATGGGTGCCGGCTGTGAAGGCGAAATTTCCACTGGAGTACATCCAGAAAAAGAGGCTGTTCAATCAGCCAATCGATCCGCATGCACTGGATGATGCAGGAGCTGTATGTGCCTCCATGATAAAAGCACAGCGTAGTGGATTAACGACGAACCTTCGCCCGCTGATAGATAACTATATCAGTTATGTCTATAGTAAAGAATACCGTTTAAAGGATGGCACCATCGGCCGCAACCGTCCGCAGAAAAATACATTATGGCTTGATGACCTCTATATGTACATACCAGCCGTGGCGCAGATGGGAAAACTGACTGGTGATAAAAAATATTTTGATGACTGTGTAAAGCAGGTATTACTTTACAGCAAACGAATGTTCAACAAAGAAATGGGACTGTACATGCATGGCTGGGTGGAAAGTATGGAAACACACCCGCAGTTTCATTGGGGCCGTGCCAATGGTTGGGCACTCATGGCCATGAGTGAATTGCTGGATGTATTACCGGAAAACCATAGCGGCCGCCCGGCTGTAATGCAACAATTCCGGGAGCTGGCAAAGGGTCTGGCAAAATATCAGAGTGGCTCAGGCTTCTGGCACCAGCTGCTCAATAAAGAAGATTCCTATTTGGAAACATCGGCGACAGCTATCTATGCTTATTGCATAGCACATGCCTGCAACAAGGGCTGGCTCGATCCAATGACCTATGGCCCGATGAGCATCCTGGCCTGGAATGCTGTAGCGACAAAAATTAATGAGAAAGGACAAGTGGAAGGAACCTGCGTAGGAACAGGAATGGCTTTTGATCCTGCATTTTATTATCACCGGCCGGTAAATGTATTTGCAGCGCATGGCTATGGCCCGGCTATACTCGCAGGTGCAGAAATATATCAACTGCTGATTAACTACAAGTTTGGGATGAATGATAGTGCCCTGCAATTACTTAAATAAAATCATCTTACCGGATATGAGGAAACTATTGTTACTGGCCTGTTTGTTTTCAGGATGGATTGCTTCCGCACAGCAAAATATGGTGCTATGGTACAATAAACCGGCAAAAGACTGGAATGAAGCCTTGCCAGTAGGCAACGGACGTTTAGGTGCTATGATATATGGACGCCCGGATGTTGAATTAATTCAATTGAATGAACAAACATTGTGGACCGGTGGGCCGGTGAATCAGGACCCGAATCCTGAGGCTTTTAAATATTTGCAACCTGTAAGGGATGAACTGTTTAAAGATAGTATCGGCAAAGCAGTGAAACTATTGCGAAAAATGCAGGGTCCGAATACAGAAATGTATCAACCCCTGGGAGATATAATGATAAAGCAAAAATATGATGGGGAACCCACTGGCATATACCGAGATTTGAACATTGGTAATGCTATTGCCAGCACACGGTTTACGGCTAACGGTACAAAATATACCAGGGAGATATTCTCTTCCGCACCCGACCAGGTTATTATTATTAAACTAACGGCAAGTAAGCCAGCCGCATTAAATTTTAGCGTGGATGTATTTCATGAATTGCGGTATGAAAAAATTACTACAACAGGCCGAGAATTAGTGCTAAAAGGAAAAGCCAGAATTACAAATGATGAAAGAAGAAATCCCAAGCCTTTAGTCTACGAAGATAGTATTGGGTGTGATGGCATGCGATTTCAGTTCAGGGTTAAAGCATTACTGAAAGATGGTCAGTTGACCAGAACCGACACGTCGCTCGTTGTAGCGAATGCAACGGAGGCTATATTGTTTGTATCAGCTGCAACGAGCTTCAACGGTTATGAGAAATGTCCTGTAAGCGAAGGCAGGGATGAAGAAAAAATAGCCTCCGGCTACTTAAATGCAGCTATACAAAAACCATATGCGCAGATACGAAATGCACACATCAGGGAGTACCAAAAATATTTTAGCCGTCTTTCGCTTTCTATTAATAATGCTGTTGCTGTAAATCTACCTGTTAATGAGCGGCTTGTGGCGTACCAAAAAGGCAATAATGATTTCGCACTTGAAGAATTGTTTTTTCAATACGGCCGTTACCTGCTCATCTCATCGTCAAGGCCGGGTGGTATGCCTGCCAATTTGCATGGAATATGGTGTAACCAGATACGTCCATCCTGGCGAAGCAACTATACTACTAATATTAACCTTCAAATGAATTATTGGCTGGCGCAACAATGTAATTTGCATGAGATGGAGTTACCCTTGATAGCGCATATTCAACGAATGGCAAAAAACGGAACCGCTACCGCTAAAAATTACTACAAAATGCGTGGCTGGGCAGTGCATCACAACAGTGATATGTGGGGACAAACAAACCCGGTGGGCGAGGGGAACGGAGACCCGAAATGGGCGAACTGGAGCCTTGGCAGCCCTTGGCTTAGTCAGCATTTATATGAGCACTACCGGTTTACGGCCGATAAAAAATATCTGAAGGAAATAGCCTATCCGCTGATGAAAGCCGCGGCTGAATTTTGTTTGGACTGGCTTGTTGAGAGAAATGGCGTGTTGGTTACAGCACCATCCACTTCACCGGAGAATGTTTACCTGCATCCAAACGGGTTTAAAGGAACGGTAACGATAGCATCTGCAATGGATATGGAAATCATTTGGGATTTATTTACCAATATTATAGAGGCAACAGAGATACTCGATCTGGATAAAGATTTCGCCCTTTTATTAAAGGAAAAAAGAAGCAAACTAAACCCACTAAAAATAGGCAAGAAAGGCAATCTGGTTGAATGGTTTGATGATTGGGAGGACGAGGACCCGACTCACAGACATGTGTCACATGCATTTGCCCTGCATCCAGGCAGGCAGATTTCGCCTTTGTTAGATCCTATATATGCAAATGCGGTTAAGAAAACTTTGGAATTAAGAGGCGACGATGGCACCGGCTGGAGTATCGCATGGAAAATAAATTTTTGGGCGAGATTGCTGGATGGCGATCATGCTTATAAGTTGTATAAGAATTTATTACGCCTTACAAAAGAATACAGCAAAGAGCCTAATACTGGCGGTGGTGGTGTTTATCCAAATTTGTTTGATGCGCACCCGCCTTTTCAAATAGACGGAAATTTCGGCGCCACAGCTGGAGTGGCAGAAATGCTGGTTCAAAGCCATTTGTCCGCTATTCAGTTGTTGCCGGCCCTTCCTGCTGTATGGAAGGATGGACACGTTAAGGGCTTGATAGCCCGTGGTGGGTTTGAAATAGAAATGTGGTGGAGAAATGGCAAACTGGAAAAAGCAAACATTACTTCCAGAAAAGGTGGTCGATGTCTGCTGGTGACAAAGGATAAAATAGATGTTGCTAAAACGAAAGTGCTTTTGCAACAGGGCTACCCGAATGCGAGTGGATTGACTTCAACAGTTTTTGAAACAAAACCAGGTGTTACATACCAAATTAGTATCAAATGAAAATAGCTATAGCAATACTGCCTTTATTAATGGGGACGGTCATTGAAGCTCAAACTATATCATACAAATTTGATTTCGGAACAACGAATAGGGCCGAGGGTTACATAGCCATCACACCGGCTGATAAATTCAATACACAAACTGGCTATGGCTTTAACCAGGAAGCAATGCTGGAAGCGGTTGATCGTGGTGGCAGTTTACTCACTGGCGATTATCTTACCAGCAAGAAGCCATTTTACTTCTCGGTGAAGCTACCCGATGGAAATTATGATGTAAAACTAATACTCGGAGACAGCAAAGGACAATCTGCCACTACCGTACGTACCGAATGCAGGCGATTGATGCTGGAAAACATACGGACTAATCATGGTGAACTGCGCACTGAAATATTTACCGTACATGTTAAAGACAGTATGATCAGAAACCCGTCGGGCTACATAATCCAGAAAGTGAAATTGAAAAGCCGTGAGTATGATTATTTCCATTGGGATAATTTGCTGACGATTGAATTCAATGATTCACTTCCGAAAATATGCGCAGTAGAAATTACACCGAATAAGACGGCTGCCACTATCTTCCTCGCTGGCAACTCAACGGTGGTGGACCAGGATAAAGAACCCTGGGCGGCCTGGGGACAAATGTTTCCCCGCTTCCTGGTACCTGGAAAAGCAGCGGTAGCTAACTATGCTGAAAGTGGAGAAACCATGAAAGCGTTTAAAGGCGAGCGGCGGCTTGAAAAAATATGGAGCCTGTCAAAACCCGGCGATTATTTATTTATGGAGTTTACACACAATGATCAAAAACCGGGTGGCAATCATTTGGATGCATTCACTACCTATAAGCAGACGATTAAAGAGTGGATTACTGAAGCCCGTAGCCGTAAAATCATTCCCGTACTTGTCACCTCCATGCACCGGAGAAGGTTTGACTCCACTGGTCATATAATCAACACCCTCGAAGATTATCCCGAGGCCATGCGTCAGGCAGCCAATGAAGAAAATGTAGCACTCATCGATTTGAATGCGATGAGCAAAATCCTGTACGAAGCCTGGGGGCCGGAAAAATCAATAAAAGCATTTGTACACTATCCGGCCAACACATTTCCCGGGCAGGATAAAAAACTGGAGGACAACACACATTTCAGCCCCTATGGTGGTTACGAGCTGGCCAAATGTATTATAAGCAGTATGCAACAACAAAAGCTTCCCTTAGCTATCTTTATCCGGAACGAAATTGGAGCATATAACCCGGCAAATCCGCTGCCCTATGAGCAGTTTTATTGGCCGCCATCCGTCTTAAAAGAGTCAGCTAAACCAGACGGTAATTAAAGTAAATACTATGAAGAAAATACTGTTTGCCACCCTGCTATTATCCTCATTTACTATCCATGCGCAAATAGGCAAAAGGTTCCCTTCTGAACGAAAAGAAATGGCAGACCCGGTAACGGGGGCCAAATTAATATTTCTCACCAGCACCCAGAGTGGTGACTCAAAAATTTACCAGACGCATAATCAATGGACATCCGACGGTCAATGGATCATCTTCCGTTCCAACCGGGTAAAGGGTGAAGCGATGGCTGTGCATGAAGAAACAGGTGAAATGGTACAGGTAACCGAAGGCGGGTATACAGGTATGCTGAATATAGCCCGCAAATCAATGAAGCTCTACTTCATGCGTAATAAAGAAAAAGATTCAACGAAACGAAAAGCCGGGCAAATGCAGATCATTGAAGTAGATCTTGAAAAAATATTTGCTGATAGTAAGGCCGGCAAAATGAAGAAAGAAAGTGAGTACCAGCGTATCTGTGGCACCACGCCAAAAGAAATAGAAGCCGGTGGCGATATGGCACTCGATGGTGACGAAGAATGGGCATATTTCCGGGTGGGAAAAGAAACCGCCAGAAAATATATATCGCCGTACACCAAAATCGAAAAGAACTTTGGCCCGCGGAATATGGGCGAAGGACCATCTGGTATTGGAGCTATGAACTTGCTGACCGGTGAGTTAAAACACGTAACATCCGTTCCATTCCAGGTAGGGCATATACAAACAAACCCATGGGTACCCGGCGAAATTGTTTTTTGCTGGGAAACCGGTGGTAAATCACCGCAACGCACCTGGACTGTCATGCGTGATGGCACCGGTTTGCGTCCGCTCTATCCTGAATCAGACTACGAATGGGTGACGCATGAAGCCGTAATCGGAAAAGATGAAGTGGCTATCGCTATTATGGGTCACCGCAAAATTCCGGGTACGACTAAAGAAGTGGAGGAGCCGACAGATGTTGGCGGTGCTAATCCCGGGCAGGATCCTGAATGGGGACCTTCTGGTACAAGGGAAAAGCCAACCGGGTTGGGTATCGTCAACCTCCGTACCAGAGAGATGGAACTAGCAGGACAAACAAAAAGCGGCAGTGGCCTCTGGCATGTAACCGGATCTCCCGATGGGCGTTGGGCTGTGGGTGATGATTTTTCAAGAAGTATTTATTTAATAGACAGGCATACCAGAGAAATGATCATGCTCTCGACCGGACATAAAACAACGGCTGCTGATCATCCGCACCCTACAATGAGTCCAGATGGAACTAAAATACAAATACAGTCAGCCATGCTCTCCGCCGACAACCGGAGCATGAATATCTGTATCATTCCGCTGCCTGAGACATGGCTGAAAAGAACCTACAAATAAGCATGAAAAGAATCTGCCGGTATATATTTCTGCTGCTGATCTGCAGCCTGCATTATGCAGCGGCACAGGTGGGCAATATAAAAAACGACAGGTTCTGGTACACCAAAGATGGTAGCCCTATCTACAGCCAGGGTGGCGGTATTTTTACATTTGCAGATCCGCAGACGGGCAAAACGAAATACTATTGGTATGGTGTTTACTATAAAGAAGCGGAAACCTATCTTACAGACCCCACAATAACACATAGCAACAACAATTTTGAGGGAGTGACCTGCTACAGTTCGACAGACCTGGTAAACTGGAAGTTTGAGAATATCGTATTGACAAAAGAAGAGATATTGAAAAATGTACCCAAAACATGGGTCGGCCGTTTGGGTGTGGCTTATATACGTGAATTAAAGAAGTATACCCTTATCGTACAATGCGGTAACCAGGTATTGTTTACAACAGCAACATCACCCACCGGGGAGTTTACCTGGCATCAGCGCATCAGTATGAAAGAAATGATCGGCACGACCAATACGGGAGACCAGACTGTATTTACGGATGAGGATAGCGGCAAGTCGTATTTAATCTATTCCTACGGCAGTGGCCGGAATAAAATATATGTGTCTGAGATAGGGGTGAAGGATGGCATGGTCAACCTGCTCGACTGTACAAAAGTATTCCAGGGCGAAAGCCGTGAAGGGAATTGTATGTTTAAGTATAGGGGTAAGTACTATATGGCTGCCTCTAATATATATGGATGGGATGCATCATACGCTTACTACCTCGTGGCCGATGATATCCGCGGCCCATACCTGCCTGCAAATGATATGCAGGTGATGAAAGGATGTGAGGATGATTACGCACACGTTACGCAAACTGGTTTTTTTGTCAATGTAAAAGGCAGTAAGCAGGAAACGGTGATTTACTGTGGCGATCGCTGGGCCAATTTTGCCGGTAATGGATTGGGGTATAATCAATGGTTCCCCTTGTCATTTGACGGGGCGGCTCCGTATTTTAATTCGTTACACTCCTGGAACCTGAATATAAAGACAGGAGCGTGGACGGTTGCGGCAGACAACAATTATGTAAAGAACGGCAGTTTTGAAGCAGACCGTAAAACAATCCCCAGTACAGTAAAACCGGTACAGCAACAACTAACCGGATGGTTGACTACGGTAACAGCGGGCACGCCCATCAGTCTTGATACCAACACAACGCCAAGACTGAATTATCATAATACAAAAAATGACCGGGAGTTGGTAACAGGTGAAAAGAGCCTGAACATAAGTGATAAGGTTCCTTTCAAAAGAACTGTTTCACAGACCATCATATCTTCTCCGTATGTAAAACTGGAGGATGGTGTTTATCGTCTTGCAGCACGGATCAAAAATAGCAGCGGCTTTGAAAAGCTGGAAATGTATGCCCGCAATGATTTTATGGTACGCATTTGCCCGATCCGTTCAGAAAACACAATATGGACCACCATCGCTATTGAGGATGTAATGATAAAAGATGGCCGAGTAGAAATTGGTTTTACAGCAGAAGGGAACAGTAATGCGTTCTGCTATATAGATGATGTAACACTGGTTCAGGTAAACGATACGAAAAAGAATAGGAAGGCCAAAAAAAATCAAGCTAAACTATGAGTATTGCAGGAAGAAAGAGACAGGCCTTTTTTGCAACGCTGTTGGTTTGTGTAACAGGAACCGCACAGGAACAAATGCTAGCGAATGATACCAGTTTTCGTGCGGAAGGTAATCCCATCATCCGGCATAAATACACCGCCGACCCGGCAGCAATGGTGTATAAAGACAAATTATACCTCTACACCGGCCACGATGTGGCACCGCCCAAAGAAAACCGTTATGTGATGCATGAGTGGTTGTGCTTCTCCACTTCAGATATGATAAACTGGACAGAGCATCCGTCTCCATTAAATGTAAAAGCGTTTAAGTGGGCGAAAGGTGATGCCTGGGCCAGCCAGGTAATAGAGCGCAATGGAAAATTTTATTGGTTTGTAGCCATCACACACGATAGCACACATAGAGGCAAAGCCATTGGCGTGGCCGTGAGTGACAGTCCTACGGGGCCGTTTACAGATGCGATTGGCAAAGCGCTTATCACCAACGATATGACCACTGAAGCTAAAATCAGCTGGGATGATATTGATCCCACCGTTTTTATAGATGATGATGGACAAGCTTATATGTTCTGGGGCAATACCACACTCCACTATCTGAAACTGAAAGAGAGCATGATTGAAATGGATGGATCTTTTAAAAAGATTGAATTACCAAAATTTACTGAAGCGCCATGGGTACACAAACGCAAGGGCTGGTATTATCTTTCCTATGCATATGAATTTCCTGAAAAAATAGGCTATGCCATGAGCCGGAGTATAAACGGACCATGGGAATATAAAGGTATATTGAATGAGATAGCAGGCAACAGCAATACCAACCACCAGGCTATACTTGAATTTAAAGGGAAATGGTACTTCATATACCATAATGGTGCATTGGTTCCCGATGCAGGCAGCTTTCACCGATCAGTATGCATAGATTATTTGTACTATAATAAAGACGGAACCATGAAGCGGGTAATGATGACAAGTGAGGGTGTAAAACCGGCAAACTGACAGGATTGATCAGGATACCTGTACTGGTTTTTAATCATTACTTTAAAGAGTAAAACTTGCTGTATGAAAAAGGTGAAAAATTACATCAGCCTTGCTGTTTTGTTATGTGCATCCTTCATTGCATCAGCGCAGGCCATCATGGAAACAGGCGGTAAAATAATGCCCGATGAATGGATTGACAGCAGCACAGGTCATCGGGTTATCAACCTCACCCGCAGGGCCGGCAATAATTACAGCTTTTACTTTCACAACAATCCCTTTATTGGCAATAAAATGGTTTTCTATGGAACCAGTTTGGCCAATACGGCAAAGAATGATTCCGTTAAACAGGAAATAGGCAATATTACAGCCGGAAATGTGCAGATATATACCGTTGATCTGAAAACCCTGGAAATAGAACAGGTAACTAACCAGCAGGGCCGGATGAATGGAGAAATAGCAGCGCCTAAAAATAAACTGGTTTACTACCAGGTAAATGACTCAGTATTCGCCACACATATTGAAACAAAAAAAACAAAACTGGTCTATGTGTTTCCCGCAGATTTCAAAGCAGGGATAACAACGCTGAACGCAGATGAAACTTTATTGGCAGGTGCCTGGAGCAGCGATGCAGAAAAAGAAATCTTTAGAAAAAATCCGGGCAAATCCAGTTACTTCAACCTGATATATGAAGCAAAACTGCCCAGAACATTATTTACTATCAATGTAAAAACCGGGGAACTGGTCAAATTGTTTTCAGACAGCGCCTGGCTCAATCATGTACAGTTCTCCAATACGGATCCTGACCTGCTGATGTTTTGCCATGAAGGACCCTGGCATAAAGTGGATCGTATCTGGACCATTGATGTCAAATCCAAAGAAATAAAGAAAGTACATACCCGTACCATGGATATGGAAATCTTCGGGCATGAATGGTTTTCGCCGGATGGGAAAACAATATGGTACGATTTGCAGCAGCCCCGTAGTGTAACTTTTTTTGTGTCCGGTACTGATGTGAAAACAGGAAAGGAAAGAAAATACAGTATCAAGCGGGATGAATGGAGTATTCATTTCAATTCATCACCCGATCAGAAACTGTTTTGTGGCGATGGAGGTGATCCGGGACAAGTAGCCAGGGCAAAAGATGGCAGATGGATATATCTTTTTACACCATCCGGCGACAGCCTGGTATCAACAAGATTAGTTGACATGAAGAACCATAATTACAAAACAGAACCGAACGTACATTTCAGTCCCGATGGCAAATGGATCATCTTCCGGGCAAATTTTGAAGGGCATACGGATGTGTATGCTGTAGAAATTGAAAAAAATCGTTAGTAGTGAGTGGTGCACTGGAATGCATCTGGTAAATAATTACTTGAATTCGATAGTTTGTTTTCCCCGAAGGACTCCTTCGGACAAAAAATATTTAATGAGAAAAGTACTTCTTTTTACACTGATTAGTTGTTGCTTACTAGATCTGCATGCGCAGGTAAAATGGCCTGCCATAACACAGCAAACAAAACCCTGGACGAGATGGTGGTGGGAGGGTAGCGCAGTAGACAAACCTAACCTTACCGCTGCCATGCAGCAATATCAAAAGGCCGGACTTGGCGGGTTGGAAATAACACCTATATATGGCGTAAAAGGAACGGAAGATAAATTCATTGACTTCCTCTCACCAAAATGGATGGAGATGCTGCAATACACTTTGAACGAAGGGAAGCGGCTTGGCCTTGGCATTGATATGGCTACAGGTACGGGCTGGCCTTTTGGTGGCCCCTGGGTGGAGGATAAGGATGCAAGCAAGTATATCGCTTATAAAACCTTTTCACTGAAAGATGGCGAAATGCTGAAGGATACAGTGCATTACCGGCAAGAGAGTTTTGTCCGGACAGCAAATGGAAAAGCATTGAAGCCCGATCAGGTACTGAACCCGATAAAAGCAAACAAAAATTTACAGGAAATGGCCCTGGACCAGGTCCGTTTTGATGTAATGCTCCCATTGCAATTGCTTATGGCTTACGATGAGCAGGGAAAGAGTTACGATATCACAACCCATGTAATGAAAAATGGTGTGCTGAACTGGCAATGCCCTCCCGGTAAATGGAAGCTCCTTGCGTTGTTTGAGGGATTACATGGGAAAATGGTGGAACGGGCAGCACCGGGCGGCGAAGGAAGGGCCATTGATCATTTTGATGCGCAGGCATTAAAAAATTATCTCGCAAAATTTGATAAAGCGTTTACGGGTAAAAACCTGGCCTCACTCCGCAGCTTTTTCAACGACAGTTATGAAGTGGATGATGCAAGGGGAATAAGTAACTGGACACCTGACCTGTTTGCTGAATTTAAAAAGAAAAGAGGGTATGATCTGAAAAATGAACTACCCGCCCTCTTTGCCAATGATAATTCTGATCGTCATAAACGGGTATTGTATGATTACCGGGAAACTATATCTGATTTATTACTGGAAAAATTTACCCAGCCCTGGCATACATGGGCAAAAGCAAAAGGAAAGCTGATACGTAACCAAAGTCATGGTTCTCCAGCGAATATTTTGGATTTATATGCGACGATCGATATTCCGGAAACTGAAGGAACAAACCTTACCCGGTTTAAGTTTGCCACTTCAGCCGCCCATGTCATGGGGAAGCCACTGGCCTCCGCTGAATCAGCTACCTGGCTCAATGATCATTTTCTTTCTTCACTGGGCGATGTAAAGCTTTTGCTTGACAAATACTTTATTGGTGGGGTGAACCATGTGTTTTATCACGGCACGAATTACTCGCCACAAAATGATCCCTGGCCGGGTTGGTTGTTTTATGCAGCCGTGCATTTTACACCGGCTAATCCATTCTGGAAAGATTTTGATGCATTGAATGCCTATGTGGCAAGGTGCCAGAGCTTTTTGCAGGCTGGTAAACCATCGAACGATGTGTTATTGTATTTTCCTTTTTCAGACCGTAATAACCAGCCTTCACCCAAAGGAATGCTGCACCATTTTGATGGGATGGAAGGGTTTGATAAAACTTCTTTTGATGAATCAGCAGAAGATATGCTGAAGATGGGTTATAGCTGGGATTTGATCAGCGATCGGCAAATACAGTTACTGCAATTTGTAAACGGGAAAATAAAAGCGCCAGGCGGGGAGTATCAAACAATCGTACTAAGCGGGGTAAAATACCTGCCGCTTTCAACCATGAAAAAACTATTAGCCCTTGCCAATGCAGGTGCTGAAATTATATTTCATGAAGGCGTACCCAAACTGGTTCCGGGGCTGAGTGATATTGAACGTAAACAAAAGGAGTTTGATGCGTTGCTGGCCCGGTTAAAATTTAAGGAAACCAGTGCATCAGGTGTCTACAACGTTGCAATGGGCAAAGGGTCATGCTGGGAAGGCAAACAACTTCGCTACCTGCTGGCGAATGCCCGGGTTCGCAGCGAGGAATTTTTGGCATCAGAAGACCTGCAGTTTATCCGCCGCAAAATAAACGGCGGCGAATACTATTTTATCACCAATGATGGTAAAAAGACCTTTAGTGATTGGGTGCTGCTGAATACACCGTTACAACATGCGGTACTATTTGATCCGATGCAACAAAAGAGTGGTGTGGCAAAAACAAGACAGGGTGATAATAATACGCTGGATATATTTTTGCAACTGGCTCCCGGCGAAAGCTGTGTGGTGCAAACAAAGGCGACAAAATTCAGTGGTGCGGCCTATCCCTTTATGGAGGAAGCCGGTGATGCAGAGAAAATAAAAACTGAATGGAGCCTGCGATTTACAGAAGGCGGCCCTGTATTACCACAAGCAACAACATTGAAGAAACTGGAGTCGTGGACAGAACTGGATATAGATGGAGCGAAAGCATTTTCAGGAACAGCGGAATACACGACAAGTTTTGAAAAGCCGGAAGTCCCCGAAGCGGCCTGGCTGCTCGACCTGGGCGAGGTAAAAGAATCAGCTACGGTTATATTAAACGGAAAGAAGATCGCTACGCTTATCGGGCCCACATATACAGTAACTATTCCGGGTGCAGCATTGAAGCCCGTAAACGAACTGAAAGTAATTGTAACGAACGGTATGGCCAACCGGATGATTGATTTGGACAAACGGGGTGTGCCCTGGAAAAAATTCTATAACATAAATATGCCTTCGAGGCTGGCCGAGAACAGGGGGGCAGATGGATTGTTTACAACCAGTAAATGGTCGCCGAAACCCTCCGGTTTATTAGGGCCGGTCACGATTACCCCTTTAATAAAAATGCAATGAGGAACTGGAAGTTGGTAGCAGGTTTAGTTTTTTTTCTTTGCGTCTTTGCAGAAAAAATGGCTGCGCAAAAGCCTGCCCCAAAACCGTTGTACGATGATCCAATATATCACGGTGCAGCAGACCCGGTTGTTCTATACAACAAAGCCAAAAAGAAATGGTGGATGTTCTATACAAACCGCCGGGCATCCATAGAAGACTCCACTGTGCAATGGGTGCATGGCACACGAATAGGCATTGCGGAAAGCAAGGATGGGGTGAAATGGAAATACGTAGATACCTGCAATATTCAATACTGGCCTGATGCAGGCTACACCCATTGGGCACCTGATATTATTGAGGAGAAAGGCACATTTCATATGTACCTGACCTATGTACCCGGAACATTTAAAGACTGGAACCATCCACGGGTGATCGTCCATCTCACCAGTACCGATTTAAGGAACTGGGACTATCAATCAACACTGAAACTGGTCAACGAGAAAGTCATTGATGCTTCGGTATATAAGATCAATGATACGCTTTACAGGATGTGGTATAATAATGAACGGGACGGGAAAAGTATTTATTACGCCGACAGTAAAGACCTGTACAAATGGGTAGATAAAGGCAAAGCCATCGCTACCCGGGGCGAAGGTCCTAAAGTCTTTTACTGGCAACAACAATATTTTATGATCGTGGATGCCTGGAAGGGCATGGAAATATTTTCCAGCAATGATTTATTGAACTGGAAAAAGCAAACTAACCGCCTATTAGAAAACCCCGGTAAAGGAAAAGATGATCAGGCTATTGGCGGGCATTGCGATGTTGTGGTCAATAATGGCCGGGCATTTGTGTATTATTTCACGCACCCTGGCCGTAGCAAAGCAAACCCGGCCCCAAGAGGGTCGTATGATGATAAACGAAGTGTGATACAATTGGCAGAGCTAAAATATGTGAATGGCGAAATTGTTTGTGACCGGGATGAGAAAGTAATACTTAAGCTAAAGAAGTGAAAAACGGTAAAGGTGAATGATCCCTTGTCTTCCTTGGCTATGTGCCCGGTAAGCGGAGCTTTGTTTAGCTGAAAAGGGTTTAAAAAAAATATAAAATGCAAACAGGGTACAACAACAAATATGCGTAAACAACAACCTGTCCTGGCAATTCTGTTGGTTATTGGTATTTGCAAACAAATGTATGCCCAGCCCGATTTCAAACAATGGGCACAAACACCACCCATGGGCTGGAATAGCTGGGATTGTTATGGGCCAACTGTAACTGAAGCTGAAGTAAAAGCGAATGCCGATTATATGGCCCTCCATTTAAAAAAATACGGGTGGGAATACATTGTGGTGGATATCCGCTGGTTTGTGGAGAACGATAAAGCTGGTGGCTACAATCAAACGGATCCCCGTTATGTGATGGACATGTATGGGCGTTACCTGCCAGCCGTTAACCGTTTCCCTTCAGCGGCAAATGGTGCGGGTTTCAAAGTACTTGCTGATTACATACATGGGAAGGGGCTGAAGTTTGGTATCCATATTATGCGTGGCATACCCAAGGAAGCTGTGGAAAAAAAATTACCTATAAAAGGAACAACTATTACGGCTGACCAGGTGTACACCACCGATATGCAATGCAAATGGCTGAAGGATAATTATACCATTGTCGCAACAAAACCCGGTGCACAGGAGTATTATAATTCCATATTTGAATTATATGCTTCATGGGGCGTTGATTTTATCAAAATAGATGATCTGTCCCGTCCTTATCACCAGCCAGAAATTGAACTGATAAGGAGGGCCATTGATAAGACAGGCAGGCCAATCGTTTTAAGTACTTCTCCCGGGGAAACACCCGCTGATAAAGCGGATCATGTAGCGGCACATGCCAATATGTGGCGGATGGTGGACGATGTATGGGATGTATGGAAGGATGTTCCGCACTTGATAAAAGTAGCCCAGCAATGGTATGCGTATATTAAACCCGGCACCTGGCCTGATTGTGATATGATTCCCCTGGGCCGCATTTCCATCCGTGGTGAAAGGGGCAAAGACCGGCAAAGCCGGCTCACCCGGGATGAACAATATTCGTTACTGACATTTTTCACCATATTCAAATCGCCGCTGATGTTTGGTGGTGATATGCCGAGCCTCGACAGTTTCACACAACAGTTGCTTACAAACAAAGCTGTACTAAAAATGCACCGGGAAAGTACAGGGGTAAGGCAATTGTTTCAGCAGGATGGTAGAACGGCCATTACAGCCTATAATCCCGGAACCCGGGAACGTTATCTTGCTTTATTTAATTTGTCCGATGATAAGGAGCCACAAAAAATTACGGTAAACCTTGCTGATTTGCATTTAAAGAAGGCCAAAATAAAGGATATGTGGAATGGGGAAGAGCTGGGAAAAGTGAAAAAGGAAATTTCGGTAAAACTGGCACCCCATGCCTGCGTATTATTGAGCCTGAAATAGGAAGCATTAAATAAGTAAACGACATTGAAATGCTGCCTGCAAAATAGAATGAAAAAAGGATTGCCAAGAAAAAATCCGTTTTAAAGAAATAAATACCAGGCAAGGGGGAAAACCTGAATATATAGTGCAAAATGGTTCCCAGATCAACTATTAAATGAAGAAAATGAACCTTTTGCCATGATGCAACAGGATAGCTTTACAGGGCTGTTTTTATAATTTACAAACGGTTAAAACGATTGTATGCTGCCTGGAAATACCCTGTGCTTATTGTTTCTTCTATACCTCTCCCATGCAGCAGTTGCACAGGAAAAAAATACACTTGTTGTTTCAGAAAATCCAACCATCAATGCATTCGCCTTATTCACCACCAGCTCGGCAGCTTCCATTGTAACAGACAAAGCCGATGCAAAAGTGGTATCTATTGCCGCAAATGCCCTTGCTGGTGATTGCAGTCTTGTGTCAGCTAAAGAAATGGCTGTGTTAAATGAACCTGTCCCATACAGGCCAACCATTATAGCCGGTACCATCGGGCATTCAAAAGAAGTGGATGCCCTTATTCATGCAAAGCAACTGGATGTATCCGGTATTAAAAATAAATGGGAGACTTTTATTATAAGGGTGGTAGATAAAAACAAACTGGTAATTGCGGGCAGCGATCGCCGTGGTACTGCCTATGGTATATTTCATTTATCCCGCTTAATGGGTGTATCACCATGGGTTTGGTGGGCAGATGTTTTGCCCCAAACGAAAAAGCAGCTTTATATATCTGGTACATATATGTCAAAAGAGCCATCTGTAAAATACAGGGGCATATTCATCAATGACGAAGACTGGGGCATGTTTCCCTGGGCTAAAAATAACATAGATACAGCTGTACAGAATATCGGCCCCAAAACATACGCTAAAATATTTGAGCTGCTCCTGCGCCTCAAAGCAAATTATATATGGCCGGCGATGCATGACAGCACAAAGGCCTTTTATTACTATAAAGAAAGCCCAAAGCTGGCGGATGATTATGCGATTGCTGTTGGTGGCAGCCATTGTGAACCCATGCTGCGCAATAACGTATGCGAATGGGAACAAACATTTGAAGAAGAATATAAAAAGAAACCGGGTGAATGGCGTTATGATGTAAACAAAGAAGAAATATATAATTATTGGAATGACCGCATAAAAGAAGCGGTGAATTATGAATCGGTTGTAACTATTGGCATGCGTGGTGTACACGACGGAGGTATGCCCGGCCCGAAAGATGCGGGTGAAAAAGTTAAATTGCTAGAAAGCATAATCGCCGATCAACGTGGCATATTGGAGAACAACTTCAGAAAACCTGCAGATAAACTGCCGCAAATATTTGTGCCGTATAAAGAAGTGCTGAGTTTATACCGTCGCGGTATGAAACTGCCGGATGATATTACCATCATCTGGCCGGATGAAAATTTTGGATATATCCGCCAGCTGTCAACACCGGAAGAACAAAAGCGTAGTGGTGGGAGCGGTGTGTATTATCACTTATCATATCTCGGTGGTCCGCATGATTATACCTGGCTGGCATCAACAGCCCCATCTTTAATATCCTATGAAATGACAAAGGCATACCAGTTTGGTGCCAACCGTTTATGGGTAGTCAATGTGGGTGACTTGAAACCAGCGGAAATGGAAACCCAGTTCTTCCTCGATCTTGCCTGGGATATCAACCAATGGTCACCCGATAAAGCGCATGGCTATGCCGCATACTGGGCTGAACAAAATTTTGGGAAAAAACTGGCGCCGGCAATTGCAGCTATAAAAAAAGAATATTACAGGCTGGCACAGGAAGGTAAGCCCGAACACATGCGGATGCTGCGCTATGCAGACTTTGCCCGTACGGAGCGTTTGTTTGCCTATAATATGTTAATGGCTAAAACAGATGAACTAAAAAAGCAGGTACCAGCCCATTTGCAAAATGCTTTTTTTGAATTGATTGAATACCCTGTAAAAGGCGCTGCATTAATCAATAGAAAAATATTTTATGCGCAGATGAGTTTTACGTTCCCGCCCAATGCAAAGGAATATTCGGAGAAATCTAAGCAGGCGATGGACGAAATAAAAAAGCTGACTGTGCATTATAATACAGCCATTGAAAACGGCAAGTGGAAGGGAATGATGGATTATATGCCACGTAACCTGGCTGTATTTGGCATGCCTGTAGTAGCTGTGCCTGAAGTTTTGGAAGGTGGCATACATGCAGATGTAAAATACGATCGCCGGTATTTAGACAGAACAGTTGATTCATTTGGAGTGCTGACGGGCATGCCATCGCTCTATAGCAAGCCTGCAACAGATTATAAAATAAAGAAGGAAATAGCTGGTGAGAAGATTATTACGGTGCCGGGTCTTGGTGCAGGTGGTAAGAGCATATCCCGATATCCTTTCACCGGTGCATCATTTGCCAAAGATGAATGGGGAAAGGCGCCCTATGTGGAATACCAGTTTTCGCTGAAACAGGATCAGTATAAACTGGTATTAAAATGCCTGCCCACACATGCTATTCATAAAGGAAGAAATCTTGGGCTTGCTGTTGTCATCAATGGTGGAGAAGCAAAGATGCTGGATATAGATAATCCACAGGAAGATATAAAATGGAAAACGGATATCCTGCAAGGCTACACTGCTGCCACTTTACCCTTTGAAGTAACAAAAGACGGGATACAAACAATTCGCATCTATTTACAGGATACCGGCCTTGCGTTGAGCCTGGTGGATATTCAGCATCAGTAAGTTAAAATGACACTGGTTATATAAATTTAAAAACGAAATGAGAAAAGCTATTCTATCCCTGCTTTGTTTGACAGCAGCTATGGCCAATGCGCAACAGAAGCAAATACAGTATTTGAGCGGTACAGACGCTGCACATACAGTACAATGGGATTTTTTCTGTACTGCCGGACGCAACAGCGGTGAATGGAAAAAGATACAGGTGCCCAGTTGCTGGGAGCAGCAGGGCTTTGGCAATTATAATTATGGCCGTGACTATAAAACCAACGGCAAAAACTTCCGGTTTTATGATGAGCAGGGTAAATATAAATATCAGTTTAAAGTACCGGCATCCTGGAAGGGTAAACTGGTGAATATAGTATTTGATGGCAGCATGACCGATACAGAAGTAAAAATCAATGGCAAAAGTGCCGGCGCCATTCACCAGGGTGCCTTTTACCGGTTTAAATACGACATATCATCATTGCTGAACTATGATAAAGCAAACCTGCTAGAAGTAACGGTAAGTAAAATGAGCGCTGATGCCAGCGTAAATAATGCAGAACGGTTGGCTGATTATTGGGTATTTGGCGGCATATTCCGCCCGGTATTCTTAGAAGCCTTACCCCAAAGCCATATTGATTATGTGGGTATAGATGCGAAGGCAGATGGAAGATTTTCCATGCAGGTATGGATAAAAGGGCTGCAGCAAAAGGGAACACTGGCGGCTACTATTACCGATGCAGCAAAGAAAACGGTGGGTACACTGAAAGTGCCGGTGGACAAGAATACGGTAAAGGTAGACCTGAGTGCACAATTGCAAAATGTAAAAACATGGACGTCTGAAACACCGAATCTCTATGCTGTAAATATTGCATTGCAGGACGCAGGCGGAAAAAGAATCTATGAGGTGAACGAGAAATTTGGCTTTCGGACGATAGAAATCAGGCGAAGCCAGGGGATATATATCAACGGCACACAAGTAAAAATGAAAGGTGCTAACCGGCACTGCTGGTGGCCGGAAACTGCAAGAAGCCTGAGCAAGGAACAGGAACTACAGGATGTATTATTGCTAAAAGAAATGAACATGAACGCTGTACGCTGTTCCCACTATCCGCCGGATAAATATTTTCTACAACTCTGCGACAGCCTTGGTATATATGTTATTGATGAACTGGCCGGCTGGCAAAAAGCCTACAGCACCAAAGCGGGAGAGCCATTAGTAAAGGAAATGGTGCTGCGTGACCTCAACCATCCTTCCATTATATTCTGGAGCAATGGGAATGAAGGCGGGCATAATAAAGAGCTGGATGATGATTATGGTAAATATGATTATTCAAACAGGCCGGTACTTCATTGTCACCACCGCCCCGGCAATGCATTTAACGGGATTGACTGTAACCACTACGAAGACTATTACAGTACACAGAAGATATTAAATGATTCATTGATCTATATGCCTACTGAAATGCTGCATGCGCAGGATGATGGTGGTGCGGGTGCGGCCATGGAAGATTTCTGGAACCTGCACTGGACATCGCAGAAAAGCGGTGGCGTATTTATCTGGGCCATGGTGGATGAAGCTGTTGTACGTACGGATTTAAACAATGTTTTAGACGCAAACGGCCTGAATGCGAATGATGGTATACTTGGTCCGCACAGGGAAAAGGAGGGAAGCTATTATGCCCTGCGGGAAATATTTTCACCTGTTCAGTTAAAAATGCCTGCCCGCCTGCCCGACAACTTCAATGGACAAATTGAACTGGAAAACCGCTTCCATTTTTTAAATACAAATCAATGCAGTTTTTATTGGGCCCTGGTTGACTTTAGTAATGCCTTTGATCGCTTTGATGGCTATGTGGTCAAACAAAAAGGATCAATCGCGGCACCGGATATTGCGGCTGCTAAACAGGGGGTACTGCAATTGGCATTGCCGGCTGATTATAAAAACTATGATGCATTAGTTATAGTAGCCAAAGACAATTTTGGAAAAGAGCTGTATAAATGGACCAGTGGGATAAAGAGCAAGGGAGTACAACTGCAGCGTTTAGTGTCCCTGAAAAATGATTCTACATTTATAAAGGAGACAGATACCGTTTATAGCATCACGGGTGGAGAGATAACCGTAACGCTTGATAAAAAGACGGGTAACCTGGTAACAACAAAAAATACAGCAAACGATTATGTGCTCTCATTCAACAATGGCCCTGTACTGGTAAAAGGAAATGCTGCAGTGACAGGCAGTAAAGCCTATAAAGAAGGAAATAACCAGGTGGTGGAGTTTACGTATAGTGGTGATATGAAATACACCAAATGGTCAATCAATGCCAGTGGATGGACATCGCTGGAGTATGAATATAAAGTGGAGGGTGATCAGCCGTTTACCGGAATCAGCTTTAATTATCCGGAGAACTATGTATTGTCTAGCCGCTGGTTGGGTAAGGGCCCGTCCCGCCAATGGAAAAACAGGATAGCAGGAACGCCGCTGAATGTATATCAGAACGTATATAACAATACACATACGGGCTATTCACCAACCGTATATCCAGAATTTAAAGGATACTACGGAGATGTAACCTGGATGGAATTAAGTACAGTGGAGGGAAAGCTATTCATCGCCTCGCCGGATAATGACTTATTTGTACGCCTTTTTGATTTTTATGCCCTGAGTGCAGCGGCGAAGCCACACCCGGAAATACCAGTGGGGAATATCTCGTTCCTTGATTGCATTCCACCAATAGGTACGAAACTGGCCACAGGCCTCACCACCAATACAAAAGTGTATGGGCCTATGAGTGAACTGAACCATGTAAGCGGAAGTAAAAAGCGTACATTGTATTTCTATTTCGGAATGCCGAAAGTATCGCAGACGAAAGAAAATTATTCGAGGCCGGCGATTGATAATGTATTCTAGTAGCGCCCCGTCAGCGGTCGCAGACCCTGACGGCGGTTTGTTATAATAACAACGAAATGAGAAGTTATAAAGATATTCCTTTATTTCTGTTAGCAAATTGTATTTGTTTATCTCTTGTTGCCCAACAGATAAACCGCAAAGCTGTTGTAACACGTCATAATGTAAAAGTGAACAAAATCGATTCGCTCTCATCACTCTCTGTCGGTAATGGCAACTTTGCTTTCACCGTAGATGCCACCGGCATGCAAAGTTTCCCGGATGCTTATGCCAAAGGTGTTCCGCTGGGTACACAATCCGTATGGGGCTGGCACAGTTTCCCCAATACAGAGAACCTGGTCGTGGAAGAAGCACAGAGGACCTATGATCTGGAAGGAAGAAAAATATCCTACACTGTACAACTGAAAGAACCGGAACGGGCGAAGAAAGCCGTGGAGTATTTCAGGGTAAACCAGCATCGCTTACAATTGGGAAATATCGGACTGGAAATAAAAAAGGAGGATGGTACACTCGCTACGCCGGATGATATAGAGAATATAAACCAGGTGCTTGATTTATGGACAGGTATTATCACCAGCAACTTTACCGTTGAAGGGGTGCCTGTAACTGTTACCACTTTCTGCGATCAGCAAAAAGATATGCTCGGGTTTAAAATAAAATCACCACTGATAAAGTCCAACCGGTTGATGATCCGGGTGCGGGTACCAGAACCGAATGGCGCCTGGAAGGATGTGGGCAATACCTGGGAAGGTAATACCCTGCAAACAACTTTACATAAACACAGTTGGGCCTCCGCCACCATCAAATGCCGGTTGGATACAACCACCTACCGGATTGACCTTCGCTGGAAAGGACCGGCCTATTATAAGCAAGAAGGTAAGCACTATTTTATAGTTAAGCCATCATCCACTGAAGCGTTTAATTTTTCAGCACACTTCACACAGGATACAAAATACCAGGCAATGCCTGATTTGGATGCGCATGCAAATGCTATTGCCTGGCAAAAATTCTGGCTAAGCGGTGGTGCTGTTGATTTCGCTGGTACGAAAGATCCAAGGGCATTTGAAATAGAAAGAAGAACAGTTTTATCACAATACCTTACCAAAATTCAATGTTCATCCGCCTATCCGCCGCAGGAAACCGGGCTTACTTATAATAGCTGGTATGGCAAACCTCATCTTGAAATGCACTGGTGGCATGCGGTGCACTACGCACAATGGGGACGAATTGAATTGATGGAGAAAAGCCTGGACTGGTATTTCAAAGTGGCTGATAAGGCCTATGCCTTAGCCAGGCGACAGGGTTTCGATGGATTACGCTGGCAAAAAATGACTGATCATGCAGGAAATGAATCGCCCTCTTCTGTCGGTGCATTTTTAATATGGCAGCAGCCGCATTTTATATATATGGCAGAGCTGGTTTACCGAAGCAAACCAACAAAGCAAACACTGAATAAGTACAAAGACCTGTTATTCGCCACCGCCGATTTTATGGCGTCCTTTCCCAGTTACAATACACAAACAAAAAAATACAACCTCGGTAAAGGATTAATACCGGCGCAGGAATGTTTTGAAGCCGTGCAGACATTCAATCCAACCTATGAGCTGGCTTACTGGAGCTGGGCCTTGCAGAAAGCACAGGAATGGCGTAAACGCCTCGGCATGGCACCCAATGCGAAATGGCAAACCATCATTGATAACCTGGCGCCGTACCCGCAATTAAATGGTGTGTACTTAGCCACTGAAAGTACGCCTGATTGTTACGAACCCAATTCGAGATACCTGACCGATCACCCGGCTGTGCTGGCTACATACAGCTCCCTTCCTGCGGTACATGGGTTAGACACTGTGGTGATGAAAAATACCCTCGACACTGTTTGGAAAGTATGGAAATGGAATGATACCTGGGGCTGGGATTTTCCTTTAGTAGCCATGACAGCAGCCCGCCTGCATATGCCGGAGAAAGCAGTGGATGCATTGCTGATGCCCATCAAAACAAATACCTATTTGGTGAATGGCCATAATTACCAGGATGATCGCCTGACTATCTACCTGCCTGGCAATGGTGGCGTATTAAACGCTGTTGCACTCATGTGCACTGGTGCGGATGCAGATAAATCAAAAAATATCGGTTTCCCCAAAAACTGGAAAGTGAAATGGGAAGGACTGAAGAAAATGTTTTAATAAGGCTGATCAATAAAATGCAGTTGCTTCTTTTAATAACGATTATACTTATATATCAAACGGGATACCCGCAGCCTTCGTTTACAACAAAAACAGTGACAGCCGGGGAAGGCTGGGCCGGTAATTCTATCAACACGGTTGTCTTCCGGAAAAATTCCCTGTGTTCTTTCCGCAACTGGCAATATATCGCTTATTACAATCAGCAGGGATATGTAGTAATAGGAAAAAGAAAATTGAATAGCAAAAACTGGCAATTGGTAACGACAGCCTTACAAGGGAATATCAATGATGCACACAACAGTATCAGTATTATCGTTGACGGGGACGGGTATCTTCACCTGGCCTGGAGCCATCACAACAATCCATTGCATTATTGCAAAAGTATAACGCCCGGCTCATTACAAATGACAGGAGAACTGTCAATGACCGGCAAGTTTGAATCGAAACTGACTTATCCTGAGTTTCACACATTGCCGGATGGCGATTTATTATTTCTCTATAGAGATGGTCAATCGGGGCAGGGCAACCTGGTGATCAATAAATATGATACAAAGAAAAAAGAATGGCGGCAATTGCATCATAACCTGGTGGATGGGGAAGGTAAGCGGAATGCTTACTGGCAGGCTTGTGTGGATAAGAAAGGCACAATACACCTCTCATGGGTATGGCGTGAATCCGCGGATGTGGCCAGTAACCACGATATCTGTTATGCCAAATCAGAAGATGGAGGGATGAGCTGGCAACAATCAACCGGGGAAAAATATACCCTGCCCGTAAACGCAACTACAGCCGAATATATTTGTAAGGTTCCGCAACGAAGCGAACTTATCAATCAGACGAGTATGTATGCCGGTGAAGATGGTGTTCCGTTTATCGCATCCTATTGGAAAGACAAGGGCGACACCGTTCCGCAGTTTCATGTAATTTACAAGAACAATGCGCAATGGCAGATACAAGACCTGGGATTCAGAAAAACTGATTTCAGTTTATCAGGAGCGGGAACAAAACGCATACCCATATCCCGGCCACAAGTAATTGCAGAGTCAAAAAATGGCAGTCATACTGTGATGCTGCTATACAGGGATGAAGAATCTGGCAGCAAACTGTCTGTTGCTTATTGTGAAGATGTAAGAAAGAATACATGGGTGGTGGAGCATTTAACAGATCGCTCAGTCGGTTCATGGGAACCCAGTTATGATACTGAATTATGGAAATGGAAAAAACGAATGGATATTTTTGTACAATACACAGAACAAATAGACCAGGAAGGAAAAGCATTAATAGCGCCACAGCCTGTACAGGTTATTTCAGTAAAACTTAACTAACATGATGCTCAGGATAGTTGCCATATTGATTGTGTTCACAGGCTGCACCTCTTTGCAGGCCCAGGTAAACGAAAAGCTATGGCACAATAAAGAAAGGCTGGTGCATTACCTCCCTGATGGTTATGATTTTGTATGTGTGAATCCCACTATACGTTTTAACCGTGCCTTATATGGTACAAACACAGCCTTCAGGGTGGAAGCCGGTGATTTGCCTGAATTTGCCATGTATTTGCCGGGCATGGGTGGTAACCTGCAATTTGCTTTGATGAAAGACGGAAAGGAGAAATGGCTAATCAAAACAGATAGTATAAAGACTATATATCGCCCCGGCAGTATGATTTATGAAATAAGCGATGAACTATTGGGCAATGGGAAAATTCTTATAACCATTCTTGCCTTAAGCAATGCAGAAGGCATGGTGTTGCAAATAAAACCGGAGAATAGTGCAGATAATATTCAGCTCGTATGGATTTATGGGGGCGCATCAGGCAAAAGATTTTCACGGGATGGTGATATCGGTGCTGATCCTGAATCATCTTTTTACCTGAAGCCGGAGAATTGTGCAGATAATAAATACCAATTATTACCGAATAAATTTATTCTCTCGTACGGCACCGGTAAAATATTAACGGAAGAAGAACGGTACGAAATACAGAACAAGCCTGATAGTGCCCTGAAAGGCGAACTGCCAAAGAATGCTAAACAAATAACTGGCATTTGTCCCTCTTCATCTGTTTTGAAAGTAATTGATGCAAGCAGGCTGCAAACAGCCTTTAATATGCTGGAACCAGTTGTGATGAACCAGTGCGTTAGCGGAAGAATGTTGTTGCAGAACAAGGAGGAGTTTTTTTTATTGCACAATACAGCAACACCCGTTACCAAAACCCCGCAGCAGGAATTTGCTGATGCTGAAACAGCAAGGGTAAAACTAGCAGGTAGAATAAAGATAAACACACCAGATAAACTGATTAACGCCATCGGCGGCGCTTTATCCGTTGCGGCCGATGCTATATGGGAAGAACCCAGTTATATGCACGGTGCGGTGGCCTGGCGAATGCGCCTGCCCGGATGGCGGGGCGCCTATGTGGCTGATCCGCTGGGCTGGCACGATAGGGCAAGAACACATTTTGATGCCTATGCCAAATCACAATTAACGACTCCGGCTACAACTGGCGTAGTAATGGATACAGCATTAAACCTCGCAAGACATATTGAAAAGGTAGGGACACGGTTATTCAGCGAAGGATATATCACCCGAAACCCGAATGGCTATGTAGGTGCTCATCATTATGATATGAACCTTGGTTTTATCGATCAGTTGCTGAACCATTTCAATTATAGCGGCGATACGGCCCATGTGCGGAAAATGTGGCCCTTGCTGAAGCGGCACCTCGCATGGGAAAAGAAAAACTTTGATGCAGATGGTGATGGATTGTATGACGCCTATGCTGCTATTTGGGCCAGCGATGCCTTGCAATACAGCGGTGGGGGTGTAACGCATTCCAGTGCTTATAATTACCGGGCAAATAGGGAAGCAGCCCGCCTGGCGAAGATGCTTGGTGAAGACGGAAAGGCCTATGAGGCAGAAGCGACGAAAATTCTGCAGGCAATCAATGAAAAACTCTGGATGAAGGATAAAGGATGGTATGCAGAATACAAGGACTTATTGGGCAATCAACTGCTGCATCCTGCTGCGGCCTTATGGACTATCTATCATGCCATCGACAGTAAAGTACCCGATGCTTTTCAGGCATACCAGGCGCTGCGCTATATTGACCGGGAAATACCGCATATACCGGTGATCGCTAAGGGATGGAAAGAAGACAGCTTGTACTTGCTGAGTGAAACGAACTGGCAGCCTTATACATGGAGTTTGAACAATGTCGTATATACCGAAAACCTGCACACGGCACTGGCCTATTGGCAAGGCAACAGAACAGAAGAAGCCTATCAACTTTGGCGTAGCGCTGTATTAGAGACCATGTACCTCAGTGCAGGGCCGGGTAATTTTCAGCAACTTAGTTTTTATGATGCTATCCGTGGTGAACTTTACCGTGATTTTGCAGATGGCATTGGTATGACGGCAAGAACACTTGTGGAAGGTTTATTCGGTATACAACCGGAAGCGTTAAATAAAAAGCTGGTCATCAAGCCAGGCTTTCCGGCGGCATGGACAGCCGCAGCTATAGAAACGCCGGATATCAAATTTGCTTATTCAAGAACGGGTGAGCGGGAAGCCTATGTTATCAGGGAAAATAAATACAACCATCTCGGTCTGCAACTGATCGTACCAGCACTCAGGGATAGTATACATGAAGTATTATTAAACGATATGCCTGTTGCATGGCAGGTTGTTCCAAATACAGTAGGGAAACCAATGATTGAACTTAACCTGCCACCCAGGGAGAAGTATATAATTAATATTAACTGGAAAGGAAGTCAAATTGTCAAGGTACGCTACCGGACAGCGCCATTTGATTTTGAAGGATTCTCGACCAGTTCAAGCAAGCTTACCGGCTATGAGTTGTATGATCCCCAAAAGGTACTAAGCAAGGTTTCAAGGGGTGAGAAATTTTTATCCGGTTCAGTGAGGGGCCAGGAAGGGCATAAGACTTTTTTTGTAAAAACAAAGCAGGGCATTTTTAACTGGTGGCAGCCAGTTGACATATATGTTATCAAACAATATCCTGCGTTTCCGATTAAGGAAGAGAAAATATTTACCTATGTAAAAATTGACCTGCGGAATCATTTCAACGATGCCGTAAATAATATTTTCAAAAATAAATACCTGTCCCCTCGTCCTGTATCGCCTACGCTGCAATTACCTGTGCAGGGTATAGGCAACTGGGCCTATCATTCTACGATGGCCAATATCAGCGATAGTGGCCTGCGGCGTAAAGCGGGCGAGATGAATGAAATCGTTACCAGTACCAAAATTCCGTTCAGGACACCGGCTGATCCGAAAGAGAAAAATATCGCATTTGTGTCCATGTGGGATAATTATCCTGATTCCATTGTGATACCCTTGGAAGGTAAATCTCCGGGAGCTCACCTGCTGATGGCAGGCACCACTAATCCTATGCAAAGCAGGCTGGTGAACGGGCTGGTTATATTTAATTACAGGGATGGAACTGCCGATACGCTGGAATTAAAAAACCCGCAGAACTGGTGGCCCATTGAGCAGGACTATTATGTGGATGATTTTGCATTTACAACGGATGCACCCAGGCCAATACGTATATCACTCAAAACAGGAACAGAAATTCCGGCTAATTATAAGTACACCAGTATAAAAGGCTTTTCCAATTTTGGCATTGATGGTGGCGCTGCTACCGTGCTGGACTATCCGCTCAACCCGGATAAAAAACTAAAAAGTATGGTATTGAAAGCCGTGGCGAATGATGTAGTGATTGGCTTAATGAGTTTAACCCTGGAAAAATAATGAAACGGATATTTCCTATATTAATTCTTTCTGCCTGGAATATGCTTGCCGTAGCCCAGTCTGATTCTGTATTCTTATTTTCTTATTTTAAAAATAACGGGAAAGATGGCCTGCACCTTGCGTATAGCAGTGATGGATTAAAGTGGGCCGCACTAAAAAATGATCAGTCTTTTTTACGTCCCGTACTCAGTAAAGACTCGTTGATGCGTGACCCCTGCATCATCCGCGGCGCAGATGGATTATTTCACATGGTATGGACCGTAAGCTGGAACCAGCGTGGTATTGGCTATGCCAATAGTTCTGACTTGATTCACTGGAGTGAGCAACAGTATATCCCGGTGATGCACCATGAAGATTCTGCAAGAAATTGCTGGGCGCCGGAGATAACCTATGATAAAAAGAAAAAGCAGTACATGATTTACTGGGCCACCACGATCGCAGGCAAATATCCCGCCGATATTAAAGTGGAAAACGGGTACAACCACCGGATGTATTATGTGCTGACAAAAGATTTTAAGCAATTCAGCAAAACAAAATTGCTCTATGATAAAGGCTTCAATGTAATAGATGCAAGTATCGTACACGATGGGAAGCAGTATATCATGTTTTTAAAAGATGAAACAAGAACACCGCCACAGAAGAATATTAAAATTGCGTATAGTAAAAAGATAAATAAGGGTTACACAATTGCTTCAGCGCCGATTACAGGCAATTACTGGGCAGAAGGGCCAACGGCTTTCCGGCTGAACGAAAGCTGGGTGGTCTATTTCGACAAATACCGAGATCATAAATATGGCGCTGTACAATCAGCTGATTTGATAAGCTGGACAGAGATTGCTGATAAGATTTCATTGCCGCCCGGTATTCGCCACGGTACTATTTTAAAAATAAGCAGGGCTGAGCTGGAAGCACTGCAAAAGCAATAATCAGGCAATTTCTTTCACCCGGTTAATCATCAGGCTGATGACGATACCGAGTAAAGCAATCACTGCAAAAGAATATTGTAGCCCGGCCAGCTCAGCTATATAGCCAATCAGTGGTGGTCCCATGAGGAAACCAAAGAAACCCACGCCGGAAACAGTGGCAATGGCAATACCGCTGGCCACTTCTTTTACTTTGCCCGCGGTGCTGTACATCAGTGGAATTATACTGCTGACGCCAAATCCAACAATCAGGAAACCAATGGTGGCGGTAACCAGTTGAGGTAAACAAACCGCAATCATCATACCCGTAAAAATGAGTACACCACTCCATTGTACCATTTTCTTACGGCCAAATTGCTGAGCCAGCCTGTCGCCGGTAAATCGCCCTGTGGCCATCATGATCATAAACGAGGCATAGCCTAACGAAACCATTGAGCCTTCTGCTTTTACCACATCTTTAAAATAAACACCGCTCCAGTCGAACATACAGCCTTCGGCGCTGAGGCAGCAAAAAGCAATAGCGCCAAGCATTAACAAAGAACCATGCGGCCTTTTTATTTTTTTTAAAGATGCTGCTGTACGACTCGTGGGGGTCAGTAAAAGATATTTGTTAAAAAGCAACATCATACTAACGATAAACCCGGCCACAACCAGAAAGTGATAAAAGGGCTTCAAATCCAGCCGCATCATTAGTGATCCAACCATCGCTCCTGTAAAACCTGCTGTACTCCAGATGCCATGAAAAGAAGCCATGATGGAGCGGCCATAGAGATTTTCAGCATGAACAGCCTGTGTATTTACGGAGATATTGCAGAGGTTACCGAAAATGCCAAAAGCAATGAGGGCTAGTACAAGTTGCCAGGGTTGTTGTGCAAGCCCGATACAGGAAAGGGCTGCCACATACCCGACAATAGCAATACGCAGCACATATTTACTGCCAAACCGGGTGACGGCCCTTCCGCTAAAAGGCATAGTGATCAATTGCCCGACTGGAAGTGATAACAAAATGCTGCCGAGTCCGGCCTCTGAAAGGCCGAGAGAAGTTTTAATATCAGGAATACGGCTGGCCCAGCTGGCAAAGGAAAGTCCCTGGCAAAAGAAAAAAACAGATACGGCAATGCGTACCTGTTGCTTTGTATAATCCCGCGGAATAATAGCTGTAGTTTCCAAAATTGACGCAAAAATAACCCAAAATCATTGCAGGATGCTTCAGGACACCCGGCCCTGAATTATAGATTACTTTTCCATTCTTGTAATACCTATTTAACGATTGTTATGCTGCACAAAAAGTTCTGCTTTGCCGTACTTTGCCTGTTTTCTCTTTCAATATATGCGCAGGTTACTGTCCCTTCATGGGTGAAAAAAGTGGGAGCTAAAAGCTTTCCTTCCTCGCAGAAAATATTTTATGCTAACGATTTCGGAGCGGTAAGCGACACGGTCACCATCAACACAAAATCTATCCAGCAGACCATTGATGCCTGTGCGGCGAAAGGTGGTGGTATAGTGGCATTTAAACCGGGAACATATGTTACAGGAAGTCTTTTTGTAAAGAGCAATGTAAACCTCCGTATTGACCAGGGGGTACTGATACTTGGCTCGCAAAATTTTGCTGATTATCCGGACATGCAAAGCCGTATTGCGGGTATTGAAACAAGCTGGCCAGCAGCCCTGATAAATTTTCTGAATGTAAAGAATGCTGCGGTAACTGGTAAGGGTACCATCAATGCGAGGGGAAAATTTTGTTGGGATCTCTATTGGGCTATGCGCAAGGAGTATGATAAAAAAGGCCTGCGCTGGATAGTGGACTATGACGCAAAGCGGGTTCGTACATTGCTGGTGCAAAGTTCAGAGAATGTGACGGTAAAGGATTTAACTTTCAAAAATGCAGGCTTCTGGACGGTGCAATTGCTCTATTCAACACACCTGACAGTAGATGGAGTGGTAATAAAAAATAATGAAGATGGAAGTGGTCCGAGTACAGATGGTATTGATGTTGATTCGTCCACCTGGACACTGATCCAGAACTGTGATATTGATTGTAACGATGATAATTTTTGTTTGAAGGCTGGTCGTGATTGGGACGGACTTCGTGTAAACAGGCCAACAGAGTATGTTGTGATACGCAAATGTATTGCCCGTCGCGGAGCAGGCTTGGTTACATTGGGGAGCGAAACATCAGGCAGCATACGACATATTTATTGCACTGATCTGTATGCAAAGAATACGGACAATGGCCTGCGGATAAAATCGGCCACCACAAGAGGCGGTACAGTAGAAGATGTGTACTTCGTTAACTCAACATTAGATTCAGTTCGCAATGCTTACCAGTTTAACCTGAACTGGTACCCGGCCTACAGCTATAGCGAATTGCCTGCCGGTTATCATATTGATTCGGTACCCCAGCACTGGCGGGCTATGCTGCAAAAAGTAACACCTGCTGAGAAAGGTATACCGCACACTAAAGATTTTTATATCAATAATGTAAAAATTACCAATGCACAAAAAGCGTTTGAAGTAAATGGCCTGGTCAATTCACAAATTGAAAATTTCAACTTTACCAACTCACTGATAACGGCGAATGTGCTGGGAGAAATGGTGTACGCCAAAGATTGGAAGTATAAAAATTTTGAGATAAGCATTCGGCAAAAGCCGGAGGAAAAGAAAAAAGCCGGAGGTATAGCAGAAGATGAGCGTCTAAAGTAAAACTGCCACATGAAGCAATTCTTTCTCGTACTTTTTTTGAGTGGGGTACAAGTTGTCACCGCACAAAACAAAATGGAATTCCTCACCCGCGGCCTGCACGCCGTACCGGATGGACAGGGCAATGTGCTCTTGAGCTGGCGCCTGCTGGGTACAGAAGATACAACGGTCAATTTCCATTTATCTATTGAAACAAAATCGTTCGGGGATACGACAGTGATAAAAAACAGCACAAACTATTTGCTGAAAATTGATCCTTCGGAGACATATACCTGTACCGTTAAAGCTATTGTTAAAGGAAAGAAAGAAAAAAACGGGGAGTCAATAATGATAGCCCCATCAGTTAAAAATTATCTGTCGATCCCTTTGCGCACGCCAACTGGCTACAGTGCCAATGATGCCAGCGTGGGCGATATGGACGGGGATGGTAGGTATGAGGTTGTGATACATATGACTGGTCGTGGAAGGGATAATTCGCAGGCCGGTATTACGGACCCACCGATATTTCAATGTTATAAACTGGATGGCAGTTTTCTCTGGGAAATCAATCTTGGAAAAAATATACGGGAAGGGGCACACTATACGCAATTCATGGTGTATGACTTTGATGGCGATGGCAGGGCCGAGATAGCTATGAAAACAGCTGATGGCTCAATAGATGGAAAAGGAAATGTGATTGGTGACAGTACAAAAGACTACCGGAACGAAAAGGGATATATATTAAGCGGCCCTGAATACCTGACCATATTCAACGGGCTGACTGGTGCTGCTATGTCAACGATTGACTATACGCCACCACGGCATGCTAAACTTAATCCTGCAACGGATGAACTAAAAGCAGTATGGGGTGATGGCTATGGCAACAGGATGGATCGTTTCCTGGCCTGTGTGGCTTACCTGGATGGTGTGAACCCTTCATTAGTGATGTGCCGCGGGTATTATACAAGAACGGTACTCGCTGCATACGATTTTAAAAAAGGCAAACTGGAAAAGCGCTGGGTCTTTGACAGCAATGATGAAGGAAATAAAAAATACGCCGGGCAGGGCAATCATAATTTATCCGTAACTGATGTAGATGGGGATGGTAAGGACGAAATAATATATGGCCAGATGACGATAGATGACAACGGGAAAGGCTTGTATTCTACCGGTATCGGTCATGCTGATGCGCTGCATGTAAGCGATTTGGATCCATCTCGTCCCGGCCTTGAAGTATTTGGTATTCAGGAACGTTTTGGAGATGCCGGCGCTAATTTCCGCGATGCGAAAACAGGTGAGGTTATATGGAAAAAGCCATCGGTGAAAGCAGGTGATGATGGGGAAGGCCCCGGTCGTGGCCTGGCATTGGATATTGATCCCCGCTATGATGGTTACGAATGCTGGGTGGCTGGCGCAGGAATCACAGGTATGTTTGATAATAAAGGAAACAAGATAGCAGAACGTACTCCTGCCTGTAATATGGGTATTTATTGGGATGGTGATGCGCTGAGTGAAATTCTAAATGGTGTAAATATCAGCAAATGGAATTATGACAGCAGCAGGGCGGTTAAGATATTTGATGCCAAAGATGAAGGTTGTGCCAGTAACAATGGTACAAAAGCCAATCCCTGCCTTAGTGCTGATATACTGGGCGACTGGCGGGAAGAACTGATATGCCGGACAAATGACAGTAAAGAACTGCGTATCTATTCAACGGCGATTCCTACCGAACTTAAATTATATACACTCATGCATAATCCGCAATACCGGTTAAGTATTGCCTGGCAGAATGTGGCGTATAACCAGCCGCCCCATGTAAGTTATTATTTGGGACATGGAATGAAAATGCCGGCGAAGCCGAATATTCAAATAGTAAAAGCGAAGAAATAATTATGTTTTTGAACCACAGAGACACAAATGGATTGAGTTGCATAGCGTAAAACCTCTGTACATCTTTGTGTTCAATGTGACACCGTGGTTCAACTAAAAATATTTGATGAAAGCCTTCTTAAGTATATCGTTTTTAATAGTATCCTTTTTTTTAGTAAAAAAGGAGAAACCCGTTATTTACATCATTGGGGACTCTACAGTCCGCAATACAAACCGCCCGCAATGCGGTTGGGGAGAAATGATTGGTGAATACTTTGATACCACCCGGGTCAGTATCAGCAACCAGGCGATGGCCGGCAGGAGTACCCGCACATTTATTAAAGAGAAAAGATGGGAGAAGGTGTTGTCAACATTGAAGGCCGGTGATTTTGTCATCATGCAATTTGGCCATAATGAAGGAAGCAAACCCGACACCTCGAAAGCCGGTTATCGTGGTGTGCTGCGAGGTACAGGTGAAGAAACAGTACAACTAATATGGAAAGACAGCACCATAGAAACAGTACATACCTACGGCTGGTATTTGAAAAAATTTGTGCGGGAGGCAAAGGAAAAAGGTGCGACACCCATTATCTGTTCGATGATTCCCCGCAATCAATGGGATTATACCATAAAAGGCGATACTACAAGTAAGCGGATAATAAAAAGGGCGGGCAATGATTTCGGTAAATGGGCAAAAGAAGTGGCTTTGAGTGAAGGTGTTCCGTTTATAGATTTGAATAGTATCAGTGCGGATAAATATGATGCTATAGGACCGGGCGAAGTAAAGAAATTGTTTTCAGGCGATCATACACATACCAATGTGGAAGGGGCGAAGATGAATGCAGCTTCTGTCGTTGACGGCATAAAAATGGGGACTGCAACAGGTTTGAATAAATACCTGCGGTAAGCAGATGTTGCTCCAATTTGTCAGCTATGTCCGTAGGGGCAACATATGGTAGATTTAATACTAATTGGTGCATTTAAAAAAGAATTGACAAATGAATAAAACGGCCCTTGTTATATTATCGCTGACGGTAATCGCATCTTTTTCGTTCATTGCAGTGAAAAAGAGGAAGCCTGTTTTTTATATTATTGGTGACAGCACCGTCCGCAACGGCGACGGCTCAGGCAAAAACGGACAATGGGGCTGGGGTAGTTTTATAGCTGAAAATTTCGACACCACCAAAATCGGTGTGCAGAACCATGCCGTTGGCGGCCGCAGCAGCCGTACATTTATTACCGAAGGCAGATGGGAAAAGATTTTACAGACATTGTCAAAAGGTGATTATGTTATCATGCAATTCGGTCACAACGATGCCAGCCCGCTTGATGACACAGCCAGGGCAAGAGGTGTAATAAGAGGGATTGGTGAAGACAGTACGGAGATATGGAACCCCATCCGTAAAATGAAAGAAGTAGTGCATACCTATGGCTGGTACATGCGTAAATATGTGCGGGAAACAAAAGCAAAAGGTGCAACGCCCATAATATGCTCGTTGATACCACGCAACAACTGGAAAGATGGTAAAGTGGGACGTTCGGATGATTCATGGGCCTTGTGGGCGAAACAAGTGGCTGAACAGGAGGGGGCGTATTTTATTCCGCTCAATACATTGGTGTCCGATGAATATGATAAACTGGGGATGGTCAAGGTAAGGCCATTGTTTCATGGGGACAATACACATACAAGCATGGAGGGAGCGAAGCTGAACGCAGCCATGGTTGTGGCCGCACTGCAAAAAATAAAACCAGGAAAGCTGACAAAATATTTGATAAAGAAGTAATCATTAAAATTCAAACGTATGCAACGGGTGGCCTTTAAAATGAAACTGTTCAAAGGGCAGGAAGACGAATATAAAAAGAGGCATGATAAGCTATGGCCGGAGTTGGAGGCATTATTACATGAAACCGGCATCAGGGAATACAGCATATTTTTAGATGAACCAACCGGCGATTTATTCGGGGTACTGAAAATTGATAATGCATTAAACCTCGAAGAGCTGCCTGAGCACCCGGTCATGAAAAAATGGTGGGCCTATATGAAAGACATAATGGAATCGAACCGTGACAACTCACCTGTGAGTATGCAATTGCAGGAAGTATTTTATATGCCCTGATTATTGTTCCGTCTCCAGCAGGTGATTGATCCTTGGAATGAATTTTAATACCGCATGAAAATTTTTCCGGTAGTGCTTCTTGTCGAGTTTATAATAGAAGGCGCCTTTCTTTGAGCCAGTTTTGTCTTTCTCTTTTTGTTTAATCAATAAACCAGTAGAGATAATTTTACGGCTGAAATTTCCTTTATCAAGACTTGTCTCGTACACATCTTCAAACAGGCTTTGTAATAAAGGCAGGGTAAACTTGACCGGTAGTAATTCAAAGAGGAGTGGGTGCAGGGCTGATTTATACCGCAATTTTTGTTTGGCCATCGCCACCATTTTTGGATGGTCAAAAATCAGTTTGGGTATTTCGTTCAAGCCGAACCACTCAGCGTGGTAATCTTCATTAATTTGTTTTTCGTACCGGTGAATATCAATGAGGGCAAAGTAGGCAATTGACACAGTGCGTTCAATAGGGTCACGATCCACACTGGAAAAGCTATGAAACTGTTCGAGGTAAACCCCTTCCAGCCCCGTCAGTTGTTTAAGCACCCGGCTGGCCGCTTCATCGGCACTTTCCTCGGCTTGCACAAAGCCACCCATCAGGCTCCATTGGTGCTTATGGGGCTCAAAACCCCGCTTAATCAGCAGGATTTTCAGGTGTTGGCCATCAAAACCGAAGACAATGCAATCTACGGCCACCAGCAAGCGGGTCTGTTTCTGGTACCTCGTCATACAACCAAAGTTAACGGGGATAAATCAAGCCAAAAAAATAAATGTATAAATGACAATTATTAAATGAAAACCTTTATTTTCAACCAGCTTTTACCTGAATTCAACGATTATGAAACGACTTGCCAACATCAAGCAGCCTGCTGCAGGAACTTTCTGCAAACAGTTTTTCAAAAAGACATTATTGATTGGAGTGGTATATGCTGCAGGGTTATCAGTTGCTGCACAAACATCGGTAGTGCTTCAGGCCGATATGCCCGGTGAAAAAATCAGTAAACATATATATGGCCATTTTGCCGAGCACCTCGGCCGTTGCATTTACGATGGTATTTATGTAGGTGATACCAATAAATCAGTCCCCAACACAAACGGAATCCGTATTGACATCATTGAAGCGTTGAAGAAGCTAAAAGTCCCCAACCTGCGCTGGCCGGGTGGTTGTTTTGCCGATATCTATCATTGGAAAGATGCAGTGGGTCCGAAGAATAAACGTACACCCATTATCAACCGCTGGTGGGGTAATGTAACGGAGGATAATGGTTTTGGTACCCATGAGTTTTTGGAACTCTGCGAAAAAATAGGTGCCTCACCATACCTCGCCGGTAATATGGGCAGCGGTACAGTACGTGAACTGGCCGAATGGGCGGAGTATGTAAATGCAAAACCGGGTACCGGCCCGATGGCTTTATGGCGGGAACAGAATGGGCGTAAAGAGCCATGGAATGTAAAATACTGGGGCGTGGGCAACGAAGCATGGGGCTGTGGCGGTACGATGAAACCGGAATACTATGCCAACCTGTACCGGCAGTATGCCACATTTATGACCGACTGGAACAACAGCGAAAAAGTATTTCGTGTGGCTTCCGGTTCCAATGGAAATGATTTTAACTGGACGGATGTGCTGATGCGTGATGTGCCGGCGAATATCATGGAAGGATTGTCGCTGCACCATTATGCTGTTATTAACTGGAGCAAGAAAGGGTCAGCCACGGAATTTACAGAAGAGCAATACTTCGCTACCATGAAATCGGCCCTGCATATGGACGAATTGGTGCGGAAACATTCTACGATCATGGATAAATATGATCCCAATAAAAGAGTGGCACTGGTGGTGGATGAATGGGGTGGATGGTATGAAGTGGAGCCGGGTACCAACCCCGGATTTTTATACCAGCAAAATACGATGCGTGATGCCATGATAGCAGGTGTTACGCTGAATATCTTCAATAACCATTGTGCCCGTGTGCGCATGGCGAACCTGGCGCAAACAGTGAATGTATTACAGGCGGTAATTCTGACGGAGAAACAAAAAATGCTGCTGACGCCAACCTATCATGTAATGGAAATGTACAACGTACATCAGGATGCACAGCTGTTGCCAGTAAATATAAAAGCAAGTGACTATGTACTGGGCAATGACAAGCTGCCTGCTGTGTCAGCATCTGCTTCAAAAGATAAGGAAGGTGTAACGCATGTGTCGCTGACAAATATCGATGCATCCAAAGCGCAAACCATCACACTGGATATACGCGGATCAAAATTCACCAGTGTAACAGGCCGTATACTCAGCTCAAAAAAATTGCAGGACTATAATTCATTTGATCACCCCAATAAAATTCAGCCAGCCACTTTTACCGGTGCTAAGCTGAATGGTACATCTTTGGAACTTACACTGCCTCCTTTTTCCGTAGTAGTGTTAACCCTGAAATAATGAACTGCCGGCGTATACAACATACTATCCTTTGTTTACTAGTCTTCGCTTCGGCGCAGGCGCAAAAAGTATTTACTATAAAAGCCGGGCAGCCGCTTGCTGATGTACAGCCAACCATGTGGGGTGTATTCTTTGAAGACATCAATTTTGGTGCAGACGGTGGTATATATGCAGAAATGATCAAGAACCGGTCATTTGAATTCAATAAGCCGCTGATGGGATGGAAAGTGGAACAAAAGCCATTTACCGAAGGGGCTGTTACTGTTCAAAACAGGAAAGGAGAGAATATTGCTAATCCCCGTTTTCTACGTTTGCAACTCAACCAGGCTTCAAAAGAAAAACTGACCATTACCAATGAAGGGTTCCGTGGGATGGGTATAAAAAACAACCTGCGCTATGATTTTTCCGTACTGACCCGTACACAAGCAACAGGTATCCAACTGCATATCGAATTATTAAATGCAAAGAATGAAATTATTGGGGCTTCCGCATTAGCGATTAATGCTGCCGGCGACAATTGGAGAAAGCAGGCCATAAGCTTTTATGCAACAGCAACTGAATTAAAAGGCCAGTGCCGTATATGGTTTGAGGGAAGCGGCACTGTTGATATTGATATGGTATCACTTTTTCCGGAAGATACCTGGCAAAAACGCCCGGGTGGTATGCGGGCCGATATGATACAACTGCTCGCTGACATGAAACCCGGTTTTATCCGTTTCCCGGGCGGATGTATCGTGGAAGGGTTTGATTTGAACCAACGCTATCAATGGAAAAAAACGATTGGCCCGGTGGAAGAAAGACAATTGCTGATTAATCGCTGGAACTTTGAATTTGCACATCGTCCTGCCCCTGATTATTTTCAAACGTTTGGCCTCGGCTTTTATGAATACTTCCAGCTGGCTGAAGATATCGGTGCCGAACCATTGCCCATTTTGAATTGCGGCATGGCCTGCCAGTTTAATTCTGCTGAAGTAATATCAATGAATGAACTCGGCCCGTATGTACAGGATGCACTGGATTTGATCGAATTTGCCAATGGCAGTACAACCTCTGCATGGGGAAAGAAAAGGGCGGAGATGGGACACCCTTCGCCATTTAATTTAAAATTTGTCGGCATTGGCAATGAAAACTGGGGGCCGCAATACCTGGAAAGGTTTAAAATATTTCAGCAAGCCATCAAAGCAAAATACCCGGAGATAAAACTGGTGACAAGCTCAGGCACGGATCCGGATGGACCCCGGTTTGATTTGCTCAATACTGAACTGCGGAAAATGAATGCTGATCTGATAGATGAACATTATTACCGCAAACCGGAATGGTTTTTACAAAACGCAAAACGTTATGATAACTATCCCCGTACAGGTTCAAAAGTATTTGCCGGTGAATGGGCCGCCCAAAGTCACCGGATTGCCAGCGTGGAAAATAAAAATAATTGGCTGACAGCGTTAAGTGAAGCCGCTTTTATGACGGGATTGGAACGCAATGCAGACGTTGTACATATGGCCTCATATGCGCCTTTGTTTGCCCATTCAGAAGGCTGGCAATGGACACCGGATCTTATCTGGGTAGACAACCTTCGCTCATACGGTACACCTGATTATCATATGATGAAATTATTTTCTTTGAACAGGGGGGCGAAAGTAGTATCAATTACAGCGGCTAATGAAGTAGTGGCTGGAAGTGACAGTCTTTATGCCTCCGCCATGCTGGAACCGGCATCAAAAGAACTGATAATAAAAATTGTGAATATAGCTGGCAAGGAGCAATCTTGTGAACTGGCAATAGAAGGCGTGAAAAAAATTACACCGGAAGCCAAACGCTTCCTGATGCAGAGCCATGATTTGAACATGGCACACTCCTTTGATGAACCGGAAAAAATACCGGTAAAAGAAACGGTATATACAATAAAAGGCAAAAAGCCTGTTTATACGGCCCCCGCCTATTCAATAACTGTATTACGAATTAAATTTTCTTAAATAAAAACACAGGTATGACCATTTTCAATTCCTTTAATACGTATTTTAAGCCTGCAATTACAGCAGTGGTTGTATATGCCATGCTGTTTACCGGCTGTAAGGATGCTAAAAAAGAAAAAGCACCCGAGATGACATCAACAAAAATAACACAGGCAGACTGGGGCGAAGCAGATGGTAAGAAGGTATATCTCTATACCCTTACCAATAGCAAGGGTGTGGAAGTAAAGATTACCAACTATGGTGGCATCATTACCTCATGGATAACGCCGGATAAAAACGGAACGAAGGGAAATATTGTATTGGGCTTCGACAGCCTCTCCACCTACCAGGCCGGGCATCCCTACTTTGGTGCATTAATTGGCCGGTATGGCAACCGTATTGGCAAAAGCACATTCAAAATAGATACCGTAACTTATAAACTCCCTGCTAATGATGGCGAAAATCACCTGCATGGCGGTAATAAGGGATTTGATAAAGTGGTATGGGATGCAGTTGCTGACAGTTCAGGGTCGCTTACACTCAGTTACCTGAGCAAGGATGGTGAAGAAGGTTATCCCGGTAATTTAAAAGTGACCGTGGTATACACAATGACAGAGGATAACGAGCTGCTGATTGACTATACAGCAGAAACAGATAAGACCACGGTAGTCAATTTAACCAGCCATAGCTATTTCAATCTTACTGGCGATGCAAGTAAAAATATTCTCGATCACACCTTACAGGTAAATGCCGACAGGTATACGCCTGTTGATGGAGGCTTAATCCCGACAGGTGAACTGAAAGAAGTAAAGGGCACACCCTTTGATTTCCTCACGGCCCACAAAATTGGCGAACGTATTGCAGCAGTAGAAGGCGGTTATGACCACAACTTTGCCCTAACACGGAAAGGTACTGACCTGGAACTGGTGGCTACCCTCGCAGATTCTGCCAGTGGCCGCAAACTGGAAGTATATACCACGGAGCCTGGCCTGCAATTTTATTCAGGCAATTTTCTTGATGGTAAACTAAAAACAAGTGATGGAAAAGCCATCAACGAGCATGCAGCGCTTTGCCTGGAAACACAGCACTATCCCGACTCACCTAATAAACCTGCTTTCCCTTCAACACAGTTGAAACCCGGTGAAAAATATCATACCGTAACCAAGTACAAAGTTTCTGTAAACTGATTTTAAACCGGTTAACGTATGAGCAATTATGTAACTGGTGCCGACTTTGGCACCGACTCCGTGCGGGCTGTTATCATTGACACCGCCAATGGCGCCGAACTGGTATCGGCTGTTTGCTATTATCCACGCTGGAAAGATGGACTGTATTGTAACGCTGCAGTGAACCAGTTTCGCCAGCACCCGCTTGATTATACAGAGAGCCTGGAAAAAACAATCAAAGAATGCGTGGCAAAAGCTGGTGCTGATGTTGCCAAAAATATCGTAGGGCTTTCGGTTGATACAACAGGATCAACACCAGTTGCCATTGATGCAAACGGAACTCCGTTGGCTATGCTTCCGGGTATGGAAGAAAATCCCAATGCGATGTTTGTGTTATGGAAAGATCATACATCGGTGGAAGAGGCGGAAGCCATCAACAGGCATGCAGAGAAATTTGATATTAACTACCTGCAATATGTAGGTGGCATATACAGCAGTGAATGGTTCTGGGCCAAATTGCTTCACATATTGAAGGAAGATGAACAGGTACGCAAAAACGTATATTCCTTCGTGGAGCATTGTGACTGGATACCTTTTGTACTCACCGGTGGCAGCGACGCCCGCCAGCTGAAACGGGGAGTATGCAGTGCAGGCCACAAAGCATTATGGGCCGAAGCATTTAATGGTCTTCCTCCCAACGAGTTCTTTTCTTCTTTGCACCCCCTGCTGGATGGATTTACAGAAAAACTGTTTACTGATACGTATACGTCAGATAAAGCAGCAGGCATTATTTCTTCCGAATGGGCCACAAAACTTGGCTTGCCTGAAAATGTCGTGATTGGTATTGGTGCATTCGACTGCCATATGGGTGCGGTAGGGGGACAGATAGAACCCTATGAACTCAGCCGGATTGTTGGTACATCTACCTGTGATATCATGGTAGCCCCACAGGCCGATATGCAAGGTAAACTGGTGCGTGGTATATGCGGGCAAGTAAATGGCTCTGTTATCCCCGGTATGATCGGACTTGAAGCAGGGCAAAGTGCATTCGGTGATGCTTATGCCTGGTTTAAGAATTTGATCAGTTGGCCGCTTCGATTTGTAAACGATGCACAACAGCGGGAAGAAATACAGGCAAAAATCATTGCAGAATTAAGTAAGGAAGCAGCAGCGCTTCCATTGCAGGATTCAGATGTATTAGCCAATGACTGGCTGAACGGCCGCCGTACACCGGATGCCAACCAGTTATTGAAAGGTGCATTTACCGGCCTTAATATGGGTTCGGATGCACCACAATTGTTTAAAGCATTGGTGGAAGCTACCTGCTTTGGCAGCCGTGCAATAGTAGATCGGTTTATCAGCGAAGGCATACCCGTGAAGGGCATTATCGCATTAGGTGGTGTGGCCCGCAAATCACCATATATCATGCAGGTGATGGCAGATATACTGGAACGGCCCATTAAGGTGCACAGCAGCGAACAAACCTGTGCCGCTGGCGCTGCTATGTTTGCAGCTACAGCAGCGGGTGTGTATGCCAATGTAGGAGATGCCATGAAAGCTATGGGATCTGGATTTGAGAAAACATATACACCAGATACAAGCCGTGCGGCCTACTACCAAAGCCGGTATAAAAAATATATGAGCCTGGGCGATTTTATCAGCAATCAATCAAAATAAGTATGAGCTACGAACATATAAAACAGGAGGCTTATGAAGCCAATATGGAGTTGCCCAAATTAGGTTTGGTGCTATTTACATTTGGCAATGTAAGCGCAGTGGACCGCGACAAGGCTGTGTTCGCCATCAAGCCAAGCGGTGTGCCATACGAGGAGTTGTCTCCGGACAAAATGGTGATCGTTGACTTTGAGGCCAACGTGGTGGAAGGCAAGCTCCGCCCTTCCTCAGATACAAAAACCCATGCTGTACTATATAAGCATTGGGAAAAAATTGGCGGCATCGTACATACGCATTCCACCTATGCCACGTCCTGGGCACAGGCCCTGCGGGATATTCCCATCTTTGGTACCACGCATGCTGACTACAACACTGTCGACATTCCTTGCGCCCCGCCCATGAGCGATGACATGATAAAAGGGAATTACGAACATGAGACCGGATTTCAGATCATCAACTGCTTTAAAGAAAGGGGATTGAGTTATGAAGAAGTGGAAATGATATTGGTGGGCAGTCATGCCCCCTTTACCTGGGGGAAGAATGCTGCGAAGGCCGTACACAATAGTGCCGTGCTCGAATTTATAGCGCAGACTTCCTTGTATACTGAACAAATTAATCCATCAGCAGCAAGATTAAAAGATTCTATCCGCCGAAAGCACTTTGAAAGAAAACATGGCCCGGATAGTTATTACGGACAATAGTCTAAACAAAAAAGGATGAAACGAATTACATTATTGTGTGGAATTATATTTTCGCTGGCCTCATCGGCCCAGCAGAAAGATTACCCATATACAGCTGTACCGTTCACCAGTGTACACCTGTCTGATAATTTTTGGTTACCCCGAATACGGGTGAACCATACGGTAACCATCCCCGCATCATTTGAACGCTGCGAGAAAACAGGAAGGGTAAAGAACTTTGAAATGGCCGCGGCAAAAAGCGGTAAATTCTGTACCACTTTTCCCTTCGATGATACAGATATTTATAAAACGATTGAAGGCGCATCATTTTCCCTCAGCCTCTTTCCAGATAAGAAACTGGAATTATACATCGATACATTAATTGATAAAGTGGCCAAAGCACAGGAACCGGATGGTTACCTCTATACAGCCCGTACCATCGACCCGCTCAACCCGCATGGATGGGCTGGTAAAAACAGATGGGAGAAAGAAAGGGAATTGAGCCATGAGCTGTATAACTCAGGCCATTTATACGAAGCCGCTGCAGCACATTTTGCAGCAACCGGCAAAAGAAACCTGCTGGATATTGCACTAAAAAACGCTGACCTGGTTTGTTCCGTTTTTGGAAAAGATAAATTGCATGTGGCACCCGGCCACCAGGTAGTGGAAATGGGCTTGGTAAAACTCTTCCGTATTACAGGTAAAAAGGAATACCTGGAAACAGCTAAATATTTTATCGAAGAAAGAGGCCATTACGCCAATTATGATGCAAAAAGTAAAGACCCCTGGAGGAATGGCGCTTACTGGCAGGATCATATTCCTGTGGTGGATCAAAAAGAAGCCATTGGCCACGCCGTACGTGCAGGCTATCTCTATGCAGCGGTTGCAGATATTGCGGCGTTAACCGGCGATGAACTAATGCTGAAAGCGATTGACAGTATCTGGACGAATATGGTAACGAAGAAAATCTATGTGCAGGGCGGAGCAGGGGCTGTTGGTTCAGGTGAACGCTATGGCGATAACTATGAACTGCCTAACGCAACAGCCTATAACGAAACCTGTGCAGCTATTGCGAATGTGTACTGGAACCAGCGTATGTTTCAGCTGCATGGCCACGCAAAGTATATTGATGTACTGGAGAAAATCTTATACAACGGACTTATTTCAGGAGTCGGTTTAGATGGTAAATCGTTTTTCTATACCAATGCCATGCAAATTACCAACCACTCTAATCATAAAGACAGGGAAGTGGAACGTTCCGGTTGGTTTGAATGTTCCTGCTGTCCTACCAATATGACAAGGCTCCTGCCATCAGTACCCGGTTATATGTATGCGCAGAAAGGAAAGGATTTGTTTGTAAACCTTTTTATAACCAGCAACGCCGATTTACTGATTGATGGGAAAGCCGTGACTGTTAAGCAAGAGCATAACTATCCCTGGAGCGGCGATTTGAAATTTACGGTATCGCCCAAAAAGGGAACTGTTCCTTTTGCGATGAAAATACGCATACCGGGCTGGGCCAGGAATGAAGCCATCCCGTCTGACTTGTATGCGTTCGCATCCGCTTCATCGCAACAAGTATCCATATTGATAAACGGTCAGGCTGTACAGTATGAAACTATAGACGGGTATGCGGTACTAAGCCGCAGTTGGAAAGCCAACGATGTAGTGGAAGTAAAACTGCCAATGGAAGTGCGGAGAGTAACAGCCAGCGACAAGCTCAAAGATGATATTGGCAAGGTAGCGCTGCAAAGAGGGCCGGTTATGTATTGTGCTGAATGGGCGGATAATAATGGGAAAGCGGCAAATATTGTATTGCCTTCATCCGCAATATTCTCTACAGTAAATGAACCAAACCTGCTGAATGGTATCGTTACACTGAAAGCCGATGCGAAAGCGGTAGTGGTAAGTGACAGCGAAGTAAAGACAATCAATCAGCCGCTGGTGGCTATTCCTTATTATGCCTGGGCAAACCGGGGTAAAGGTGAAATGATGGTATGGTTCCCGGAGAAAATTAAAGACATAGAGATTCTTTCAAAATAAAACAACTAACATCGAATGAAAGCTTTTAAGAATGCGGAAATCTGGTTTGTAACCGGCAGCCAGGATTTGTATGGTGAGGAAACATTGAAACAGGTGGCGGTGCACGCACAGGAAATTGCTGCTTCACTGAATAATGCGGCAGGTATACCCGCTACGGTACTATTTAAACCTACGGTAAAGTCAAGCGAAGAGATACATGCGGTGTGTGCGGAAGCCAATGCTTCAGCTAATTGTATTGGTATTATTACCTGGATGCATACATTTTCTCCTGCCAAAATGTGGATACGTGGCCT
>CAYLRV010000036.1:0-49340 GCA_964386395.1 uncultured Chitinophaga sp.
ATTGCTGTCGCAGAAGCATCTTTCAGTACTTCTATATTCTTCACATCATTCGGATTAATATCACCCAGCGAACCCATAAAGGGTATACCATCAAGGATGATCAGGGGATTGTTATCGGCACTTAATGAGCGGGTACCCCGGATACGGATTTGCATAGTAGCGCCGGGCCGGGTTGAGGTTTGCGAAATATCCACACCCGCCAGTCGGCCCTGTAAAGCCTGGCTGATATTGGGCGATGGAACCTCCCGCATAGAATTGCCACTGATAGAGACGATAGAACCTGTAACCGCCTCCTTTCGCTGGGTACCATAACCCACCACCACAACTCCTTCGAGGCTCTTGTCAATAGTTGTAAGCCTCACCTCAATAGTACTTTTGTTGTTGACTTTTACTTCCTGCGACGAATAGTCGACCGCAGAAATGACAAGGGTTCCGTTTGCAGGGGTCGAAATGCTAAAATCCCCATTGTCATTAGTTGTGGTACCCACCTGGGTACCCTTTACGATGACGGATGCACTTTGGACGGGTTGCCCGTCTTCTTTAAGCACACGTCCTTTCACGGTAATGTTCTGGGCCATTGCCACGCCAGTTAGCAGAAGAAACTGGAAGAGGAAGAGCAGCCGCAGCAGTTGTTTTGTTTTTGCAGATTGTTTCATATAGCTGTTTTAGGAATTGACAAATCAGAAGCCCTTGCTGAAAAACCGGGGAAACGAAAATGGAATTGCTGTAGTGAGCAATGCGCTTTTTACCTGTGAGCACAGGCTTGAAAAGTGACTGGAAATTGTTCCAATTTTTCATATAGCAGCAGGCAAATTTTCAGGTGTATAAGTAACCGTCCTATACCATTCTGAGACGAATATAGAGGAATTATTTAAAAATGCAACCGATTGCAATAATATTTTTTAAACAGGGATTAAATCCGCAGATGGCACCGGACAGTTTCCAAAGCCTGGAGATATACTATATAGTTACCTGTATGGCATACGTCAATTTCCCCTATGAAAAACAGGATTCAGCAAATAAATAGTTTTGATTATCAGCCAATTTGCCTACTTTTAATATGGAGCAAAATAGCGGATTTACGATGTAACCGATTGCATTATGAAGGCCAAAAAAGACGTCACCATCTACGATATAGCCCAGAAACTGGAGCTGTCCTCTGCCACGGTAAGCCGGGGCCTGCAGGACCACCCTGCCATCAATAAAAACACCCGCAAGCGCATACAAGATGCTGCCAAAGAACTGGGTTACCGGCACAATACGTTTGCCAGCAGCCTGCGCAAACAGAAGACAAACACTATTGGTGTTATCGTGCATGAGTTGAACAGTAACTTCATTACATCTGTACTGGCAGGCATTGAAAAAGTAACGACTGAAGCCGGTTATGATCTCATCATCGCCCACTCTTCGGAGAGTGCAGCCAAAGAAGTAGCCAACGCTTCCAACCTTTTTCATAAACGGGTGGATGGTTTAATTGCCTCATTAGCATTTGACACAAAAGACCTGGATCATTTTCAGCCCTTTGAAGAAAAAGGTATACCAGTCATGTTCTTCGACCGGGTGGAAGAAAACAGCGAAAGCACCAAAGTGGTGATCGATAATTATAAATGCGGTTACCAGGCCACACAACACCTCATACAACAGGGCTGTAAAAAAATAGTACTCGTTACGGCCAGCCTGAAACGTAACGTATATGCCCAGCGCCATAAAGGTTATGCTGATGCGCTCTACGACAACGGCATTGCCCATGATAAAAAAATGGTGCTGATTAAAGACCTGAGTGAACAATGCGGACGGGAAGCAGCTTTAGAGATTCTAAAAATGAAACCCATGCCCGACGGCGCTTTCATTACCAATGATTTCTCCGCTGCGGTATGTATGCGCACACTCAAAGAAAACGGGATACGCATACCGGAAGATATTGCTATCGTCGGTTTTAATAATGATGCCATCAGTAAAATAGTGGAGCCGCAATTAACAACGATAGACTATCCCGGTATAGAACTGGGCGAGATTGCTGCCCGCAACCTGATCAATCACTTAAAAGGCATTTCGAATATTAAAACCACTAATTCCATCGTGGTTCGCTCCGAACTGATTATCCGCAAATCATCGCTGAAGAAAGACGCTAAATAAGGCTGGTATGATGAAACGATTATTGCTGCTGGTTGTATTATTCACGTTAGTTACAAATAGCAAGGCTGAGAATGGTTATGATCTATGGCTGCGCTACGCAAAAGTGCAGGATACAAAACTCCAGGTTCAATACCGTTCGTTATTAGCCAATATTTCGGTTATTGGCGATGCACCAACCATACGCGTTATAAAAAATGAACTGTCAAAAGCTTCAGCAGGTATGCTGGGTGTTCACCCCATATTCAGTAACAATGCACAATATGGAAGTTTAATCATTAGCAAATCACCACCTTTTGCTGTTCCTGTTTCCACCCGCCTACCTATTCGAGAAATTGGACCAGAAGGTTATGTTATAAAAAAAGAAATTCATAACCGTAAAACTTACACCACCATTACTGCAAATTCAGATATGGGTTTGTTATACGGCGTATTCCATCTGCTCCGGTTAATGCAAACCCAGCAGGACTTGAGAGACATCAACGTCGTTTCTTCTCCCAAACTAAAACTCCGCCTCCTCAATCATTGGGACAACCTGAACAGAACCGTAGAAAGAGGTTATGCTGGTTCCTCCATCTGGAACTGGCATACCCTGCCCGGCTATATCGATCAGCGGTATATTGATTATGCAAGGGCGAATGCTTCCATCGGTATCAACGGCACTGTCTTAAACAATGTAAATGCAAATGCGACGATTCTTACAAAATCTTATTTAGAAAAAGTAAAAGCACTGGCGGATGTATTTCGTCCCTATGGCATCAAAGTTTATCTCACAGCCCGCTTCAGTGCGCCCATAGAAATTGGTGGCTTAAAAACAGCCGACCCGCTTGACGCAACCGTACAGGCCTGGTGGCAAGAAAAGGCCGATGAGATATATGCACTCATCCCCGACTTCGGCGGCTTTTTAGTAAAAGCGAATAGCGAAGGGCAACCCGGCCCGCAGGATTATAAACGTACACATGCCGATGGTGCCAATATGCTGGCTGACGCAGTAGCAGCGCACAATGGTATTGTTATCTGGCGTGCCTTTGTGTATGCAGCAGAGAACCCCGTTGATCGCCACAAACAGGCTTACGATGATTTTGTACCGCTGGATGGAAAGTTCCGCAGCAACGTGATGGTGCAGGTGAAGAATGGGGCGATTGATTTTATGCCAAGGGAACCATTTCATCCACTCTTTGGTGCTATGCCGAAAACACCATTGATGATGGAGTTTCAAATTACACAGGAGTATCTCGGCCAAGGGACCAATCTTGTTTTCTTAGCACCACTGTTCAAAGAAGTTTTACAAAGTGATACCTATAGCAAAGGTTTGGGCAGCACTGTTGCCAAAGTCATTGACGGAAGTTTAGATAATCATACGCTCAATGGCATGGCCGGTGTTTCCAATATCGGCAGCGACATCAACTGGTGCGGTCATCCCTTTGCACAGGCCAACTGGTATGCGCTGGGGCGCCTGGCCTGGAACTATGATCTCAGCAGTCAGGCCATTGCTGATGAATGGCTGCGCATGAGTTTTACCAATGATGCTGCTTTTGTTACTTCCATGAAAAACATGCTGCTGAAGAGCCGCGAGATAATGGTGGACTATATGAACCCGCTTGGCCTGCACCATATCATGGGCACTGGTCACCACTACGGCCCTGCACCATGGGTTAGCGAACTGAACCGGCCCGAATGGAATCCCGTTTATTATCACAAAGCAGACAGTGTTGGTATCGGTTTCAACAGGACTGCAACAGGCAGTAATGCCATCAGTCAATACCAGCCAGCTGCAAGAAAAAACTGGGAGGAGATGAATACCTGTGATGAACGTTTTCTATTATGGTTTCACCATGTACCCTGGAACCATACCATGCAGAGCGGACGCAGTTTATGGAATGAGCTCTGTTATAAATATTATACCGGTGCCGACAGTGTAAAATGGATGAAGAGCGAATGGCTGAAGCAATTAAACAAAGTGGATGCACAGCGTTTCAACCAGGTAAAAATGTTGCTCGATATACAAATTGATGAGGCAACATGGTGGAGAAACGCCTGCCTGTTGTATTTTCAAACTTTCAGCCGCCAGCCTATACCAGCTGGTTATGAAAAGCCAGATAAGACATTGGAGTATTATAAATCGCTGCGGTTTCCGTTTGCGCCGGGGAATTAGAAACCCCGGTGGCGCCCCGGCCGTATCCCTGCCCCTATCCCCTGAAGGGGGATTTGTACGGGGGCAGAACTGGCTACTAAAAACAGGAGATGAAATAAAATGCCTGCGTTTACTAAGTTCAGCTTTAAACACCCCTTTAGGGGATGGGGACGGGCGTTTACAAAGTCTAAATGATTTGAACAACCTATAAATAGTAAGACATGAGTCAGCATAATTCTACATCAGGCACCCGTTTAGGAAATGGAGGCAAAATCGCCATCGTTACCGGTGGTGGCAGTGGTCTTGGTTTTGCGATTGCTAAAGCATTTACAGAAAATGGTATTACCACTATCATTGCTGGCCGTGATTTAGATAAACTAACCAAAGCGAAAGAACAACTGGGCGATTTATGTATTGCCAAAGCCTGCGATGTAACCAACCTTGCTGCTGTTCCTGCATTCGTCGAAGAGATTGTAAAGGAGTTTGGCAAAGTGGATATACTGGTGAACAATGCCGGCATCAACCAGAAAAAAGAATTTACCGAAGTAACGGATGAAGAATTTCAGCGTATCATCAGCACCAACCTCTGCGCTGTGTTTACCATGAGCCGCGAAGTGGTAAAAGATATGCTGAAGCGCAACAGCGGCTGCATCATCAACATCAGCAGTATGGCGGCACAATATGGTTTGCCAAAAGTAATTGCCTACAGCGCCAGTAAAACAGCGATTGATGGCATGACAAGGGCCATGGCTGTTGAACTTTCACCCAAAGGCATTCGGGTGAATGCGATTGCACCAGGTTTTATTTACAGTGATATGACGGCAAAAGCCCTCGACAGCGATCCGGAACGCAAGGCCAAAGTATTTGGCCGCACACCTATGGGCATTATGGGACAACCGGAAGATATTGGCGCTGCTGCTTACTACCTCGCCAGTGATGGAGCAAAATACGTAACAGGTGTGGTGCTGCCCGTGGATGGTGGCAATTCAATCGGGTTTTAAGGATTTATTGATTGGGATCTTGCAGGTTGACTTCCCCTGCTCTCCTATTTATTATAGTGGCTCCACGTAACCGGATCGGTATAACTATGCTTTCCACAGAAGGCCGGACGTGCATTGGCGAAACGCACAGAACTTTCGTCTTTATTGATAAGCAAAAGATTGTCAGTGTGTTTGAAAAAATTGTAGTTGACATTTCCAACCCAAACGAGATTGACAAGTATTTTGTGTATGACGAGTGACCAAAACCACGGCTTACCTGGGGTTGCTGCTACGCTGGCAGACGAACAAAGCCCAACTTTAATTCATAATATTTAACTTTATGAAAAAACCAGTCAACGGTTTCGGGCGGATGAATATAAAATTTATCACCATCGGCAAACCTGCCATTGCAGGCAATTTTACATACACCCCTCACTAACGACAAGTGAATGAAATTTGACAAACATATTCCAACTGAACGACTGAAACCCTACATTAAGTATTTTGTAGTGTCGGAGAATGAAGTAGCAAGTACATACAAAATTTTTCCCTCTTCCGGACTTGTAGTCGGTTTTCAATTCAAAGGCAAACTGTCAATTATTAAAGATACTACTGAAAGTAACCTGGCTTCAGCAGGAATTACGGGCATTGCTGATGGTTATAAAATATTTAAAAATTCAAATGACATTGGCACTGTGTTAGTTTTCTTTTCGGAAACCGGTTTTACCCATTTTGCTTCTCATCCTGCCAATGAACTATTTAATTTGAGCATATCGCTTGACGATATTTTTGAGAAGAGCCATATAACGGAAGTGGAAGAGAAATTGGCATTTGCCACTACTGACAAACAACGAATAAAAATTGTGGAGCAGTTTCTGCTTGCTCAACTCAAAGACATTGAAACAGACAAGTTAATAGTTGAAGCAGTTAAACTCATCTATCAATCGAAAGGGGCTATTCGCATAAAAGAGTTGAACGAAAAACTATATATCAGCCAAAGCCCCTTTGAGAAACGATTCAGGAAAGTTGTTGGCACAACACCAAAAAAATTCGCATCTATCGTTCGGTTCAATACAGTTCTTGATAATCTGAATAACACGAAATCCTTAACCGAAATCTGTTACGAAAACAATTTCTTTGACCAGGCCCACTTCATAAAAGACTTCAAACAGTTTACTGGGGACACCCCGGAACATTTCAAACGCTTTTTCTAGAAAAACGATTTTTTACAATTACAGGGACTTCAGCAGTTACACCTTTGCATGGTAATCATAATGTAAAAGAAATGAAAAATGCAATGCTGAAACCAACAACTATTCTGACCGCTCTGAGCATCATGGTTGCATGTAATTCAACTAATCATTTAACACTTAAAAGCAAAGAAAAAATGTTTACAGCAGAACAAATCAAAGAAAAAATGATGCAGGTGAACACAGGTGCCGATTTCCCTGTTTTAGCCATGAACCTTAAAAACCTCGGGGTAACTTATTATGAAACCCAAATGGAAGACGGACGAAGTGTGTATCACGGAGAGAATGGCTACGAGCTATTGGCAGGGCCAAACTATGATCCAATCACCGTTGCTGACCATGTAAATTTAGAACAACTGAAAGTTAACATTGCCAATCATCAACAAGGAAAATCCGGTTATCTTGAAATCAGCCGTCAATGTGCCAGCAACGGAATTGAGAAATGGGCGGTTTGCTTAATTTCTATGACCTGTACTTACGTTGACAAAGCAGGAAATAAAGTTTGGACAGAACATATTCCTGATGCTTCCATTCAACAGCCAGCCTTTACAGCAGAGCAATTAAAAACAGCCCATGGAAAAGTAAAATCAGGTGCAGACTTTCCGGCTTACATCAAAGAAATTAAAGCTTTGGGGGTGACTCATTATGAAACTTATGTAAGCGACGGGCATATTAACTATTACGGAGCAAACAACCACACAGCAAAAGTGCCTGAGAAATATGAACCCTTGACCATTGCTGATAAGCCAAATATTGAAAAATTCAAAGCAGAATTATTAGCGCATCAACAGGGCAAAACAGACTTTTTGACCTTCATTAAAATGTGTGCAGCAACTGGCATTGAAAAATGGGAAATCTGTATGGACAAAATGACCTGTACCTATTTCGACAAAACGGGTAAGGAAATTTTGGCAGAGCAGATACCCCAATAAAAACTGCCTGCAACAAAAGTATTTGCAAAAGCAGGGCTGGACAATCAATGAATTCCCTGCCTTTGCAAATACCCGAATGTTTGCGGTTATTATGGAAATTGCTCCGTTTTGAATCTTGTTACCGGTGTGGTGCTGCCCGTAAATAACAGCAACTCCCTGGTTGCCGGTTTACCCCTTTGCCATATTCGCCTCTTCTATTCTTTTCCATGTATGCTGAAAAGCCTGTTCGGCGGCCTCTTTGTCCTCAACAACAGGCTGCTTCCAGAAACGCTCCAGGGCCGCATACCATTCCTGCATAAAGGGATCTTCATGCAGCATACGCTTTAACGTAAGCTGCTCTTCATCGCTTGCTTCATTGGCCAGGCACCTGGATACCAGCACCCATTTGTCGTTGTTTTGCATGGCGTCCTGATTGAAGAATATTATCGTTTCACCAGTGTTTCCACCAGTTCCCATTCCTCTCCCACTACTTTTATTGTTTTGATGGTGGTGGCATCCTGTGCTTTTACATAGTAGGCTGTTGTGCCGGCCTTCTGCACTTCCACCACCGTTGATACTACATGGTTTGGCAAAGCCGCTGCTACCATTGCCTTTACCGGAGCTACCAATTGTCCCGCATCATAGTAATGAACCGCTGCATCAACAGCACCATTATTACGGTAGTAAACGGTATTGTTCATATTGTTGTTCCGGAACGTTACCATAAACCCATTGGCTGAGCGGAGCCATTTTGCATCGGCCAGTTCACCATATACACGGTGAAAACTTTTGAGCACTTTTGGATTGACATCGGCGGTATTCAATACACCGGCTTCCGTAGTGTATGCCGATATTTCAGCAGGGGAATCGTAAGCCGCTTCCAGTTTCAACTTTTGTGTACATGCGGTTAGGGAAAAGAAAGATGCTGCAAGGGCAGCATAAACAATAGTTCTATTTTTCATGGCTATACTTTATGCCATAAAAGTAGGCCGGTGATGATCGCAGTAAAAGCAGCAATGGGTGGTTAACAGCCCAGGCTGGTAGTTAGCAGAATATTTGTCAGAAGTATTTCAGCAAGGCCTCCTTCCGGCTGCGGGATACATTTACCGTAGCGCCATCAGACATGACCAAATAACCGCCCTCCCCTTTTACATACTTCGTTACTTCATTCAGGTTGGCCATATAGGAATGATGCACCCTTACAAAAGAAGGGTGCTCCTTCAACTGCTCTTCTATTTCCTTCAGGCTGCGGGAGGCCAGTATGCGGGCTTTACTTTTTAAATAGAAACGGGTATAGTTATCATCGGCTTCGCAATACACAATCTGGTCAACCGGCACCAGTTCAAATCCTTCGGTAGTGGGAATGGCAATACGGCCAATCATGCCCTCCCGGTTATTCAGCTGATTGATGAGCAATTGCAATTGCTCATTCGTGGGCGGGTTCTTTTTTTCTTTTACTTTCTTGATAGCGGCGATCAGTTCTTTGGGATCAACAGGTTTCAATAAATAATCCAGGGCACTGAAGCGGATGGCCTTGATGGCATACTGATCATAACTGGTGGTGAATACCACGGCAAAGGCTATTTCATCAAACTGTTCCAGTAATTCAAACCCATTCATCACCGGCATTTCAATATCCAGGAATACCAGGTCAGGTTTTAATGCATTGATCGCCGTCAGTGCTTTCTTCGCAGAAGAACAACGCTCCACCACCTGCACTTCCGGGCAATAATCGTTCAGCAGGATATTCATCGTATCCAGCCCGTGCATTTCATCATCTACCAGTATGGCTTTAATCATAAATAACAGGTATGGTTATTATCACTTCGGTGCCTGCGGCGGTACCATCTTCATGCAGCAGATCATTGATGATGACCGGCTCCACACCCGGCGAACGCTGCATATGTGCAATGCGGTCTGCCGTAATGGTGAGCCCCATGGACTTATGTTTGGTGGCCGACTTGCTCGTCATGGCCGAAGCATGTTTCCGCCCCACGCCATCATCTTTTATCGTTATCACCAGTTGTTTGTCTTCCTGCCGTATAGCTATATCCAGGTTACCTTTTTCTTCCTTGTGCATCAGCCCGTGCCAGATGGCATTTTCTGCATAGGGTTGGATGATCAGCGGCGGCACTTTCAGTAAATCCACATCTATTTCTTTTTCCACGTTTACTTTATAATCGAAGCGGTAATCAAAGCGCAGGGCTTCCAGTTCCAAATACAATTTCAGCGACTCCAGTTCACTCTCTAACGTAATCAACGTCGACTGCGAGTTTTGCAATATCATCCGCACCAGTTTGGAAAACTTGGTCAGGTATTCCGATGCCTGCGTTTTATTATTCTGCAAGATAAACCGGTTAATGGCATTCAGGGAATTGAATACAAAATGCGGGTTCATTTGTGCACGCAGGGCCTGCATTTCCAGCTCACCGGTTTTCTGCCGCAGTTCCGCCAGTTGTTTATCTTTTTCTGATTGCTGCAGGCGGTGATTAAATTTCTGCCGCACCTGCCAGCGCACAACCGTGTAAAATAAAGCAGCAACTAATAACACCACACCGATGCGGAACCACCAGGTCGTCCACCAGGGCGGAGTGATGATGATTTCAATTTCACGGGTGCTCCATACGCCATAGCTGTTCACCACTTTTAGCTTAAACACATATTTGCCCGGCGGCACATTAAAGTATATGGCTTTCCGTTCAGGCCCGGCCAGGTTCCAGCCTGCATCATAGTTCTCCAGCATAAACAGGTGCCGGTTGGCTTCGGGATTGCTGTAATCAATACCGGCGAAAGCAAAGGAAAATACATCCTGGTCATAGCGGAGTTTGATCCGGCTCACCGAGGAAAGCGGCTCCTGTAATATACCCCGGTCGCCCGGTTCTATTACTTCATTGGCCAGGCGAAATTCACTGAGCACAATCTCCGGTGCCCGCATGCCCCTTGCCAAATCACCGGGATAAAAAGCATAGTAGCCTGTGGTGGTGCCGAAGTATAATTTGTTGTCATGCCCCTTCAGGCCGGACAATACATAAAACTCATCGCCATTTATACCATAAGCTTTGCCAAACAAGGTGGTTTCATTTCTTTCTTTATTCAGGCGCACGATGCCGGCCGCCGTCGTCAGCCATAGGTTACCGGTATCATCTTCCACCAGGTTAGAGATGCTATTGGTTTCGTAGAGAAAAAGCGGGTCTTCAAATTTTTCAAAGAGATCCTTTTCCCGGTTATAGCGGTACAGGCCTTCCAGTGCTGCTGCCCACAATACACCCGCATGGTCTTCATATACTTTTTCAATATTGGCCTGTGCCAGGTGGGTTTTCGACTTGCCTGTTTGGGGATCAAATTTTTGCAGCCCGCCCTTGTTCCAGCAGCCGGCCCACCAGTTGCCATGCCGATCGTTCAGTATGGTTGTTACAATATTGCGGTTGTTTTCTTCCTCACCCGGGGGGTAGAAAAGATAAGTACGCCAGCTATTCGCTTTTGGATCGTAGCGGCCAAGACCGTTCACCGTGCCCACCCATATATAGGCACCGGGATCATCATAAATACTGATCACATGATTGTTGGAAATGCCGGTGGGGCCATCATGATTGTATATGAAGCGGGTGAAGGTGCCCGAATCTTTATGCAGCAGGTTCAGCCCGTTGTTGAAAGTACCGGCCCATATCTGTTGATTATTATCCCCGCTGATGCAACTGACTTCGTTAGCACTGATCGATTTCGGATTATCCGGTGCATGTGCGTAGGACTGCAGGGCCTGCCTGTCATTATTTTGCTGCAACAAGCCATTGCCCCCATTGGCCAGCCAGAGTGTTTTATTGGCATCTTCAAAAATGGCGGGCACGCCCCTGGTGGGCACGGGGTAAAAAGGTATACTGCCTTCCAGCGGGTTGATGCGGTAAAGGCTGCCATGAATGGTGCTGATCCACAGCACACCCTCCCGTGAACGCATGGCCCACCAGGCTGTATAATCATGAAAGGAACCGGTGGAATCATTGCCCGATTCAAAATGTTTCATTTTCGCTGTCTTCGGATCATAATAGTTGATGCCTGATTCGGCTGTGCCAATCCAGATGGCACCCGTTGCATCTTCGGTAATGAATGTGATATGATCATAATACGGTGCTTTCTTCAGGGCGGGGCGGCTCAGTTTATACGGGTGGCGTGCATCGTAGGGGTAGCGCTGAAAAGTACCGTTGCTGCGGTTCATGGTATGCAGGCCATCGCCATCGGTGCCCACCCAAAAATTGCCTTTGCTGTCTTCAAACATGGCCCGCACTTTATTCGCAATAAGGCTGGTGGGGTTTTTCGGGTCGGCCATGAAGCGCTGAAAAGTTCCGTTCTTCCGGTCCATCTTATTCAGGCCACCGAGTTGCGGGTTCTTGCCTTCGTCGCCATACAGGCTGCCCGTGCCCACCCAGAGTGTGCCTTGTTTATCTTCATAAATAGCCCGCACTGCATCATTGCTGATGGAGGTATACACATCGGGCTTATGCCGGAAATGCGTAAAAGTATTGGTGGAGGGATTGAACCGATCGAGGCCATTGGCGCCGATCCACAGGGTGCCTTCGCTATCAGCTAACAAGGCAAATATTGAATTGCCGCTAAGGCTGTTGGGGTTGGCGGGGTCGTGGCGAAAATGGGTGAAGGAGCCGGTAACCGGGTCCAGCCTGTCGAGCCCGCTGTTGAAAGTACCGATCCAGATGATGCCGTTTTTATCAATGCAGATCGTTTCCAGGAAATCAGAAGCGATGGAACTGCCATCGAGTGCATTGTTGCGGTAATGCACCATGGAGTAGCCATCGTATTTAAACAGGCCGTTCTTGGTAGCCAGCCATATATAGCCCTGCTTATCCTGCACCATACCGGTTACGTGGTGAAAGGACTTGCCCGGCGGCGGCTGCACTTTATTAAAAAATATCTTTTGCGAAGAAGCAGGCTTTGCCAACAATATAAACAACACACACAGGGCCAGCCTGCAGGTATAAGCGGTGATATGTTTGGCAACAAATAGCATGTACAACCAACGGATGGGGCTAAAGATAAGTAAGGCCTCTTGCTATTTCCCCGGTTTGCCGCCTGAGCGGGTAGTTGGCGGTTTGGGTGGGTGGTTGGGGGGATGATGAGTGTATTAAGTTAAAATGCCTCATCGTTGCTGCTGCTCGGCAGACCATGGACGGAAGGTGATGAGAGGAGACGTTGACCGGAAAAATGGAACTTTGTTATGGTTGCTTCACCAATATGAACTCCCTCGGTAAGGTCATTCCGATTGGGCCGGTTACTAATGCAATAGTCGCTGAATGCCGTTGCTGCCAGGTCATCAGGTTTCCTGAAGCATTAAGAGTTACCGTAACAATTTTAGCCTCTTTCCCTTGTAAATAATCTGTAATTTTCCCCATAGCCCATCTGGCTGTATCACTACAATCAGCACCAGTACCCATACCAAGAAGAATAGAAGAACTGTTGCGTGTGATAGTATCAGCATTGGCCAGGCTCATAAACCTGTTTTGCCATGTGCTTTCAATTACAACATTGCCTTGCTTATACTCGTGCCAGCCATACAGTCGATCGCTGATAGAATTAAAATCAGGATAGTATGACCTGTTTGCCCTGAGGTATACTTTAATAGTATCCGTTCCATTGTTATATTGCCATGTGCCTTCAAACTTGGAAATATATGAGCAAGTGTCAAACTTTACCTGCGAATTTGCTTCAATGGCTATTTGAAGGAATAGGAACAGCGCTAATAATATTTTTTTCATAGTGGTTAGTTTGCAATGTTTTGCGGACATTCAGATTCGCTCACATCATTTCCCCATAAAGATAGTTTTGCCCACCTGTTAAAATTATAGGTGCCGGAATCGTCTTTAGCTGCGAACAGTGTCAGCCCGGTTCCAGCCCCTTCTTCTGACAGCATTTTCAAAAATTCAACTTCATTTTTTGTGTTATCTCCTGAACGAAACTTCTTGTTGTAGGTTTCTGTAAACTCATCATTTTTTGCCTCTTTTTGAATAATTCTATTGGCAAAGTTTCTAAATTTCGTTGTATTGGTAACCTTAATCAAATAGGGTACGCCGGTATAACTTGTCATGGCAAAAAAGAAATTACTGGTGTCTGCCACATATCCCCCAATGTACATTTTAGCCATCAGCAAGATGTCATCTGCTGAAAATATGCCATTCAATCCGTTATAATGACTATGCATCAGCCCATCGACTTTTTCACCTGCTGAGAAACTCCAGTTGATCAACCCGGTATAGCTATCTCCCTCATTGTAGCTATAAATTCCAGCGGCACGATTACTTACTTTATAACCTTTTTCTTTGGTTCCGCCTACGACGGATGCACTCTGTAAATATTTAAACCTGCTTATAAAGGCAGTATCATTGCTCAGTACATCCATCAGGTAACTATCGCATGGTGGCGGATTGGGGTTCCAGCCGGAACCACCATTACCGGGAGGTGGATCTGGCGGGTTGTTACCCGAGCCACCGCCCCCAGTGCCGCTACCCCCTGAACCACCGCCACCACCGCTGGTATAAATCCACTCAGTCCAGCAATAATCTGTCTCTAAAACTCCGGTACATTCCCAACACTGGTCACAATTTGGTGTACACTTTTCATTGCCCGGATAGGCGCAAAGTGTATAATACGTTCTGATATCATTGCAGACTTCCATTGGTTCCAGCAAATCTGCCAGCCCGGACTTGCTGCCTGCTGAATCTGAAAAAGAAAGTGACCTGGCTATATTATTTCCGTTCTTAAACAAGTTAGGGTCGGTAATTGTGAATTCCTTGTGGCCAAAAACATGCCTGTCAAGAGCCATAAAAAAGACAGCATAATACTCAGCAGGATCTTTAATCGAGTTTGAGCTATTTTCTTTTTGTGCATATTGCCAGTCGCACAAGTAACCAAAAGTAGTATCTGAGGCGGTGGCTTTGATAACCATTGCCGCATTTACAGAATTTTCCGCATCTTCAACGAATGGGATATAGTAAATAACGGATGTATCAGATTCTTGTAGATGGGTAGATTTTGATGCAACCGGTGTAATGATCTTATTCCACCTCGGAAACCCAATCTGCTTTACTGTTTTTTCCACAAACCTCTCTTTGTTGTTTTTTCGTTTTATAAACTCAACTAATGCATTTTCTGTTGGGTCTGTTGACCTGTTTGCGTTAAAAAACCGTTCTTCCACCTTTGCTTGTACGGCTTGTAGTTCTAGCCCTGGTCTGTCCATCTTCCGACATGCCACCCAAAAGCAAATTATACACGAGAGCCCGGCTACAAACAAAAGCGACAATCCGTTCATTTTTAAGCGCATAAGCAATTGCTTTATAAGATTAAAAAACCTTGTTTTGGGTTGCTTTGAGTTATTTTAGGATGTGTTAATGCCATATTTTACATACAGAATCTGCTGAAATAACCAGCTTAGAAACTTATTATATCCAGAGAGAAAAACTAACCCAACTTTTCATGAACCTGAGTTGGATTGGCCTGACTTAAAACAGGGCGATGAGGTAAGGAATACAAACATAGTAATTCTGAATATGCTGTACAATACCACAAACATGGTATATCCCCAATTATAAAAAGGGATGAAAAGCGGGCTGAGGCATATTCCATCGCCGCTGCTGCGCACATACCTTCTGCATGGAAGACGATAAGAGATAAGCTAATGATTGGAGACGCTGGATGTAAAAAATATGTTTGCCAACAACAAGTATGGCCAATGACCATCGGGCCGGGGCTAAAGATAAGTAAGGCCTCTTGCTATTCCGGTTATTGGACGCCGGAACGGGTAGTTGGCGGTTGTGGTGGGTGGTTGGGGGGCGGGGGTGGGTGGATGGGATTGATTACCAAGCATTACTTTTTAAATCCTAGAGATTAGAACCCAAAAATTTTTTAATGTATTTTTGTAAATTTCTTTTATGACCGATCATATTCTTGAGGAAAAAATTAAAGATTTAGAGGATAAGATAAAATTGTGGGCAGAAAAACGGGATTTATGGACTGACAGTTTTTTTACTACTTACACTAAGGAATTTGATGATGAGCCAAATGAGGTAGCGGCATGTGTTCTGGTACTTTTATCAGAGGGCGGTATGTTTTCCATGTTCAATGGTTATGGCAATGGTGAATTGCTAACGGAATTCTATGAGTTCATGGAAAACACCGGATTCTATTGTGAAGCATATAACCATTACATTTTTCTCTTCTATCCAATTGAGGAGGATTTAAATCAATCTTATTTAGAATACTTTGAATGGCAATGGATCTGTGAGCTCGTCAAGCCTGGCTATACTAGTTTATACGAAGAACTGTTTGACTATTTCAGTAAAAGAAGGGAGAAGCTCTATGATCTTTCACCCCGTAAGTTTGAAATACTACTCAGTGAAATATTCGCTAATCAAGGATATGTTACCCAGCTTGGGAAGGGCCAAGGTGATGGCGGAGTTGATTTAAGATTATTTAAAAAAGAGGGGATTGATGAGATAGTCACGCTAGTGCAAGCAAAGAAATATAAAAAAGAACTACCAATAAAACTAGAAGCAGTTGCAGCATTGAGCGGTCTTGTACATGCTGAAAAAGCGAACAATGGTCTTTTTGTCACAACCTCTCGTTATCTAAATGTTTCCAAAAAGTTCGCTGGCAGAGAAAATTCACTAATTAAATTAGCTGATTCAGATGATGTTAGTGAATGGTGCAAAGAATCCCACAATCTTATTCAACGTGACAAAAGCAAGTTATTTACTACTGAACATTTGCTAGAACTGATAAATGGCAGGAATCACAATGCACTAGAAGGAAAAGTTGTTGTTGCAGATGTAGGCTATGGTATGATTCGAAATGATTTTTGCCTTATTATAAAAGATACACAGGATGTGGCATTGCTAATGAGGCTTCCAACATTTCATAATTATATCGATTCACCATACAATACTAGAGGTACTGAAATTCCAATATTAAATGAAGGAATAATCTCTCAAAAGAATAAAGAAAATGTTTTCCGAGCTAAAAAGCATAGGGAGGGCACAACAGTCTTTTTTTCAGGCAACAAACACTATTATACGCTATGGAATGGCAATCCTCGTCATTTTGATTACATAGATTAAGGGAGCCCGATAAAACGATTTTATAATAATTGCTTTTGGTGGGTTAGAAGCGTATATTAGCGTAGGTAGAGTTGTTATACGTCATGCTACTCACGCATTCATAATTAAACAAGCATCATGACAAACCAAATTGACACATTATTCCATATTACGAATCTAGAAACTTTAAAAATTCTATTACAAGAAGGTTTCAAACCTTCGTACGCAAAAGAGCATTTAGGTGACAGGAATATTATTGTTCCAATGGTTTCATTTAGCAACATCCTACTCAGGGACATTGGCGAAAACGAGGTACTAAACTACGGCGAATATGGCATTGGGTTTTCTAGAAGTTGGGGCATTTCAAAGAATATCAATCCTGTCATCTATACTTACAAAGAGGGCGAAGCTCAAGCTTCACTAACTAGTTATTTAGAAGACTCAGTGTTTGTGAGCAAACTTCGAGACTTTAAAGAATATTTCGCAAAATGGACAGAATGTAAGTGTGGCAATTTTTCCTCTTCTATTGGCCTGACAAATACTTCCAAAGAAGCACTTGCATTAGCCGACTATGTAAGCGTAAATTATAATGAGGAATTAGTCGAGCATTTATCAAGTTATGCAAACTCGGTATATCAAGCTACCAAACCAACAATTTATCTAACAAAGCCTTATACTGTTATCAATAAGAGAGGAGAATCATTTATTGCCTACAATGACAGAGAATGGAGAAAGACGTATCTAGATCTAGATTTTCATGTAGAAGGCAGTAAAGAATATGATTACTGGACAAACAAGAAGAAACCTCATTTTAGTGAAAATGCTTATAGATTAACCTTTCAAATCGCAGAGATTTCTGCGATTCTAATAAAGGATGAATCTGAAAGAGCGCAGATTATAGATATTCTAAAAAGTATACACCCCGAAGAGGAGTTAAATAAACTTATAGCAACAAAAAGATTGTTCATAGACACAAAAGAAAATCTCATAAGTAATGGTTTCTAACGAACTACATATAACATTACACTCGCAATATGGCGGAACCAAGAATAGGGTCGTACCTTTATATTCAATATTTACTTTCCGCCTCATCCAACTAGTATCACTAAGCAACAAAAATCAGCAGTGGCACTGGACAGACGGAATAATAATTTCAACCCTGCATAAAGACCTGTCCATCCACTGTTGTTTACCCGATATCTCTTTTCAATGACACATAATAATTTATTGGACGCAATTCTTAGTTCATACTTATATGGGCAAACACTAAAACATTCTAAAGACCCGACATATAAAAGACTTTCGTTCAAACTCGTTGCCAAAGCACAAGACCCCACTATCGACGACTGGAATATTGACTTTTTGAAAAAGCGGCTTTTCGACGATGGTTTTCTTGAATATGCGAAGTATGGTGACCCAGAGCCATTCGAATTGACACCTGCTGGCATCAAAGCTGCACAAGTAAGCTGGTACTCATCACAAGCGGAAGAGAAACGTCTTGACAAGGAAATTAAAGAGCAGACACTTCTAAGCTTAAAGCGTTCAAAGGCGGCTAAGACGATTTCTATTTGGGCCATCATCGTTCCGACGCTCATTTCGCTAACTACATTATGGTTAAGTATACGACCAAGCAAATCTAAAGAACTGCCACAACTGAAACAACAGTTAAATACAATTCAAGAGAAGCAGTTAAGGCAACAAAATACTTTAGATTCTTTACAGACTGTTTCTGCTGACACTTTGCGAAAGATTATAAAACTATAAATAAATTCCAAGCTCCTCATTCTTATTCTCAATTCCTTTCCAGCTAACAATGAAAACACTTAAAACTCCATCTTTTGACATCAGCCTAGCTGGTGGGGCTAAGAAAACATGCAGCAAAAAGGCAGTGTCCAAATAAACCCAACTGAGTCAAGGCAAGGCTTTTGCACTATTATCAGCTGCACGTCAGACTAGACCCAAATCTGTGCATCTTTAGAGTACTTTCTATCTTTTGTATCGCCCCATAAATATTTGCTATAATAATATTGCGAATCGTTCGCTAATTTCAAACATGGTTAAAAACGACATCTTCTTTCCTGTTAGATATGAAAAGTCAAGACCTTTCATTTCTAAGCTAAATTCATTATTCGGACATAAAGCATTAAAGGAATTAAATAATACTACTTTTGTAATGAAAGTCCAAAACATCATCTATGATTATATTCAAGAAGAACCACTTATTAGAATTGGGCAATCGTTAAGCCAAACAGAATTTGAACTGCAACTTGCAAGAGAGTTAAACTTCTATTATCTATATCATAACTGGAAATTGAACGGCAGAAATATCTTCCATTTTTCAAAAGAGATACTAACACTTTTTGAAAACACCGATGTCAATGAACTTCCTTTAGAACAAATAAAATTTCCTTTCAAAAGCCTTTTTCTTTCTTTTGCCGATCTTGACCGTCAATATGGCATTGACGCTAATAGCAATAAGCTAATCATGGACGGTGTATTAATTGCTAAAGACCTTGCAAAAGAAAATCAAATTGACTTATTCATGGCGACATCGGTTAAAGACGCAAAGCTACAAAAAGAATGGTTTTACTCAAACAACTATGCGTCCTTAAAAGGTGGATGGTTTAGAATCAATTATAGCAATGAAAAAAATAATCTTAAAAAAGCTGGTTTCCTTGCAAAGGCATTTGGAACAGATCGTAATGAACAAAAAGTTGAAGTTACACAAGCAATTTTCTGGAAATATATAAGCTTAGCTTTAAACGCAGTGTGTTACCTGACTGCCGAACCAGAAAACAAAATAACCCAATGGACCTCTGACACACCACAATATCTTTTAGACAAGTTAAAAAAAGCTAAGACTAAACATCAAAAACAAATTATCAATAGCGATATTAACTGCAAAGGGTTTACAAAAATCAACTTCATTGGACAAGGATATAAACAAGCAATAGAAAGCTCCTCTGGCAAGGCCTTAAACACACATTGGCGACGTGGGCATTGGAGAAGCTTAGAAACAAAAATTATTTGGATAAAACCAACAATAGTTAACCGAGACAAAGGAAGTCCTTCTGCTGGACACATATATAATGTCTGAGCAAGAATTACTGTAGCCAACAAACCTATTTATGCTATTTGGGTTGACAAGTAGACCCTTTCTGGTTTGTCGCACAGTTTTCACGTCAATATTTACAGTTCACTAGCAGAATTTGTTTTGTACTTTAGCTGTTCATTCGGCCAGCGTTGGTACGGCGATGAATAGATGAACTCTCTAACAGCACAATTGCCTAAAACTATCGAGTATTTTAGAACAGGGCTTCATATACAGTCAAATGACGAAGAAAAAAATCATAAATAGCAACCCAGCACCCTATCCAAATACAAACACAGCAGAAATAAATGCTGTGCGAAAATTTGTGGAAATCTTAGATGTTGACAGGGTAAAGCCAGACGTAAAATTTTTAGACAAATTTCCCAATACAGACGGAACTGTAGAGCTTGTAAACGATTCACAAATTCCGATTGGCAAACTTGATGTTCAAATTAAGAACTTAGACAAGAAAAACGAAAATAAACCCAAATATCAATGTGAAAAAAGCTTTTTAGCTTTTTGCGAACAAAGTATTCTCCCCGTTTTACTTGTTGTTGTTGATACCAATAACTCCATCGCCTATTGGCAGCATATTGACAAAATAACACTTTTAGATTTATCTAAAAGGCTTAAAAAAGACACTGTTAATCTTAATTTCAGTAAAGACAACAGCATTCAAAAAGGCAAAGTGCTCTACATTAAACAATGGACCGAAATAATTGAAGGCTATCAAAAAAAACTCTACGACTATGATTTACTAGAAATACAAAATGCAAAATTGAAATTAGAGTTTGGTGAAATACAAAAAGCTACCAATATCTCGGTTGGCAAAACCGACCCAATATTCAGAGAAATACACCTTTTTTTAGATTTCTTCAATAGACTTCTTGACGGGGACTTTCTAACAGTAAAAAATATACTATATCCTAACTACTGGAAAATAGGTGTTGGCATTTCAAGTTATCAGGATAATTCTGCTCAATTTACGCTATACCCAGTTTCTTATGACCTGAATGATGTATTGATAAAACAATACCTTTCAGAAGATGATTTATACTTACAAAAGATCCTTAGCTACATTGGTTTCTATCGTGAAAACCCAATCAAATCAAGACCAAAACAATATGCATACGAACTTATAGAAAATAAAACTAAAGAAGTTTTAGAATCGCACCCTTTGCTAATAAAAGACCCATTTATTGCAAGTGAATATATTTTGGCTTTCATCAACAAGTTTTATGTCATTTTAGGATTGGATTATGGCAACACAGAATATTCTATTTCAGAAATTGAGTTTTCGCTGAATACTTTTTTGCCACTTTGGGTTCAACAAACCATTAATAAATCAGAATACAAAAGTAGAAGAGAACCAGGTTTCATTGTAATCGATTATATTTTCGTTCATACTGATCCTTCCGCTATTCAAAAAATATCTGACAAAGTCAGAGAAGCAATTAGGAAAGGGAAAGCCCCCTCCATAGATTTAAAAATTGCTTCCACAGATTTCAACATGCATATACTTCTGAATCTTATTGCATACTTAAGAAATAGCGGAATCACCACGATTAAAAGAGAATATGAAACAAGACATCAAGTAAATAAGACATCTTTCCACATTTGGGAGGCTTGGGGCGAAGAAAAAACAATGAAAAACATCAACGTTTTTTACAATCACTTTATCAGAATTTACGACTTGCTCATACAAACATATTTCCCAAACCTTAAAAAAGACTTACAGTTTTACAATAGCTTCAATTTACTTGCAATCGTTGTTAATTTTTCAAGTGATTCAGTTGATCCAACGCCTTCAATAGATTACTATTATTTCAAATCTCAAACAAACACCGAAAACAAAATCATTATTTATAATTCTGCTGAAAATGAAATTTTATTAAAACGACAAAATCTAAGGAATTATTTTACTACCGGAATTACAATAGAAGGAACCTCTTATAGACTTGTTAGTTTAACATCTTCAATATTATATTTCATTTATGACGAAACACCCATTTTTAATTCAATTGCAGAATTGCTGAAAGAGCGACTTAAGGAATACTTCAATGATAAAAAGAACTCTCTATAACTAAACGGTGCTGCAAGGCCGGATATTTAAAATCAATCAACAGTTCTGCTTAGCTAAGTATGGGTTTGACCCCAAATTGTTTAGCTATAAGACTTAGCCTTTCACATTAATGATTTTTCTAGTTCATTACGGGCGGGCACAGCAAAAATAAAAGACTGGAGCAAGCCTCGAATGTTCAAACCCCTAAATCCCCCTAATCTCCGCCAAACTAAGCCCCGTAGCTTTCTTAATTACACTTTCTTCAACCCCATTCTTTTTTAGTTTGATGGCTATTTTAATTGCCCCTTTACGCTCACCTTCTTTTTCCGCCAGCTCCGGATCTATTTTTGGAATTTCTCTCTCCACCACCCGCCAGGTATCCAGTTTTTTTAAATCGTCGATAATACCGGCCTGGGCAAAACTGAAGAAGTCAGTTTCAGAAATAATGATATGTTCAATAACATCTATGCTTACATACTCCCCTACTTTTACGATGCGGTCGGTAAAAAGTGTATCGGCATTGGAGGGCCGCAGCTCGCCGCTGGGGTGGTTGTGTATCAGTATCATTTTTACGGCCAGCTTGTATATGGCCATACGAAATACTTCGGGCGGGTTGGTGGCTACCCGGTTATGGCGGCCCAGGGCCACGAGCTCTATAAATAGTATTTTGCCTGCATTGTTCAGCCCGCACACCCAAAAGTGCTCCTGGGCGCGGCCGAGTTTATTTTCCCGCTTCAGTATGCTTTGCATTACCTCGGCAATACTGTCGGGGTTATTTATTTTTTTGTTCTTCTGGGCGCTGGTAAGCTTTACGTTCATAGTTTCAAATCTATTGAATTTGCCAACAGGGTGGGCAAAATTTCGGTAAAGGGTTCATGTTAATCGTTGGCCAGGGTTGTTAAGAAATGGTTAGCGGAAAAAAATAGCAACCACGGCCGCCATATGTTTTGCTGATGCTTTGCCCGCACACCTGCCTGCCCGCAACACCAGCAACGGGCGGGAAAAACTAACTCTGCAGTATATATTTTTTTAATTTTACAAAATGAGCCTCAGCAGGAATAAATATACCCAACTACTTGATAATATTGGTTCTACGCTTCAAAAAGCAAGAGAAAATGCTATCAAAGCAATCAACACTGAATTAGTAAAAGCGAATTGGGAAATTGGCAGACACATTGTTGAGTTTGAACAGCACGGAAAAGAAAAAGCAGATTATGGCAGTGCTTTGCTCACAAATCTTGCCAGGGATTTAAAAACAAAATATGGCAAAGGTTTCAGCAAGAGTAATGTTTACCTGTGCAGGTTGTTTTATATCAAGTATCAAAAATTCCAGACAGTGTCTGGAAAATTGAGTTGGAGCCATTATGCTGAACTACTCACCGTTTCAGACGACCTGGCAAGGGGTTTCTACGAAAAGCAAACAATTAAAGAAAATTGGAGTTTCAGAGAAATGAAGCGGCAAATTGATTCTGCTTTATTTCAACGTTTGGCCTTAAGCAAAGATAAAAAAGGGGTACTGGCTTTAGGGAAAAAAGGACACGAATTAATTGCAGCAAAAGATGCAATCAAAGACCCTTACGTATTTGAGTTTCTTGAATTACCGAAAGATAAGGTTCTTAAAGAAAGAGGGCTTGAAAAAAAACTCGTTGATAATCTACAAAAATTTTTATTGGAACTTGGCAAAGGTTTTTCATTCGTGTCAAGGCAATTTAAAATCACCGTTGACAATGAACATAATTTTATTGACCTTGTATTTTACCATCGCATACTTAAATGTTTCGTCCTCATAGACCTTAAAACAAGAAAAGTCAGGCACCAGGATATTGGGCAGATGAACCTTTATTTGAACTATTTTAAAGGAGAAGAAAATACGGAAGGTGATAATGAACCAATAGGAATTATTATTGCAGCAGACAAACATGAATACACCGTCAAGTACGCTACTGGCGGTCTTGCCAACAAAATCTTTGTTTCAAAATATCAACTGTATTTGCCCGACAAAAAAGTTTTGGAAAATAAAGTAAAAGAAATAATTGACAGTGAGTAATATCGCCTGGACACAATAAGCAAAGCTCAAATAGCCAACACCACGAACTCAGCCACATTTGTAAGGCACACAAAGCCGGCACCCTGTTAAAATTGTATCAGTTTTACTTTGGTAACATATGGCCGGATCTTCATTTGTTTTGTTTTTCCGGGCGTTGGTAGCCTTTACGTTCATAGTTTCAAATCTATTGAATTTGCCAACAGGGTGGGCAAAATTTCGGTAAAGGGTTCATGTTAATCGTTGGGCAGGGTTGCAAAGAAATGGTTGGTGTAAGAAATTAGCTGTCACGGCCACCAACCTTCGGGTGGCTTTATATACCCTTTATATAGGCTTTATGTACGCTTTATATAGGGAGTATCCCCCTTTTTTGGGTGCCGTTTTCGCAAGATGGTGCAGATGACGCCTGATGGTTTACTTTTTTGCAATTTGCGCCGAATGCGCCGTTAGGTTTGCCATGCAATGCAGTAAAACAAAAAAGGCTATCCGACAAGCGAATAACCTTTCCAAATTTTAAGCGACCCGGACAGCATACTGCTGACTGCCGGCTCTCCCCGAGGTCCCTAGCAGATTCGAACTGCTGTACGAGCTTTTGCAGAGCTCTGCCTAGCCACTCGGCCAAAGGACCCTATTTCGAACTTTGCCTATCCGCCAGAGGCGGGACAAAGGACCTAATTATTTCAGATTCTTGATTTTAGATTTTAGATTTGTCTAAGAACGAGAACCCGAAACGGTTGCAAATATAACGTCTTTTCATTAACCGCCTAACCTTAAAATACAGATTATGAGCCGGATTGCTGAGTCTGAACTGATTATTAACCCCCGCGGGGCGGTCTACCACCTCGACCTTACACCCGATGAAATTGCCGATACCGTGATTACCGTCGGCGACCCCGACCGGGTAAAGGAAGTGAGCAAGTATTTCGACGCCATCGAAGTAAAACAACAACACCGGGAGTTTATCTCCCATACCGGCCGGGTCGGAAACAAACGCATTACCGTACTTTCCTCCGGCATAGGGCCCGATAATATTGATATCGTCATCAACGAACTGGACGCCCTCGTCAATATTGATTTCAATACCCGGGAGATTAAAAAAGAACTCCGCTCCATCAATATCATCCGTATCGGTACTTCCGGTTCCCTGCAAGCAGATATACCGGTTGACAGTTTTGTGGCGTCCACCCATGGCCTGGGCGTGGACAACCTGCTCAATTTTTACCGCCACGAACAAAATGAACAGGAGAAAGAACTGCTGCAATCTTTTATTACCCATACGCAAATTCATAGCCAGATAGGCAACCCCTATATTACCAGTGGTGCCGCTTCGCTCATTAAACATTTTGTAAAGGATTTCCACCAGGGTATCACCGTTACCTGCCCCGGCTTCTATGGCCCGCAGGGAAGGGTGCTGCGTCTTGGTGTTAAGAACCCGAACCTGATTAACCGGCTTACCGATTTCCGCTTCGGCCAGCACCGGATTACTAACTTTGAAATGGAAACGTCGGCCATCTATGGATTGGGCAAATTGTTAGGGCATAATTGTCTTGCGATTAACGCTATCGTTGCCAACCGGGTGCAGAAGGAGTTTTCGAAGGATGGGAAGGCAGCGGTGGAGAATTTGATTAAGAAGTTTATTGGGATTTTTGCGGAAAGCATTTGAGTGAAATAATTTATACAACATGAACCACGGAGGCACAGAAACACAACGATACACGGAGAATTCTCTGTGCCACGCTGTGTACTTCCTGTCGCTGTGGTTCAAAGCAAAATGAATACTAACCTCGACAACCCCGCTGGTGGCAACCCCCACTAGCCACTAGCCACTCGCTATTAAACACTATGAATTTTAAGTTCTATAAGTATCAAGGTACCGGCAACGATTTCATCATCGCAGATAACCGGGATAACCAGTACAGCCTTACCACCGAACAGGTACACCAACTCTGCAACCGCCGCTTTGGTATTGGTGCTGATGGCCTCATGCTGCTCAACAAACGGGATGGCTTTGATTTTGAAATGAAATACTACAACGCCGATGGCCGTGAAGGAAGCATGTGCGGCAATGGCGGCCGCTGCATTGTCAAATTTGCCTGGCACCTGGGCATACACCGGGATATGTATAAGTTCCTGGCCTCCGACGGGGTGCATGAAGCTGAGATTGATTTCGACGGCATCGTATCACTAAAAATGAAGGATGTAAAAACCATCCGCAAATTTCATGGCGACTATATTGTGGATACCGGTTCACCCCACTATATCAAACTGGTAAGCGATGTAATGCTGATGGATGTGTATAAGAAAGGCTATGAAATACGGCACAGCAAAGAATTTAATGACGAAGGCATCAATGTGAACTTTGTGGAACAGGAATCTGAAGCCGATAAAATTATCGTCCGCACTTTTGAACGTGGCGTGGAAGATGAAACCTATTCCTGCGGCACCGGCGTTACGGCTGCTGCATTGGTATGTTACCATAACGAAAACGGCTTTAATGATGTGGAGGTAAAAACACTGGGCGGGCAGCTCAGCGTTGAGTTTGACCGGGTGGATGATGACCGTTTTGAAAATATCTGGCTTTGCGGCCCGGCGGAGAAAGTATATGAAGGCACCGTAGATATATAAACACATGGAAGTTATATCCAAAGCACAAATTATCTCCGGCCTGCAAATGGCCACACATGAGTTTATCGACTGTTGCAAAGAAATAGACCAGGATCGTTTCTTTGCACAACCGGCCGATAAATGGAGCATTGCACAAAATGTGACGCACCTTACTGTTTCCGCCCGTATGACCTTATTGGCCTACCGCTTACCAAAATTCATTGTGCGCATCTACGGCGGCAGGCCCAACCGGCCTTCCCGCACCTATGATGAGCTGGTGGAAAAATACAAATTGAAATTAGCCAAAGGCGGCCGCGCCAGCGGCGTCTTTATTCCCAAGGCTGTTCCTGCTGCAGCGGGGCAGCATAACCTCATCCAGGCTTTTGACGATAAAATGGCGCAATTGATAAAAGCCATCGAGAACAACTGGAAAGATCATCAGTTGGATCAATACCTGGCACCACATCCTTTACTGGGAAAAATAACACTCCGGGAACTTGGCTTCTTTACTATCTATCATACCTACCATCATATGAACATCATTAAAGGAACATTTGAAGAAAATGCTTAACCGCCAGGGCGCAAGGACGCAAAGATTCGCAAGGAATTTCTTAGCGTAACCTGGCGTCTTCGTTTCTTAGCGGTTAAATAATGTTGCGCCAGCAACCCCTACCTTTGCACCACCCATGATTCAGTACTTCAAGAATATTAACCAGAAAACAATCGCTATTGATACGCCGGAGAACGGTGCATGGGTCAATGTTTTACCGCCACTCAAACTGGAAGAGTTCACTGAACTCTCAGAGGGGCTGGATATTCCTATCGACTTCCTGACCGACTCACTGGATATAGACGAAAGAAGCCGTTTTGAAGAGGAAGACAATGTGAAGCTGATTGTGATGAAAACGCCGACGGAAAACAATTCCTTCAACGACAGCGATGCGTTTTATATCACCATTCCTATCTGTATCATCCTTACGCACAACCAGATTGTAACGGTGAACTCATTCGAAAACCCGGCCATCAAGAAATTCCTTAGTACGTTCCAGAACCGGCACCCGGATAAAAAGAACATGATGGTGCTGAAGGTAATGGAGAAGATCGTACAGAACTTCATGGAGCACCTGAAAGAGATAAACCAGCGCCGCAATATGCTGGAGCAAAAACTCTACAGCGCCAGCCGGAATGAATACCTGCTGCAACTGATGCGGATACAAAAAAGCCTGGTGTATTTTGTTACGGCCCTCCGCTCCAATGAAATGCTGATGATGAAGATGGCCCGCACTAATTTTCTCGGCCTCACCGAAGATGAAAAAGAATTTCTTGACGATTTGATCGTAGATAATTCACAGGCCCTGGAGATGGCCAATATTTATACAAATATCCTCAGCAGCACACTGGATGCTTTTGCGAGCATCATTGCCAATAACCAAAACGAAGTGGTGAAGCGTTTATCAGTTATCACTATCGTACTTACTTTCCCCGTACTAATCGCCAGTTTGTTTGGTATGAACGTGCCCAGCGGTTTCGAGGAATCAAAGTATGCGTTTTATATTGTCGCCTTTCTATCCCTTGGTATTGCCTTGGTCATCGGCTGGTTTTTCCTGCGTAAAAAGATCTTTTAGCCCCGCCACTTTTCCCCGCCCCATCCCCAGCCCCTATCCCCTGCCACTTACCCCCTAAAGGGGGATATGGTTATCTGATGTATCCTTTCGTAATATTTCACTTATCATTGTATACATGAATAGATTCAACATCCGTGTGTACGGCGTACTGATCAATGAAAAAAAGCAAATACTGGTCAGCGATGAACTGATCCGCGGCATGTATATTACCAAGTTTCCCGGCGGCGGTTTAGAATTTGGTGAGGGCACCCGCGACTGCCTGCGCCGTGAGTTTGAAGAAGAGTTGAATTTAAAAGTAGAGGTGGGTGAACATATTTACACCACGGATTATTTTCAGATGTCGGCCTTCAACCCGGAGCACCAGATTATTTCCATTTATTATAAAGTAAGGGCATTGGAAGAAATAAAAGCACCGCTGCGCCTTACCCCATTCGATTTTGATGCAGCACAACTGCAGCAGTATGAACAAACCAAAGAAATTGAAACCGCCCGTTTTATTAAATGGGATGATTTTTCAGAAGCAGACATGACGTTACCGATTGATAAGATTGTGGCGAAGATGATCAAAGAGAATTTTTATTTTGAGCCACACAGGTAGATAGGAACATAGGGTTTCACGTAGAATTTCATATATCTTTTGATTCATTGCTATTAATACGCTGTATCACCCCTTCGGGGTTCATTCCCTCTTATTCATCCTTTCTATTATTATTTCAGCCCTTCGGGCTTTTCGTCCTCACCGCAAGCATCTCGCCCCACTTCCCATTAGCTACTTGCCTCTCGCCACTCCCTACTCGCCTCTCGCCACTAGCCTCTCTCCATCGCCGCCCGCTTCATTTCCGCTGCCTTCTCATGCCCCAGGAATTTTTCAATCCATCCGTGAATAAGGTAGATAACCGGTGTAAGCAGAATGGCTACGATGAATTTATAAATGTAATTGACGATACAAATCGCAATCAGCTGATCAAATGGCCATGGTTCGCCCTGTCCTTTTACTAACTTGGGATAAACATAGAAGGCAATCAGCAATACCACAAAGCTGTCAATCAGTTGCGATACCAGCGTAGACCCTGTTGCCCGCAACCATATTTTTCCTTCGCCGGTCGATTTTTTTATTTTATGAAATACAAAAACATCGACTAACTGCCCAATGAGAAATGCAGTCATGGATGCCACAATGATGCCCAGCCCCTGTCCGTAGATACCGTTAAAGGCTACACCCATATCATCAATACCGGTTTCTTTTTTACTGCCCACCCACCAGGCATTGGGGCTGGTTTGTATAGCACCAAAAACCATGAGGAATCCAAACGCAATCAGGCCAATCGTCATCCAGCTCAGGAAGCGAACACCTTTGGGGCCATAATATTCGTTGATAATATCCGTCATGATAAAAACCACCGGCCACAGCAGCACACCACAGGTAAGGTTGAACGAATAACTGCCACCAAACAGCTTAATATCCGCAGGCTTCCAGCCCAGTGTTGATTCTAATGAAAATATTTTAACGCCGATAAACTCAGCGATGAGTGTATTGGTAATAAAAATACCCGCCAGTATGATGAACAGCTTAGTGGGTTTGTCTTTGATGATAGTATGGATCATTGAGATAAAAAATATAGAATATGTACAGAAAGAGGAAGAATATATTTGCTATAATCAGCCACCGCGGGATAAGGGGGACGAGTTTTTTGCGCATTATCGTCAATACCAGGTAACAGAGGTTAACTCCCGGTATCAGTATCCCGCCCATCACCACGCCGATGATAATGACCGTAGAAGAAAACGGTTCCTGGTTTTCTGATTTTTTAATCATGGCAATAGCGAGCCAAATCACGACACAAATCCCTGAAATAAAGGCCAGTCTGGATAAAAATAAAAGCCAGCGCATCGGGTAATTTTCCTGTAAAATAGCATTATTTTGTCAGCTAAAATCATCGTTCTGTATGAACAATCCCCTGCTGAAAAAATTGCTGCCGCATGGCATTGCTATCGTTCTCTTTATCATTGTCTCGCTGCTGTTTTGCAAGCCTGTTACCGAAGGCAATGTAATGAACCAGCATGATACTGTGGGCTGGCAGGGCATGGCGCAAAACGCATTTGAATACAAAGCCAAACATGGGCATATGCCGCTATGGAACACCAACCTTTTCAGCGGTATGCCCAACTACCAGGTGGCTATGGAAGGGAAATCAATTATGCCCGACACGGTGAAATTGCTTTCTCTGGGATTGCCAAAGCCGGTTAACTTCTTTTTCTTAGCCTGTTTATTTTTCTATTTGCTGAGTATAGTGCTGCGGGTTCATCCAGTAGTGGGTATGCTCGGTGCTATTGCTTACTCCTTTGCTACCTACAACCCCGTTATCATAGCCGCGGGACACGATACACAAATGCTGGCCACCGCCTTTATTCCACTGGTGCTGGCCGGTCTTATTTCCATTTATGAAAAAAAATACTGGCTGGGCTTTGCCTTAACCACATTCGGGGCCTATCAGCAGGTAAGTGTCAATCACCTGCAGGTTACGTATTACCTGTTCCTGATTGCAGCGTTCATTACCATCGGTTACCTGGTAAAATGGATTAAAGAAAAAGACTGGAAACACATTGGTATTGCCGGTGGTATTACCGTTGTTGCGGCCATCATTGGCCTGGCCTCCAATGCACTTACATTAAAAACCACATCAGAGTACAGCAAGTTTACGATGCGTGGCGGAAAGGACCTTGAAATAAGTGGTGATTCAGTTACAGCTACTAAAACAAAGGGGCTCGATACAGCCTATGCGTTTGAATACAGTCTTGGTAAAGCAGAAGCCTTAACCCTGCTGATGCCAAACGCATTTGGCGGCGGTAGCTATGCACATTATTCATCCGGATCTAAACTGGCCGATAAACTGAGTGAAAAAGGATTTAATGGTGATCAAATTGCCACCAGCCCGGGTATAAAATACTGGGGTAAAATATTTACAGCCGGACCGCAGTACCTGGGCGTTTTCATTTTCCTACTCGGTATTTTAGGTTTTGTCATTGTGAAAACACCATTACGCTGGGGCTTATTAGCCGCTACTATCTTAGGTATTTTCATGACATGGGGAAAAAACTTTGCCGGCTTCAACGTATTCCTGTTTGAAAACCTTCCCCTGTACAATAAATTCAGGGCGCCTTCTTTTGCGCAGGTAATACCGCAGGTTACTTTGGGTATTATGGCCATGCTTACTTTACAACAACTGCTGTTTGCCGACAAGAGCAAAGAATTTCTTACAAAGCATTTTAAACCTATTCTCTATACCATGGGCGGTGTGTTCCTGCTCCTGGCATTGGTGTATATAGGGCAGCAATACAGCCTGGAAACTGAGAAGGAGTATATGAACGATGAACAGGGCAGGCAGTTCTTATCAGTAATAAAAGGAGAAAGGAAGGCGGTGTTTGGCGGTCAGATACTGCGGGCACTCGGACTTGCTTTACTCGGTGCCGGGGTAATCTATGCTTATGTAAAGAACTGGCTCAAACCAATGGTGGCTGGTATCATTCTCTTCGTAATCAGCAGCCTGGATATTACCATGACCAGCTACAACTATTTCAATAACGATAATGATCAGTATGCTGACAGGCCAGACGCAGCCAAACTTTTTATATCCAAAGATGAGTTTACCAATTCCAACTTCAGCACCACAGAGATTGATCAGCAGATATTAAAAGATAATTCGCCACACTACCGGGTATTCAATACGATGGGCACTTCATCTGGCAGCCCCTTTGCCGAATCAAGAACATCGTACTACCATCGTTCTGTAGGCGGTTACCATCCGGCCAAGCTTCGTATATACCAGGACATCATTGAAATGTACCTTATGTCGGGCCGTCCGGCGCCGGGCGTACTGAATATGCTGAATACGAAATACGTCATCCAGGGCGACCCGCAAAAAAGGCAACCGATGCTGGGAACAAACCCCTATGCATACGGTCCCTGCTGGTTAGTATCGAATGTGCAGGTGGTGGAAAATAATGTAGCGGCTATCAAAGCCATTGGTGTGGCCAACCTGCGCGATACCGCTATTATTGAAAAAGATGCGGCCAATGGTTTGGTACAACCGCAGCGTGACTCTGCTGCATATATCCGCCTCACCAAATTTGACAACGACCATATGGAGTATGAAGCCGATGGAAAGGGTCCGCAGTTTGCGGTGTTCAGCGAGATATATTATCCCAAAGGATGGAATGCCTACATTGATGGCAAGCTGGCACCTTATGTAAAAACAAACTATGTACTTCGCGGCCTTTCCATTCCTGCCGGTAAACATAAAGTTGAGTTTATATTTGAACCTGCTTCCGTAAAACAGGGACGCAACATCATGTTCATATCATCCATACTGGTGGTATTGGCGCTGGTGGGAGGTTTGTTCATGGCATGGAAAACCAGTAAAGCAAAATAGTGGGCGGCGGTACACAAACGAAATCCCGTGCAGCCGGGAAAGTGCTGGATGTAATGCCTTATGCCTATCTGCCTTACCACTCAGGCGGACAAAAATCCATTGCGCAATTTTTGGATTACCTCGGCCGGGAGGCAGACCTGTCGGTTATTTCAGTTCCGGGTAATGATCAAAACCTTGTAACCAGTTATAAACTGGTGCCCATGCTGGCGGGAGGTGCATCCCGTTATTATAACTATCGGCTGGTAAAAAGAATCAGCCGCTTTGTAAAAGAGCAGGGTATCAGTACCATTATCTGGGAGCATCCCTACTATGCATGGCTGGCAATGGCCGTACGTAAGCGGACGGGAGTGAAAACAATATTTCATACCCACAATATCGAATACCGCCGTTTCAAATCATTGGGCAAATGGTGGTGGTGGATTTTACAGCGCTATGAGAAATGGGCTTTCAAAAAAGCGGATGCCCTCTTCTTCATTACGCCCGACGAAAGGGAAGCCTGCATACAGGAATGGAAACTTAATCCTGATAAATGTTTCAATGTACCTTTTGGCGTACCGGTAAATAAATACCCGGAGGATAAAGCAAATTGCGCTGATACATTACGTAAAACACATGGCATTGGTGCAGATGAAAAAATATTCCTGTTCAATGGAGCGCTGGATTATGCACCCAATACCGATGCGGTGCGTTATATCGTGGATCATATCAATCCTTTGCTGCTGCAATCAGGTATCAGGTATAAATTGATTATATGTGGTAAGGGTTTACCTGCATCCTTTGATAACTTAGCAGCCTACGCCGACAAGAACATCATTTTCACCGGATTTGTCACGGACATTGAATTGTACTTCAAAGGTGCCGATGTATTCCTCAACCCGGTACAAACGGGTGGTGGCATCAAAACCAAGATGGTGGAGTCTATTGCCTTTGGCACTACCGTGGTGGCTACCAAGAGCGGCGCAACAGGTATTGTAGAAGAAGTTTGTGGTGACAAACTTATTGTAGTGCCTGATAATGACTGGAAGGGATTTGCAGAAGCGGTTGCGGCTGTAGCCGGTAAACAAACCACCACGCCGGAAGCCTACTATAACAATTATTATTGGGGGGCGATTGCAAAAAGCATATTACCCATACTATAGTGGGATCTTAAACCCGTCTTTCATCCCCTGCACCAGTTTTTTCCGCCGAGCCTTATCATACTTCAGCCAGAAAGCTATCCTGGATACAAGCATGTAACTGATGGAAAAGAATTTGAAAAAGCCTTTCAGGTTTTTGCGTATAAAGTAAATCTTGTTGCGGCTGGAATAGTATACATAGAAACCAGTATCACCGCCGGTAGAAGAAGACACTTTGTGCAGCACATACACCGAAGGTTCATAATACATGCTGAACCCTTCCTTTAATGCCCGGTATACAAAATCAGTATCATCGTAATAAGCAAAATACTTATCATCTATGATGCCTGTTTTAGCAAACACTTCTTTAGAAATAAGCATAAAACAGGTGGGCGCATAGGTAATTGGTTTGGCCGTATTAAATGCAGGCCCGTCTTCCTTCCCGTCGCCATGATGCACACCCAGCGCCCGCCATTTATCCATATGGCCGCCGGCCATCCATAGCTTACGGGTATCGTAGTAAAATATTTTGGGTACCACCAGCGCCTGCTGCTTTGTGTCACTTACTTCAAGCAGCTTACTGAATACATTATCCTGCTCCAGCTCGATATCATTATTCAGCAACAACACGTGGGTGCAATTATCAGCCAGTGCGGCTTTAATGCCGATGTTATTCCCGGACGCCACACCCACATTGCCACCGCTGTTGATATACTGAAAGGAAGAGACAGGATAAGTTGTCAGGCAGTCTTTAATGACACCGTCTGTTTTTGCATTGGCTGAATTATCAACGAGGTACAATACATAGTCCCTGAAAGACTGGAATGAAACACTTTTGAAAAAGCCGGGCAATACTTCATCGCAATTATAGAGGACCGTAACCAAGCCAATCTTTGCCATACCCAACTTTTGTTTATAGATAGCCGTTTATTTCATTAAACCTTTTGCTTTCATTTCTTTGATGGAATCATCATAGCGGCTGTTACCGATCTGCTGCGTATTCACCCAGTCAGTAAATTGTTTTAAGCCTTCTTCAAAAGGAACAGCAGGTGTAAAGCCAAGCAGGCTTTTAATCTTCGAAATATCAGCCAGGTTATGCCGTATATCGCCCAGGCGATAGTTACCGGTTATTTGTAATGGCACATTGGCATTGTAGTATTTCAACAACAGGCTTGCTACTTGCTGTACAGTAGTGGCTACACCAGTTCCTACATTGAACACTTGTCCTGCTGCTGCCGGTTTTTCAATACCCAGCCAGGTAGCGTTGACCACATCGCTGATAAAAACAAAGTCGCGGCTTTCTTTGCCATCTTCAAAAATATTAATTCCCTTTCCGTTTTTTATCAGGGTGGAGAATATGGAAAGAATTCCTGTGTATGGGTTGCTCAATGACTGTCCGGGCCCATATACATTCTGGTACCGGAAGGCGACGCCTTCAATTCCTATAGCCGCACAAACGGTCATCACCATTTGTTCCTGGTTCTGTTTGGTTATACCGTACACTGAAGAAGGGTGAATTTTTGAATCCTCATCTGTTGGTACTAATTGCAAAGGACTGTCTACGCCCGGCCATGTTACCTCAAAATTGCCTGCATCCATTTCAGCAGCGCCGCGGTGTTCAGGATAAACAGCACCGATACCATCCGCTATATACTTTCCCTCACCATAGATGGCCCTTGAAGAAGCCACTACTACCCGCTTTACAGAAGTTTTAGTATTGGCCAGTATATCCAACAGCAAGGCGGTACCACCGATATTGACATGCGTATAATGATCCACCTGGTACATGGATTGACCCGTACCAGTTTCGGCCGCCAGGTGAACAATCACTTCATTATCTGCAATTGCTTTTTCCCAATGAGCACGGCTCGTAACCGTGCCATTCATAAAATTTACTTTATCCCTGATGGAAGTATATAACGGGGAGCTGACGGCAGGGTTATCGCCGTGTATCTGTTCAGATAAATTATCCAAAACAGTTACCTTATAGCCTTTATCCAATAAAAACAAGGCAAGGTTTGAACCGATAAAACCGGCACCGCCTGTTATCAATACTTTTTTTGTCGTCATGCGTCTATAAAATTTCCGAGCTTATCTGTTTTGCGCCACTGATTTGATTGCCGATCATACCGCTTGATAATAACAGCCGGTATACCTACAGCTACTGCATAATCAGGTACGTCTTTAGTAACTACGGCATTCGCACCCACTACTGCATTCTTGCCTATTGATGCACCAATGATACATACATTTTCGCCCAGCCAGGCCCCGTCGCCTATATGCACGGGGGCTGTCTGCTGCACCGGTTGATCGATAATTGCGATGCTGACATCTTCATGCCCATGTATGTTATCAGCGATATATACCTTGTCGGCCATCAGCACTTTTTGTCCAATGCTGATTTGCTTTGTGGCGTATATATGGCAAAACCGCCCGATATAAGTTCCGTCACCAATACTTAGTGTGGCATCAGTGCCGCCAGTCAATGGCACACAGGCCAGCCAGCCACGATCATTGATATATACTTTGCTGCCGATAGATATGCGCTTATGCCCCTCCACTTTAGTATGGAGGAGCCGCGAACGGGACCCCAGTTTTGCCAACAGAAACTTGTACACCGGGTAGCGAAACAGGTAATAAAATATCAGCGAAATCTTTCGGAACATAGCAGCGCAAAGTAAACAATTTCCGGGGAGAGAAAATGTACTATTTCCCTCTGCCAAAGCTGTACTATAGCCTAAATCGGCTACTTTTGAGCATCAAGAAACTGCACTAGCGGAATGAATATTTTCCAGCGTCTACGGATTGCCTTATTTAAAGAAAAAGCAAAGCGGCAGATATATACAGCAGCGCTTGAAAAAGCCCCTGCGGTTAACCTTACCCCTGCGCTACCGGCTGATGCCGTGCATTTCAAGCATTTTGGCCTCATCGGCGATATTATTTACGCCATCCCCGCCATGAAAGCACTGGCCGGTGATAAGAAAATTCACCTCCACTTACAAATAAACCAGGAGACCCTGTATAAAAAGGGGATGAAACATTATAACCAGGGAAAAATCCTCACAGAGAAAAGTGTGCAGATGCTGGCGCCACTGTTGCTGGCACAACCTGAATTTGGCACCTGCGATATTTTAACCGACCAGCCGGTCAACTACGACCTGGATGAGTTCAGAAAGTATCCCTTTGATTATAATACCAACCATATCTGCCGCTGGTATTTTCATATGTATGGTATCACTGCGGACCTGAGCAAGCCCTGGCTGAAAGTGGAAGCGGACCGTTCATTCAATAATGAAATAGTGGTAGCCCGCAGTTTCCGCTACCGGGCACCGGGCATATCCTACAGCTTCCTGAAGGAATACCCCAACATTACATTTCTTGGCGTTAAGGAAGAATATGAAGATTTAAAACAACAGTTACCGCACCTGAAATACAAAGCCGTCAATAATTTCCTTGAATTTGCACAAGTAGTGGCAGGCTGTAAATTTTTTATCGGCAACCAGTCATTTCCCTTTGCCGTGGCAGAAGCACTGAAAGTGCCAAGGGCATTGGAGCTTTGCTTTGAATGCCCCAACGTAATTCCCGAAGGCGAAAACGGGTATGACTTTGTATACCAGCCGCAGTTTGAAAAGATAGTACGGCAGTTGAATGACCTGAAGGCTTAAAGATGTTTCCTTTCTATCGACAGGAATTGCTCTGCTGCATCCGCATCATTTTCATGGAAGATGCCGATATCATAATAGCCCATTAAGTTTTTTGGCGATGAAATATAGTCATGCATATATTGCACTTCTTCTTCGTTGCGTAAATCGGTAGCCAGTACAAGCGTACCTTTGTGATCATAAAATATGATCTTCCTGTAGCCTTCATTCCTGTATGACAACACAGTAGAAATTCCATCTTCATTGATGGCTTTCATATTTTCCCGGTTGTATTCAAAAAATAAAACGGGCTTATCCCGTTTGATAAGTGCAGCAGCACCACGCAATACAATTGTGTCAAACCCTTCCACATCCACTTTCAGCAATTTTACCTGTACGCCGGCAAATTGTCCGGAAATAACCACATCATCGAGTGATTTGAACGACACCTGCTCGCCATTATTCTTGTCAGGAATAATGGTGGCGTTCCAGCCAGATTTATCAAAAGCCACTTTTTCATCCTTCGATTTATCGCTTAAAAATGTCTTAACGATAGAAACATTTTTAAACTGCTTAATATTATTCTGCAGGTAAGCATACGAAAGCTCATCCCCTTCCACACCTATGATATTTACCTCAACCGCTGATTTGATAATTGCAATGGTATCGCCCACGTTGGCACCCACATCCACTACAGTCATCCCGGGATATTTGGCATATAGCGTGGCGGCGAGGCGGCCCAGGCTACCGTTCAAATCGGGATATAACTGGTAGTTGACCAGTTGCACATTCTTACCCGGCATTGTAATAGGAAATTTGCCCACATTTACCGTACCGTCTTTTGACGAAACAGGAATATAAGGTACACCGGTTTTCACGATGTCGTAGCCGTAGCGTTTCAGAAAATTTCTTATCAGGTTTCTAACCATAAGGATCTCGCAATATTGTTATACGTTACCCATTCTCCTATTTTTGCGCTCAAATCTGTTTATACAAATGGCTGGTTCTATCATTACCGCTGCTAAGCGGTTTGTGGCAACAAAAATATTTAAGGGGCTTAGGGCCAGCTATTCACAAAGTGGCGAAGATATAATTATCTGTGATTTGTTTGTCCGGCTCGGAATAAATAAACCCACCTACCTCGATATTGGCACCAATGACCCTATTGCCCTCAATAATACATACCGGCTGTATAAAAGGGGCAGCCGTGGTGTATGCGTGGAGCCAAACCCGACCCTTTGTAAAAAAATAAGAAGCGAACGAAAGGAAGATATATGCATCAATGCAGGTATTGCTTTTGATAATTCCACGGAAGCAGACTTCTATCTCTTTCCCGATAAGGTAAACGGGCTGAGTACTTTCTCCAAAGAAGAAGCCGCATTTTGGGAGCATACCGGCAATGAAGAAATTGGCAAACACAAACCGGAACAAATACTGAAAGTAGCACTGATGGATATCAATACTATCATGGAAAAATACTTTAGTGGCCAACCCAACTTTGTCTCTATAGATGTGGAGGGCCTTGATTTGGCTATCCTGCAATTAATCAATTTTGACAAACACCAGCCTGAGGTATTTTGCGTGGAAACACTGGGTTTCATGGAAGGCAATAAGGAGATAAAGAAAAAAGAAATCCTTGATTTCTTTGCAGCAAGAGGATACTTTGTATATGCAGATACCTATATCAACACCATCTTCTGCCGCCGTACGGCTTATAAAAACCTCGCCTGATTTATTTACCACTGATCAGTTCCAGGAAACGTTGCATACCATCCCGCTTGCGTTCGTCCAGTGTATAACTCAAATGCAATTTATAATACCGGTTCAGATCGAACAGGTCAAAACCAATAGAGCTGACTATCTCATCGATATGCTGCAGGCCCAGGCCATTAGCCACATCGAATGCTTTTACAAAATCAGCCGGGAGTTCTTTGGTGCTCACCCATGCGGCAAACACAAATGGCAAACCTGTGATAGCCCTCCACTCAGAGCCTAAATCAAATATATAATTCGATACCCTGCGTTGTTCAAAAGCCCGGTCTCCAATCACCAGTCCAGCAGTATTGCCCTTTATCTTCGCCCTGTAATCTTCATTCTTCGTCTCAATTATCTCCGGGGTGATACCCCAGTAATCCCGCATCAGGTATTTTAATAATGCAGCAGATGTACGGCTTTGATAATCGAGATAAACTGTTTTTATCTCATGCATAGGCACATCGCTGAATAAAGCCACCGAAGCAATCTCACCCTCCGTACCAATACAATAATTCCCGATGATATGGTGAACGGGCAGCTTTGGAATAACAGCCACGGGCACCAGACCGAGATCAATCTCCCCGTTTATCAGCATTTCAGCCACCTGGGCAGGGTAGCTGCCGGTTAAAATAATCTGATCGCTGACCGGTGGTTTTTGTAAACCATAAATTAATGGCCGGGTGTTCAGATAGTTAACAATACCAACTCTTATCTTCTGCAATTGGGCTATTTTTGACGGGCAAAGGTAACGGAACAAGAAACAAGACACTAATGGAACTTACAACGCTTACAGCCATTTCAGCAATCGACGGCAGGTACCGCAAACAGGTACAGCATCTGGATGAATATTTTTCTGAATATGCCCTCATTCATTACCGGGTGCAGGTGGAGATTGAATACTTGTTTTTTTTGGCTGATAAGAAATTTTTTAAACTGTCTGGTAAAGCAGAAAAGCACCTCCGCAAATTAGCTGAAGATTTCGGGCAGGAAGACGCACTGGAGATAAAGCAGATTGAATTTACCACCAACCATGATGTTAAAGCTGTAGAATATTTTCTGAAGAATGAACTGGAAAAATGCGGCGGCAGCGAACTGAAAGAATGGGTGCACTTCGGTCTTACTTCGCAGGATATCAACAATACAGCCATCCCCATGGCCTGGAAACACGCCATTGAATACGAATACCTGCCCTCCCTGCTCAACCTGAACAAACAGCTTGAACTGTTAGCTGCGCAATGGAAAGATATTCCTATGCTGGCACACACACATGGCCAGCCAGCCAGCCCAACAAGGCTGGGAAAAGAAATAAGCGTATTTGTAGAGCGTATTGAAGCACAGATTGAACAATTCATCGGCATACCGTTCACAGGCAAATTCGGTGGTGCCACCGGCAATTTCAACGCACATCATATTGCTTTCCCCAAAGTAGACTGGGCAAAAATGGGCAATGAATTTGTAACAAGACTAGGGCTGAGCCGTCAGCAACACACCACGCAAATTGAACACTACGACAACCTGGCTGCCCATTTCGACTGCATGAAAAGGATTAATAATATCCTCATTGATTTCAGCCGCGATGTGTGGAGCTACGTATCTATGGAATACTTCCGCCAGAGAACTAAAAAAGGCGAAGTGGGATCATCTGCTATGCCACATAAGGTAAATCCCATTGATTTTGAAAACGCTGAAGGAAACCTGGGTATAGCCAATGCAATTTTTGAGTTCCTGGCATCTAAACTGCCGGTCTCCAGGTTACAACGGGATTTGACAGATTCAACTGTAATCCGTAATATCGGAGTACCATTTGCACATACCCTAATCGCTTTCCGGTCTATCGAAAAAGGACTGGGCAAACTGGTGGTGAACGATGCAAAAATTTACGAGGATCTGGATAATAACTGGGCCGTAGTTGCTGAAGCCATTCAAACAATTTTACGAAGGGAGAAATATCCCAACCCCTACGAGGCACTGAAAGACCTGACAAGAGGGAATACGAAAATTGATAAGAAAGCAATACACCAGTTTATTGAAGGATTAAAAATCAAAGAAGAACTAAAAAAAGAGTTAAAGAAAATAACCCCGCATAATTATACCGGGGTATGATATACTAAACAGCCCGCATGAAACTGCCTAAACCTTCTTATCTGCCTGTACTTTTATTACAGCTTTTTTTTACCAGTCTGGCAGATGCCCAAACCCCTGTTGGCGGCATCATCAATGCATACACTCCCGTTACTGGTTTTCTTCCTTGCGAGAATAAAATAACAGTGGAAGATGCCAGCAGCTTTAATACCAATGATACCGTATTAATTATACAAATGAAGGGTGCTGTAATTGATTCAACGAATACCAGCACATTTGGCACCATTACCGACTATAGGAATGCCGGCAACTATGAAATAAATTTTGTAAAAGGTAAATCGGGCAACACGATAGAGCTGAAAAATGTTGTGACCCGCCAGTATGATATACCTGCCGGAAAAGTACAACTGGTACGGGTGCCCTACTACCCAAATGCGAATGTAGTGACTACACTTACCTGCCTGCCATGGGATGGAAATAAAGGTGGGGTACTGGTGCTGAATGTAGCAGATAATATTACACTCAATGCAAATATTGACGTAAGTGGCCGTGGATTTAGAGGTGGTACTGCCTTCAATTCGCAGATACCTGCGCTTAACTGCTTTCAGAACGATTTTTACTACCCGCAAAGCCAAAATGCAAGCGCCGGGCAAAAAGGGGAAAGCATAGCAATACTGTCATCCAACCGGAATTATGGTAAAGGGAGCCCGGCCAATGGAGGAGGCGGCAGCCTTGGTCACAACAGCGGCGGCGGTGGCGGCAGCAATGCCGGTGGCGGTGGGTTTGGCGGCTATCAATTAGACAATTGCGGCAATGCCCCTTTTGATAACCGAGGTATTGGCGGGAAAACATTAAACATTACGACTGCGGCAAACAGGATATTTCTCGGTGGCGGTGGTGGAGCGGGGCAGGCAGATAACCCCGGCAACCCGCCATCACATGGCGGAAATGGCGGAGGCATTGTGATACTGATCGGGAACCGTATACAATCCAATTCCTTTAAAATAATGGCTAATGGAGATAATGGCACAGCCTGCCTTACCCCGCCGGCTACCGACTGTCACGATGGAATGGGGGGCGGTGGTGGAGGAGGATCAATTGTACTTAGCCTAAATCAGTATCTCGATAATACAGTCCCGGAAAACAAAGGAGGTAAAGGGGCCGACATGACCGGAAATGTAACACTCGGCGGTCAAATCGGTGGTGGTGGCGGTGGCGGTGGCGGACCCATTTTTGCAAAAACCGTGTCGCTGCCAGCCAATGTAGCGCCCAACAATGTGGGCGGGGCGAATGGAGTGCTGACCCTTGGCGGAAACAGTGCCTGGGGTGCCACACCCGGCCAACCTGGATTTATTTATCAGAACTTTGTCGTTACTGTCGACAACACACCTTTTAGGCCGAATATTGATTCAGTACGCATCCGCGATCTAAAAATCAGGTGCGACAGTTTCGACTTCAATGGACTTGGGTATACCAATACACATCCTGTTGCTAACTGGCAATGGATTTTTAGCGATGGATTTAATGCCAGCACACAAAACACCAGTCATACATTCTTACCGGGCAATCATTGGGTGAAACTGGTAATCACTGACATCAATGGATGTAAAGACAGTATAACTACCAATATTGCAGCCAGCATATTAACCATGGATGCAGGACCTGCAGATACACTCTGTGCACCATCATCCACCATCTTACAAGCAAGTGCGGCTGGCGCCACAAATTATCAATGGTCGCCCGCCACCCATTTGAGCAATGCAAACGTATTAAACCCTGTTGCAACACCACCTGTTACCACCATGTATTACCTCACGGCATCGAACACATCCGGTTGCAGCCTGCTCGATTCCGTTTTAGTAACAGTACGGGCACAAGCTTCCTTCTCCATCAGCCCTGCTGATGAAATTTGCGTGGGAGAATCAACACAACTCAATGCATCCGGGGGCGACCTGTATAACTGGCAACCGGCATCCAGTCTGGATAACCCTGTTGTCAGCAATCCGCTTGCTTCGCCCACTGCAACAGGTATTACAACCTACACGGTACAAATAACCGATACGCTGTGTGGAAACACCGCTCAGTTATCCACTACTGTAATGGTCAATCCATTACCTGCCATTACGGCCAGCCGGGCAAATGATATTGATTGCACTACACCCAGCAGCTTACTAAATGCAGCCGGAGGCGTACAGTATAGCTGGGCACCCGCTGGTACGCTCAATAACCCATTTATTGCAAGCCCGCTAGCCACGCCTGCAGCTACCACCCTGTATACAGTAACAGGTACAGATGCAAAAGGCTGCGCCAATACAGCTTCCGTAACGGTAAAGGTCTCTGCAGACAATAAGGGCGGCTACCTGATGCCAACAGCCTTTACACCCAACAATGACGGCCTGAATGATTGCTACGGTATAAAGTACTGGGGCGTTATAAAAGAAGTGGAATTTAGTGTATACAACCGCTGGGGACAGCGCATCTTTTATACCACTAATCCCAATGGCTGCTGGGATGGTACATACAAAGGCGTTACGCAGGACCCTGCCGTATTTGTATATGTGATAAAAGCAAGTACCACCTGCGAGCCATCCGTATTCCGGAAAGGAACATTTGCATTAATCAGATAATAACATTATGCGCCGTCTGCTATATATTCTTTGTTCTATGCAACTGGTCCCGGGTGCTGTGAATGCACAGGTAAATCTGCAAAGCGGCCTCGTCGCTTATTTTCCCTTCAATGGTAACGACAGGGACCAGAGCGGTAAAAACAACCACCCGGTATTCAACAACACAAAGCTGGTGGACGACAAGCAGGGCAATAAAAAATCAGCCTGCTACTTCAATGGCAAAGGCAGCTATATACGGCTCGATAATAACGCTTCACTAAACCCTGAAGAACTGACGCTGGCAGTACTGGTAAAGCCACAGGGATTTTATAACGGGAATTGTTATAACAATGCACTGATAGATAAAGGCAGCGAGGACTATCAAACAGGTAATTATTCCCTTCGCTTTACGGCAGGAGAATATACCCAAGGTGATTGTTCAGATGGAGCATTTGAACACCAGAACTTTGTTGGGTTTGCATCAAGAAACCATGGCGCCACTTCAAAAGATCTATACATTAAACTGAACCAATGGTATTGCGTGGTATATACACTCAGCAAGAACGTGGGCAAACTCTATGTGAATGGGCAATTAATCTCCAGTAAAAAAACAACAGACCGTATCGGCTACAACGACCTGGATGTATATATTGGAAGAAAGGGTAATGACCAATTCCCCTATTGGTTCAATGGCATTATGGATGATATTCGTATCTACAATCGTCCGCTCAATGAAGCAGAAGTTAAGGCTTTGTGCGAACAGCAGGCACCCGGATTACAACCACAACCCTGCCTGGGCGATCAGAAACCCTCCGCCAAATTTGACTACACCATCACCGATTGCAATACTGTAAGCTTCCGGTTGCTGACCAATAATACCAGCAATATCAAAACAGTGAAATGGTTATTTGGCGATGGCAAAACATCTGCTGAAAAAAAGCCGGCACATATCTACTCCCGTTTTGGTGAGTATAAAGTAAAAGCGATTGTGACCAATAAACAGGGCTGCAGTGATACAATCACCAAAGAAATAAAACTGGCAGGACTTAATACCGACTTCGTCATCAGCGAACCTGGTGAGCCGGGTGTGGTACAATTCAAAGCAAAAAATAACAAAGCAAGCTATAGCTGGAGCTTCGAAAATGGCAACGTTGTAAAAAATGAATCGTTCGTCTCCCATACTTTCAATGCATCCGGTACCTATGCTGTTCGCATGTTTGCAAAAAATTCTACAGGCTGTACAGACACAGTCATAAAAAACATTGCTGTAAAACTTCCGGAGGTAAATGCAGAAAAGGATATACTGATATCCCTTGCCCCGTCGGTTATCACGGCAACAGCCGCATCCCTCCCCGGCGTAAGCCTGGAGAAAAGGGAAAAAGACATCATACGCACCATACCGGTAAAACACGATTCGCTGTTTATATCCCTTTACGATAACGGCATTGTAGACGGCGACAGTATAACGCTCATATACAATAACAATATAGTGGTGACCAGGCAGCCACTAAGCGAAAAGCCTGTGCGCATTGCGGTGAAAGTAGATAAAGGCGATTCGCTGAACGAACTGGTGATGTATGCTGATAATATGGGCACTATCTCACCCAATACAGCCTTGCTCGTAGTCTACGACGGCGACGAAAGGCATACCATCACCCTCAGCAGCACCCGCAAAACCAGCGGCGCTATTGCCTTCACAAAAAAAGAGTAGTACAACTAATCTTTTGAACCACGGTGGCACAGTGACACTACGCAGCACGGAGTAATTCTCTGTGTATCTCAGTGTCTCCCTGTCTCTGTGGTTCAAAAAAAAAGAGCCAGGCAAAAAAATGCCCCGTAGAAACAGGGCATTTACGTTACTGTATTTAGGCTTTAATTACGTAAAATGATTGTACCCACATCTGCATCCCTTCCCGCCTGGAGGGTAATATTATTAATGGTGGTATCACGATAATTATTGGCGGTGGCATTTATAAACAAGGTAGCCGTAGTGCCCCTGATACCCCTTATTTTAAATTTGCCATCATTATCAGGCAGTGCAATCAGCGTATCGCCGTTAGCTATTGCCGACACGATTGCATCAGCATTGTCGGGCAACACCTTCCCTTTTATCGCCGCCGTTTGTGCCGGTACCCAAATCCGCAGGTAGGGCTTCAGCATAAAACGGTTATTGCTCACCCGTACAATGGATCGGCCTGCATCAAAGTCAAGCCAGAGCTGCAAATCACCGGGCGTAATAGTATTGATATCATCGCCCCTCACCGCAATCGTTACCCGGTTGTAACTGCTCCACAACGACAGCGGATAACTAACACTGTCCACCACCACAGAATTCTGTGTACCCAGTGTCAGGCGAATCTTCTTAACCTTACCGGCAATGGTAAGGCCGCTGGCCAGAAGTGTATCAGCGCCGTTAGACAAATCAAGCAGGTTATAAATACCCGGGCGTATGTCTAAGGTATCCCATACGGCACAGCCGCTGTTGCCTCGGTCGCCATCATTGTCGCAATGACCGCCATGATGTTCATCGCCGTGGTGATAGCCATTATTCCATGTACGGCAGCTATCCGGGAGTACCAATACTTCCAGGCGCTGGATGTCAACATTTACTTCATCGAAATTAACGGGGCCATCCGTCAGCATGATGCGTACCCGTTGCTGTCCCGGAGGAATAGCACTGGACTCGCTGGATTCTTTTTGACATGAAAAAATAAATACAATCAGGAACAGGCCAGCAAGGATGCCGGCAAGGCGTGCGTTTCTCATCACTATGCAATTTTAAAAATGAATGATTGGTGTAGCTTACCGCTCTACGGCATAGCGTTAACAGATGGCCTGGCTCTGAAGTGGATGAATGCTGGAGGCGGATTTCTTAAACGCTAAAAACAAGCCAAACATGTATTTCTGTGGATAACTCGTTGCTGCCACCAATTTTTTTAGCCACGAATAACACGAATTGATTCGCCTTCGGCAAAACCATTTTCCCTTAATTTTCTTTTCGTGTAATCAGTGTCATTCGTGGCTAAACACCATTTCTGCGAAGCAGAAATAATCTGTGCTAATCCGTCTAATCCGTGGCAAAAAATGTCTTTGTAGCCTTTGCGTCCCTGTCTGCCGACAGGCAGGTTTGCGGGAAGTTCATAGCGAAACATAGTGTCTTTGGCTAAAACCATCAATCCAGAAACCTGAATACCAATATATACGCTTTCACATCATCACCCACACCCAGGCCTTTGGTACTCGACTTATACGGCGTTACAAACACCTGCCCCGTTTCATCCTTTTGCGACCATACATACGAATGAATAGTATAACCTTTAATGTAAGTGTTGCTTGCCTTTTGACCTTCTCCCCCCTTCAGCCCATCATCGGCCCTACCAGTTATGTTTACGGCCTCCACATCTTTAGTAATCACTTGTATTAAATAATCAGCATCGGGGCTGGCTTCAAAAACAAAGGCTTTATCCCTGAACCCGAATGCCGGGTTGATCACTTTATAGAAATAGTACTCCGTTTCTAATGATTTCTTATTCGCATTCGCTTCTTTAATTGCCGTCGCAATTATTTTATTCATTTCCGGGTCGCTGGTTTTCTCATTACTCTTTTCAATAGCATGGTTTCTTTCCAGTTCTTCTTCTTCTCTTTTCCTGTTCGCTATTTGTTCCAGGCTATCCCTTGTCTTGTATGTTTTAACAGCCGAGAGCAGGTTATCCGCATTTTCATTTTTCCAGTTGGGATCACAAAGGGGGACTATTTTATTATTCTCCACCCAATACGCAAGGCCGGCTACCGGCGCCTTGGTGTAAAAATCCATCCAGTATAAGTATTCACCTTCCTTATCACCAGGCAGAATCCTGAAACCTTGTATCCTTGGCAAGTCAGCAGCAGGCGCATACTTATATTTAACCTGCCAGGTTTTCATATCCACCACGATTGCTTCAAACAGCTGGTTATGTACCAGCGTCGCCACCGTTTCGTCTTTATTAAAATAAAGGTTCCTGAAATGCTTACGAAATCCATTCGTACGATCCACCTGGAAAACATTATCATGAAACTTACCAGCGTCTATATCCAGCACATCACCATTATCTGTCACCAGGTATTTATCATCACCCGTAAAAAACTCATTGTCAGAAACATCGTCCCATCGCTTTGTTGGCTCATCGGCATAGCGAATAGGATCTGCCTTATACGGCTTTGCATTCAGCTTAATAATGGTGAGTTTATCTTTTGGACTTGAAGGCGTCAGTATCAAAGTACCTGTATACCTGTTAAAACAGTCCACTGTCCATTCTTTTGGTTTATATACAGCCACTTCTTTACCGGTCAAATCGGTAATGGTGTAGTGGAAAGCAGAATTTTTTGAATCGCCCAAATACCGCTTTATATCATATAAGGGCTTACGGCTTCCCGTCTTCTCCTGTTCAAAGGGCCGGTCGTTATAATTCCGTACGCCGATTAATTTACCCGTTTTATCAAACAACTTGTAAAAATACAGCATGTTATACACCAGTATATTATTTCCATTATTGATGATGCTGGCCGATTGCAGGCTATAGCCCGAAGGAAAGCAATCATCTTTGCGGGTGGTTTGTCCATGCACCACCACTACAGAAAAAACCAGTGCTGCTATTAAACAGAAATGCTTCATGCTATTTTTTTTGAAAAATAACACAAATAAACAGCAGACCCCTACCGTCTCCACGGTATATTTCTTTTGTTAGCCACGAATCACACGAATGACACGAATAGAAGATTATATTTTTTACTTAACCGCAAAGACGCGGAAGCGCAAGGATACGCAAAGATTAGTCTGTAGCGAATCCAATTGTCTCGTAATTTCTTATTTGTGTAATTCGTGTGATTCGTGGCCAACCCTATTTATGGATTTCACTCGTAAAATGAAACTCAATATCCGGGTTATTCGCCTTCTCCGTATTCAGGAACCACTCACTCTGTGCCAAATACACCGGGTGGCCGTCTTTATCCTCACCGGCATTAGCCTGCTTGAAGCGTAAGAAATCCTGCAGCTTCGCCGGGTCACTCGCTGTCAGCCAGCAGGCTTTATAAAAAGGGAGAGAATTAAATACAACAGAAGCACCGTATTCATGCAGCAAACGGTACTGTATCACTTCAAACTGCAGTTCACCCACGCAGCCAATAATCTTTCTATTGCCGCCAAACTGAGTGAAGAGCTGTGCCACACCTTCATCTGTTAATTGTAATAAGCCTTTCTCCAGTTGTTTCGTCTTCATCGGATCCTTATTCACCACCTCTTTAAAAATCTCCGGGGAGAAAGAAGGGATACCGGTAAAAAAGAAATCTTCACCTTCCGTCAGTGTATCACCGATTTTAAAATTACCCGTGTCGAACAGGCCCACCACATCACCCGCATACGCATCTTCAATCACACTCTTATCTCGGGCCATAAAGGAATAGGGATTCGAGAAACGAACATCCCTATCTAACCGTACGTGGTGAAAATATTTATTGCGTTCAAACTTACCTGAGCACACCCGGAAGAAAGCAATACGGTCCCTGTGCTTCGGGTCCAGGTTGGCGTGAATCTTAAACACAAAGCCGCTCATCTTATCCTCTTCCACACTCAGTTCTCTTTTAGTCGTTTGGCGGCTGCGTGGCATAGGGGCAATGCGGATGAAAGTATCCAGCATCTCCTTCACACCAAAGTTGTTGATGGCCGAACCAAAAAACACCGGCGCTACTTTACCTGCCCGGTACAGTTCCACATCCAGCTGGCCGTGTACACCATCCACCAGTTCCA
>CAYLRV010000037.1:0-49202 GCA_964386395.1 uncultured Chitinophaga sp.
AATTTCACTTCGATGAATGAACTCAGATTTATACTTCTAAAGGTCGAACGATCACCTCCTTGATCAGTTCTACCTGAGGTTATCTCATACGTTGTATTTTCCTTTAAAGTCGGTGAATAAAAATCAAACTTTCCATGCCCCAATAGATTAAACAAAGCATTACCTAGGACTATATCAACTTTGTGATATAAAGGAATATTGAAAAAAAGTTCGACTTGAGATATCATAAGTTGCAGTTTTGGTAAAAAGCCCCTGAATTTCTTCAAGGGCTTTTCAATAGGTCATTTTTATTTCACTTCTTCGTACGGCACATCCGTTACATTATCCGCAGCAGCATTCGCTGAAGATTGTCCGGGATACTGTCCATCACCCTCAGCTGGCTGCGGGCCTCCAGATTGCTGCCCTTCCGTGGCCTTGTACATATCCTCGCTGGCAGCTGTCCATGCAGCATTGAGCGCAGCGAGATGTGTATCGATACCGGCAAGGTCTTGCGCCTTGTGGGCTTCTTTCAGCTTTTCAGCTGCCTGCTCTATGTTGGCTTTTTTATCGGCCGGTATTTTGTCGCCATATTCCTTCAGTTGTTTTTCTGTCTGGAATACAAGGGCATCGGCCTGGTTCAGCTTTTCTACTTTTTCTTTTTCTGCTTTGTCGGCCGCCTCATTCATTTTGGCTTCGGCTTTCATTTTTTCCACTTCTTCTTTGCTGAGTCCGCTACCGGCTTCGATGTGGATTTTTTGTTCTTTGCCTGTGCCTTTGTCTTTGGCCGTTACGTGCAGGATGCCGTTGGCATCTATGTCGAACGTGACTTCGATTTGCGGTACACCACGGGGTGCTGGTGGTATGCTGTCGAGGTTGAATATACCAAGGCTCTTGTTATCCTTCGCCATGCTGCGCTCGCCCTGCAGTACATGTATTTGCACGCCGGGCTGGTTGTCGCTGGCTGTACTGAACACTTCCGATTTTTTGGTCGGGATGGTTGTGTTGGCCGGGATTAATGGCGTTAGCACTCCGCCCATGGTTTCGATACCGAGGGTAAGCGGTGTTACATCCAGGAGGAGTACATCTTTTACTTCACCGGTCATTACCCCACCCTGTATGGCTGCACCTACGGCTACTACCTCATCCGGGTTTACACCACGGTTTGGTTTTTTGCCAAAGAATTTTTCTACTATCTCCTGCACTTTGGGGATACGTGTGCTACCCCCCACCAGGATTACTTCATCTATCTGTGATGCACTTAGACCGGCATCTTTCAGCGCTACTTCGCATGGCTTCAGGCAACGGGCAAAGAGGCTGTCGGCCAGCTGCTCAAATTTTGCACGGTTCAGTTTTTTCACCAGGTGCTTGGGCACACCATCCACGGCAGTGATGTAAGGCAGGTTGATTTCTGTTTCGCTGCTGCTGCTCAGTTCCACTTTGGCTTTTTCCGCTGCTTCTTTCAGGCGCTGGAGGGCCATAGGGTCTTTGCGCAAGTCGATGGCTTCATCGTTTTTGAATTCATCGGCCAGCCAGTCCATGATTACTTTGTCGAAGTCATCGCCACCGAGGTGGGTATCACCATTGGTGCTTTTTACTTCAAATACACCGTCGCCCAGTTCGAGCACGGATATATCGAACGTACCACCACCGAGGTCGAACACGGCTATTTTCTGGTCGTGCTTGCCTTTGTCCAGGCCATAAGCCAGGGCTGCAGCGGTAGGCTCGTTAACCACACGTTTTACAGTAAGGCCGGCTATTTCGCCCGCTTCTTTGGTAGCCTGGCGCTGCGCATCGTTGAAGTAGGCAGGCACCGTAATGACGGCTTCTGTTACTTCCTGGCCGAGGTAGTCCTCAGCGGTTTTTTTCATTTTTTGCAGCACCATCGCAGATATTTCCTGCGGGGTATAGAGCCTGCCATCTATGTCAATACGTACGGTATTATTGTCACCTTTTACCACTTTGTAGCTCCAGTGGCTGATTTCTTCTGTTACCTCATCGAACCGGCGGCCCATAAAGCGCTTTACGGAGGCAATGGTGTTGTGCGGGTTAGTGATGGCCTGGCGCTTGGCCGGGTCGCCCACTTTACGCTCACCATTTTTCAAAAATGCTACTACAGAGGGGGTTGTACGGCGTCCCTCATCATTTGCAATTACCACAGGTTCGTTGCCTTCCATTACGGATACGCAACTGTTGGTGGTGCCTAAGTCTATTCCAATTATCTTTCCCATAGTTTATTTTTTTTTACCCACCGGAATTTTAATGAAGGTGGGCCTTTTTAAAGTGTCGCATTTCTTTGGTCAATGCTGACGGCATTCTATTGTCAATCATTGTGCCGCGGGGGGTGTTTCTGAAATTTTGTCATGCTATTTCTGAACCACAGAGACAGGGAAACACAGTGATTCACGGAGAGACTCTCCGTGCTCCTTCGTGTCTTAGTGCCTCCGTGGTTCAAAAAACAAAAATTACCTGTTGCCAAAGCATCTTATTTTTATACAAACAAAGCCAATATGCCCACCCCCATTGCAGATAAACTCAAAATTAAGGCCGGATATACCCTGCTGACCCTGAACGCACCCGCCACTTTCAAAAAAGGACTGCAAGGCCTGCCGGCCGGGGTAAAAATTACTGACAGCGGGAAATCCTATGACCAGGTGCATTGGTTTGTACTAAGCCAGGCCCAACTGGAAAAAGAGTTGAGCAAGGTGATGAAGCTGGTAAAGCCCGGCGTTACGGTGTGGGTGTACTATCCAAAAGTATCTTCCAAAATACAAACCGACCTGACCCGCGATAAAGGCTGGAACTGCCTGCTGGCCGAAGGCGATAGACTGACATGGATTAACCTGATTTCTTTCGATGATACCTGGAGCGTTTTCGGTTTCCGCGGTAAGACCGATGCCGATAAAAAGAAAGAAGCCAAAGGCCGGCCAGATAGGGAGATTTTTAAGTGGGTGGACCCAAAGACCAAATCAGTATTATTGCCGGGTGATATGAATGCTGCACTGAAGAAGCATACAAAGCAAGCGGCTTTTTTTGACACACTTTCGTTTACCAATAAGAAAGAATATATTGAATGGATTGTGACAGCAAAAAGACTGGAGACCAGGGAAGAGCGGATTAAGGGCATGGTGGAGCGGCTGGGTAAGGGATGGAAGAACCCGGCTAATAGATAACAGATGATAACTAATAGTGAATAGTGCTTAGGCAGGGGCAGTTGGCAGTAGGCAGTGGGCAGTAGGCAGTCAACAGTCCATAGTCAACAGTACGTTTGTAAAAGCGGGAATCGGTTGTACGTGATAGTCGGTGGACGGTGGGCAGTCTTCAGTCGACAGTCAACAGTACGTTTTTAGAAGCGGAAGGCGTTTGTAAATTATAGTAAACGCACTGTAGACCGTGGTCTATCGACCGTTGACCATCAAAACCGAGTTAGTTTATAACAATTAGAAATACGAATAATACTACATAAATGATAGAAATCAAACGCACCGATTCGGAGCATAAAGATTTTCACGATCTGGTGGGTAAGCTGAATACCTATTTGCTGCAGCAGTATGGCAACCTGCAGGATTTTTACAGCCAGTTTAATAAGATTGATAATATTCCGTACGTGGTGCTTATCTACGTGGATAATGTACCTGTAGCCTGCGGTTGTTTCAAACGCTTTGAAGACACTACCTGCGAAGCCAAGCGCATGTTTGTGGTGGAAGAGTTTCGTGGCAAAGGCCTCGGCCCCATGCTGCTGGGCGAACTGGAATCATGGGCTACCGAACTGGGCTACACGATGATGGTGCTGGAGCACGGCAACCGCCAGCCCGAAGCTTCACGTATGTATAAAAAGATGGGCTATACCGTGATTCCGAATTATGGACAGTATGTGGGTATGGAGGAGACGAGTATTTGTATGAAGAAGGATTTAGTCCCTAATGTGGAAATGTGAGAATGTGGGAATTAGGAAATGTGATAATGCGGGAATTAGGAAATGTGATAATGTGGGAATGTGGAAATTAGGGATTAGGAATTAGGGATTGGGTCGCTAATTTGTTAGTAGTATAATTTAATTTATCATAGTTTAAATAAAATGAATTGTAGAAATTAGTTTTAAACCATAATTATAACGAACCCCAATTTTCACATTTTCAAATTTTCCAACTTTCACATTTACTAGTTTTCACATTTTTCAATGCAGTTAACGACAGACATATATCAACGCATCGCCGCTGCCAAGCTGTATATTGATGGTAATTTTCAACAGGATATTGATTTGGAACTGGTGTCGAAACAGGCGTTCTTATCACGGTTTCATTTTCATCGCTTGTTTAAGCAAGTTTATAAGCGTACGCCACACCAATACATCACGCAAAAGCGTTTAGATAAAGCAAAGTTTTTGCTAGCAGAAAATAAACCCGTCAATGAAGTATGCAGCGAAGTGGGTTTTGAAAGCATCGGCTCCTTCACCAGTTTGTTTAAAAAAGAAACAGGCTTCCCTCCTACTTATTATCGCAATATGGCCTGGTTGAAGAAACAGGCCTCGCTGGATCAGCCCAAACGTTTTATCCCGCATTGTTTTATTGAGCAGTTTAAGATCGGCGGCTGATTTTTTCTTTGCAACCACGGTGTCACAGCAACACAGAGGTGCACGGGGAAACTCTCTGTGAACCACTGTGCCTCCCTGTCTCTGTGCCTGCCTGCCGGTAGGCAGGGTTCAAAAAATAATTAATCGCCCGCCGAATAGCAAGATTCAAGAAGCCCTTTTACAGCACACCCATTATTTTTACTTCAGCTGCGTAAGCATGATAAAACGCTTAATCTTAAAACAAGTATATGGTTACTAAATTCTCCCACAACACCCTGTTCGTACTGGACCAGGACAAGGCCTTTAATTTTTATGTAAATATTCTCGGCTTTAAAGTTAATACCGATGCCATGATGCCAAACGGCTATCGCTGGCTGACACTGAACCCACCCGAACAACCGGACTTGGAGGTAGTGCTGATGCCCGTACTGCATGAAAGCATGATTAAAAGCGCTGACTGTCCCGATGGCTTTGATGAAGAGAGCCGTGCCGCCTTTAAAGTGCTTCTCGAAAAAGGTATTATGGGTGCAGGCGTACTCTATACACCCGATTGCCGTGCTGCCCACGCAGAACTGAAAGCAAAAGGTGTGGACCTGACAGAGCCCAAAGAACAATTCTACGGTATTGAATGTGTAGTGAAAGATGGTTGTGGCAACTGGTTCAGCATGACGGAGCCAAAAGAGATGAAACCAGGCAGATAATATATTATATCACATAGATTCGGGGCTGGGCATTGTCCCGAATCTTCACAATTCATTTTCTTTTTCTTTGGTTATTTTTACAGCGTTAATAGCCACTATGACCGGAAAAAGATTTCTTCTTCTCGCCACGCTGTTTATCAGCCTTCTTACTTCAGCACAGAAAATTAACCCGGAAAAGCCCGACCTGTCACCAGAGAATTTTAAACTGGACTCGCTGCCTGCTTCCGATCTGAATATACCCATACAGGTAAACCTGAAGCCTTTCTACGCCATGGCGGAGAAAAGTGTGGACACACTGTTCACTTCTCCGAAGTACCCTGATGATTGGGTGTATGATGGTTGCGATACCCGTTACAAGTATTCTTTCCGTCGAAGCAAATTGCAGATGACGGGATCGGGCAACTCGCTCACCATCGGCTTTATGGGTTATTACCAGATTGTGGGTTCCACCCGCCTCTGTGTAAGCGGTACAGCCGTTTCACCCTGGACGCCCGCCTGCCGCTGCGGCTTCAATGAGCCTGAGCGCAGGGTGAATGTTTCTTTTACCAATTCACTAAATGTTTCACCCGATTATAAAATAGGGCTGGCCGTAAAAAGAAACGAGCCGCAGGCACTGGACAAATGCGAAGTTTGTTTCTGGGGGCAGGATATTACCAGCTCTGTACTAAGTGGCCTGACGAAGGAACTGGATGCTTCTAAAAAAGATATGGAGAAGCAATACGGCTCAGTTGATATGAAGCCACGCTTCCAGCAGGTATGGGACCAGCTGAATAAAGTATATAACCTGAACGGACTGGGCTGGCTGCAAATCAATCCGCAGAAAGCCAGGGTCAACAATTTATATATCAGCAAAGACACATTGAATGTATTTCTCGGCCTGTCGGCAAAGCCGATTGTTAGCTTTGAACGTCCGGTTGAGAAGAGGACTTCTATTCCTAACCTCGCCCCTTTCAGCAAGCAACAGGGCTTTTCTATTTTCCTGGATGCTGTATTGAGCTACGACTCGCTGAGCATGCTGATGAGCCAGAATGTAAAAGGACGTGAATTTGATTTCAAGAAAGGTTTTATCAAAAAGAAATTTATCATTGATGAATGTAAAGTGTACGGCGGTGGTTTTGACAAATTGATCATTAAGATAAATTTTTCCGGTACCAATACCGGCGTAGTGTACCTGACCGGCCGGCCGGTGTATGATGTGGAGAACCGCCGCATTGAAGTAAAGGATATTGATTTCGATATTAAATCAAAAAACATCCTGTTAGGCTCCGCCGACTGGTTGTTTGATAAAAAGATCACCAAAGAGATTAGCGAACAGGCCCGTTTTGACCTGGGGCAGTATATCGACACCGCTAAAGTAAATATGAACCAGCAGCTGAACCAGGAATGGATCAAGGGTATCCGCAGCACAGGAAACATAAAAGACATCAAGCTGATTGGCATCTACCCCATGCAGCAGCACCTCGTTATCCGCAGCAATTGTACCGGCAACCTGGCGGTGAAAGTAGAGTCGATTAATTTCACATTATAATGCTGATTATAAATGCTTCGAAACACTAAGTTTACTCTCTCCGTGTATCTCCGTGTCTTTGTGCCCCTGTGATTCAAAAAAATTAATCGGGCACATTTTCTTCCGCCGAAGCCTTAAACGAAAAATTACGCTGGGCAATATAACTGAAGACCACTACGATACAGGTAGTAAAAATCTGCGCCAGTACCGGGTATATATGAAACCGCTCTACAAATACCTTTAACAGTAAATAGTTCAACAGCAGGTTGAACATACAAATCACAAAATACCGGAACAACTGTATCCGCCCCTTCATCAGCGAATCGCTGAACACCACATATTTCGACATAAAAAACCCAACCGGGAAAGTAACAATAAATGACACTGCCAGCGCAGCTATATGCGGCTTGAAGGCATAGATAGCAAAATGAAAGTCCTGCTGCTTAAAAATATAATGGTAGCTGATAAAATAAGTAATGAAACCCAGCAGCATATTGCCACCGCCGGAAGCGGCATAGCGAAACGTCTGCAGGTTCATCAGCCGGCGGAAGGGCGGATAAAAGAAGTCAATAATCGGGAGGATAAAATCCCTTACGCTATGGAAGTGTCTTCGCATGAAAGAGGCAAATTTAGGGCTTGGGTGTTAATGTTTAACGCCATTGGAGGAACTTATGATTTTAGTTTTTCCTGAATACAGAAAGAGGAAGTACACTAAGTGGCACAGAGAACCCCTCCGTGTATCTTTGTGTCTTTGTGCCCCCGTGGTTCAATTACCAGTCCGGCTATTTTCCAGCTAAGCCGCCTGATTTCTGTAAATTTGCCGGATTAAACACGAACAGAATGGCCCTGGCACAGGATATTAAACCACTGGTAGCAACTGTACTGAAAGAACTGTATAGCTACGAAGCGAAAGAATCGGAACTGACCATTAATTCCACCAAACCCGAGTTTGAAGGCGATTATACACTGGTATTATTTTCTTTTGTAAAACAGCTGAAGAAATCACCCGAACAATTGGGCGCTGAAATTGGCGAAGCACTGGTAAAAAACAACCCAGCCATCTTTACCGCACACAATACCATTAAAGGTTTCCTGAACCTGACTATATCCGATACGTACTGGCTTAATTTCTTGCAGGCGAATTATGCTGCCGCAAAATTTGGTTCACGGCCTGCAAACGGCAAACGGGTGATGGTGGAATACTCCTCTCCCAACACCAATAAACCGCTCCACCTCGGACATATGCGGAATATTTTCCTGGGCTGGAGCACTGCACAAATGTTGAAAGAAAGCGGTTACGAGACCATTAAGAGCTGCATTGTAAACGACCGGGGTATTCATATTTGTAAAAGTATGATTGCCTGGGAACGGTTTGCCAATGGCGATACGCCGCAATCAACTGGCATGAAGGGAGACCATTTTGTGGGTGAGTACTATGTGAAATTCAATGATGCCTATAAAGCCGAAGTAGAGAAACTGGTGAGTGAAGGAATGGAAAAAGCTGTTGCAGAAAAGGAAGCACCGATTATGAAAGCCACCCAGGAAATGCTGTTAGACTGGGAAGCAGGCAAGCCGGAAGTAATTGACCTCTGGAAAAAAATGAACGGCTGGGTGTATGATGGTTTTGACATTACCTACAAACGAATCGGCGCCGACTTCCAGAAAATGTATTATGAAAGTAATACCTACCTGCTGGGCAAACAGTTTGTGGAACAGGGGCTGACAGACGGCGTTTTCTTCAAAAAAGAAGATGGCAGTGTGTGGATCGATCTGACTGCCGACGGACTGGATGAAAAACTGGTATTAAGGAAAGATGGTACATCCGTATATATCACCCAAGACCTGGGACTGGCTGATCAGAAATACGAAGAATTCAACTACGATCAAAGTATTTATGTGATAGCCGATGAGCAGAACTACCACATGAAAGTGCTGAAGCTGATATTGAAAAAACTCGGCAAGCCTTATGCTGACGGCATTCATCACCTGAGCTACGGTATGGTGGAGCTGCCCAGCGGCCGTATGAAGAGCCGGGAAGGCACTGTAGTGGATGCAGATGATATGGTGGAAGAAATGGTGAATGTAGCCCGGACAAAAACAGAAGAGCTGGGTAAAGTAAAAGACTTCAGCGAAGCAGAACTGAAAGAACTCTATGATACATTGGCACTCGGCGCTTTAAAATTCTTCCTGCTACGGGTAGACCCAAAAAAGAAAATGATCTTCAACCCGGAAGAGTCAATCGATTTCCATGGCTTTACCGGTCCGTTTGTGCAATATACCCATGCACGGATTAAGTCTGTTCTCAGAAAAGCTGCAACGCAGGAAAAAACTGGTAGCAAGCAAAGCGGCAGTTTACTGAAATTAGAAAAGGACCTGGTTATATTATTAGAACAATATCCCACAATTATTGACCAGGCCGTAGCTGAACATAACCCCTCTGTGATTGCGATTTATGTATTTAACCTGGCCAAATCATTTAATACATTCTATACCGAACATTCAGTCATGAATGCAGAGTCGGAAGAGAAAAAACAATTGCGTTTACAACTGTCTGAAATGACAGCGAATGTTATTGCCTCTGGCATGGGCTTACTTGGAATTAAGGTGCCCGAAAGAATGTAAATAATGGCGGAAATGTTTTTTAAGCCTCGGTTTACTCACCGTCATTATCCCGTGCGCACTTTACTTCACGAAGAAAGGGTAAATGCCTAAGCCAACGTTTGCAAAGCCTTCACATACTCATACGTAGCCTGCTGTGCCGATATACCTGATCCATTATTTTGCGCTTTCACTACATTCTTCGCAGCGCCGGGCATGTCTGAACAGGAAAGCGTTACTGCTTTGCGGTTATCATTTAATTGCAAGTCCAGTATATCCCGGAGCTCCTTACACAACATTTTATCATAAATCGGGAAAATCACTTCAATTCGGCTATGCAGGTTCCGGTTCATCCAGTCGGCACTGCCCATATAGTATTCCGGCTCACCATTGTTTTCAAATACAAAAATGCGGGCATGCTCTAAATACCGATCCACAATACGGTGAACGGTTATATTTTCACTCTGCCCTTCCACACCCGGTGCCAGTGCACAAATACTGCGTACAATCAACTGCACTTTTACACCGGCACGGCTGGCTTCATATAACTTCTCAATCATTGCCCGCTCCTGCAGATTGTTCAGCTTGATGATAATCCCGGCAGGCCTTCCTTTCCCGGCATTTTTTATTTCACGGTCAATCAGTTTAGTGAAGCGTTTAATCATATTGAACTGGGACACCAGCAGGTGTTCAAAACTAATTTTACCATACAGGACCGGTTGTGTTCTCGATTGCAGGTAAACAAATAATTGTTCCAATTCATCACCAAACTCCGGCTTGGTGGTAAAGAATACATGGTCGGTATAGAAACGCCCCGTGGCTTCGTTGAAGTTGCCCGTGGCCATAAAAGAGTATTTCTTCCATTCTTTTCCTTCCTGCCTTTTTACCAGCGCCACTTTCGCATGCACTTTTAATCCCGGAATACTATTGATGATTTTCACCCCTGCTGCTTTCATCTTCTTGCTCCACTTCAGGTTATTGGCTTCATCAAAACGGGCTTTCAATTCAACGAACACCGTTACTTTCTTTCCGTTCTTTGCCGCACTGATCAATGCATTCACTATATGCGAATCCGCTGCCACCCGGTACAGCGTTACATATATTTCCTTTACATCCGGATCGATAGCCGCTTCGTTGAAAAAACGGAGTATGTAGTTGTATGAATGATACGGCAGGTGCAACAGCTTCTCCCCTTCTGCTATACTTTCAAATACGGAGTGATGATGATCAAACCCCTTGTGCGGTACGGCCGGCCAGGATGCTTGCACCAGCTTACCTTTTACGGGATTGGGCAATCCAAAGAAATCTTTCAGGTTATGATAGCGGCCGCCTTCCATCATTTCTTCTGGTGCCAGTACAAAATATTTTTGGATAAAATCACGTACCTCCTGTGGCATAGTTTTCTCAAACAACAAGCGGGTGGCATGGCCGCCATCCCTTTTCTCTAACTGCCGTTCTATTTTCTCCGCCAAATCACCGGAGAATTCATCTTCCAGTGCCATCTCCGCATCACGGGTAAGTTTAATAGCCCATGACCCATCTATGGTGAAAGCAGGAAATACCTCCCGCAGGTTTTCCTTCAGCACATCATCGAGGAATATGATATAGTGATCATCGCCCAGCATGGGCAGTTCAAAAAAGCGGGGCAGGTTGCCCGACGGAATGTTCAACAGGGCATATTGTTTCTTCCCCGGCTCTTCAGGCTTTGATAGCTGTACAATAAAATACAGGGCATTATTTTCCAGGAAAACAGATGGCTGATTTTCCTTTTGCAATAAAACCGGCTGCAAAAAACTCAGGGCCTTGGATAAAAAGTATTCCCGGATAGCTTCATGATGTTCTTCCCGGATGGGATCGTCGTAATACAGGTAAATATGATTTTGGGCCAGCTCGGGAATTATCTGTTCACGTAAAATGGACCCGAATTCTTCTAATTGTTCCTGTACCGTTTTTTGAACATTCTTTACCAGGTCTTTCGGGTACTCATCCCGTATCCCCATCTTCTTAGCCTCGTCAATACTGGTAAAGGCAAATATAGAAGGCATACGAACCCGGAAAAACTCATCGAGGTTGGAGGAAAATATAGAGAGGAAGGAAATACGGCTGTACAGCGGTACAGACTTATCAGTTGCTTCTTTTAATACCCGGTGATTGAAACTAAGCCAGCTCAGGTCCCTGTTCAGAAATACATACTTATTGTCAGCCATAATGCCTGTTTAACGGTTTATCGTCTAAGATAACAGTTTTTTGCAGGCAGGAAAACTTATGCTTACTTATTCTTCCGATGGGGAAAAGATGCCACAAGTTTTGCTGGTGCCACGGTCGTCCACGCTGTTTGCAGCGCATCTTTCACCAATGAAAGTTTGGCTTTCTTCAATTCGATATGGGTAGCGCCACCGCGGCCCCAGCCGCCCGGTACCGGGTACATTACCGCAGGATCGATGAGGGCAAACACAGACTGATCCGCCGGTGTCAGTTTCACCATCAGCAATCTCTTTTCTGCATGCAGTGTGGCAAATATTTTCTTCTTGACCCGGAAAGCCGTGCGGTCAAAATGCGGATGTTGATCTGTTTCAGGAAATGATAAAGCGAGTTGATGTATCGTTTTATTGCTGACCATTGGTGGACTGAAATTAATCAAACTCCACAGTATAGTTTACACCTGTGTGTCCCACAAATTGTGTGATGGGTGGTTCCAGTTTAGTCACCTGCACCTGTATCTTTTTTACCTGTGCGTATTGTTCGTGGATTTTATCGGCTATCAGCATGGCCACTGTTTCCAGCAAGGGTGTAGCCTGCTCCATATGTTCCTTTACTATTTCATATAAGGATACATAATTAACCGTTTCCTCTAACTGCCCGACTATCTCAGCAGCAGGCGTAAAGGAAACGAACAGGTTTACATTATACTGACCGCCTGCCAGTTTTTCCTCCGCATATACACCATGCTTAGCATGAAAAGAAAGGTTGGAGAGTTCTATTGTCAGCAAGCGGTTACCCATAGGGAATATATGATTTAGTGAAATCCTTTTTCTCCCAGGTAGCGTTCTGCATCCAATGCAGCCATACAACCGCTACCCGCAGCAGTTACGGCCTGGCGGTATATTTTATCCTGCACATCGCCCGATGCAAATACACCTTCCACATTTGTTTTGGAACTGCCCGGTATGGTTTTAATATAACCGGCTTCGTCCATGTCGAGCCACTCCTTGAATATATCGGAGTTAGGCTGGTGACCGATCGCAACAAAGAAGGCACTTACAGGTATTTCCTGTTTCTCGCCAGTTTGATTATTTTTTATACGAACCGCACTTACCTTTTTATCACCGATTACCTCATCGGTTTCCGTGTTCCAGTAAATTTTAATATTAGCAGTATTCTTCACACGGTCCTGCATCACTTTACTGGCACGCATCTCATCCCTGCGTACTATCATATGCACCTGCGAACAGATTTTAGAAAGGTATAAAGCTTCTTCAGCAGCTGTATCACCGGCACCCACTATCGCCACTTCTTTTCCTTTGAAGAAAAAACCATCGCATACCGCACAGGCGCTCACACCGTAGCCGTTCAGGCGTTGTTCGCTTTCCAATCCCAGCCATTTGGCCGATGCACCGGTAGAAATAATGACTGAATCGGCGTCTATCCATTTTTCTTCATCAATCTGCACTTTTAATGGATGACCGGAGAAGTCAACCTTGGTAGCCAACCCGTAACGGATATCCGTACCCATGCGGGCAGCCTGCTTTTCAAAATGCACCATCATTTCCGGGCCCTGAATACCTTCAGGATAACCAGGATAGTTTTCTACTTCGGTCGTAATCGTCAATTGTCCGCCCGGCTGCACACCCTGGTACAGTACAGGGTTTAAGCCTGCACGGCTGGCATATATGGCAGCTGTATAGCCTGCCGGTCCCGATCCTATAATTAGACAATGTACTTTTTCGTTGGCTTGCATAATTGAAATTAAATAGTATACAAAAATAATCCTATTCCGGTTATGAACGTTTACGAGAACGGTACAAACCTTTTTGAACCACAGATACAGGAAGACCGGCAGGGCACAGAGAACAGATACCGTGCATTTCTTTGCCTTTATGCCTTCGTGGTTGCAAAAAAAATTAACGGGGAACTATCAGCGTTCTGTACTGCGAAGCGTAACCACCAAAATAGCCCAGGCCGCCTCCGCTGATATTGCTCAGCACTTTGGTTGGAGAAGAAAATGGATTACCCACACTTACATAGGTAAACTCCATGGTGCGCCAAAAATCGTAAGTAGCTTTATCAATATTAGATAGTTTCATTGTGATGGTATCACCTTTCAGAAAAAAAGAACCGAGTTCAGATGTGTCATTTCCGTCTCTCAGTTTACCCCGCTCCACCTGCACAGTGTAGGTAGTGCCATCAATCACCTGGTCATCATAAACGGAATTAAAGCCAGGATAAAATGGCTCGCTATTTCGTTTGGTGTAATAGCGTATATAATCCCCAAAACCCGGGCGGTCTGTTGCCTTTACCATCAGCGCTACAAAATTTGTATCGTTACCAGCGGGTGCTGGCTTCCAGAAGAGTGAATCAATCTGCCGGGTGGTATCCGGAATTTTAGTTGTGGCTGTATACTCTTTTCCATCAGTTACTATCCGTAATGAATAACTCTTAAGCAATTCACCCGTAAATATGGTAGCCGGGCTGGATGGATCTGCCGAGTAGTAATACAGCGTATACCCCGCAGCAGGTATAGCGTACTCTTTTAATTTATGCGTGAGGGTTCCGTTAGAAACATACACATCTGCATTTCGCACAAAACTATTGGATAGAATGGCCGGGCTGATGGTGGAGAAATAAGCCTGGCTACGGGTCAGTATCACCATCGGTAATTCGCCATTTTCAATGGTGGCTTCAACAACCAGCTTTGGCGCCACATCGTTGAGCTCAAACTCAATGGCTTTCTCGCATGATGCTATAAGAAAGGGCAGTGCCGCCACTAAAAGGATAAACCGGAATTTCATTTTCATAGATTCAGCAAAATTAACCCATCCACCTGCAAAAGGTTCAAAAATAAACCCCGGTCCTTTTTGAAAGGGACCGGGGCCGCAATTACTAACCCATCATTAGTTATGTATTGCCCCTGTGCCATAGCTACGGGGGACAGGTTAACCTAAGTACGCCTTCAATGCACTGCTGTACCTGGCTTTTTGTAAACGTTTGATCGCCCTTTCTTTAATCTGGCGGATACGCTCCTTGGTCAGGTCATACTTTTGTCCAATTTGCTCGATGGTTACACCATTTTCTCCATCCAGTCCGAAATAAGCGTTCACGATTTCCGCTTCACGGGGGCTGAGTGATTTCAGTACCCGGCGGATTTCATTGCGGAGTGAATCTTTCATCACATCATCATCCGTGTCGTCACTGCCTTCCAGCAGGTCGCCCATAGCCACATCTTCTGCCTCATGCACGGGAGCATCCAGTGATGTGTGGCGGGTGTTGCTCTGGAAAATGTTGTTGATTTCCGTTTCACTCATTTCGAGCAATTCAGCAAGCTCTTCTGTGGAGGGCTCCCTTTCATGCTCCTGCTCAAAAGCCATATAGGCTTTATTTGCTTTGTTGTACGTGCCAATTTTGTTTTGAGGCAGGCGGACTAATCTGCCCTGCTCTGCCAACGCCTGCAGGATGGACTGGCGAATCCACCATACGGCGTAAGAGATAAATTTGAAACCTTTGGTTTCATCAAAGCGTTGTGCCGCTTTAATCAGTCCGAGGTTGCCCTCGTTAATCAAATCACTAAGTGATAAACCCTGGTGCTGGTATTGCTTTGCCACAGATACCACGAAACGCAGGTTGGCCTGCACTAATTTGTCCAAAGCCCGCTGAGAATCAACCGGATTTTTGTTAAACATTTTGATACGCTGTGCCAGCGTCGTTTCTTCTTCCGGGGTAATCATCGAAATTTTGGAAATTTCCTGCAGGTATTTTTCAACCGCCTGTGAGTCCCTGTTAGTAATCTGTGTTGCAATCTTTAGCTGCCGCATAGTTGTTCTTGTATTAATTAATCAACGAATAAAGACCGTCTTTGTTTGCAATTTGTTGCAAATGAATAGTTAATTGCAGGATATGAACTTCTGATTGTCCGGGGACTGTCTGCAAAGGTAACTTTTAACCGCCGTTTCTCATAGCGTTTTGACAAAAACTTGACCGGAGGCAGTTACAAAATTTTGAATATGTGCATAAGAGGTGCAATACGCCGCTCCATAACTATGCAACAAATAAGGCGGAGGCAATTAATCTTTGACGGATTTTGCGGCTGGTGCTTTCTTTCGCAGCCAGACCCACAATATAATACCGGACAAAAACAACAGCGTGGAAATCACTTCTGCCTGTGTGGGTTGGAAGCCGAAAATGTTCAGGCGGTTATTTACCCTTATTTTTTCCACCAAAAAGCGTTCTAACCCATTAAAAATCAGGTACAGAGCGAAAAGAGTCCCCGGTACTTTAAGCTTTTTGCGCACCGCCCAGAGTATCAGGAAGAGGAAGGTACAGGCTATAACTTCATATAAGGGTGTGGGATAGACCGGTGAAGGCAATTGTTTACAGTATTTATTATCCGTACAGCCAGGTATGGCTACTCCCGCTTCGTTTACATTATTAGGAAATGTGTAGGCAAAAAACCAGTTGGGCAAGAAACTTAATACGCCTGGTTTTTTAAACCCGATACGTTCAACATCGGCTGCAGTATGAATTGCCGTATCCGACTCCATGAAAAAGGTACTATGCGCATCGAATGTCCGTTCAAAATCACCCGGGGCCGCGGCCACCACTTTATTTTCGCTATTTAATGTATAGGCTGAATTGTACACACCCCAGTCTCCATCACCAGCCACCTGGCAACCGATACGGCCAATAGCATACGCAATCATCAATGCAGGGGCTGCTGAATCGTTCAGGTGCCAGAATGGTATTTTATGCTTGCGTGCATACCACCAGATAGCCAATGAAGCACATATTAATCCACCATACATCGTAAGTCCTGATGGTGAAAACAGGTAAGCAGAAGGATCTTTTACAAATCCGCTCCAGTTTTCAAATATGTCGAATAGCTTGGCACCAAGTAATCCAAAGACGAGGGCAATGATGGTGATTTCCCCTACCCTGTCCTGCGGCCAGATACGTACAGATCGTTTCTCCGGCTTAGCCAGTTTACGTTTATTCTTTTCCCACCATTTTAGCCCGGCAAACAACAAGCCGACTGCTATACCAGCAGGCCAGCTTCCCATTGATGAAAATATGAATGCCTGCGGATCATCTGTAGCAGCGGGTCCAAGAATAAACATAGCCAATATCTTAAACCCAAGCAGGAAGCCAAGGATAAAATTGAGGGCCAGGTCTCCTATCGAAGCAGGTTCTCCCACCATGACCTGCATTTCAGTCGGCTGCAGCAAACCTTGTTTGCTCTTCCGGCGCAGTTCATTGGCCAGTACGACAGCCGCTACTATAAAGGCTATCGCTACAAAAAAACCGAATGAATTGACAAACCGGAGAAAGGGCCACTCAACGCCAAACAAATCCTTAAATGCGTAGTACAGGTTGGGATACATGTAATTAGTTAAGAGAGGCGAATATAAAGAAAGGTTTTGGGTTTAAAGTGTCGGGTTTAAAGTTCATTTCTCTTTTGTATAAGTGAACTTCTAAAGGGCGACAAGCCCAGTTGACCAAAAACAAAAAACACAAAACCTCCCTTCATTAATTGCAATACTGATCAAAAGCGCCGATAAGGTTCTGCGCAATCATTTGAGCAGGGCGCCCTTCGATCTGGTGCCTTTCGATAAAATGGACGAGCTGCCCATTCTTAAATAAAGCGATAGCCGGTGAGGATGGCGGATATGGGGCCAGGTGTTCACGCAATTTTTTTACGGCATCTATATCAAATCCGGCAAAAGAAGTGGTAAGGAAATCAGGCTTCTTTTCCGCATGTGCCACGGCCAGCAGCACACCAGGGCGGGCTGTACCGGCTGAGCAGCCACATACAGAATTGATCATCACCAGCGTAGTGCCTTCCTTCGTCATTTGTGCATCTACATCACCGGCCGTCAGTAATTCAGAAAAGCCATTATCGGTCAGTTCTTCTTTCATGGGTATTACTATCTCTTCAGGATACATAATTGTTTATTTTTTATTACCGGCAAAAATACGAAATACAAACAGCTTACAGGTTAACGATCCGCTCAACCAGAACTTCTGTCAGCATTTTTTCCTCAAATCGGAAATAATGGCTTTTCAAAACAATGGTTTTTGCCGGTATTGTCAGGAAAAAAGGCAGTGGTACAGCATTTGAAAAGGTTATGCCGAAATGCAATTGATTTTAAAAAACAAAAACGAAATAACGATGACAAACACAAAATTCAACGGCCGGCCTTTTGAAGGTACATTCAACAACCTTGTGGATAGTTTCTTCACCGAGCTTCCCGGTATTTTGAAAACTGATTTTAACAATTCAGACCGAAAGGGTTGGGTACCGGTGAACGTCAAAGAAACAGATAAAGCTTTTGTACTAGAGGTGGTAGCGCCAGGTCTTGACAAAGCAGATTTCAAAGTAAAACTGGATCAAAACTTGCTCACTATATCAGCTGAGAAGAAAGAAGAAGTGAATGCAGAAACTGATAAACAAATTCGTAAAGAATACAGCTATAAAGGCTTTAAGAGATCTTTCACAATAGATGAAAAAGTTGATGCAACGGCGATTGAAGCTTCCTACGTCAATGGAGTGCTGACATTAAACCTTCCGAAGAAAGAAGTAGTCAAATCATCAGCAACAGAAATTGTGATAAAGTAAAAAATTAATATAGACAATATACTGCGCTTTTAAAGTTCCGCAGTACTAGTTAAAGTTTTTCTCATAAGCAGTTGGTTTTGGTTTACCCCCCGTCGTTTCCACGATGGGGTTTCTTTTTCCCCCATCCCCGCCGCCAACTCCCTGAGGGGGGCTTTCGATTCTCAAAAACCATAAAGAGTTTTAAATTGGCAGGGTTTGCCACTTGAATGTTGCTTATTGAAAATTGATTTATTGAATATTACTCTCCGAACAAAATAGCATTCCCAAACCCAATCGTACTCCCCGATCTATCAATGCCCTCAACGTTAAACTTCAAACCTTAAACGTTAAACCTCACTCACACCCCGCCCTTCTTCTTGTATCAATGATGTACTGAATTTTCCATTCGCCATTGAAGCGTACCAGTTGAAATGAATTCACCCCGCAATGGCTGAACTTGTTTTTGTAGAAAAATTTATAGGGTGTCCAGGCAAATGCCAATGCACCATCCACTTTTATGGCATCATAAACGATCTGCTCATCCGCATCGCCGGCAGCCAGTCCACTGATGGATGCAACAAAGTCCTCCCCTTTTTCTGTGCTCACTACTGTTTTACCTTCCTTCGTAACACTTATGGATTGCAGTACCATGCTTTCGGAAAAACAACTCTTGAGCATTTCCCCATCCGCATTTTTCATGGCAGTGAACAGCTTGTTGATAACTGCTTTTACCGAGTCTTCTGTCGTTTGCGCCTTTGCATTGATTCCATAAATGGCTATTGTTAATACTATGAGAAATCGTTTCATGTTAATCTTTTTTAAGAGTTTATGGCAAATGAATTGGTTCATAATACCGTTGGTTGTTTTTGTTCCTAAAAGTAAATCCCATAGCCATGCAAACAACAAGAATTATACAAGTGGTCATCCTGATGGCGCTGGTGGCAATGGCTGCTGCCAGTTGTTCTGCCACCCGTGAGTATACCAGTAAAGTTTTCCCTTCCCGGACAACGGAAACAAAGGACAGCACTGAAGTGGCCGTGGTTAAAACTCCCCGCTTCCTTGACCTGGGCGACCAGGAAACGGAACAGGAAGGATGGGTAACAACCGACATTATTATGGGCCGCGACAGTGCCGCTGCCGCAGCCAGCACAGCCGCTCTTGATGAACTCGCTGCAAACGTTCCTGCTACATCTGACAGTGCTACCCTTGCGGTTAAAAAAGAAATGGTAACCGTGAAAACAGAAGCGCCAAAAACAGCCGCTACCAAAAAGAAAAAGAAAGAAACACCGAAGGCCGCACCTGCGCCTGAACAACCTGAAACAGTAAAGACAGCGGATAAACCTGTAGCAACAGAAGAACCTGAAGTAGTAAAATCGGCCCGCCCCGGCGAAGTGCGCAGCAAACGTACACGGGAGGAGCAGCCTTAATCCCACCATTGGAAATTTTTCCTAACAATAAAAATCAGACCCATGAAGCGAACATTTATCTATCCTGCCGTTGCCGTACTGGTGGCGGCTGTCTTATTCACCAGTTGTAAACCCAGTCGTGTCTGGGCCACCAAGAAAAAGGATAAGGACAGGGATAAACGGGAGTATGCCGAAGCACCGCCTCCCCCGGTTTACAGGCCGGCACCAGCACCTGTTTCTGCACCACCGCCACAACGGTATTACAACAATGTAGCCCTCATCATCGCCCCTACGCCGGGCTTTGTGATGAAGCAAACGAATGACGGACGTTATTTTCACCGCACACCCAATGGTTATTTATACTGGAAAGGATATGATAACCGCTTCTACCTCGACAGCTATCATATCAGCCGGGTAAGTTATAGCCGCGGAGAATATGATGAATGGAAACGCTACCGGAGGGACAGCCAGTAAATCAACATCCCTATATAAACGGGCCCGTCTGTATAAGGCGGGCTTTTTGTTTCCCGCAAAGGCACTAAGCATCGCAAAAAATTTGATTCAGATCATATCGAACCTTTGCGCCCTGGCGTCTTTGCGGTTAAACCCCCTAATTTCTTTACATTCGTCTCCGCACAAACTTGCATATGGAAACCTACGGTAAAATATTACTGATCGCCATGCCAGCCTTTCTTATCCTCGTACTGTTTGAAAAATGGTACGGCTGGCGCAAAGGTTTTGATACTGTCCGCAACATGGATATGATCAGCAGCCTGAGCAGTGGCGTTACGAATGTAACCAAAGATGTGCTGGGCCTTGCCATCGCTATCGGCATCTATCCATTCATGCTGGAGCATTTAGCTATCACTACTATTGAAAACACCCTGCTCGTTTATGTTATCACATTTATCGTGATTGATTTTAACGGCTATTGGGTGCACCGCTGGAGCCATAAGATAAACCTGTTCTGGAACCTGCATGTTATCCATCATAGCAGCGAGGAGTTTAACCTGGCCTGTGCGTTGAGGCAGAGCATTTCTTCTTTCTTCAACCTCTTTACTGTTTTGTTATTACCTGCTGCTATTTTAGGTATTCCACCTGAGGTGATCGCTATTGTCGGCCCCATACAATTGTTTGCACAGTTCTGGTACCATACCCGCCATATCAATAAGATGGGTTTTATCGAAAAGATACTGGTAACGCCCAGTCACCACCGGGTGCACCATGCCGTAAACCCGGAGTACATGGATAAAAACCTCTCGCAAATTTTTATTGTATGGGATAAACTTTTTGGCACATTCCAGGCAGAGCTGAAAGATGTACCACCGGTATATGGCATCACCCGCCCGGCACGCACCTGGAACCCGATTAAGATAAATTTCCAGCATCTCTGGTTGCTAATCAAAGATGCATGGCGCACCAATAGCTGGAAGGAGAAATTTACACTATGGTTTAAACCGACCGGCTATCGCCCGGCCGATGTAGCAGCCAAATACCCGGTGTATAAAATTGAAGATGTTTACAATTTTGAAAAGTATGACACGAAGACCAGTCCGCTATTGAATGCCTGGTGCTGGTTTCAGTTGGTGATGTTATTGCTGTTTGTGAGTTACCTGTTTGGCAATATCGCTTATATCAATAGCCTTGACAGCACGTATATCTATTGGTACGGTGCCTTTGTTTTTCTTTCCGTTTATTCGCTTACTGAACTGATGGATCGTAACAAGTATGCGATAGTCTGGGAGTTGCTGCGCTGCGGCCTCGGACTGTATTTTGTGTTTGGGCAGGGGGATTGGTTTGGGGTGAGTGAGTGGGTGAATTTGCAATATATTCTAACCGGGTACTTTGTGCTTTCATTGATAGCTACAAGCTGGTTTACGGTGCAAAAGCGTAAAGACGACTTGAATATGGTATCAGCAGTATAAGCCAGTAATCTCCTGAATTATCCTTCAGCAGTCTTCTCCCTTTACGGAACAACAGCAATAAATTTGTACCTTTAAGTATAGAAAATCATCCGTATGAACGAAGGCATAAAACAGGAACTCCATCAGCTTGTAGACAAATGTGATAATGCATCTTTATTGGAAGATGCAAGAGAGTTGCTTCAATCCGGCAAAGACTGGTGGGATGATTTATCATCAAAGGATCAAAATCTGGTTATGGAGTCCGAAGCTGAATATAAAAAGGGAGATTTTATCAGCCATGCAGAACTTATACAACGGTTTGAGGCATGGAAAAAGAAATAGTCTGGACCTCTATTGCACAAAATGATTTCTGGGAAATAGTTGAATATCTGAAAGCGGAGTGGCCGGAAAAAGTTCTGGCCCATTTTGAGCAGGCATTGTTTCAAAAAACAACACTTATTCAAAAACATCCTTACGCTGGTGTTAAAAGCCATAAATACTCCAAGTTCAGAAAGACTTTAGTTACACCATACTACCTTCTAATCTATTCTGTAACGAAAGAGCATATTGTAATCAACAGGTTGAAGCACACAAAAATGAGATAGCATTTTATCACCTTAGTAAGCCTTAATCAATAATAGCCTCCCGCTATTGTTTGCAGCAATGTCCAAAGAAAATCATCCATCCCTAATTATAGGCACGCTATAGGCGATTTATAGGCATATTATAGGCGTACTATAGGTATTTAACTTACCGGGTAATAGCAGGTTTCCTTCTTTATCATTCTTTACACAGCCCGGTGTACCCCTATTCAAACCCCACGAATCCCGTAACCCCATTAAACTTTCTCCTCAAAAATCCGTCCAACCGCCGCAAATTTGCAAACTATGAAATATCTGAGCTCCCTAACCGTACTGCTGTTCCTCCTATCCTGCCAGAAAAACACTGAACCAGACCCAACACCACCCGCTGAGGAAACCATGTATTTTCCGCCAACCGGCAGTACCACTTGGGAAACAAAATCAATTTCTTCTCTTGGCTGGAATACCAGCGCCATACAACCCCTTAAAGATTACCTGCAGCTCAAGAATACCAAATCTTTCATGATTTTGGTAAATGGCCGCATCGTGATGGAAGAATATTTCAACGGGCATGGTAAAGATTCTACCTGGACCTGGAACAGCGCCGGCAAAACCCTCGTAGGCACCACCACCGGTATTGCACAACAGGAAGGCCTGCTCCAGATCACCAACAAAGCATCGGATTATCTTGGTACTGGCTGGACTGCCGCACCGCTGGCTAAAGAAAACCTGATTACCAACCGCAACCTCCTCACGATGACAAGTGGGCTCAGCGACACAAGCAACTTAGTCATCCGCCCCAACCTTACCTACTTGGCTGATGCAGGTACCCGCTGGTCCTATCACAATGTTTTTCAAAAACTAATAGACGTGGTGGCTGCAGCATCATCGCAAAGTTTTGACACATACTTTAATACTAAGCTGCGTGATAAAATTGGCATGGATGGTTTCTGGAATTATGGCATCATCTTCAAACTCTATCACAGCACCACCCGCAGTATGGCCCGTTTTGGCCTGCTGGCATTGAATAAAGGGAAGTGGAAGAATGAGCAAATCATTAACCAGGCATTCTTTGAAGAAAGTATCAGCTCTTCGCAATCCATCAATCCCTCCTACGGTTACTTCTGGTGGCTGAATGGAAAAACCAGCGCTATGCTACCTGGCAGCCAAACTGTTTACCCCGGCACACTGGTGCCCATTGCGCCGGCCGAAATGTATGCGGCCATGGGCGCCGAAGACCAGCGCATTTATGTAGTGCCTTCCAAAAAACTGGTGGTCATCCGCATGGGCAATGCTTCTGATCCCTCGAATCCAGTGTTTGCTTTATCAGGCTTTGATAATGCGCTCTGGGAAAAAATTAATGCGGTAATCAACTAATATCGGGAACCGGTTAATAGTCCCATGGGAAATCAGTATTATGTTTAACTTTTATTTCCACCGCCTCCTGTGTGTATTTTTTACCGTTGTTAATTAAGTAATTAGCAGTCCCCTTCTTACCGTTTATCATTGCAGGATGAAACGAAAACCGCTGCTGGCCATTGCAGGATGGCTGTTTTGTGCCCACGTATCAGCACAGGACGGCCCGAAGAATGACACCATTATTCCCAAAAAAGTCTATACCACTGCCCCGCTGAATAATGCGGCCGTCACACTCGATGGCGAGCCCAATGAAGAAATCTGGAATACGGTTGATTTCGGTGGCAACTTCACGCAATGGCAACCTGCCGAAGGCAAAGCCCCTTCACAGGAAACACAGTTTAAGATTTTATATGATAACAATTTTCTCTACATAGCATACTGGTGCCACGACCTGGCGCCTGATTCCATCATCAAACGTATGGGTCGCCGTGACGAATTTCCAGGCGACTGGGTAGAGATAAATATCGACAGTTACCATGATTTACGCTCCGGTTTTTCTTTTACACTCTCTGTATCGGGTGTGCGGAATGATGAACTGATCAGCAATAACGGCAATAACTGGGATGTAACCTTTAACCCGATCTGGTTTGCGAAAACCAAAGTACATGATAAGGGCTGGACAGCTGAAGTAAAAATTCCCTTCAGCCAGTTGCGTTATGGCAACGAAAAAGAAAAAGTTTGGGGCTTACAAGTCATGCGCCGGCTGTTCCGCAAAGAAGAGCGTTCTACCTGGCAATATATACCACAAAATTCAGGTGTATGGGTAAGCGGCTTTGGTGAACTGCGTGGATTAAATAATATTCCCATGCACCGGCAGGTGGAGGTGGCCCCTTATATACGCTTACAGGCCGACAAGTATAAGAAGGTACCCGGCGATCCGTTTGCAGACGGGCTGGATGGAAAAATAACAGCCGGCGTTGATGGTAAAGTGGCCGTTACCAATGATCTCATTCTTGACTTTACTATCAACCCTGATTTCGGGCAGGTGGAAGCGGACCCTTCGCAGGTCCGCATTGATGGCTTCCAGAATTTTTTTGAAGAGCGCCGGCCTTTCTTTGTAGAAAGCCGTAACATCTTTGATTATCAAATTACCAACGCTATTGCATTTGGCGATTACAATTCGGACCTGCTTTTTTATTCAAGACGTATCGGCAGTTCACCACATGGTTATCCAAGCACGGTTAGCGGCGACTACGTAAAACTTCCGCAAAACACTACGATACTTGGTGCAGCAAAATTCAGCGGCAAAACAAAAAAAGGACTGGGTATTGGTATACTTGAAAGCATTACCAAGCGGGAAATGGCATTAATAGAAAACAATGGCCAGAAACGAAAAGAAATGGTGGAGCCCCGTACAAATTATTTTGTAGCAAGACTGCAACAGGACATTAACCAGGGCAACACCATTATCGGCGGCATTTTTACCGCAGTAGGAAGAGAGAACGGTTTAGAAAACCAATTGCACAAGACTGCTTACTCCGGCGGTATCGACTTTTTACATTATTGGAAAAACAGGAGCTGGTATGTGTCCGCAAATTTCATATTCAGCCGTGTAAACGGTACCCGGGAAGCTATACTGAATACCCAGCAGGCTTTTGAGCATTTGTTCCAGCGTCCTGGTGCCAAAGAATTTTCACTGGATACTAACAGGACTTCACTTACGGGTACCGGTGCAACATTTAAAATTGGCAAAAGTGCAGGCAAGGGTGGGAAGCAGGGACAGGTGTTCCGTTTTGAAACGGGTGTAACTACCCGTTCGCCAGAACTGGAGTTGAATGATGTGGGTTTTATGCTAACCACCAACGAAATAAATTATTTTGGCTGGATGGGTATTCGTTACCCCCGCTCCTTTTCTATTTTCCGTAATGCGGGAATTAACTATAACCACTGGTTTCGCTGGGATTACAGTGGCCGCTACCTTTTCAGTTTATTCAATGTAAACTGGAATGCCAATTTTAAAAACAACTGGGGCTTTAACGGGAATGTAACCTACAACCCTTTTGAAATTTCAAACAACGCATTAAGGGGTGCGGCCGCATTACGTAAACCAATCGGTATTGGCGCCGGACTGAACCTGCGCACCGATTCACGGAAAAAAGTGTACGGCAATCTTGGGGTGAACGGGTTTGACGGATTTGACAATACCGTAAAAGGCCGTGGCATTAATGCATCAATTGTGTATGTTCCCATTGATGCATTAACAATAAGCCTTGCTGCCAATTATTCTACCAACTGGCGCAGGGGAGATCAGTTTGTACAAAACATCAGCTACAACAATATGACCCGCAGTATTGTAAGTGCGGTGGATCAGAAAACATGGCGCTTCACTGCCCGTATCAACTACAGCATCACCCCTGAACTTACGGTGCAGTATTATGGCCAGCCTTTTATCACCCGCCCTTTGTACAGCAATTTCGCTTATGTAAAAGCACATATGGGCAAAACGCTGGATGACAGGCTGCATATATTCTCGCCTGCTCAAATCAGTTACAATAACGGTGTGTATACGGTTGATGAAAATACCGATGGGAACGATGATTACAGTTTCAACAGGCCTGATTTTAATTTTGTACAGTTCCGTTCCAATTTAGTAGCCCGTTGGGAATATCGTCCTGGTTCTGAATTGTTCCTGGTATGGAGCCAGGGAAACACAGCGGATGCATTCAATGAACTGGACACACCCATTCTTAGTAGTTTGTTTGACAATGCTTTCGCTTCGCAGGGTAGAAACATCTTCCTGCTGAAATGGACATACCGGTTTTTGAGATAAGACGGCTACGACTTCATCAAACCAAGGCCTTAACCGGGCCTTTTTCTTTTTCCGGTGCAGCTTTTATTCTGTCATTTCTTATTACCTTTCACAAAACCTGCCACCATGCCCCACCTCAAAGCATTGAGCCGCATATGCGTATTGCTGCTCTTAAGTATTGGATTATGCAGTAGCCTGATTGCACAAAACGATGTAAATGGCTATAATGTCAGAAGCGTGCAGTTCCAAAACGGAGGCTTCTATTTTGTTAATGGCAAGGACTGGGTTGAAACAAACAGTGCCGGTCGGGATTTTGGGGGAATAACTGAAGTAAAAAGGGATGACTCTTCCGTTTACCTGAAAAAACCCGGTGGCGATGGTCTTCAAATAAATGTGCCGGGTAAAATGATTTACTATATACCGGTTCAGGGCCCGTCGTTTCCGCTATATGCGATCACATCATCAAGCTATGAAGTAAGGGTTACCGGGCGTACAATGAACTGTGCCTTTTATAAAGATGTCAGAGGGGCCCTGATAAAAACAACTCGCCATGAATGGGCTGAGCTGGATAGTACCGGCAATATCATTGCAACTTTCAGAGAAACAAACCGGGATGATTCCATGGTCTTCCTCTTAAAAAACAATGGCAGTATGTTGGTGGCTGACGCTAAGAATAAAACAACCTATATCAAGGAAGGGGACGGGGGCTTTGTGGAACTCTACAAACTTTCATCAATTGGAAATGGGATGTTTGTTGTCGCTGCAACCGTCAAAAGCATTAGTCTGAGTACAGGAGGCCGGCTGTACAAAAAAAATAGCAAGTGGATTGAAACTGATTCTACCGGAAAGGAAGTTAGGGAATACACGGAAACAGGTTTAAGAGGTATGTCCGTTTACCTGCAGAAAAATGACGGGACAAAATTTGAGGCGAGCCTTGAACATGGCAAACTGAATAAAATTACAGGGGAGAATAGCAAGGAGCTTATATGTACTATTTCAAATGCCAGCAATGAACCTGATGACAGTGAACGCCGAAAAATTAAAGAGGAGATTTTGTCGACACCTTCGTTTAACAATCTTTCTTCCTACCGTTTCACAAATTTGTGGGCCGCTACCAGCGGAAAATCGCTTGATGTTGTCAACGATGGAAAAAAAGATAAGGTGCAAATAAGTACCACCGGATCCTATTCCGGGCAGTATTGGACGCTTACTCCTTTCCCGAACAAACCGGGCTATTATCGCCTGACCAACCTGTTCCTCGGCCCTGACTACTCGCTGGATATTGTCAATGATGGCACTAATAATAAGATCAGTTTTGGCAAGTCAGGCTTATATTCAGGGCAGGCATGGAAAATAGTTGTGCTACCGGGTGGATATTACCGGCTCTCCACCCTGTTTCAGGGCGAAGAAAAATCACTTGATATAATCAATGACGGGAAGAATATCGGATTGCAACTTGCCAAAACCGGGGATGTAAGCGGGCAGTACTGGATAATAACGGAGATAAAGTAAATAATCCGTCAAGGCCGCTTATCCGTATATCCGGTATGAACCGGGTTATCACTTTCATGCTTTTCATTTTCACAAGCTGCTGCTGGGTTAATACATCTGCACAACATATTGAACACATGGCTTCTTTCCGGCAGGTGGATCAGCCTCGTTATTTTCGTTTTCATTATGACAATGATTATTTCACCAAGACGGATAAATACTACTCACAGGGCATCACGTTAGAATACGTAAATCCAAAATTAAAGCGTTTTTGGCCGGTGAAACTGTTATGGATACCATTCAATACGGCGGCACAATATGGCATCAGTCTTAATTTGTTTGGTTACACACCCACCAGCATTGCCAGTGATTCCATTTTGTATGGCGACAGGCCATTTAATGCTAATATTACATTGAAACTTTTTTCTTCTCAACAAGACCCGGTACATAAGCAGCGTATCAGCACATCACTTAGTGCTGGTGTTATGGGTCCTGCTGCATTAGGTTATGAAATACAATATGGCATTCATAAATGGCTGAAAAACCCGTTGCCCCTGGGCTGGCAATACCAAATCAGCAACGACCTTATACTAAACTACCAGGTAAACTATGAAAAGAAACTGGCCGGCAATAACCGTAACTTTTTATTGAATGGAGCTGCAGAAGCCCGGCTCGGTACATTGAACACTAACCTTACAACTGGCATACAATTAATGGCTGGACGTTTTAATGAACGGTTTGAACCGGTAGTTAAATCGCCAAAGAAAATCGAATACTACTTCTACGCACAAGGCAGGGTACGATTTGTTGGCTATAATGCCAGCCTGCAGGGAGGATTGGTGAACCGCAACAGTCCTTATACAATTCCGGCATCTTCCATTAACCATACCGTCTTCCAGGCTGATGCAGGTCTTATTCTTAACCTTCGCAAGCTTTTTCTGTCCTATACCCAATCCTATATTACACGGGAATTCAGTACAGGTACTTATCACCGCTGGGGCGGCGTAAGTCTTGGTTTCGCATTATAAATACGGAATGAATTAACTTTCCGTATGCCTGAACCTGGTTTATTGCAAACAATACCCGTACTGCCGTCGGCAGATATTGCAAGAGATGTGGACTGGTATAAAACATATACTGGTTTTAATGTTCACTTTGCAGATAGGATGTATGCTGTATTATACCGGGAAAACCTGGTACTGCACCTGCAATGGCATGCGGATACAGAGGACGATCCCTTACTGGGAGGTTCAGTGGTTCGTATCTGGGTGAAGCATATTGAACCATTGGTGGATGAGTTTATTCTGCGAGGCACTATTACTGCTGAGAAATACCGGCCACAAACCGCCTGGGGTACCAAAGAGTTTGGTTTTTTCGACCTGAACAGCAATGCCATTTTTATTTTTGAAGACCTGCCCGCATAAAGGGGTGTACAGTTACTCCACTGCTAACAAAGCGTTAAAAGAAAATAAAGCTGTGTAATCCTTTTGCACTGCTCATCCCTTAGAGGAAAGTTTTATTTTTTACCCTAACTGATTTTTATGAAGACGTTGTTTTGCGCTGTATTTACAGCTATGCTATTTGTTTCCTGTACCGTATATTCCCAATCTAAATTACCCGCTACATGGCAGCCGGGCATGACGCTGCATATGTCATACGGCGGTGGTATGCGCTACTATTCTTTCAAACTGCAGATAAGTGATACTGGTAGTTTTTTCATGGAAAATGTTGAAGGAAGAGTAACTAATTTCAAATTAGATCTAACGAAAAAAGATTTAGATAGTTTGCTGGCCTTTATGCGCAAGCACCGGTTTGATAAAATAGAAGAACGAATGACCGGCCCGATACATGATAAAGGGACAGAAAACCTCTCCATTAGCTGGAATGGCCAATATATAGGTGTGGGTGAGGGCTATATGCAGTTGATTGCTGATAAAGACTGGGAAGATTATGGCGCTATTGAAGGTTATATCACCACACTACGGGAAACTAAAAAGAGAAAGGTGAAAAGTATTCCGGGGCAGGAACCGCCGCAATAGACAGCTATCCGCAGGTAAATGTGATGCGAAAACCGTTCACATCCTCAAACACCACTTCCTTTTTGCTGCTAAAAGGCTCTTCCAGCAGTTCAATAATCTTTGCCCTTGTTTTTAGCCGTTCTATTAAATCACGGAGAGATGCTACCCGGAAGAAGAGGCCGGCATCCTTAACAACATTATTTTTTTCCATTGGAAATGGGAATACCATGAAAGCGGCTCCCTCCCACTCTAACTGTGCCCAGGTCAGTTCTGCCCCGGGGTCCCAATAACGGTTACTGCCCGTGCACTGAAAGCCGAGGCTTTCATACCAGAGAACCGTAAGTTCAATATTTTGTACACCGAGAAAGGGTATGCAGACCGCCATAGGGTTTCGCTTTTGGTTCGTTCTTCTTAAAGATAAACGAAGCACCTTTAATAAGCGTATGCCACTGGCCTGATTTATAAAAAAAGTGGTTGCCTGACGGGACAACCACTTCCGATTTATATTAACGTCAACGGAAAATTACTTAATCTTCAATATAGGCTTCAACTGGTAGGTACCACTTCCTGTAACATGTATGGAAAGGGCAGCATCAAAATCAATCAACAATGAATCAAGCCCTGCATTTAGTGTTCTATCCACTTTCAATTTTAACCCGGATTCCGATCCACTCGGTATGGTAAGCGGGTACACTACGCCGGCAACCTTTATAGTGTTATTATTTCCGAGTACCAGCCGGATTTCTTTTACTGTATTCGTTGGTATTGTACCTGCGGCCAATAAGGTATCTACTCCATTCTGTAAACCAAGCAGGTCGTAAACTCCTGCATAAGTAGTGAGGTTGGCCCACCCGCCCACTGAATCATCCTGGAACTTTACTTTTACTTCAGTAATGTCTACATTTACTTCTTCGGCTGCTACCGGGTTATCCGTCATGCGCACTTTCAGCATGGTACTCTTGCTATCGCTATTGTCTTTATCACATGCAACAAGAAATACGGCCAGTGAGCAGGTAATAGCAGCGGTCAGCGTCATTATCTTCTTCATATAGAGTTTTTTTTCACCTGCTATAGACAGAAAACTGTGCCAGACTTTAACAAATAATTGAACGGGGGAGGTCAACTTATCCACATCTGCAAGATTCTATTAATGCTTGCTTTCGATGATAAATACGGCAGGCACCGACCGTTGGCCCGTTTTATCGGATACTTTGATGGTTTCTTTGCCATTAATCAGCATGCAACTGCTGCCTCCTCCGTCGAGGTTCAGCGCTTCCACACATCCGAGATCACGCATTATTTCTGCAAGCTGAGTAAGCGATACGCCATCCGCCACACCTGGATTTCGGCCCTCCACCACCAATACAATCAATTTATTATCTGCCGTATATCCCATAGCTGTGCGGGGATGTTTGTCATTGATGGCCTTGCCGGCAAATTTTAATTCTTCGTTATTGCTGATATTAATACGGCCTTTTTGTAACAGTACCGGGCCGCCGCCTACAGCTGTCTCCATCTTCCACCGATAGAAGGTTTTTGTAAAATCTTTTTTCTTCGGATGAATGACATAGGTATGTTTCATCGTTTTTACCGACAAAGCAGAGAGATAAGCGCTGGAATCTTGCCGCAAACGGTGCGAAGCTTGAGCAGCCAGTACATTTTTTTCTACTGAATCGGTAAATAACCAGGCAACATCTGCCTTCCGCTTTTTAGAAATACCGATTGCACTTGCAAACGGATGCTTATAGGTGAGTGTATCTTTTCCTTTACCCGGTATGCTATGTATGTTATACGAAACGAGTTTGCCATCTTTAATGACCGCATTCAGGTTGCGGTTCGTTTCAAAGGAAAAGAAAGTTGTATTCACCACCAGCAGTGGTTTTTTATTTTTCTCATAAAACTTTGATGGAGTCAATCGTCGGTTCAGTGTGGTGTCGGCCGTAAAACTGAGCTTCTTGTCTTTTAAATCTGCAACCAAATAATAAGCCCTGAAGTTACCCGTATCAAAACTGGTATTGCTGAAATACACATGAACTGAAGATGGCAATGAACCAAACTGTTCATCCACATTCTGCCAGGAAACCTGCGCAGAAACAATACCTATAAGAAAAAAGTTAGCTGCGATTAAAAAAAACAATCTCCGCATAGCAGCAACTTTAAACGATAAACATTAAACGTTAAACTGATAATTTTTCCTGCATCCACTTTTCCTTACCATACCCCGGAATTACATGCCTTTCGCTATGGTAAGAAGACCGAACCAATGGGCCACTCTCTACATAGTCGAGGCCAAGGTTGTAACCGATCTCCCGGTATTCCGCAAACTCATCGGGGTGTACGAAGCGATGAACGGGTAAGTGTTTTTTTGTTGGTTGCAGGTACTGACCAATCGTAATAACATCGCAACCATTGTCACGCAGATCGGTGATAGTTTGCACCACTTCTTCTTTTGTTTCGCCCAGGCCCAGCATGATGCCGCTCTTGGTACGCATGCCGCCTGCTTTCAGTGTACGTATTACTTCCATACTGCGCCAGTATTTGGCCTGTATGCGCACCTGGCGGGTAAGTCGCTCCACTGTTTCTATATTATGACTGATGACTTCTGGTGCTGCATCAATCAGCCTTTGTATATTTTCTTTCTCCCCTTTGAAGTCTGGAATCAGTGTTTCTAATGTAGTATCGGGATTCAGCGCTTTTACCGCCTTAATGGTATTGTACCAGATAATCGATCCACCATCTTTAATTTCATCCCTGTCCACCGATGTAATGACTGCATGCTTCACTTTCATCAGGTGTATGGCTTCAGCCACACGTTGTGGTTCATCCCAGTCAAGGGGATCGGGGCGGCCGGTTGCAACAGCACAGAAACCGCAACTGCGGGTACAGGTATTGCCCAGTATCATAAATGTAGCCGTGCCTTCGCCCCAGCATTCGCCCATATTGGGGCAATTGCCGCTTTCGCAAATAGTGTGGAGTTTGTGTGTATCTACAAGACCGCGGACATGCTTGTAATTCTCACCGATTGGCAGTTTTACACGCAGCCAGTCGGGCTTTTTCACTCTTGTATTATCGGGGACCGCAGCTACTACCGGGAGTTCAATCATGATGCAAAAATACGGGCATTATTTACGCTGCCCAAACAGCAAGGCTATATGGCCCTGGAAGAAGAACTGTCGCTCTTTCTGTCCAAAGTAGATGGGAATTTTGGAGCCATAAAACTGGCCGCTCAGACCTATTTCCATACCGGTTACCACTTCATTGAAGCGCCCCCAGTCGAAACGCAGTGCCGTTTTTACAAATGCACCTGGCTTTACCTTCAACTCACTCCAGCCCTTGCCAATACCGCCAGAACCCTGTACAGCTGAGCTAAGGAAGAGGGCACTATCCTGAGAAGAATACTTGATGAGTTTTACTTCACCGCCTTGTTCGGCTACTTCTACATAGTACGGGCGCAGCAATCCGAGCGATAATCCTCCCGTGTATACCATAGATACAGCCACACCATTTTTATTTCCTTTTTGTCCAAGTATATGCTGCTGGCCAAAGCCCAGTGTGACGGGATAGAAATAATTCAGTTTGCCGTAAATGTATGGGGAACCGAAGAAAGCAAGGTTAGACGCTTTTTCTTCTTTCTGGCTCTTGATTTCAGTGATATCAAGCCGGTAGATATTTGTCCGTCGGGTGGTTTTCATCCGTCCCATTTCATAAAAACCACCATAGCCATTGGTGCGGAACTGAAAGCCGAATATATTTTGTTTCCGGTATACTAGTATACCTTCCTCCGCCTGTTTGATCAGTTCGTTTACCTTTCGGCGGCGCTCTTCTTTTTTTTCATTCTTTTTCTCCTTTCCAGGCTGTGCAGATACGGAACTTGCGAGGGCGGAGAACATCAGCAGGATGAATACTTTCTTCACTCGGGGTAATTTATTTTAGGATAGATACTTGTACAAGACAGCACTAAATCGGTACAATCGTTGCCGCTGTTGCTTTTGTACATTATACTAACGTAAATTTAGGGCAAATTATTGATAATGACTTCCACAGTTGAATATAACGGGGCGTTAAGAACCACCTGTACCCACCTGAAAAGCCAGTCTTCTTTCGAAACTGATGCACCAGTCGACAACAATGGCCTCGGCGAACGTTTCTCCCCTACCGACCTGCTGGCAACCAGCCTCTCTGCCTGTATGTTAACCGTAATGGGCATCAAAGCCCGGAGTATGGGTTTTGACCTGGATGGCCTGAAAACAGAGGTGCTGAAAACAATGAAGGCCGATCCCCGGCGGATAAGTGGCATTGATGTACGTTTTCATATTCCTGACAATCTGAAAGAAGTGGAAGAGAAAACAAAAGCCATTCTGAAAAATACCGGCGAAACCTGCCCGGTTATTAAAAGCATCCACCCGGATATTGAGGTAAGAATTGATTGGGGCGCATGGGATTAGCACTGCGCTGACATATGGAGAACAGTTGACTATTGAAAATTGATTCTTGACTTATTGTTTTTCAGTTAAATATTCAGTTTTCAACGGCATACTAAGAAATAACCGGGCTAAGCGAGCCGGCTAATTTTGTTGTTTGCAGCCCATGTCTGTATCCTGTATTTTTTTATTGCAGCCGTATCTGAAGCATAACAATAAAATGTACCTGCTGTACTATCTCCTGGATACCTGAAATTACTTTTATCCCCAAAATAAAAAAAGCCCCGTACGGGGCTTTTGTAAACTATTTTTATCCTTCGGTTAACGAAGATCAACCACTTCCGGGTTGGGATATTTTTTTTTGTCGAATGTAAATTGTGCATCAGCAATCGGTGTGTTTGTTTTCATACTGGTCACCGTATAAGTGTAACGGTTCCCTGCATTTTCCAGCACCTTAGTACTGTAGATTGTTTTGGCAGCCTTGTCCACCAGTACATATACTTTATGAAAAGGTTTTGTTTTGTCTATCGGTGTCATCTCTATCTCCTGCACCGTTTTAGCACCAATCTTTTTTTCGCCGTTCATTACTGAACGAAAATCCTTATCATAAAAATTCGTAAACAGTTTTTGCGGAGTTATGCTGGCAGAAGAAGCATCCACCTTACTGATGGTAACTTCATTTGCATTGCTGTCATAATTCCAGACTGTACTGCCATCGCAAAATATTTCCTGACCGCTAAATTTAATATAGTATTTCGTGCCTTTCATTGAAATATTACCGGTTTTGCTTGACAATGCTTTACCGGAAGCGTTTTCTACTTTATAAGAAAAAGCAGCATTTACCGTCGTAAAAGTTTTGAACTTAGCACTTACTCCGTCCAGTACTGCTTTTGCAGCGGGGTCCGTTTTTTGGGCAATGGCGAGCGCAGATGAGGCGGCAATAAGGAGAGTCAGATATAATTTCTTCATTATTCGTGGTTTGTGTGGCTGCCTCTAAAGGCGGCGCTAAGATAACTTAAATAGGGTTAAAGGGCACATTTACAGCCCACTCTATGACAGGCAATGACTATACCGGGTTGCTTCGCTAAGTATTTCTTTAACAAGCTCCTAACGCTCACCCCAGTGCATCAAGGTGTTGCTGCAGATCCATTTCTGTTTTAATGAGAACATCGCGGGCTTTACTCCCCTGGTTGGGGCCTACAATCCCCGCTGCTTCCAACTGGTCCATAAGGCGGCCGGCACGATTATAACCCAGTTTCATCCTTCGCTGCAATAAGGATGTGGAACCAATCTGGTTTTGAACAATCAACCGGGCAGCATCTTCAAACAAAGAATCCCGGTCATTCATATCAAAGTCTTTCCCTTCCAATTCTTTTTCATCCACATACTCCGGCAGCAGGAATGCCTGAGGGTAGCCACGTTGATCACCAATAAATTCAACAATCTGCTCCACTTCAGGTGTATCTACGAATGCGCACTGTAAGCGGGTTACTTCCCCATTATGCGATATAAGCATATCCCCTTTACCGATTAATTGCTCTGCACCGCCTGTATCGAGAATGGTACGTGAGTCAATTTTAGAAGATACTTTAAATGCAATCCTGGCCGGGAAGTTGGCTTTGATGGTACCGGTAATAATATTTACCGAAGGACGCTGCGTGGCAATAATCAGGTGGATACCAATAGCACGGGCCAGCTGGGCCAGCCTGGCAATAGGCATTTCCACTTCTTTACCCGCCGTCATAATCAAATCAGCAAACTCATCCACCACCAGTACAATAAAGGGCAAAAACTGATGACCCTTCTGCGGGTTCAGTTTGCGTTTTACAAATTTTTCGTTGTACTCTTTGATATTTCGGGCACCCGCTTCTTTCAGCAAATCATAGCGGTTATCCATTTCAATACAAAGCGCATTCAACGTATGCACCACTTTCTTTGTATCGGTAATGATGGCATCTTCTTCACCGGGCAGCTTTGCCAGGAAATGTTTTTCAATCTGGCGATAGATACTTAACTCCACTTTCTTTGGATCTATCAGTACAAATTTCATTTGTGAAGGATGCTTCTTGTATAGCAGGGAAACAAGAATAGCATTTAACCCAACTGATTTACCCTGTCCGGTTGCACCGGCCATCAGCAAGTGTGGCATACTGGCCAGGTCAACAATGAAATTCTCATTGTCAATCCGTTTACCAATGGCAATAGGGAGACTGTAGTTATTATTCTGAAATTTTTCAGAAGCCAGCAATGTTTTCATGCTTACTACTGTCTTGCGCACATTCGGCACTTCTATACCAATAGTACCTTTACCCGGTATCGGCGCAATGATACGGATACCCAATGCCGCCAGGCTGAGGGCAATATCATCTTCCAGGTTTTTAATTTTTGAAATTCGCACACCCGGTGCTGGCACTATTTCATAAAGTGTAACAGTAGGCCCCACCGTGGCACTGATTTTCTGTATTTCAATGGAGTAATTGCGCAGGGTGGCTATAATCTGGTTTTTATTATTCTCCAGTTCGTTTGCATCCTGGATTATTTTTTCACTGCCATGTGTTTCCAGCAGTCCCAGTGTAGGATATTTATAATCCCTTAAATCGAGTGTGGGCTCGTAAGGCGCAAGGTTTTCAACAGCCTTTGCAACTTCCTCTTCTTCTTCGGGCAATGGATCAGGTACCGTTTTTATTTCAAGTTCCAGATCATCCTCATGCTTCTTTGCCGGTATTTTTTCTTTTGGTGTAACGGTTAGTTCCTGTTGTATTTCTAACAAAGGTTCTTCCGCCGGTTCAGTTTCCTCAATAGCAAAATCATGTTGTTGTAATATTTCACTTACAATTTCTTTTTCAATGGTTGGTTGCGCTGCTTCTATTTTTTCCACGACTTCTTCCGGCTCGTCTTTCTCTATTACTTTAAAATCATGCAAGACCTGTGGTTCTTCATCAGGGAAATTAATTACAACCGGGCCATCCTGCTTAAGTGAATTATTACCCTGCATTTTTTCCGTTTTCTCTGCATAAAGTTCATTCACAGACACAGGCGGAATAACGGCTGCTTTTACCACTGCTTCCTGCTCTACTGTTTCAGTTTCTTCATCTTCGCCCGTATCCTTTGCTGTTTCCTCTTTTTTCACTGGCAGGTTAAACGAAGGGTTGAACTGCCAGATGAAATAGCCCAATGCCAGGAGCAGTAATACGGCTGCTGCACCGATATCCCCTAAAGTACCTGTCAGTTTTCCGCTCAGCATTTTGCCCACACCACCACCAAAGGAAAAATTGCTTCCGCCAAAAACAAATGCCAGGGATACAGACAAAACAACGAGCCCTACGGTGACATATTTCAGGTTGCGCCAAATTGAAAAGACACGTTGCCGGTACAGCAGGTTGACCCCCACTACAAAGAAGAATGTGCAAATAAGGAAGGAGGCCAGGCCAAATGCTTTGTATATAAAAAAATGGGACACAACTGCACCAAACCGGCCCAGCAGGTTGTTCACTTTTTTATCATCATCCAGCAAGGCACCCATGCCCTGGCTGGCAATACTATAATCTTCTTTCCATGTAAACAGGTAGGAAACGAATGCAATGAATAAAAAAACTGCAATCAATAGAAAAACTGCCCCCACAATTTTCCAGGTCCGTTCATCTTTCGCAATGGCTTTGAAGTCGATCGTTTCTTCCTTCTCAGCCTTGAACGGTTTCACATCGGATGTGGCGGTTTTTTTCGCAGGATTCTTGCTTGCTTTTTCCGGAGATGTCTTTTTGGACTTTTTCACCTTATCAGCCATAGCGGCAAAGATACTATTTCAGGTAGTTCAGCATAAAATAATACCAGAAAGTGGTAGTAGAAAAGCCACCCGATATATTACATTTGGAAAGGAATACCAACACATGCACCAACGGCTGACCAGTATTGTTTTTTTCACTTTTTTTCTTTTGGCAAGACCTGCTTTTGCGCAAGATAGCCTTGTTGGCCGCTACACCGAAGTAAGTAGAGTGGGACTTGCCACCCATATCAGCAAAACGATCTATTCCTGTTTTGCCGATCATGGTTTCCGTATGGAAACAGATTTTAACAAACTGCAATTTAAGCCGGGCGTGGCTGTTCCCGCCCCTGTGCCCAGCAAATTCGTAACCCGCCCCTTAATCATCCGTTTCAATTTATTTAACCGGGCGGATACAAACGTCTCGCTATGTCTTTTCCCGGGATTCTACTACAAATCCGTTACCCTTTATCGTTTGTTGCCAGGTGGCCCTGTTTTACTGCAAACGAAGCGCCCTGTTGCAAAAGATAATTTCAGTATAGCCCAGTTTGAAGTGGCAGCAAAGGATTCGGTTACCATCCTGGCTGAACTTTATATGTCAAGAAGTGCATCCAACTCTATCAGGCCGCGGCTGATTGCGGCTAACCAGGTAGATGCACATGTGGCTGCGGTACGGGTGGGACAAGCCGATGTGCATGTACTGACGTATATTTTTTGCGGGTTGTTGCTGATGATGATCCTCTACTCGCTTGTTAGTTTTATGCAGGGGGGCAACCGGGAGTTTTTGTATTACACCCTTTACGCATTTTTTATCGGGGCCATGCTGAGTACCAAGGCTACTTACGATTTACGCCCGAATGCATTCACCATTTTCCAGGAAGAATACCTGGATTACATCATGCAGTGCCTCGGCATTATTTTCTACATGGTATTCATGCAAAAATTTTTGGAGACGAAAAAGCAATATCCTTTTTTAGAAAAATTATATAATATAGGCATTGCCATTCTCATTGCCTCCATGGCAGTCTTCACTTTTTTACACTATGCCACCACCAATTTCCCCTTGCAGAATTTGGTGGAGAATATGACCAAGGTATTATTGCTGCTCATGATCATTACCTTTTTGATTTATAGTGGCCGTCGCTGGAATGAAAAATTGCTCCGTTACCTGTTCTGGGGCAACCTGCTGCTTTTCATTTTTTCGCTTATATCCCAGGTGGCTGTTATCAGTGAAAATCTTTTCCGCAGCCTGCCAGGTGTATTCAGTTCTGCATTGTTTTATTATGAAATGGGATTATTCTCTGAGTTTGTTTTATTCCTCGCCGGGCTGAATTACAAAAACAGGCGCCGTATCATTGCCCAGACCCGTGAAAAAGAAATGCTGAAAGCACAAAACCAGATGCAGGAGTACGAAAAACAACTGGCGGTATTAAAAGCGCAGCAGGAAGAAAGGGAACGAATTTCGGCAGATATGCATGACGAACTGGGGGCTGGCATGACGGCCATCCGCCTGATGAGTGAAATTGCCAAAAACAAAATGAAAGAGAATTCGCCGGTGGAATTAGAACGGATTTCCACTTCAGCCAATGAAGTGCTGAATAAAATGAATGCGATTATCTGGAGTATGAACAGCGGTAATGACACACTGGACAATCTCATTTCGTATATCCGGGCTTATGCCCAGGAATATTTCGACAGCACGCCTGTTGCCTGCAGGATAATAACCCCTGAAGATATTCCCGGTGTAACGCTCAGTGGCGATAAGCGGCGGAATATTTTTCTATGTGTCAAAGAAAGCCTGAATAATATTCTAAAACATGCTGACGCAACTGAAGTAATATTGAATATAGAGACGGATAAAGCGCTAACGATTTCCATTACCGACAACGGAAAGGGTATTGATAAAGAAAAAATAAGACAATTCGGGAACGGCCTTAAGAATATCAGCCGGCGTATGGAGAGTATCGGAGGAACTTATTCGATTGAGAATAAAAACGGGACTATCACCACACTGCAACTGCCGCTTTAATCAGTCTTTTTTGCTGCAGCAATTAACACACAAATCCAGCCCACAATAAAGAACAGGCCACCAAAAGGTGTAATTGGCCCCACCCATGACGCTGACATGTCATTGAGTTTTAATAATACCAGCACATACAAAGAACCCGAAAATAAAATCACCCCTGTAACAAATGCTGTTCCTGCCCTTTTTACCCAAACAAGAGAAAGTTTACCGTATAATACAGCTATGGCCAGCAAGGCCAATGCATGATACATTTGATATTGCACACCCGTTTGAAATGTACCGACTAAATCAGCATGTTCGGTACCTGCGGCTTTTTTCAACCCATGTGCTCCAAATGCGCCCAGGGCGACACCCAACGCCCCCAATACAGCCGCCGCTTTAATAAATCCCTTATGCATGAAATATTTTTTCGATTAACAAATCAACCTGGAGTGGTTGTTCATCCAGTATAATATCTGCCTGTTCGTAATATATTTTTCTGTCAGCATATTTTTTGCTGATAAAGCTGCGCAACTGATCGTCAGATAAGGATTTAATCAGGGGTCTTTTTTCTTTTTCACCAATAAGTCTTTCAAACAGCAGTTCGGCAGGCGTATTGATCCATACGACGGTACCGGCCTGTTTCATATAGTCTATATTATTAAAATAACAGGGTGTGCCACCGCCACAAGCCATTACAAAACTATCATGGCTTTCTGTGATGATATACAACGCATCTTTTTCCATCAAGCGGAATTGCTCCTCTCCTAATTCTGCAAATAATTCCACGACCGATTTGCCGGCATTTTCTGTGACCTGTTCATCCAGATCAAAAAAACGGATGCCCAGTTTTTCGCCAAGCTGACTGCCCCAGTGCGTTTTGCCGGAGCCCATAAAGCCTATTAAGAAGATTTTCATATCAGAATCTGAAGTCGGAAAACGGAAGACAGAAATCAGCATACAATTTAATCCTTCAGCAAAGTTTCGGATTTCAGATTTCAGGCCTCGGTCTTCTTATTTAAAAGCATTAAACCCTGTTACGTCCATCCCTGTTATCAGCAAGTGAATATCATGTGTGCCTTCGTATGTTATCACACTTTCCAGGTTCATCATATGCCGCATTACAGGATACTCGCCGGTGATGCCCATGCCGCCCAACATCTGCCTTGCGTCACGGCAAATAGTTGTAGCCACTTCACAGGCATTTCTTTTTGCCATACTTACCTGCTGCGGTGTTACTTTCCCTTCGTTCATCAGCACACCCAGCCGCCAGTTGAGTAATTGTGCCTTGGTAATTTCTGTCAGCATCTCTGCCAGTTTTTTTTGTTGCAACTGGAAGGCACCAATCGGTTTGCCAAACTGTTCTCTTTCTTTTGAATAACGCAATGCGGTATCATAACAATCCATTGCTGCACCGATAGCTCCCCATGCAATACCATAGCGGGCTTTTGTCAAACAGCTTAAAGGCCCTTTCAGCCCTTTTACGCCGGGTAATATATTTTCTTTAGGCACTTTTACATTGTCAAAAACCAGTTCACCAGTGGCAGAAGCACGGAGGCTCCATTTACCATGCGTGGTTGGTGTTGAAAACCCTACCATCCCCCTTTCTACTATTAATCCGTGTACCTCACCGGCTTCATTCTTGGCCCATACCACCGCCACCTGTGAAAAGGGTGCATTGCTGATCCACATCTTAGCGCCATTGAGGATTACATGATCACCGGCATCTTTAAAATTTGTCAGCATACTGCTGGGATCACTTCCGTGATTTGGCTCTGTCAATCCAAAACAACCCAGCCATTCACCACTGGCCAGCTTTGGAAGAATACGTTTTTTTTGTTCTTCGCTTCCATAAGCATTGATGGGGAACATTACTAATGATCCTTGTACTGAGGCCGTGGAGCGTACACCGCTGTCACCTCTTTCGAGTTCCTGCATCATCAATCCGTAGCTGATATAGTCCAACCCACCACCGCCATATTCGACAGGAACAGTGGGGCCGAAGCAACCGAGTTCACCCAGTTGCTTTACAATCTGTTCAGGAAACTCTGCTTTTTGCGCATAGTCTTCAATTATTGGTGAAATTTCTTTTTTTACATAACTGCGAACAGACTCACGGATAAGTTTATGCTCTTCTGTAAGTAACTCGTCTACGCCAAAGTAATCGGGGCTTTGAAATAAATCAGTACGGGCAGCCATATCGTTGTTTATTATTAAAAAAAGTATGAAAATATCGCCCGGCAAAGGTAACTGAAGATGCTTGTATCTCTTAGATAAAATTAATATTTTAGCTACACGTAAGCCGTAAATTATGAATAAGCTACTTATCGTCCTTTTTAGCTTTTGTGCCATTGGCAGCACTGTTTATGCACAAAAAACAGAGAAGAAAAAGGACCCCAATATCAAACAGTTCTGGCTGGTAGTATTAAAAACCGGCCCCCAGGACAAGGTAATAACAGACTCCGCTGAACGGAGTAAAATCTTTGCCGGACATTTTGCCAATATGGAACGCCTCTATAACGACGGTATATTAAAAATAGCCGGGCCATTTGGTAAAAACGACTTTACCTGGCGTGGATTGTTTGTGCTGGATTGCACTACTAAAGAAGATGCGGAAGCACATGTAAAAACCGACCCATCTGTAGCAGCCGGTGTTTTTGTATACGATATCGTTCCCTGGTATGCGGAGCCTTCGGGCAGCCTGAAACCGGGCAAACCTAAAAAGAAAAAGAAGGAGTAATTTTTAATATTTAAAGCAGGTAGCCGCTCATCTCCTGCTGAACTGCAACAGCCATCGCTCTGGCCTTATCCGCAAAATCTGTTTCCGCTGATGCATAAATGATTGCACGGCTCGAGTTGACAAGTATGCCGCAATCGGCTGTCATGGCTTTTTCGGAAATCTCTTTCAGGCTGCCTCCCTGGGCACCCACCCCGGGCACTAAAAGGAAATGGTGAGGAATAATATCCCGGATTTTTCTGAACTCGTCGGCTTGTGTGGCACCCACCACAAACATCAGGTTGTCAGTAGTGCCCCATAAGGATACTTTTTTCAATACCGTTTTATACAATTCTGTATCCTGCCCCTTGTCAAGCACAAAGGGAGAGAGTATAATGTTCTTCAGGCTGTTATTTATTTTATCACTATCAAAGAGATCAAGTTTCTGAAAATCATGGCTGCCTTCGTTTGAAGTAAGGCCTAATACAATTGCCCATTTACCTGCATATTGCAAAAAGGGCTTTACACTGTCGCGGCCCATATACGGCGCAACCGTTATGGAATCAAAAGGCAGTGTTTCAAAAAAGGCCTTTGCATATTGACCTGATGTATTGCCGATATCGCCCCGCTTCGCATCAGCAATGGTAAAATGTTCATCGCCAATATAGTGAACCGTTTTTTCCATTGCTTCCCAACCTTTCAGGCCAAGGGCTTCATAAAATGCCGTATTAATTTTATAGGCCACACACAGATCACGGGTGGCATCAATGATGGCTTTATTGAATGTAAAAACCGGGTCTGCTTCTGTTAAAAGGTGTTTGGGGATTTTTGTGATATCGGTATCTAAACCGACGCAGAGATAGGATTTTTTTTTGCGGATTTGGTCAACAAGTTGCTGGCGGGTCATGCGGCAAAGTTAATTTGTAAATCGGGGAATTGGTTAATTAGTTAACTAGTTTATTAACCAATAAGTTTGCCCAGGATAATATTTTCAACCTCTTCGCTATCCCACTTCTCGGCTATTCCTTCCAGCTGCATCACTTCCTGCATAATAGCTTCCTGCATTTGTCCCCGCTGCAATGCCTCACTGTATCGTATATGCGGGCTGAATGTTACCTGGCTGTAGGCAGGTATCCATTTGTCGGGATATTTTCCATGCAGCCTAGCCTCTATTTTTTTCTGTAATAAAAATGCAGGATCGGCCGTGCGGTCACGCATTTCGGTGAAATTATTAACGGCTAAATCAGCAATTGCATCTGCATCCGGTTTGCGTGAGGCCTGGTATGACTGCAGAATTGTTGCCCAGTCCTCTCCATGTTTTTCTATTAATTCATCTAATACCCGGCAGTCTTCAAAACCACAGTTCATACCCTGACCAAAAAAGGGCACGATGGCATGTGCCGCATCGCCAATCAGGGCAAACTTATCTTCCCGCACCCATGGGTAGCATTTGACAGTAACCAATGAAGACGTAGGATTATTAAAAAAATCGTTGATATAATCCGGCATCAGCGGTACGGCATCGGGAAATGTTTTTTCGAAAAAGGCTTTTACAGCATCTGCTGTTTTTAGTTTCTCAAACGAAGCCTCGCCTTCAAAAGGAAAGAACAATGTACAGGTAAAAGTCTTATCAAGATTAGGCAAGGCTATCAGCATATAATCTTTTCGTGGCCATATATGCAGGGCGTTTACCTCCATAGCAAAATCACCGCTGGCTGTGGGTGGAATGGTTAGTTCCTTATACCCGCAATCAATATAGTACTGGCTATAGTTGAATGTGGCATGTTGCAACTGGTGCTGCATCCTCGCTGCGGAGAAGGCACCATCAGATCCAAAAATCAAACCTGCTTCTGTGGCAGAAAGCGATTGACCCTGTGCATTTTCAAATTCCATGCGGTTAATTGTCCAATCAATCTTGTGCAGTTTTTCATTAAAATAAATCTGCACACCCTGTTCTTCGGCTAAATCCATGAGCCGCATATTCAACGTAGCCCTTGAAACGGAATTGATGTATTGCCCTTCTTTGCCATAGGGCTGAAATGCCGTACTGCCATCCATGTTGTGGATATAGCGACCGTGCATCGGGATAGCAATCTTTTTTATCTCTTCGGCTAATCCCACTTTTTCCAAAGCCAGCAGGCCCCGATCGCTTAACGCCAGGTTGATAGAACGGCCTGCGCTCATCTTTTCCTTGCGCATATCACCACGACGTTCATATATCTTCACCTTATACCCTCTTTTGGCTAAATAAATAGAGAGCAATGAACCAACGAGGCCGGCGCCAATTATTGAAATATCTGTTTTCACATGAATGTTTATTAGTTAATTAGTTTATTAGTTAATCAGGAGGTTCGTGATAATCTAAGCCTCCGACCAGTCAACCAATTAACCCATTAACGATTTGTCCAAATAGGTAAATATCCCCAAACGAATTATACAATGGTACCGGCGCCACCCGTATCACATTCGGCTCACGCCAGTCGGCTATGACGCCCTGCTTTGTGAGTTCTTCAAATATGGCCCTGCCATTTTTCATCATCAGCATAGATACCTGGCAGCCTCGCTCTTCTTCGTTCGCAGGTGTGATAATTTCGATCACTTTTTCAGGTTGCTTGCCGTTAATATCGTTCAGAATAAAATGCAGGTACCCAGCCAGCATTTTTCTTTTTTGATGTAAGCGTTCCATACCCGCTTCTTCAAATATATCCAGCGATGCCTTATGTGCTGCCATACTCAGCACCGGTGCATTACTCAGTTGCCAGCCCTCTGCTGTCGGAATAGCTTCAAAGCCTTTTTCCATTTTAAATCGTGTTGCCTTGGTATAACCCCACCAGCCGGCAAAGCGTGGCAGTGTTGTATCAGCCGCATGCTTTTCGTGTATGTATGCACCAGCCACACCGCCGGGACCGCTGTTCAGGTACTTATACGAACACCAGCAGGCAAAGTCGACGTTCCAGTCATGCAGTTGCAATGCTACGTTACCGGCTGCATGGGCAAGGTCAAAACCAGCAAAGGCACCCACGGCATGTGCTGCAGCAGTGATGGCCTGCATATCAAACAACTGTCCGGTATAATAGTTTACGCCGCCAAATAATACCACAGCAACAGTATCACCATGTTCTTTTATGGTGGCAAGAATATCTTCAGCCCTGATGGTATGTTCCCCTTCCCTTGGGCTGACTTCGATCACCGCTTCGGCCGGATTGAAGCCATGAAATGTTGCCTGTGATTCCAGTGCATATTGGTCAGAAGGGAACGCCTTTGCTTCGCAAATGATTTTATAGCGTTGCCTTGTTGGCCGGTAAAAAGTTACCAGCAGTAAGTGCAGGTTTACTGTAAGCTGGTTCATTACCACCACTTCATTTTCTTTACAGCCAACAACCTTTGATAATTGTTTTGGGAAATTTTCATGATACGGCAGCCAGGGGTTGCGGGCATGAAAATGACCTTCCACGCCAAAACTGGCCCAGTCTTCCAGTTCATTCAGCACATAATCCTGAGTTGTTTTTGGCTGAAGGCCCAGAGAGTTGCCGGTAAAATAGATGGATTCCTTGCCGTTGACGATGGGGATATAGAATTTATCTCTAAAAGATTTTAGTTCGTCCTGACCATCCAGTTCTTTTGCAAACGCAAGTGTATTCAGATAATTCATGTTATTATTTTGGCAACCAACGCTTAGTATCTTTTAGTAATCAATCTAACGTTGCTATAACTTTCAATTCAACCGCTATCGGTGTAGGCAAACTCTTTACTTCCACCGTTGTTCTGCAAGCCTGCACTGATGTAAAGTATTCTGCATAAACTTTATTATAGATCGGAAAATCCTCTTTCATATTGGTCAGGAAAACGGTTACATCTATAATCTTATCCCAACTGCTGCCGCTGGCCTCCAGCACCGCTTTTACATTGGCAAATACGGAATGGCACTCTGCCTCAATATCATAGTTGACAATATTGCCTTCGCTATCAAGCTCCAGTCCGGGTATGGAGTTGTCTTTTGGATTTCTTGGGCCAATACCTGACAGGAATAACAGGTTGCCTGCTTTTCTCGCATGGGGATAAGCTCCAAGCGGTGTTGAGGCATTTTCAGTTTTTATAATTTCAGACATACATTTATTTTACCGCAGAGAACATGAGTTTAGAGAGGTTTCGCAGAGAGACTCTGCGGAATCTTAGCGTCCTCCTTTCTCTGCGGTTAATATTAAAGTTGAATACATACATTCTTTGTCTCGGTAAAGAAACGTAAAGCCTCCCAACCACCTTCCCTGCCTACACCGCTGTTTTTTAATCCGCCGAAAGGTGTTCTTAAGTCACGCAGCAGCCAGCAATTGATCCAGATAATACCACTTTCTACTTTTGCAGCTACCCGATTGGCTTTCGATATATCCTGTGTCCACACGGTAGCGGCGAGGCCATACTGTGTTGCATTGGCTAATTGCAATGCTTCTTCTTCTGTTCTAAACGACTGCAATGTTACCACCGGCCCAAATATCTCCTCCTGGTTTGTCTGGCAATCCGGGCCCAAACCTTCTATTACGGTTGGTTCAATAAAATATCCATTTGCACAGCGCCCTTCCACTTGCACGGCATGACCGCCGCAGAGAATCGTTCCACCCTCCTGCTTAGCCGTATCAATACAACGGAGGATTTTTTCATAATGCACTTTACTTACAATGGCGCCTTGTTTTGACTCTTTATCAAGCGGGTCGCCTACTGTTAACTTTTTTGTGCGTTCAATAAAATCAGTTTTAAATTTCGCATACACACTTTCTTCAATCAGTATGCGGCTGCCGCATAAACAAATCTCACCCTGGTTACTAAAAGAAGAGCGGATGGTATCCGTCATCATTTTTTCCCAATCACAATCTGCAAAGATGATGGCCGGGTTTTTCCCACCCAGCTCCAGCGAAAGCTTTTTGAACTTAGGCGCAGCTATCGATGCTATGCGTTCTCCGGCCCTCGTACTTCCGGTAAAAGATATAGCTTTTATGTCGGGGTGAGATACTATAGCCTCACCAGCTCCCGGACCTGTTCCATGTATAATATTCAGTACACCGGGTGGCAAGCCAGCTTCTTTACAAATTTTTGATAAAAGAAAGGCGGTTACAGGCGTTACTTCGCTTGGCTTGGCCAATACACAATTGCCCGCAGCCAATGCCGGTGCTATTTTCCAGGTAAATAAATAAAGCGGCAGGTTCCATGGTGAAATACATCCGACAATTCCAATGGGCTGACGAAGCGTATAGTTCACCGCTTTGTCTTCCATATTATGGCTTTCGGTAGCGAAGTGCATAATACCCGTTGCAAAGAAGCGGAAATTGGCTGATGCCCTTGGTATATCCACCAGCTTGCTCAACCAAAGTGGTTTTCCATTATCATTGGTTTCTGCCAATGCAAGTTCGTCGAGATTGGCATCAATCAGTTCTGCAATACGGTTCAATATTTTAAACCGTTCTTCAACAGCTGTTGTACTCCAGCCGGGGAATGCGGCTTTCGCAGCCGTCACAGCTGCATTTATATCCTTACTGTTGCTATCCGGAATCTGTCCCCATACTTCAGCCGTCGCCGGATTTATATTATCAATGAAATTGCCGCTCAGGGGGCCGATTAAATTTCCTCCGATGTAATTCTCGAGGTGATATGGTATGTCTAAGTTGATAGATTAGTAGTTTATTAGTTAATTAGGGTATTGGTTAATTAGGTATTAGGTAGTTGGGCAGGCCATTATATACTCCCCGTGCGGCCTCCGTCAACCGGAATGCTTGTACCATTTACATAGGAGGCGGCCGGCGAAGCCAGGAACGCTGCCACAGCAGCAATTTCAGATGCATCTGCAAAACGCTTCATGGGCACTTCTTCCTTCATATTCTCTTCCACTATATCTACAACTGAGTTACCCCGCTTAGCAATGTTATCAATCAATGTCGACAAACGCTGTGTTGCCGTAAAACCGGGCAAGACATTATTCACGGTAATATTATATTGTCCCAGTTCATTGGCCATGCTCTTGGCCCAGCTGGCTACAGCGCCTCGTATGGTGTTACTTACACCTAAATTCTTCAGCGGAATTTTCACAGAAGTAGAAATGATATTAATAATCCGGCCATACCCTTCCTTTTTCATGGAAGGCACAACAGCTTTGGTCAAAATATGATTGCAGATCAAATGCTGGTTAAAGGTATTCAGGAAAGCCTCTTCTGTTGCTTCAATAACCGGTCCGGCTGCGGGGCCTCCTGTGTTGTTTATCAATATATGTACCGGATGCTGCGCTACATGGCCTTCAATAACGCTTCGCACTTGGTCCGGCCTACTAAAGTCTGCCACAAGATAGCCATGCTGCTGACGCAAAGCGATGTCAAGGTTGTGAACAGCCTGTTTTAGCACATCTTCATTTCTGGCCACCAACGTGCAGTTTGCGCCCAGCAGTGCCAGCTCTTCTGCTATGGCCAGGCCAATGCCCTGCGTGCTTCCGCAGATGACGGCGTATTTTCCTTCGAGGGATAGATTCATACGTTGGTTAATTTGGTTATTGGTTAATTGGTAAGAAGGCAGGCCGAAATCCGCAGCAGTA
>CAYLRV010000038.1:0-47494 GCA_964386395.1 uncultured Chitinophaga sp.
GTGATCGTTCGACCTTTAGAAGTATAAATCTGAGTTCATTCATCGAAGTGAAATTGAGGTGTGTACGAACCGGTGAACAGTTCTTATTTTATTTCTTTCTTGATGCATCTAACCTCATCTTACAAAAGGTTGGACAATTCCCGTCGATTGCAGATCTTCATATAAGTAAAATAAAAGAATTTGATAAGGTTTTATCTAAAGAAAAACTTCGGGAATTTACAAGGGCAATTGGCTTAGCAGCGAATGGAGTAGGTATAGGCTCATTTGTCTACTTAAGAAGAATTTTTGAGGATTTGATAGAAGAAGCACATATAAAAGAGTCTTCTGCAAATGGCTGGGATGAAAATGTTTACTTACAAAGCAGGATGAGCGAAAAAATTGCTCTCTTAAAAAATCACTTGCCTCAATTCCTAGTTGAAAATAAAGAGTTATATTCTGTGTTAAGTGTAGGGATCCATTCTTTAACAGAGAAAGATTGCTTGGCGTATTTTGAAACAGTCAAAGTTGGTATTGAACTAATTCTTGAAGAGAAAGTTGAGAGGATGGAAAAGGACAAACGCATAGAAGAAGCGAAATCGAAAATTGCGAATTTAAAGTCCCGTTTAGGTTAAATGGGCTAACTGGGATTTCGTCATTGTTGAGTGGAAGCAATTCCTTCCTAAATCGGGATGTTATATGAATAATTCCTGTTGAAGCAATTGCTTGAGAAAGAAAAATAAGAACGCTATCCATCATTCCAAAACTAAGCTAACATGAAAAAAAAGCAACCAAAACCCACTCCGGAGCCAAAGGCCAAATTTAATCAAAGCGATTTCCCAAGGTTTACCCTACAAAAGTCAATTGAAGTAGCACAAGCTTTATGGGATAATTATGCAGGTAAATCTGCAATTCCAATTCAATTAGCTGGTGCAATGGATGTTTCTCCAACAAGCTCAAATTGGCAAAGGTTACCAGGCTCTTCTGTTGCATACGGCTTAACTACAGGAAGCTATAATTCTCAACATATTACTTTGACAGAGCTTGGAAAGCGAATCGTTGCACCTACGAAAGACGGTGACGATAAAAAAGCAATAGTTGAATCAATTCTCAAACCAAGAATACTCAAAGAGTTTTACACTAGATATGACAAGGCTAAATTTCCTAAAGATCAAATTGCGATTAATGTTTTAATTGAACTGGGTATACCAAAAGAAGAAGCTGAAAATGGGCTAAAAATTTTGAAGGAAAACGGTAGATACGCTGGAATACTGAAGGATATAAAAGGGAACCTCTATGTTGTATTAAATGGCATTGATGCCACTTCAGGCGATACGCATGATAATGATGAAGAAGAGCAAACTCCATTAACTGAAGAGTTTATAAAGGAACTTCCTTCTACTAAGGAAATGGAGATTGATATTAAAGCGCCACTTAAAGGGCGTCCAAAAGTTTTTGTCTCACATGGAAAAAACAGAAAAATAGTTGATCAGATTAAGGAGATTTTGACATTTGGACAATTCGATGTTGTAGTGTCTGTTGAGAAAGAGTCAACAGCAATTCCTGTACCTGACAAAGTGTTCTCTGACATGCGATTGAGCGACGCGGCTGTAATCCATATTGAAAGTGAGGAAGAACTTCTAGATAAGGAGGGGAGTAAGCACTTAAAAATCAACGAAAACGTATTGATAGAAATTGGGGCTGCAATGGCATTGTATGGGAAAAAATTTGTTCTATTATGTGAAAAATCAATAAAGCTACCTTCAAACCTGCAAGGTTTATATCGATGTAATTATGAGGGTACACAACTCGACTATGAAGCAACTATGAAATTATTAAAAGCTTTTAATGAATTTAGAGACTAAGCAAATAGCTTTATCTTCCTGCCCACGTCTGCCGTGCGGCAGGTAAGTGTATCGGCAGCGACGTTGGGCAATTCAGATGCAAAGCGCTAATCGCCAAACTGCCTACTGCAAACTGCGTACTGCCTACTGCCAACTGCCCACTGCCAACTGCCGAATGCCCACTGCCACCCCTCTCAATCCCGTATGGATGAAACAATAATAGCCGACAAAAACAAAAACACCCGCAAACCCCAAAGGGGTAACATATTTCTGGTCGCTAAGGGAACTTTTAGCTTTGCATTATTTATGTAGATACCGGGCTTTTTATTAAATTTATTTTTATGTCAAACGAATTGACCTATATACTTGGCGCCGGGGCGAGCTATCAGTCGATACCATTAGTTAAAACATTTAATAAAAGGTTTAATGAGTTTAATGCACAAATTATAGAGATAAGAAATCATTACAGTGGTAGAGATAGGATTATATTTGAGAATGCAGTTAGGTGCATTGAAATGTTACATAAAGATTTTTTATCTCACCAGTCATTTGATACATATTTTAAGAAATTATTTCATTTTGGAGACAAGAAGCAAATTGATTTGGGAAAGAAAATTTTGAATTTGTACTTTACTTGGGAGCATTCAAATTTATCTCAGAAGCATATATCAGGACTTTCTGCAGAAGATTTTCATAAGCAAGCATTATTTGATAAAAGGTATGATGCATTAATTGCAGGCTTATTGATGCCCAACCCTGGAGTTTCGGATCCGGTTTGCCAGGTTAATTTCATAACATGGAATTATGATATTAACCTTTTGCATGCCATAAAGAATTTCTTTGACCCTGAACTTACATATAGAGAGTTTTTAGATAAAATTCAAAAAGAACCATTTGTTTGGAGAATCGGCGAGAAGATTAATATTGTTAATATCAATGGCCATTATTACTCTTCAATCTTTGATGCTTGCAAAAATCTAACGAATATAGATGTGATGAGTGCAATCGTTTCGAAATTGTTTGAGGGTTATCTTGAAAAGGATGTTGGAAATAGAGATGCCGAGTTGATAAGGTTTGCATGGGAGCTTGGTGGTGATAATTTGAAATCACTTGGCGATTCTCTTAGAAGTATAATTGCGAAATCGCAAGATATTGTTGTAATTGGGTACACTTTTCCAATATACAATCGATTGATTGATTTCATGTATTTGAAACAACGGACAATCAATTCGAATTCTGTTACAATTCAAGATCCTAATGCTGATGCAATCCGGCAGAATTTGCTAGATGTATATAAGATTCCGGATAATTCTAGTGAGAGAATTAGGACTGTATCAAATTGTGATAATTTTTATATACCGTCTCGTGTTTTTACTTTTCCAGATAACTCTCCGTTTGATGGATTTGATTTGAGTTGGCAATAGAATCTTATGTTTTTATTGCTGAACATAGGAGAGTGTATGTCGTCATTCATTTTTTGTGGCCAGTATTTTTTGAATAGCCTCTATGCTTGAGTGGCTAAATCCTTTAAAGTCTTGTTTTTTTGCAAAGCCCGTATCGCCCATATGTATAATTATATCTATCAGTTTGCCATATATGAGATTTCTTTGGGCTTCATCTTTAGCAGCGCCTACTAAACTTGCCATTGATTGAATTACAGTGATATTATGACTATTTTGTTCATTTAAATGAACATATGACTGAAACACTTTGAAACAGAAAGATGCAAGGGTGAAAATTGCCGTGGCGATTGTTATTCTTATTATAGATATATACACAATTTGCCATGTCCATTTCTCCGGAAAGCTCTCTTTTAGAAGATGTGATGAAAGACAAATGCAAGTAATGATAATTAAAGAACAAATTAGCGCCCAAATTCGAGCTTGTATTTTTAGTTTAATTCCGTAGCTACAGAAGTTTTTCTTTACTACCTCTAAAGCGGTTCCTAATTCGGCAATTCTTTGCTCTGGTGATTCTCCGGAGCCGCTTGTAACCCTGTCTGAGGAGATGGGTTCTTGATTAGGCTTTATATTACCTTCCATATGCTGAGGTGGATATTGTGATAAAAAGGATGGTCTTCTTGATACTCACTTCTTATTTTTATATACACCTTCACGCTTCCGTCTTTGGACGATATAAGCTTTGGCTTCGAAAGTTCAATCCAAGAGGTGTTGGACCACTTATGAAATTTTGCAAGAACGTTTACATCTTCAACGCCAAACTGCCATTCTGTGGAATATGGCTGTGCGCCAACAATGTCGTCGAATACCAATCGCAGTTTCCAATTATAGATGTCTGACCCAAGGTCAACGTCAATTATACCCTTTCTCTCTGGGCATAAAAAACTTTCATTAAATATTAACTGGACTCTTTGATTGTCGTAGGTGGTAATTATCTTAATTCCATTGTTCATAGTGATTTTGCTGGGAATAGGTTTCTTGAAAGATAAAACTAATAATTTATAAGACTTTTGATTTCGTAAGAATTTAGTCTTTTGTAGCCCGTTTGATCGCCAAAATGTTATTTGTTATTAATTGTTTTCTCTAACAGTGCAATCTTTTCATCTTTCTCTTTAAGCAGCTTATCATATAGCTCTACAATTTTTTCAATAGGGTTAAAAGTGCAATTATAATTCAATGCAGGCCCCGCATTTATTACCGCTCCTTCATAATTATTTTGAATATTGGAGAGAGCCATTTCTTCGCTAAAATTCTTTATTGCCGCAGCAGGTACTTTCAGTGTGTTCGCTATTTTCTCTAGTATATCCTTATCCAACGCTTCCTTTTGTTCTAATAAACTAACCGCCTGTTGGCTCAGGCCAAGTTCTACAGCAAGCACATCCTGCTTAATCCCTAAAATCTCTCTAATCCGTTTTACATTTCTTCCTTCGTGTATAGTTTTCTCTGTCATAACAATTAGTTTTTAAAATTACATCTCCGCTTCATCAGCCGGTCGGTCTCCCTCTCCTTCGGAGAGGGGTGGGGAGAGGTCGGAGTACGCTGCAAGAATACGCCAAAATCTACTTGTAAGTTACACGGTTTTATCGGTTATCCACAAACAGTACTTGTAGGTTACCATTTCTAATATGTCAAGTTTTGTAGGCAAACATTGTACACATAAAAACTCCCCGCTATGCGCCGTACAGAACATAACCCCACCGCCAAAACATTCAACGAGCCAGAGTGGCTTCAAATGCTCATTAGCCTGGCCCGCAGCCACCGCTGGCAAAGCGAGGCAGAAATGCAGTTGCTGTTAAAGCTGCCCATCCGTGGCATACACCTGCTAATGGAGAAAGGTTACCGCCTGCGGGTTACCGCCATCGGGCATATCGTAACAGAGTATTACAAAACAAACACAGAACCGGCCACCGCCAAATTTCAAATACCAATAGTGCAGCTCATCCGCATCATAAAAAACGCAGCCAGCATCACACCCGTACCAATAAAAAAAACCGGCAACCTGCAAAGAGTTGTAATGGCTACCACCAAAATTGGTGTAGATAAGCTGGGTGAGCCTACCCGGCAAATCACTATTATCACCAGCACGGGTGGGGAGATTATTACTGCTTATCCGGGTGTTTCTCTTTAATAATGTGTTCGTGAATGTGTCACCCCTTCGGGGTTGGGTCGCCTTTATCCGCATATCTTATCTATTAATATACCAGCCCTTCGGGCTTGTTGACTGTTGCAATTTAGAAGCCTGATGCAGACAGAAAATTTGTACCTTTAAGTCATGACTCAAATAGTAATTGATAAAAAGAAATATGTCCTCTTGCCTGAGAAGGAATACCTTGCCCTGCAAAAAAAGGCAGCACTTAAAACAAAACCTGAGAAATTGCTCACCCTGGATGAAGCAAAGGCTTACAGCAAGAAAATGATTAGAAAATGGGCGGGAGAAAAATAAAAGTCAGACCCTCTGCCGCTGAAAATATTGCTGCTGTGGCGTTGTATATTGAATCTAAGGGGCATGTGGCAACCGCCGAGAAATTCGCTGATGATGTTTACGATTTTATCCTCAGCTTGTCTGATATCCGCAAATCATACCGTATTTGTAAAGACCCATCAAGGGCAATAATTGGGTATAAATGCGTTCCCTATAAAAAGAAATACACTATTGTTTTTATTGAATCTGAAGAGGAAATAATAATATGCGAATTTATTTCTTCCAAGGTCATTCATTGGTGAGTTTTTATTTTGATCTCCGAAAAAAAGCTGACATTGGTACCAATAGCGATTACCCCCTACATTACCCACTGACGATTATTTACTATTACATGTGAACTGTTGACGAATGGCGCTGAGTATGCAAATACTATAGCAATACAACCAGATGAGCCACCCCTTCGGGGTTGGGTCGCCTTTATCCGCATATCTTATCTATTAATATACCAGCCCTTCGGGCTTGCTTCCCGAAGCTCCTGTCCAACGTAGCTTCAGCGAAGTTGGATGGCGAAGGGAATGCTTGCCTGCCAACTGCCGCCTGCCAACCGTCCACTGCCTAAAATCAACAAACGACTCCCGCTTCTACTAACGTACTGTCTACCGTTGACTATGGTCTATCGACTGAAGACTGCCAACTGCCGACTGCCAACTGCCCACTGCCAACTGCCGACTGCCAACTGCCGACTGCCCACTGCCCACTGCCCACTGCTATCTCCCCACCTCCCTAATCCATCACCACATTCTCCTCATAACCGGCCATAAAAATCATAGATAACACAAACATCAGTTGCTTCTGATTCAGTTTATAGCCTTCAATATCGAATGACTTACTATCAGTATAAAAATTCTTTCCATCGTTGCTCACATAACAAAGGGTATTCAGTTTGCTGGAATAATCCTGTTCAGTCAGCGAGCCGGAACCCTTAACTAAGTTGTATTGATTGTTCTTGTAAATAATTTCGTATTTAATGGAGTTTGGCTTATCCTTCAGCAAAATTTTGTTTCCATCGCCGACAATGGAATAAATCGAACACCAGTTACAATTGGTAAAGTCGGCACTCTTGGGCATATTGCTTCCCCCGGTAAAAACAGTGGCATAGGTTTTAAACAACAGCTTTTCTTTATCTCCCTGGTACACGTATGTTTTAAGTGAGCTGTATTTGTCATCCACGTAGTAAATGCTGTATGCTATATCGCCGTTGCCCCGTTTAAAGTACACGGGTGTATAGGCAGCAATTTGTGCAGCTTTTCTTTTTTCTTCCTGCGCAGCTTTGGCTGCTTTTTCTTCATCGCTGGTAAGGTCCAGGTCTAAACCACCAATGGCATCCTCCACTTTTTTATCCATATCTGCCTGTTCCAGTTTGTTAAAGGCCGAAAAACTGCTTCTGTCATCCTTGTATCCGGGCTTGCTTGTTATGGCTTTCGCTTTCGCTATAAGCATGTTTAAGTAATCCTCGGCAGCTTGTTTACCACCATCCACATACACCATCATACTTGAGTATTTGTGTATTTCAGGGTCCCTGTCTTTATAATATTCGGTGTAGTAAACCAGGTCACCGGTAGTATTACTTCCGCTGAAATAGAAATGATGGTTTTTATATTCTTTAATTTCCGGATGTCTATTGTTTGCCAAAATCAATAAGTCACCATAGGTTATTTCTTCCACCTGTACATGGTTGATACCGCCGCCCAATGCGTAAACTACTGTTTCAATCCTAAAGCCATAATTGGTTAATATATGGTGTTGCACCTTTCCGCTGCCGGCCGAAATTGGTTTACTGGTTTTGTTTTCTAGAAGTTTGCCATCATAGGCCGTAAAACTGTATTGGGCTGATAAAAAGCCTGGTGCCAGCGCTAAAAAAAGGAGAATAGATTTCATCATGATTATTGCTTTAAGGGTAAAACTAGCCCGGGGCAAAAGAGAAACTTGGTGCGTTTTACGAAATCAGTTTTTTGATTTACAAATTCATCCCCGCACGGGCTAACAGCAACCCGCCTGCTGCATATGATATGCAGATTCCATCTGCGCCATCGCCACGATGGATGAAGCAGGGGAGAGGCGCAATCCCCAACAATGCCTACCCCAATCCCCTTTTTTTGGGATACAGTAGCCTGAAGAACCGATGTACTTTTACGGCTCAATCAAAAACCTTAAAAACTATGAAAGGGTACATTTTAAGCGCAATCGTACTACTGGCCGGTGTTCAGCTGCAGGCCCAGCAACAATTTGGTGCAGCCAACTTCAATGTTCCGGCCGGGTGGAGTATGTCGAACAAGGGTAGTTCTGTAGTATTAGAAAAATCCGCATCCAGGGGTGAAACCTGCCGGATAATCATTTACAGCACAGAAAATGGTGCAACGAATACGGAGAAAGCACATACACAACACAGAAATGCAAAAGGCGGCGGATATACCTACAATGCCGGCACTAACCGCTACGATGGCAATGGCCTGGTATCGTTTTTCTCCAAAGGTTCCCTGGCTGAAAGTAAGTTACCGGTGTATAGTTATTTCTATACCCTCAGCAACGGAACGCAGACCCTATGCTACCAGTTGCTCACTACCAGCAATGCATGCATAGAAGAATTCAACCTGTTTGCACAATCATTAACGATGAATGTGGAAGAAGCGACCGGCGGAGAAAAAAATAAAGCACCGGTATCCACCGGCCGGGGAAGAAAATCAGCCCCTGCTGCACCAGCCGCCCCGGCACCTATGATGTAACATAAACCTGTCCAAACTATATAAAAAAGCCGCCGGTACAAACGGTGGCTTTTTAATGTATCATGCTCCTCTTAGTTTTAGCGCAGGAGAGCCAACTGCCCACTGCGTACTGCCAACTGCGTACTGCCAACTGCGTACTGCCAACTGCTTACTGCCCACTGCGTACTGCCAACTGCGTACTGCCAACTGCTTACTGCCAACTGCTAACCGCCCACTGCTAACCGCCCACTGCCTACTGAAGACTGCCCACTGATATCTCCCCACTAGCCACTCGCTTCTCGCCACTCCCTACCTTTGCCCCATGAAAACCTCCCTCTCAGTCATCCTCATACTCCTCTTACAAATCGGCGCCGCTCAACCTCGCCCTGATATGGCCACCACCGATATAGTAGCCGCCGGCAAACTCAATGGAGAAAAAATAAGTGTGTATGGTTTTTACCTCGGTATGAAAAAAGCAGAAGCGAAACAAGTGCTGTTGAACAATCCTAAGCTAACCGTAGATCATAATAGCTGGAACATACTCGACCAGCCTTTCAACGATTCCACCTTTCACATAACGGCCATATATGATACCGACTCCACCGGCCAGAAGAAAAACGAGCTATTCATCATCAGCTGGGATGATAAGAACCCCGGCATGGCCCGGCTTACAGTCTTCAATGGTTTCAGGGAACACGCAAAAGGGGAGACAAAGGGACTCTTTACCCACGACATCATAAATCCTGCCTGCGGGTTGTATAAAAAGTATTTTTCAAAACCTGCAAACTCGTGGCCCGGTTCGCAAATGGAAAACTATTTCTATCCCGCCATGAACCTGGAATTAATCGTCAACAAATTCAACAAAGCCCCGCGGTATTATCTTATGCTCACGAAGAAAGCGACGTTTTAGATTAGCTAAACCCAGTTTAGTACGAACATAAAGATGCGCAGTCAGCAATTTCGCCAAGCCCTATCAAAGATTTCAAACACCTGCCTCAGCAATTGCAAGGCAACTACTCGCCGGCATTTTTCTTTCTTTTTTCTTCCAGGGCCTCTGCATATTTCTTTGCGCCTTTTTTATAACTGCCGCTCCAAAAATCCTGCATGTATTTTTTGCCTGTTTTTACATCTATTATGCCGAACTTATAATCCGTAGTAGCCGGGTATCTTTCATTGCCAATTGTTCTTGCAGCCACGTAGTTTGATTCAACGGTAAAAATATACTGGTATTTTTCTTTCTCGGCCGGTTTCAGTTTGTCAAAAGCCTTGTTAAGCAATTCAGATTTGCCTTTATACTCTTCCTGGAAGGTTTCTTCTATAGATTCTTTTGCTTTATCAGAAGCCGTTATTACAGAAATAAGTACGGCTGATCCATTTTTTCCAAAATCTTCAGGTATGTTAAACCCGCTGCTTTTTTGTGCATTTGAATGAATGGTCACCAGGAAAAATAACGGGAGGATAGCTGTTTTTTTTAGTGCAGATATTTTCATGCTGAAAATTTTAAGTACACTAAAATTACAACCGGGAGTAATAGCAAAGCCGCCTTTCATCTGTTTTTTTTTGCCTTTGATCGTAATCCGGGAAGGCAACAGGCCGCTGTTGTACCCGACCACTATTCACTATCATCTGTTCTCTATTAATTATCATCTGCTTCCCTCCCCACATTGCGGTATTGTCAGGCATGTTTCAAGGTTCTACTTTTCCATTCTCAAAATCATTAAACATTAAAACTTGTGCGTTATGTCAAAAACGATTGCCCGCCCGGCCAGACAGCAAAACAAACTGCGTTTCCTCCAACAACGTGTTGATCACACCGTTCAACTGTCTGCCGAAAAAGCAGCAGCCCATTTACGAAACCCGGCCCAAAATCCGCTGCCCGCAGGTGGTGAAAGCCTGGAGTCTGCCATCGTAGATATGGTAAGAACATTGCCGCGCAGAAAGCAGGATGATTTTCTGGAAAGAATGAACACTGCACTCAATGCAACAGCCGCGGCACGGCAGCAAAAATTTGGTGCACTGGCATCCGTAAATTTTCAAATAGCCACGGCCGTAGCCGACCAGGTAAAAGCCATACCTGTACCTGATGAATTCAAATTGACCAATGAAGAGCTGCCGCAACGCAGCGTGTCGCCAACCAGAAAAGTTGCCCGTACTGTCACAGGCAATGCAATGGTAAACCGGCCCCCATTACCACAACAGGCCGTGGTGGGTACCATATTGCAATTTGCCGTAGAAAATATTACCTGCATCGAAACAAACGATCGCCGGAAAGATGAAATGGTTTTTTCAGCATTTGTCGCTGACAGTAGCGGGGCCACACAGGAGCGTACTAATTTTTTCAGTGCAGACTTCAGAGAAGGTGACAGCAAGTCTCCGGGTGCTGCAGGCAACCTGTTTACTATCAACCTGGGCGACTCCACAGGCGGTGTATTTCCCGCCACCTTTGCAGGCGGCGTACTCATGGTGGAGGAGGGGTTGTTTGGTGGTGGCGACGGAGTGGAAACGGCCGGTGCTATACTCCGTGTTGTTGGTAAAGTAATAGCTGCCGGAAGTGTGGCCGTTTCATTTATCCCTGGTGCTGGCCTGCCACTTGCGTTCACAATTCTTGGCATCGGTACTGCCATCCTCTTTGCCGGAGATGTATTGTTATTTGCCGGAGGCGATGAAATAAGCCAGGTGGTGCCTGATGAATTGTTATTTGACACACCACCATTGGCCGGCGAAACATTCAGCCGTACGGTACAAGTAGGTTTTATCGGTGATGGCTTCATCAAAAAAGGAGAGTATGCTATAGACCTGCGCTGGACAGTAGCCTGATAAACCATCGCCCGCCGTTTGCCCAAACGAAGTTTGGTAAGCGCATAGAGAAAGTAAAGGATTTTACCGGGCGCAAATATCCCAAAGGGATGAAACAATAACAGAGGCTGAATTTAAAAAACAGGCAGCCCGAAGGCATGGTACAAAATGTATCACCCCTTCGGGCTGCTCTCCGTAGCACTTGTGCAAGGAAGGTTCAGCGAAGTTGGATAGCGTAGGGAAGCTTGCTCCCTGCAGTTAACCAACAATCTTCTTATCGCAGTACGCTCTGTCGACTATTGACTGTTGTCTGTTGACCTTTGCCTGTCGTCTGTCAACTCCCCACTTACCACTCGCCACTAGCTACTCTCCATTTTCGTCCGTTAACGCTCAGTCATTAAACGTATTCCCTAAATTTACACCAATGCATTCAACCCTTCCCTTTCTCCTGGCCATGGTGGCTGCTATCGTGCTGTTGCAAATGTGGGCGGCCAAACTGCGGATAGCCTATCCTATACTCTTAGTAACCGGCGGATTACTTATCAGCGTTATACCCGGCCTGCCGATGGTAAAAGTGAGTCCCGATCTCATCTTCTTTATATTCCTGCCGCCATTACTCTTTGAAGCCGCATGGACTATATCATTCAAAGAAATGCGAAAGTGGTGGCGTATCATCGGCAGCTTTGCGTTCCTGGTGGTGTTCTTCACCGCATTTTCCGTAGCAGTCATTACGCATTATTTCATACCGGGCTTTACCCTGGCACTTGGTTTCTTATTGGGCGGTATCGTATCGCCGCCCGATGCGGTGAGCACCGGTGCAATAACAAAGTTTGTAAAAATACCAAGGTCCACCTCAGCTATACTGGAAGGCGAGAGTTTACTCAATGATGCATCATCACTTATCATATTCCGGTTCGCATTAGCAGCCGTCAGCACCGGCCAGTTTGTATGGCAGGATGCAGCCACCAGTTTTGTGTGGATGGTGCTTGGCGGCGCAGGTATTGGACTAGTCGTGGCATGGATATTTGTAAAAGCGCATAAAATATTACCTACCGATGCCCCATCAGATATTGCCCTCACCCTGATAGAACCATATGTTATGTACTGGCTGGCAGAGCAGGTGCACAGCAGTGGTGTGCTGGCTGTGGTTAGCGGCGGATTATACATGTCGTCCAAGCGGCTTGAATTTTTAAACAGCGCCAGCCGCATACGTGGCTATAGTGTGTGGGAAAGCTTTGTGTTTATACTCAACGGTGTGGTGTTCTTAATCATTGGTCTTGGCCTGCCGGATATCGTGGAAGGCCTGCGCAGCAAAGGCATACCCTTGCGCACAGCTATTGGTTATGGTGTACTGGTAACTGTCGTATTAATAGTAGCAAGAATCATCAGCTCCTATGCGGCATTGGTGGCAACAAGAATATTCAGACCCGGGTCCATGCCGCGGGGGCGATCCACCCGTCGAACATGGCTGATGCCACTACTACTTGGGTGGACGGGTATGCGGGGTGTGGTATCACTCGCTGCAGCGCTGGCCATACCAGTAATGATGGCTGATGGTACCGAATTTCCGCAGCGAAACCTGATACTGTTTATCACCTTCGTGGCTATACTTCTTACGCTGGTTGTGCAAGGACTTACCCTGCCCTACATCATCAGGAAAACTAAACTGTTTGACAGCCTGCTTTACGAAGAATCCGAAGAAGAAACAAAAAAGGAAATGAAGCGGGGGCTGAAGCAGCGTGTGCATCAATACCTGAAAGAAGAGTACGAAGAAGAACTAAGCCAGCATGCCGGTATGCAGGCCTTCATAAAGCAGTGGGAGGAGAGGGCCAAGGCCACCGATGACAGCTGGATGAATGCAAAAACAAAAGCCATCTTCCTGGAGTTGCTGGAAGTGCAACGGCGTTACTTAGTAGAACTAAATAAAGACCCGAAGATTGACGAGGAGATTATTCGCCAGCAACTATACCAGTTGGATTTGGAAGAGGAGCGGCTGAAAGTTATTTGATGAAGGGTAAATTATTTTTCTAAACGCAGTTTAGCAAGAACATAGAAAGCTGCGAAGTCAGAGACTTCGCATAGCTGACAGGAAGGCACTAAGACACAAAGAACAAAAAATGCGAAGCCTGTAACTTCGCATTTTATTCATTTTAATTGCATAAAAGTTGCCTGACATCAACACGCTAAGACTGCCTGCTGCGAGCTGCTGACTGCTCACTGCCGACTGAAGACTGCCAACTGCCCACTCCTCACTTCGTTATCGCTTTTATACTTTCAATAATCTGTTTCAGTTCAGCGCTGGCTTCTTTCAGTTTACTGTTATCAGGAAGACTTTGCTGGTATTTTTCTACTGGAGGAATGGTGGTGGCTATTTGCAGCAGTTCATGCTGATCACGCAGTTCTCTTTCCTGTGCTTCCAATGCTGCAATCTGCGTTTTCCAGTCCGCTATGCGGGTTTGGTAGGCAGCCTCGCTTTTCGCAATTTGATCAAGTGCCTTCTGTTTGGTGGCGGCATCGCCGATACGGCTGGCATGACTTTTAGCATCCGCATAGTAGGTATTGTTATAACTATTGTAGCTGTTATATTTTTCTAATGCCTCATATTTTTTCTTCTGAAATTTATTGATGGCATCTTCAATGCTTTCGAGGCTGCTATTTTGTTTTACAACCTGGCTGTAAATGTCTTCCACCATATCTTTTCCACCACCATCATACCTGCCTTCCTTACTTATACCCGACGAAAGGCTAATAACTGCAGTAATTGCAAATACAAACAAAAGGGCCATGGGGAGTAGTTTCTTTTTCATACGAATGATTTTGTTTTAAACTGGCTATTCATGTAATTGTGTATGAAACTACTGATTGTGGCAATAAATACGCTAACTGGGTAGCAGATAGGCCGTTCTTTTTGAGGTGGCGCAGGCGGGTACGGAAAGAAAAAGTACGGTCGGCAATGATTTTCAGGCTGTTAACTCCGGGCAACTTTATCAGGCATCATTTTTTTTAACATATCGGGAAAAAGCACAAAATGAAAATTTTAAATCTCATCGGTGGTGTTGCCATTACAGCATCATTTCTTGCAGTTTCATGCAAAGATTCGGACAAGGACAAATCTAAAACACCTGAAGTGGATACCGTAGTGTCTATCCCCCATACTACAGTTACAGATGAACCGGTCAGGATAGCTATTACAAAAGAAGAAGTGCCTGAAAAAGCAATGATGGCATTTAGCAAAAAGGAACCAAAAGCAACAAACGTGCAGTATGCCAAAGTTGAAAAGAAAGGTACTAACGCACCAGACTCCGTAGTTTATTATTACTACTTTGATTATGATCGGGATAATTGGGGTTATTGGCTGGTATACGATGACGAAGGAATGGTAGTAGAAGATAACAGTTACCCTAAAATAGCCGGTTTACCTGATCCGGTTAGCAAAACTGTTGATCAGTATTTCCGTGGATATAAAATAGTAGAGCAGGAAAAAGGGAATGATAAGGATATGGTTATCTATGAACTGGAACTGGAGAAAGGTGATCTGAAACGTAAGGTGAAGATTATGGAAAATGGCGGAATTTCTAAGTTAAAATAGTATATACCCGGGTTTATCGTACGGGCTGTAAACTTTGGGTGGTTTAATGAGCAAAGACCCGTATGTTAATAAACACAGGCAGGTGTATTCCTGTCTGTGTTTTATTTTAATCGCTTCGTGAAGGGTTATAGTAGGCTCCGCCCGGTGTAGTTATAATGGCTGACGCATGTCGTAAAATGTCCAGTGAGAGTTGGTCATTGTAAACAGCAGTTATGATTTTATATCCGTTTGGATATATGTAGTAGCCGTCACTTTTAATTGGTCCCTGTGCGGTAAAATTATTTTCTTTTAATACCTGCAGTATTACTGTATCAGGTGTGTTTTTCTCAAATGCAAAATCAAGACTCGTATTCAGCATGCGCATGCTCTTATATCCTGTTGTATCTGCCAGGTAATAAAGATGGGTAGGTTTGTAGCCAGCGGATTTTATGGCAGACAGTACCTGCTGCCGCTTCATTTCATCTTTTGGCAGGTATAAGCCGTAGGCTATTGTATAATTTTGACTGAAACCAACAGATGGCCTTGGTATTCTTGGCCCGGCAATACTTCCAAGATTGTATTCCTCACTTGTTTTTTCCAGCCATTTATACATTATACTATCCTGCAGTATGTGCTTTGTATTTTCGGCACCCCCTCCATTTATTTTTATTCCTTTCCCTATACCCGACACACTGGTATAAACAGCACCAAACTGTAAAAACTCATCCGGGCATGCCAGGGCATACATCCTGTTATAGACGGGTACAAATACATCGCCCTGCCTGCCGAGAGTGAATTTTAAATCAAAGTATTGTGGCAGTTGGTTTACTGTATAGGCAAACTTTCGGTATCCGTCCCTTATAACCTCAAATTCACCACCCGCAGCGGCCGTTATTGTATCCTGGAATGTATAGGCCCCATTTATATCATTGTAAGAAAGCCTGAACGTATCTGTTATACTGTTATAATTGCTTTGCCTTCTTTTGAAAATGACAAGGGCATCCCTGATTTCTTCTGATGCTGTATTGCGTAGCGTTATCTTTCTTAGCCTGGCCTGAGCTGGCGGCGCATTCCAGTTAAAATACAGGCTTGTAAAAAAAGCTGCTTGCTGCTGCCGGCAGGGATTGTCCGCCGGTTGTGCAAACAGGTTAACCGCATGTAGCAGACCGGGGATAAGTAAATAAATAAGGCTTTTCAATTGCATGGTACCAGCCAGATGAGATTTGGCTGTATTTTACACATCAGTTGGCCTGTTTGTGCATTATTTTCCATCAATGCAGGGCTTCGTTTTCTAATTGCTGCCTGTGTTTTAACCAGGGCGAGCCATATAATAACCCGCAGAAACCATTGGATAAAAATATTTCCAGCTGTAACATACTTGTGTTCTATTTGGTATAACCATTAAACATCAGCTATGCGCCTTAAAACCATTGCAGGTTTTTTGCCTGCCCTCTTCCTGTTTTTTGCCAGTTCCTGTGTGCGGGAGACCAACGACCTCCTGGTAGCAACGGCCGAAACTGACCAGCAAACTGGCCGTGCCTCTACGGTAGCCCTGCAAAATGATACAGTGATTGTGGGGATAGCAAGGATTAATATTCTCCGGGACGGCAGTACTGAGTACTTATTTAATGAAAGGCAGTCACCCTATATTGTAGATGCTGAAGACCCTGACGCAGTAGCCATACGAAGGCTGGCAGACGCAGCATTGGCAGATAAAAAACCTTTACGTTTGTTATCTCCTGCGCCGGGCATTATCGCAAAACTTGAAAGTCCGTCTGCTTTAGAATTGCGGCGGTGGACCGAATTGCGTAATTATGACTTGAAAGATATAGAGCCGGAGCGCCGTTTTAATTTTACAGGTTACGATACATTACAGTTTAACACCGCCAGCTGGCAAAATTGGCAGGTATTTGCCCGTTGTAAAAAAATCATACCTGATCTGGCTACTGCAAAAGCCATCTTTACTTTTTGCCGGCAACAAACCTGTACGTATGGACCAACGCAAATACAACCCTGTATCCCATTTAAATATGTAAAGGATGGTTGCTTTGCGAGGGCGCATAAAATGCGCTATATTATTGAACAGCGTTATGGCTATTGCAGTGAAAAAGTATTTAACTATGGCAACCTGGATGTGAAGGCCAACCTTGCAGGCGGCTGCTGTATAAACTGGTGGTACCATGTGGCACCCGTGGTGCGGGTGAAAGTGAATGGCCTCACCTTGCTGTATGTTATTGATCCCAGTATGTTTACTGAACCAGTGCCCTTGCTTGAATGGATATTTGCCCAGGAGAACACAACTTGTGATGCGGGTTCAAACGTTATGGAATACTCCATACAACCTTCGTCCGCTTATCATCCTATTGGCTATATGCCGGTGAGTGCATACGCTACCGATCCAAATTATGCTGAAACCAACAGCTCATTATTGTTTTATGCAGGAGAAGGACCTTCCTGTCCTAATCCTTAATTATTCAGGCCCTGGCAGGTATTTTCGTCAATCGTATAATCCGTAACCAGTGCATGAAGCGCATTACCTGGTAAGTAGGATCCAGTTCAAACCAACGGACTGCATTATTAGCCCTGCCCGGGTTTTTGTGATGATTGTTGTGATAAGCTTCACCGGCAAAAAATAAATCTACCGGGATGATGTTTTTAGACGTGTTGGTCATTTTATAATTCTCGTAGCCAAACTTATGTGCCCACCAATTTACAACCAGCCCCTGGAAAGCACTGCTGGCGATTGTAATGGGTAAGAAAAGAAAATGCCACCACTTAGTGGAGAGCAAAATATATACGCCTACATAAATCAGTGCCCAAATTACCCTCGATATCCAGTTATGTGCTACTTTATCAAGAGCAGGCCAGCCCGGAAGGTCTTTTTTATATTTTTCCTCTACTTCCAGTCTGCCTTGCACAATATCCTGGTAGCTATTGCGGGTTTTGAGCATCAACGTCATAGCATTGGGGGAGTAATGTGGTGAATGCGGATCTTCTTCTTCATCCGTATGTGCATGGTGCAAGCGGTGCATCATGCCATAGGAACCCGTGCTCATGTATGATGAGCCGTGGGTGACATAGGAGCAAATATGAAAAAATTTTTCCCAACCCTTCGACATGCTGCATAAACCATGTGCCGCATAGCGATGATAAAAAAAGGACTGGAAAAAAAGGGAGACATACCAATGCAGGATGATGAAGATGAAGATAGGAGCCATACAGTAAATACGTAATTAGAAAGTAAACAGATTGAATGCGTTTCGCACATGAGTACGCAGGTGCTAATTACGAATTACCTCAGGTAGCGGTGAAGGTAAGCTATTTGTAATAGCCCTGCGTATTCATCGTTATTTGCAACTATTGCAAATGGCCTCCATTTACGGGCTGCATAGAAGTGACTGACCGAACGGCAATCGGCTCTAACGATCGTTAATGCATGATCGGTCAGTTTATTTTATTACTTTAGTAAAAAAAACTTTGTTCGGATTATTTAATAAAAAAGACAAGCCCGTACCCGTTACCGACCTGGTATGGATCAACGACAGGGCTAAAAAGGCGGGGCTTCTGAAACTGGTTAAAGAGAAACCAGGCGCAGTGTTTATTGCATGGTTTGAAGATACTGCCACGATGGTTGAAAATGACCTGCGCAGCATAGGGGAATCTATTGCCATTAATACTTCGCGGCATTTGCATGGCAGCCATACCAGTGGCAAAGACGTAATCATTGTTGAGCATTATCCATTGTTCAAGAAAGAGCAGGAACTGTTCAAAAACCTGAATGCCGCTTCAATTACGGTACTCAGTTCGCTCGATGAACCTTTATTACAGCAGTTTGGCGGCGAGCGTATTTCCACCATTATGAAGGCCATGGGTATGGCAGAGGAGGAAGCTGTATCGCATAGTATGATCAGCAGTTCGCTGCAAAAAGCACAGCAGAAACTGGAAAAAGAAGTGACGGTAGAAATGCCGGCCTCATCGGCAGCGGAATGGTTCAGAAAGAACCGCCCGGTCAGTAAGGGATAGTCCCTGCGCTGCTTATTATGATAGGTACTCTGTTCGCTGATTGGTGGGATTGCTGTAAATTTGGAATATTTATTGTCGTCATTTTCTAAATATAATCGCTATGAAACTGAGTTACTTAATTTATGCCTTACTGCTGGTTGCAGGTTTCAGTTCCTGTAAAAAGGATGATGATGATGCAAATGATGAATCAAGATATGTTATCATTACCAAAGCACCCTGGAAGTTGGAAGCTTATGGAACTGATGCGGATAATAACCTGACATTAAATGTGCTGGAAACAGCTACTCAGCCCTGCGATCTTGATGATACTTACACGTTCAATACCAATGGTAATATGGTGATAAATGTTGGGGCTACCACTTGTTTTCCGGGTCAATTGAATTCCTCAGAAAGCTGGTCGCTTTCAACAGACGGGAATACGATAAATTATCTTTCACTTAATTATACGATTAAATCAATCTCACAAAACAGGCTTGAGATTTACTACCGCGGGACCAGCACCAACCAGATTACCGTTTTTAAACGTTAATATCCTGCCATTGTAAAATACCCGTGAGCGGGTAGTTATTTACGAGGCCTTGTTGGTAACTTGGCCGTATAATAACTTTATGTATGCGTTTTATCTTTTGCCTTTTCTGTTTGATGACGGTTTGTTCAGCTTCTTCGCAGTTATCAGCTGAGCAAAAAACAATCAAAAATACATTCACTGACTTTATGCAGTTTTATCTGCGTAACGCCAATGCGTTTAACTCCTTTGATCTGTATAACGGCACCGGACCGGAAGAAAGACCACCTTATCACATATCCTGGAAAGGGGTGGAGAAGTATTTTACTTACCTGCGCACCAAAGTGCCCTATGTAGGTGAAGCGTATATCGCCAGTGAAAGAAAAGATTTCAAATTTTATGACAGTTGTTATAAAGCCGATCCGGAAGAGGAGATGCCTGTTGGGTTTGATTACGACCGGTGGGGTGGCGGGCAGGAGAGTGCTGAGTATATGGTCAAATGGCACACAGATCCGAAAAATATCTATCAAATAACAATCGCCGGGAACAAAGCCAGGCTGCGGATAGGCTACCCGCTGTGGGAAGGCAGCACTGAACAGAACAGGCTTTGGAGTTATGTCCTCTTTACCCGGGAAAAAGGCAAGTGGAAAATGGCCTCCAATATAACACCCGAAGAAGGCCCGGAAGAGGGAACTGAAAATTAGTACTTACTCTTTTAATTAATTGCTAATCAACTTTTTATCTCCTTGTTGAGAAATTGTGCCCAGCCAGATTTGGCTGGGTATAAAAAAATATTATCTTCAGCCGGTTCGGGATAATGACTTATTGGCATAAACGCCTTCTTTTCAACCGAATGGCAATTAATTTGTTGTATAATCTTGAATCAGAACCAACGACGGGGATGAATTAAAAAGGAGGATAAAATGGCATTTAAAAAAGATGACGTAATAATTATTGAACCCAAGGAAATATTTGTAGGTAAAAAAGATGCACCCGTGACTTTGGTAGAGTTCGGTGAGTATGAGAGTGAAGAGTGCGCAAAAGCAAATGAGGTGGTAAAACAGGTTTTGGAGGAGTATGATGGCAGGGTAAGATTTCAATTTCGCCATTTCCCGCTTACGCTTATCCATCAGCGTAGCCTGAAGGCCAGCGAGTCGGCTGTTGCTGCAGGACAAGAAGGTAAGTTTTGGGAAATGCATAATGTATTATTTGCCAACCGGAGGAACCTGGGTACTACCAGTCTCAAACTATACAGTAAGGAAGCAGGTGTAAAAAGTAAAAAATTTTTGGACGACCTGGTGAATGGTATGTATGGCTGGCAGGTGCAGGATGACATTAAGGAAGGCCACAGCCGTGGTGTAAAAGAGATTCCTGCTTTTTTTGTTAATGATGTAATGGTGACAGGCAAACCTACATTCGCTAATATCAGCGCTGCCATTGATGCAGCACTGAAAAAATCGAAGAAGGCAGCACCTGCTAAGAAAGCGGCGAAGGCAAAACAACGGGCCTGATCTGTAAAAACATTAGTCAACTAAAAAGCCCCCAACATTGTTAGGGGCTTTTCTATTTGGCTTATTACTATTACCAACGGTTTGTAAATGAAGGACGGCCAGAACGCACACCTTGTTTGTCCTCTTTTGGCTTCGCCACATTTACTTTGATTTCACGGCCCTGGATAGTAGCGCCGTTCAGTTCCGCGATTGCTTTTTCAGCAGCTTCATCATCGCTCATTTCAACAAAACCAAAACCTTTACTGCGGTTTGTGTATTTGTCGGTAATAACTTTAGCAGAAGTAACTTCTCCATACTCAGAAAAGTAACTTCTCAGATCCTCATCCACTACAGCGTAGGGAAGGTTTGAGACATAAATGTTCATGAAAAATAAAAATTGATTAAACAAATAATTGAGAATAAACGCAAGGGGTAAAGAAACTATGCATTGTCAGATCCTTGATAAACCAGAGGCTCCAGGCGCAGCAGAAAAACTCTTCACTTCAAAATGCTCTATCACTCAAATGATACGGCGCAAAGATAAGGCCAAAAACTGATATTTTACACTGTATTTAATTTCTTGTTGCGCAGGATCAATTCACATTAGGATCAACGTTAAACATATTATTGTTTTCTTCACGTTTACGAATCCCGAAGTTATAACGCAGGTTTATGCCGAAGCGGCGGGTGTCATTATAGCGGGTACCACTGGCATTTACGGTTCCCTGTTTCAGGGAGAAATCAATTTTATTGGTATAGAACATATCGTTGATGCTTAATGTCAAAATCAGCTTTTCCTTCATGAATTTACGGTTGACACTGGCATTCAGCATCCCAAATGATCCTAATTCATATAATTGTTGCTGACCTTTCAATCTGACAAAACCATTCAGCGTAATCACCGATTTTTTGTCAACCCGGAATGTTTGGTAAGTGAAAAATGTCCAGGTGCCTTTTTTGAATGACAGCGGTTTATTTTCATAAACACCGTCGTATATGGTATAATTAAACTGTGCACCTGCCACTAAAAAATACCGGCCACCGGGTGGCAAAGCGCCGAGCCCGCGGAAATACCACTCTTTGTTTGTTCCCAGGTTATCGTATGTACGTAGTGCTATGGCATTGGTTGTATCGGAGAGATAGGTAACCTGAGAGAAAATATCTTTCGTATTGTTCAGCCCTATAGCGAGTATTGGCCTTTCGTCCACACTGATATTTGCTTCATAGTTTTGGGTGAACTGTGGTTTGAGTGAAGGGTTTCCTAACTCAGTCAGGTATTGATCAATAAGCCGTGGAAAGGGATTCAGTTGTTCATAAGCCGGCCGGCTGATGGTGCGGCGGTAAACCAAATAAGCCCTCAAATCATAACCGGCAATCTTCATCAGGTTTTTACTGAGGTAGACGTATGGGAATAAATCGGTGCGGTGAATATTAAATGAAGTATCGTCGGGAATTACTTGCTGACCTTTCATATTTGTATTTTCCAGCCGGGCCCCGGCCTTTAATACGATATCTTTTCCAAAGGTTTTAGCCCCCTGGAAATAAAAGGCATTGATGTTTTCTTCATAGTCAAACGTATTGGTACGGCTGTTGTCTTTTCCCCTGGTGCCGTTGATGTTAGTGTAAAAATCCGTTGCATTTTTGAAAAGGTGTACGGTGCTTTTGATACCTGTCTCAATTGTCAGCTTATTTTTCAATTTCAGTTTCAGATCAGATTTACCTGAAAAAAGGTTACGGTTATTGTCCGCCTCTCCATCACCTCCTGTACTGGCTGAGAAGGGCAGGGTGTAGAATGTGTTATAGCTTTGTTTTCCTTTATTGTCAGCGTAGTAGTGAAACACCTGGGTGAACCATTCCGAGCCAAGGCTGTCAATTTTTAATTTAGCTTCAAATCCATTGCCCAGCAAAAACGATTTATTGTCATTGTAAGAACGGTTTAGGTTCTCCGTTAAAATATTGCCGTTGCTAATTTTTTGAATAATGGAGTTGTTGTCGCTTTTATTACGGGAGTTGGTATACGATACATTTCCTGATAATTCAAAATCCCATTTTTTTTTGCCAAAACTGTAAATGTAATTGCTGCTGAAAGCATCAGCGGGGTACTTGGTAAAAGCCTCTTGCATGATAACTGTATCAGCTCCGAAAATGCGGTCTGAATTAATGATTTCGAAATTATTCCGGCGGTTGTAGTTGGCGCTGATGTAGAATGTGCGCTTGCCATCATTATTATTGATATTGAAACCGACAAACTGATTGCCGTATGTGCCTTGTTGCATACCAGCGGTGATGCTGCCTGTCATGCCTATTTTAAATCCCTTTTTCAATACAACATTCACAATGCCACCACTGCCAGAGGCATCCTGCGAGGCAGAAGGCGTGCGTACTACTTCAATTTTTTGAATGGCAGTGGGTGGAAAACTTTTTAGCATAGTAGCCACATCTGCTGCGCTCATCTTTAAATCACGACCGTTGATTTGCACGGTTGCTGGTGTAAGGCTGCTGATATAGATATTTCCATCCTGGTCAACAAAGAGGCCGGGCGTTTTTTCGATTACTTCATAGCCGCTTGTGGAGGAGGCTACCAGGTTTTCAGGGTCGATTATTGTTTTATCATCCTCCTGCCGCATCAATGGTTTTTTAGAAGCGATTACCACGCCTTCCATTGTTTTGCCCAGTGGCTCGGTGGCAAAGGTGAATGCTGTCTGGTTGCCGCTGATACTAATACCTTTTTCTACCGGTTGATAATTGACGGAGGAAATAGCAACACTGTATAGCCCGTTTTTTTTAAGGCTAAATACGGCACGGCCTGTACTATCTGCCGACCTGGTAAAACGAACCGTACTGTCTGCACGGTCAGCTACAGTAATGGTGGCGAAACCGACTGGATCTTTTTTCTGATTAATTACTTTAATGGTCACCGGGATATCCTGCGCGGATGCGGGAAGGATATTTAGTACAAAAAAAGCGGGGAGAATGTATTTTCGGATGGTAGCGGGTAAAACTAATTTCATGCAGCTATACGGTTAAAGTGTGGCAAATTTAATTATTAATAGCTGCCATAACGGTCTGTTCAGGTAATTGGTTACAGTTTTGTATTCTTTTAACGGTTGTTTTTTAATTTTAGCTATGGCTGCACAAACATTTACGACCACTATATTGAAATTTGGCGAAAAGGGAGATAAAACGGGCTGGACATATATAGAAATACCGGCAGATATAGCACAGCAATTAAAGCCGGGCAACAAGAAGGAGTTTAAAGTGAAAGGGAAATTGGATAAGCATACTATCACCCGTCAGTCAGTAATGCCCATGGGCGGCGGTCTTTTTATGATGCCACTTAATGCAGACCTGCGAAAAGCTATTGGCAAGCGGCATGGTGCTATGCTGAAAGTACAACTGTCAGAAGATAAAACTGAATTTGTATTCAATGCAGATTTTATGGAGTGCCTTGCCGATGATCCAGCCGCGAAAAATTATTTTGAAAGCCTCACAGGCTCACACCAGCGCTACTTCAGCAAATGGATCGACAGCGCTAAAACAGAACCCACCAAAGTAAAACGCATTACGATGGCGGTAACGGCCCTGGCTAAAAAAAATGGGTTACCCGGAAATGATCAAGGCTTCTCAAGGGAAATGAGGACGGAAGTCAGAAGTCTGAGTTCGGAAGTCAGAAATCGGAAGTCAGAAATCGGAAGTCAGAAGTCAGGAGGCTGAAGCCAAGAGTCGGAGGTCAGAAGGCTGAAGTTTAGAGAACTTAAGTCGAAAGACTATAAGTCAGAAAACCCGACGACTGCCAACTGCCGACTGAGTACTGCCAACTTACTTGAAAGGATTACTATACTTCACTTCGGTTGCTATGGTATTATCTGTAAGCGTTTTGAGAAATGCTACCAGTGCCTGCTTGTCGGCCACGGACAAATTTAAGTTTCTTGGATTACCGTTGGGCAGACGAAGGGGATTTGACAGGTTTGGATGATTTTTTACACCTGAGCTGTAATGCTCTACAACTTCTTCCAATGTCGCAAATCTTCCATCATGCATATAGGGTGCTGTTAATTCCACATTTCTGAGTGTAGTGACTTTAAATGTTGCCTCGTCCTGCGGGCGGTTTGTAACGGCACCGAATCCACGGTCTACTGTAACTAAATCAAGGCCGTTATTTCTTTCCTGCGGAGGGGTGAATGTTTCCGAACCATGGCAAGCTGCACAGGCATTTTGGGGTGAAAGAAATATTTCTTTTCCGCGGTTTTCCTGGGCAGTAAAATTTGCGAATATAGCATTTGGTGCCGGGGCCGGAGCTGCCGGGAATGCTCCTCTACCTGCATCATATTTGGACCGGTACGAAACAATTGACCGCACAAATTGGGATAAAGCTGCGGCAATTTTACCGGTGGTCACGGTGCTGTCGCCATTAAATGCCCTGGCAAACAATACCGGGTAATATTTCAAGCCTTTAAGTTTTGTTTCCAGTTGGGGGAGCGTCATACCCATTTCCACGAGGTCCTGTATTGGCATCAGTACCTGGTCTTCCAGCGTAGCGGCCCGTTGGTCCCAAAAAAAACGACCATTGGGATAATAGGCAGCGTCAATGATGGACATCGAATTCCTGCCGGTTAATCCTCCGTTAAAGCCGGCACTTTTTGCAACCGGGTTTGAAAAGCCGCTGGCTTGTTTGTGGCACGATGCACAGGAAATAGTATTATTAAGCGAAAGGTTTTTATCATAGAAAAGTACCCGGCCTAATGTCGCACCGTTATCTGTCACAGGATTTGTTGCCGGTGTATTTAACTGACCTGCTATATTGGGTGACGTGAGATATGCAGGCATGGGCTGATTACTATAATTAAATGGAGTAGCTGGCAGGTTTAATACTTCGGCCACCGGATCGATTACAACGGGAACAACCGGATCGCCGACATCATCACTGTTTTTATTACAGGCAATAATCGTAAAAGAACCTGCAGTAATGAGCAGGGCAAGGACTTGCATTTTTGTAATTGGCATAATTTGGTGGTTGTTTGGCGTCCGGGCTCAGACCGGGAAATTGACTAAAGGTTTAAAATACATTTTAGCCATAAATCTGGCTATAGACAGAGACGCAGCAGCTCCTCCGAATCCTTCTGGTGTATTTATCTTTTATTTGCAGTATGAACCAGTCAATCAATGATTTCAACAGGGCTTTTTTTATCGGCATTGCCGGGGTGGGTATGAGTGCCATTGCCCAGTATTTAAAGGGAATCGGGAAAGAGGTTTCCGGAAGTGACCGTTTTTTTGCTCCGGGACTTTATAACGAGGTTCAGGAGAAGTTAGTGGCAGAAGGCATTCGTTGTTTTAGCCAGGATGGTTCCGGTATAGACAATGGTATTGACCTGGTGGTGGTATCCACGGCGATAGAGGATACCGTAGTTGAAGTGCAAAAAGCAAAGGCACTTGGCATTCCCATTATACGCCGCTCAGAATTATTGGCCATGATTGCGCAAAGCAAGAAGACCATTGCTGTAGGTGGCACCAGTGGCAAAAGTACAACCAGCGCTATGCTATTTGATATTTTGGAAAAAGGCGGACTATCACCAAGTATCATTAGCGGGGCCGGGCTGATAAGTATTATAAAACAGGGAAAAATTGGTAATGCAAAAGTAGGGTCGGGGGAGTGGCTGGTTATAGAGGCCGATGAAAGTGATGGGTCGATCGTTCAATATAAACCTGAGATTGGCTTATTGCTGAATGTAGATAAAGACCACCAGGAGATGGAAGAACTGATGCGGATATTCGGCGTATTTAAAGTAAACAGCAGGAAGTTTATCGTCAATCAATCCCATCCTTTATCCAAAGAATTATCGGATAATGTTCAACAGGATTTTTCAACAGATGAGAGCCCGGCTGGTTATGCGGCTACTGGTTTTCAGCAGTCCGGTTTCCATATTCAGTATTCTGTACGTACTATCCAATTCTCATTAAATGCGATAGGCAGGCATAACATGGAAAATGCCGTTGCTGCTACTGCGGTTGCCAACCAGGTTGGTGTTTCGCTTGAGGATTGTGCAGCCGCTTTAAGCAACTATGAAGGCATCTATCGCCGCAACCAGGTATATGGTAAAAAGAATGGCGTTTGGTTTATTGATGATTATGCCCATAACCCGGTAAAATGCGCTGCCGCTATTGAAGCCTGTCAGCCAGTGGCGGAAAAAGTTATTGCCTGGTTTCAACCACATGGATATAAACCTACAAAGTTTCTCCGGGAAGATTTTGTTAAAGAAATTTCGGCAAAGCTTCGTCCCCAGGATGAAATATGGATGAGCGAAATTTTCTATGCAGGCGGTACGGCGGTTAAAGATATTTCTGCAAATGATTTGATTGATGATATAAGGCAAGCGGGTAAGCAGGCGTTTTATATAGAAGACAGGGCCCGGTTTTTACAGGCCGTACGCAGCCACTTCACTGGCGATTGCGTGCTTTTATTAATGGGCGCCAGGGACCCCTCACTGGAACAGTTTGCAAAAAAAGTCTGGGAACAATTATAGTCAGCTATCATGCCGCATATTCAGCCACATTTTCCTTTGCCACCGGTAAAAACATGTACCAGCAAAGAGCCATAAGCAGGCCGGGGTGAGAAGTGGAAGAAAGGCTGCTTTCTTTTCTAAATGAAATGGCCGTATCTGTGTTATCCGTTTTTATGCCGCAACTCACCAGCGGATCAGCAGGGGTTTCCTTATATAAAACTAATTCAGCCAGCGGGTTATTTCTTGTACTGTAAAATATGCGCTCATTATTTACATGGATATATTGTGTGCCATTTTCATTGCCCAACTCGCCAATTTTTATTCCATACTCAGAGCGGATAACTGTCTTATTCCTGCGTAATCCTTCTTTACGTATGAGGAAAATCCTTTTCTCTTTTTCACATTCCACCCGTGCGGTATTTGAAAACGGATTTAGCGTAACAGTCAGTACTTTTTTCTCATCCTTGTACAGTGTATACACTTCATTGCCTGAGCCGGTGGTGGTGAGATCCCATTTCATAACTAAAATGTTTTAATTGGTTCTTTAATGTACAAAACAGACGGACTCAAATGCCTGCTTAACTTAAACTTAATAATATGATCATGTATGGGTGGAAAAAGTGCGAAAAAGGTGGAAAAACGGCTGTTTATTCACCTTTAATTATGTGATAATCGCCGGATTACGATATAGCAGAGGGCTACGAGCAACAGCAGTATAAGGATGGCGATATATGTAGAGGGCTGAAACTTGATTTCCAGTTTTTTGCGCCGCTTCTTTTTCTTCTCGGTTTTTTTCTTCAGATCACGGTTCAGCATCTCCACCATATATTCCAGTTGGGCCTTGTCTTTAAAGTCTTCCAGGCCGTCCAGCGCATCGGCTTCAAAATCGCTTTGTGCCAGTTGCATTTCCACTTCATGCTTTTTGTCTTCCGGTAGTTTGCCCTGCAGGTATTGCAATAGCAGTTCCTGGTCAACTTCGGTGGAAAGATTGGATAATATGTCTTTATAATTTTCAGGCATACTGAGCTGTTAGCGGTAATTGCCGGATGTCTCTTTTAGTTTTTTCTCAATCAGTATTTTAAGGTTTCTTTTCCCGTTTTGAATATAGCTTTTTACCTGCAGCATGCTAAACCCGGTTTCCTCGCTCACCTGCTGGTAGCTTTTCTTTTCCAGGTAAAACAAAGTTACACATTGCTGTTGCTCAGGGCTAAGTTCTTTTAATGCGGTGCCCATTAACTCCAGTGTTTGATCGTTTTGCACCATTGTTTGGCGATCGCTTTCTTCTTCCGGTGTGCTGCTAAGCCTTTCGGTAATCTCGGCGGTCATCTTCCCCTGCTTGTCACGGAGGCGCATCAGGCAATGGTTCTTCGCCACCATGTACAACCATGATTTAAAATATTCCACTTTATATTTCTGCAGTTCCTGTATCACTTTCAGGAATACCTGTTGTACACTGTCTTTGGCTTCATCCTCATCCTTCAGGTATTTCATACATACACCAAGCAGCAACAGGGTATAACGCTGGAGCAGTATACCCAGCCATTCATTATTATGGTCGGCATAAAAACGTTCCAGCAGTTCCTGGTCGGTAATATGGTTGTACTGCGTCTGCTTCACAAGCGGAAAATAGTGAATACCTGCATACAAGATGCAGCAATTTGTGTTTTCAACAAATTTTTATTGAGAATTAGTGTTTTATTATTTTGGGACATGGAATTTGGAATAATAAACGTGGCCGCTGCCCCGGTAAGAAAGAAAGCCGACCATCGATCAGAGATGGTCAACCAGTTACTTTTTGGCGAAGCTGTACGGGTTGTAAAAACGAAAGGTAAGCTATGGCTAAAAATCAAAAGCCTGCACGATGGCTATGATGGGTGGCTTACCCGCAGCCTGCTGGAGGAAGCAGATGAAATAACAGCAGGCCAGCCAACACCTTTTATTGTTGCTGATTTGTTTGCTGCAATAGGTACAGGCGATAAGCGGCTCACTATTTCCGCAGGCTCAGGTTTTCACAAATACAAGGAAGGGATGGTGGCCCTTGCCGGGGTGAACTACACCATAGACGGCGCCGTAGAAAATGCTGGGAACCCGGACAGTTTATCAGATAAGATAAGTGCTATGACCTTACCCTGGATGAATGTGCCTTATATGTGGGGTGGGCGTACGCCGATGGGCATTGATTGCAGTGGGTTTACGCAGGTGATTTTTAAGCAGCTTGGAATCAATTTGCCGAGAGATGCCTGGCAGCAGGCCATTGCCGGTATGGCAGTTGATAATCTGACTGAAGCTATTCCTGGCGATTTGGTATTCTTTGGCAGAAAGGACCGGATCACCCATGTAGGAATATTAGTGGGCGATCAAAAAATTATACATGCCTCTGGCCGTGTGAAAATAGACAGTATTGAAAAAAAGGGTGTGCGGGATAGTGTAACAGGTAAGCTGCTGCTGCGTATAAAAGCTATTCGTCGATTTTTATAAAGTCAGCCAATTCCCTTCACCCATCTGATGATTGCCGCATCCCAGCCAAGCATTTTGAATGCTGTATAAAATAAAATAACGGCAAATATTTTCTTCAGCATTTGCTGATCTATACTTAAAGCTATTTTACTGCCTATAAAGCCGCCTACCAGGAAACTGGCGGCTAATAGCCCCACCACTTTCAAATCGATGGGTGTGCCCAGTTTCTGGCACTGATGGTAATAATAAAGGGAGGCAAGTATCACTACGGGCAGGGTGAGCACAGCCAATGATGTGCCTTGTGCCTGGTGCTGTGTATAATTTAAGAAGAAAACCAGGGCGGGTACCATAATGATACCGCCACCCACACCAACTAAACCACTCAGTATGCCGGCAAATAAACCGATCAGCAGCACGGTCAATATTATTTGTGTAGCCATAGTATTGGAGTTTGGTTGGTTCATGCCGGCAAAAACGTTTCTTTATAAAGGTTAATTGCATCCTGGATAACACGATAAGCGATAAGCTGATCCTGGAAGTTGTCAATCTCCACTTTCTTATTTTCAAGTACTTTGTACTGTTCAAAGAAATTGCGTAATTCCAGCAGGAAGTGTTGTGGCAAATCTTCCATGCGGCTGATATGATTAACTGACGGATCTTTCGCAGCTACGGCAATAATTTTATCATCTACCTGTCCGTTATCAATCATTTGCATATTGCCAATTATATTGGCTTCTACGAGGCAGAGCGTTTGAATAGATTGCGAGCATAAGACCAGTATGTCTAATGGGTCACCATCTTGTCCCAGGGTTTGGGGTATAAACCCATAGTTGATTGGGTACTGGAAGGAGGAGTAGATAACCCTGTCTAATTTCAACAGCCCTGTTTCTTTATCTACTTCGTATTTGGAACGGGAGCCCTGTGGTATTTCTATTAAAGCGTTCACAGTAGCCGGGGCTTTGCTGCCGTAGCCGGCACCATGCCATGGATGAAGTACAGTTGTGTTTCTGTTCACAGTAATTAGTTTATAAGTTAGCGGCTGATTTTCATGCCGGCATAGGTAGCCAGTAAGCCAAGCACCACACTGGCAGCCATGTATAAAAAGAATAATCCTGTTCTTTGTTCCTTCAGTAGTCCAACGCCTTCAAGGGTAAATGCAGAAAACGTGGTAAAGCCCCCACAGAGGCCAGTCATCAGGAACAGCTTACCAGCCTCATTGCTGTCAAAACTCCGGAAACTCATTCCCCAGAAAATGCCGATTAGAAAACAGCCGAGGATATTTACACCAAAGGTACCCAGCGGGAACGGTTGTGGAAAAACCATTTGCATCCATCGCTGAAACAGGTAGCGGGCTATACTGCCCAAGGCACCTCCTAATCCTACCAGTAAAACATTTTTTATCATTTTACAGTATCCACAACAGGTGTTTTATGTACAGTTGTGTCAGCGTCATGCTGAAACAGATATTTTAAATCAACTTTCCAGTCGTTGCCTTGTCTTACCAGCCGGAGTGTATCATGGTCATTTTTAAAGGAGTTGGAATAAATGATAATGTTAACTGAGTCGTTGACCGGGATTGTTTTATGAAACAAAATGCTTGCTCCGCGGTAGCCATCTTTTGTTGCCTGGTCAGCATTTTGACGTGCACGGCTGCCTATGTCGAGATAGTTTACATTAAGCGAATCAACCAGCATGTAGTCTTTCGCAAAATCAAACTTACCATCGAGGGTAGCCCGGATAAAATTGCGGGCTGCATCCATGGCATTGGACGAGGCTGGCTTTTTTTCTTCTTTATCTTTTCCTTTGCAGGCCGCAAGCGTTGCCAATACTAATAGGAAAAAACTGCATCGTTTATAATTCATAACACAAAATACAAAACTTTAGTGGCTAAAAATAAAAGCGTCCCGGTTATCATCGGGACGCTTTGTATATCTTGTGAACCAGGATTAATTTTCCTTCATTTTTTCCATTACTTCTTTCGCCTTTTCGATGTCTTCGGGCTTGATTTGATCCATTACTTCTTTCGCTTTTTTCAGGGCTTCTTCCAGTGAGTCTGCACTCATTTTGATATCTGTATTTGCATCGGTATCTACTGGTGTATCAAAACCGTTGTCAGCGCCATCATTGTCTTTCATTTTCTGCAACGTACTCATACTGAAATCAACTTTCCATGAACCGTCTTCTTTTTTCAGGGGAATATCTTTTGTGCCTTTTTCGCCACCGGCTGTAACAGGAACCGTTGCATTATCACCAGTAATTTTAGGCTCGCCGAAGGTCATTTTTTTAAATTCTTCAGTGGGATCACTGTCTTTGTCTTTTCCGAGTTCTCCCATTTTTTCTGCAGCTTCCATACCTTTCTTCATCATGTCCAGGGTAGTTTTGCTGTCTTTTGTAGCCAGTTTAGCAGCACCATCAAAATCTTTAGCAGCGAGTTTAGCGAAAAATGCTGTTACTACAGCTTTGGGATCGTTAGCTACCTTTTTTCCGCCGCAGCCAACAGCCAGCAGGGCAATCGCACCTGCCAGGAACAGTACGTTAGTAATTTTTCTCATAAGTAATTTTTAAAATATTTGCGCCAAATGTAGTGTTTGCCCCCGGTTTTAGTAAATAAATTTTTCCCTTTTTATCAACCGGGCATTGGGGTGCAGAAAAATATCATCTGTAGTTATACCATATGGTACGGTATCCATACGTACATAGGAAGTCAGGGCGCTGTCAACAGCCTGGTTTAAGGACTTGAATACGAACTCGGCACAATACATTTCCTTATCTGTACTGTAGTTGAAAAACAGATCGAAGCGCAGCCCAGCTTTATGATATCCATGCACCACTTTTTTAAGTTTTTCTACCTGCGCAGTATTCATCGGGTACCGGTAAATACCTATAGCATTATTTTCGGCCGGATTACAAAAACTGTCCAGTGGCTGGCGCAGGAGTTTTTGAGAAGGGTTATACACCCCTCCGAGTGCATGGTAGACAAAGGTTGTATCATTCTCAATAAGAATAACACCGCAATGTGAAAAGGAAGTGTCTTTGCGGTTGAAACTGCGGGCAGCCTCGCTCACGATATCATTTCCATTGCGAAATATCAAATCGCCGGATTGCAGTAATGGATTTAGCTTGTGAATTGTTTCATAGTTGGCTGCTATTTTTTCCGGATCAGGGGCAGCGGGTTCTGTCTTTTCTCTTTTCTTCTCCGTCTTACAGGCTGCTACAAAAAAAAGCAGGAATGAAAAGAGGGTTATATAACCTTTCATTCCTGCAAAGTACGACTTGAATAGTATTCTTACTGACCCGGGTTCTCTTTTTTAGTGATGGCTGGTGTTTTATGTGCATACATCTCCGGGTTTTCTTTTTCATGTTCTTTGTTATATGCCCGAAGAATGCTTTTCACCAAGCGGTGACGCACCACATCTTCTTCATCCAGTTCGATATGCGCTATACCATCAATATTCTTCAGAATCCGTACAGCTGTAGCCAGGCCACTGCGCTGGTTGCGGGGAAGATCCACCTGCGTCATATCGCCGGTAATAATGGCTTTGGCATTGGCACCAATACGGGTGAGAAACATTTTTAATTGCAGGTCGGTGGAGTTTTGTGCCTCATCCAGGATAATGAAGGCGTTATCCAGTGTACGGCCTCGCATATAGGCCAGCGGTGCTATTTCAATGGTGCGGGTGGTCATATAGTAGCCCAGCTTATCGGCGGGTATCATATCATCCAGCGCATCATATAAAGGCCGCAGGTAGGGGTCGATTTTTTCTTTCAAATCGCCGGGCAGGAAACCAAGGCTTTCGCCAGCTTCAACCGCCGGACGGGTAAGGATTATTTTCTTTACCTGTTTGTTTTTTAATGCCCGCACTGCGAGTGCTACAGCCGTATACGTTTTACCTGTACCGGCAGGGCCGATGGCAAATACAATGTCATTTTTTTCTGCCACTTCTACCAGTCTTTTCTGGTTGGCCGTACGTGCCCGTACTGATTTTCCGTTGGGGCCAAAGACCAGTACTTCATTGGGGTTTTTTTCCTTGAAGTGATCAATGGTTTCAGCATCGTCGCCACCCAGCACCTGTTCGAAATAATTCTGGCTCATGTGGCCATTCCTTTCCAGATAGGAAACGATGAGCGAAATTTTTTCCCTGGCTGATTCAATTTGTTCAGGGGCTCCGCTAAGTTTTAACTGCGTGCCGCGGGACAGGATCTTGAGCAGGGGAAATTTTTTCTTAAGGATGTCGAGCTTGCCGTTGTTTACGCCGAAAAATTCAATAGGGTTAACGGTTTCGAGGTTGATAATTGTGTCTGTCAATTCGGGTTAGTTTATTGGTTCGTGCTTCCTTAGCATGGTGGGCAAAGGCGAACCATGTTTCACAAAGCCGGCGAAAGGCGTTACCGGGTTTTATACTTCATCCGCCCCTTTGCGAATGACTGCCCTTCCAGTTCAATATTACTTATGAATATGATTACATCCTAAAGTTACTTATTCACAGTTGTGAATTGCTTTTGATGCACGATAATGTATTCTTAATTTTTGTCCGGGAAAATTGTTAACATTGTTACTCACCAAAACCAATAATTATGGAATATGAATCAATGGAATTGTCAGCAGGAAATCTCTTGCTCGTTCTGGCCATCGTACTCGCATTTTATGCAATTATGTGGTGGAGGGTTTTTGAAAAAGCCGGACAACCTGGCTGGGCTTCCATCATTCCCATTTATAATCTTTATATATTGACCAAAGTGGCCGGTAAGCCGGGGCATTGGACCATCCTTTGTTTAATCCCACTTGTCAATATTATTTTTATAATTTGACTTTACAACATGGTTTCAAAGAGCTTTGGAAAAGATGAAGCTTTTACAGTTGGCCTGGTATTGTTGCAAATAATATTTTTCCCAATTCTCGGATTTGGATCCGCCAAATACCTGGGGCCTTATGGCGACCCTGCGGCTTTTGCAGCAGCACAGGAGAAAAGCAGGTTTGAATTTGAAAACAGGAACAATAGTTAAGTTTCTATGCGATTATTTTAAAAGGCGGGTTTTAATGTCCGCCTTTTGCTTATATAGATATGTTAAAAAACTAATTTCTTTTTATAAGCCTGAACTTTAGCCTGACCTTTGCAGCCAGTTTATCGTCTGAATGGCCAATGAAACACAAGCCCGGTTTTTTAATACTGCTGTTTTTTTTGCTGACTGCTTTCCCGTCTGCTGCACAATTATTTAAAGTTTCAGGAACTATACTGGATAACCGGAATGTACCACTGCCCCTGGCAAGTGTGGAAGTGAAAGAATTGCGTAAAGGTGCTATTACAAAGGATGATGGCAGTTTTCAATTTTCTTTAGAAAGGGGGAAATATGATTTGCTCGTGAGTATGATTGGGTATAAGCCACGTGTTGTAACCATCAATATTACCAATGAGGATATCACGGAAAGTATCACACTCGAAACGGATGAAGGCGCGGGGATGGCGGAAGTGATAATCAAAGCAAAAAGCCGTGACAGGGCAGAAGAGATAATAAGGCAGGTTGTGCGTGGAAAGGAAGCTATTCTCAATGCGATAGGAGATTACTCCTGCAACGCGTATATACGGGCCTTTCAGCTTGATTCTGTTTATACAAAGAAAAAAAGTGAGGATGACACCGTTGCCAGGGACAACTTTGACGGTATGTCGCTTTCCGAAATATCATTACACATTGATAAAAGCCAGAATGGGCAGACAAAAGAAGAAAGGCTGGGAGTGATACGCAGGGGGGACCAGGGCTACCTTTTTTACCTTACCTCGCTGGATGGCGATTTCTATTTATTCAATAACCTGATTAACACGCCACCTGTTTCCAAGATCCCGTTTGTATCTCCACTTAGTTATAGCGGACTGGTAGCCTATAAATTCAAGACCATTAAGATCGATCGAACGGTTAAGCCTAAAATCTACACTATTTCCGTTCGCCCAAGACAATTGAGCAATGCTACCATAGAGGGAGAAATTACTATACAGGATAGTACGTTCAACGTTATCAGCGCCACTTACCGGATACCCCAGGCCCATATGCCGGAGTACGATTTTATGGAGGTAAAACAGGAGTATGGGGCAGTGGGCGACAGCGGCCGTATGATCACCCGCCAGGAATTCAATTATTATATCAAAACAAAAAAGGGCAGAATATATGGCGAGACCGTTGTTGCCTATACTAACTATGAACTGAATAAAACCTTTAAGAAGGGTTATTTCGGAAACGAAGTGAGTTCAACTTCTGAAGAGGCTTATCAAAAGGATTCGACTTTTTGGAAGTCCGTACGCACCGAACCACTTTCGGTACAACAGGAGAAATATGCCCGTTACCAGGACAGTATTTACCGGTATACACGAAGTGAAGCCTACCTGGATTCTATGGACAGGGTGCTCAATAAAATAACGTGGAAGAAGGCACTCATCTTTGGACAGATATTTAATGATCACCGGAAAGAACGGCAGTGGATACTGCCCCCGCTCACTTCGTTAATACAGCCGGTTTCATTTGGCGGGGCCAGGCTGGAACTTTCAGCACTTTACCGGAAAACATTTCCCTCCCGCAAAAACGTAGAGGTAGAAGGTAAGATTAGTTATGGTTTCCGTAACCAGGATGTGAATGGTTACCTGCGTGCTAAACGTAAGTATAATCCATTTAATTCGGGGGAGATCAGCGCTGCGATCAGCCGGAATTTTGAATTTATTTATTCAGGTGATGCGTGGATCAATGTTTTGAAACGAAGTAATATCTATCTCAACAATTCCTTTAAGATTGAACACGGATTTGATATTGCCAATGGCCTGCGCATCATGAATGAGTTTGAAGTGGCATTGCGCCGCTCTGTAAGCGGGTATAAAGTAGGGAATAATGCTGACAGCATTTTCGGTATTGCCAATGAACCGCCGGTAGAATTTGATCCATACAATGCTTCATATAATCAGGTGAAACTATATTTCACGCCGCGGATGAAATATATGCGGGAGCCGAAAGAGAAAATACACCTGGGTTCAAAATGGCCAACTTTTTATGTACACTGGAAAAAGGGGATTAAAGGATTACTGAAAAGTGAAATTGACTTTGACTACCTGGAGTTCGGGGTAGAGCAGCGTATCAATGCAGGTATTTTTGGTCAGACAGCCTATATTGTTAAGACCGGTGATTTTCTCAACACCCGTGACCTCCGTATTATCGATTATAAGTTTATGCGGCAGGGTGATCCTTTGTTTTTTCAAAACCCCAATAAAGCGTTCCAGGCCCTGGATTCTACATTCCCGGTATTTGATCGTTTTTACCAGGGTAACCTTGTTCATGAGTTCAACGGATTTTTGATCAACCGTATTCCGTTTATGAAGAAATTGAAATTGCAGGAGGTGGTTGGTGGCGGTTTTTTATTTACCAAAGAACTTGACCTGAAATATTTTGAATTCTTTACTGGCCTGGAAAGGGTGTTTAAGTGGCCGTTTAATCCGCTGGCAAGGGTAAAGCTGGGGGTATATGTGGTTACTTCGTTGGCTAATAAACTCAATAATCCTGTTCAGTTTAAAATAGGCCTTACTACATGGGATCGTTTCCGGAATAACTGGCGTTGATAAGATCTGGATAATAAAACGAAGCCTTGTTAAATATTTCTGAAAAGGCAGCGTTATGTATATGAGAGAATAAAAAGCAGCGGTATGCTTTTTATCTTTCGCCCTCATTATGAACCGGAACCTGCTTCTTGTTTTTTCTATTCTTTTTTATTTCCCCCTCTGTGCCCAATTCCGTGTATCAGGCAAAATTACCAACGCCAAAATGGAACCGCTTGCTTTTGCCTCTGTACAGGTAAAGGGGAATAACCAGGGCGTGGTTACAAAAGAGGACGGCACTTATTCATTAGAGCTGGATGAAGGGAATTATGAGCTGGTGGTAACCATGATTGGCTATAAGACCTATACCAGTCCGCTTGTCATCAGCAAGAAAAATATACAGAAGGATATTATACTGGAAGAAGCAGATGCCACCAGCCTCTCTGAAGTAACGGTAAAAGGAAAATCAAAAGATAAAGCAGAGGAATATATACGAAATGTAATACGGAATAAGGAAGCCATACAGCAGGCTTCCGGCGCTTATTCCTGTAAAATGTATATTAAGGCAGTGCAGCAGGACTCAATGGAAATGAAAAAAGGGAAGAAGCCTTTAAGCGATTCTATGCTGCAGGCCATGCGTGAAAGGAATGAGATGAACCAGATGGCATTGGCAGAAATTGTAATTCAGCTAGATGTTGAATCATCCAAACGTATTAAAGAAGAAAGGACGGGTGTAAAGAAAAGAGGGAATACAGAGAGTTTATTCTACCTGTCAGCCACAGAAGGTGATTTTAGTTTTTACAATAACCTGGTGAATATCCCTTCGCTGTCGCAAACGCCTTTTATTTCGCCGTTAAGTTACAGTGGCCTGCTGGCGTACCGGTACAAAACACTCAGAACAGAAATAAAGGATGGCAAGAAGTATTATACGATTGGCATAAAACCAAGACAATTGAGCAATGCCACAGTAGAAGGGGAGATGGTAATAGCCGAAGGCAGTTGGGTGGTGCTGCATACAAAGATCCGGCTACCTTCATATCATTTAGCGGCCTACGATTTTTTTGAAGTGGAACAGCAGTATGCGTTTGTACAGGATAAGGCATGGATGATAACCCGGCAGGAGTTTACCTATAAAAGTATCTCTGATAAGCGAAAAGCCTCTGGTCATACCCTGGTGTCGTATGCAGACTTTGAACTGAATAAACAGTTTGACAGGAAGCATTTTGGTACAGAACTAAGTTCAGCCTCGCTGGAAGCTTACAAACGGGACAGCAGTTTTTGGGAGGCCAATCGTACGCAGCCACTTACAGAAAAAGAGGTCCGGTTTATCCATTATAAAGACAGTGTGTATGCGGCTACGCATTCAAAAGCATATCTTGATTCAATTGATAAAAAGACAAATAAGCTAGTTTGGCAAAACCTGGCATTCAGGGGACAGGTGCTGAATAACCACGTCAAGCGAAGGAATATGCGTTTTCCCGCTATTCCGGAAGTAATACAGCCATTTCAATTAGGCGGTGTGCGCATAGAGCCTACTTTTAGCTATTTTAAAACCTGGGAGTCGAGAAAGAATCTTGGACTCTTTGCCGATATCAGTTATGGTATCCGCAATAAGGATATCAATGGAAGCTTACGGGTGAACAGGATGTATAACCCGTTTAACCGGGGTATGTACTCATTGCGGCTCCAAAAGAATTTCGACTATATATTTAATGGTGATGCGTGGATAAACATGATCCAGCGGGGAAATATTTATTTGAACCAGGGTATTGGTATTGGACATTCACTGGAGATTGCAAATGGTTTATTTCTTTACACAGATGCTGATATGGCCTTCCGCCGTTCGGTGAGTGATTATAAAACAGGGGATGGTCTTGACAGTTTGTTTGGCGATGTGCTGGATAATAACCGGGCCCCTGCTTTTGCATCTTACAATGCCCTCTATGGTTCGTTGCGCTTAGAATACACGCCATGGCAGCGTTATATCCGTGAACCGAGGGAGAAAGTTATCCTTGGATCATCATGGCCTACTTTCTATGTTTCCATCCGTAAAGGGGTGCCGGGTATATTTAAGAGTGAGGTTGATTTTGATTACCTGGAACTTGGTCTTCGGCAGTCGGTGAAGCTGGGCACAATGGGTACTTCATCTTATACCATACGTACAGGATCGTTCCTGAGTCAAAAAGATCTGCGCCTGGTGGATTATAAATTTCAGCGGCGGGGCGATCCGATTTTATTTCTCAACCCCGCAGAAGCATTTCAGTCGCTTGATTCAACCTTTGCAACCTTCAAGCGTTTTTACGAAGGGCATTATATACATGAATTCAATGGTGCCTTTCTGAATAAAATCCCCTTTTTTAAAAAAATTGGCCTGCGTGAAGTAGCGGGTGCTGGTTTTTTAATTGCAAAGGAAAGAAACCTGCGTTATGCAGAATTGTTTACCGGCGTTGAACGGGTTTTTAAATATCCGTTTAACCTGTTGGGCAAGTTCAAGCTTGGGATATACGTGGTAGGATCAGTCGCCAACCAGTTTCGCAACCCGGTACAGTTTAAGGTTGGGATTACGGCGTGGGATAAGAAGCGGGGGAAATGGTTTTAAACTAATCTGCAAATCATTCTTACAACAGGCGGTGCTTGCGCCAGCGGTGCTGTTGTATTGGTCAGTCGGGGACCGTCAGACCTATACAACGGAGACCGTCAGACCCGCTACCAGCGGGCAACTATCTTAAAGTTAATCAGCCTTGGTGTAAGCCGGTTGGGCATCAGGTATACTGTGTTGGAGAAATCTTTAATGAACAGGTAGGAGATAGTATTCGCCCGGTCAATGATGTTAAATACTTCCAGGCTGGCCCAGATATTATCAAAATTGCGGAAAGGGGAGTGGCTGCGGCGTTTATTCTTATCATCATCCATCAACAAAGCGCTGAAGCCAATATCAGCCCGTATATAAGGGTCTATTACAGCCGCATTGCGATAACGAACAGCATTCGGAATATTGTAGGGCATATTACTGCCGTATAATAAATTCAAATAAGCTTTGAAGTTTTTATTGGTAGCGAGATAGTCTGAGAAATACATACCGAATGTAATCCGCCGGTCGCTCGGGCGTCGGAGCCAGCCTACATCAAAACGGGCGCTGTCTGTTACTACCTGGTCATTACTTTGTGCCGTGATGAATTCGCCCGCCGCATTCTTATACCTGTAATAATGATCATCATTTATATCTTCACCAGTCTTCATGATACCAATACTTATCCAGCTTTCAGCATCCTGTACCAGTTCACCATGCAGGCGCATTTCTACGCCTGCAGCGTATGCTTTCGCAATATTTTCACCAAAGTAGCGCACCCGCACATTGTCCATATCATAAGGCACAACATCCGTCAGGCTTTTATAATAGGCTTCCGTTGTCCATCGCATGGGACGGCCACCCACACCTATAAAATTGTAATCGAAGCCCAGCACTCCCTGCCAGCTTTTTTGTGATTTGAGGTTAGTATTTACGGTTCCGTTGTTGCGGCGCAACTCACGGTAGAAAGGCGGCTGGTGATAAGCACCAGCGGCTAAGCGGAAGATTATATCCTTTTTCCAGTTCGGCCTCCAGCTGGCACCGATACGTGGAGAGATTAAAAATTCCTGGTTCAATGAATTGTAATTAAAACGCACACCCGCCGTTAGCGTAGCGGCATGCGCCGAATCTTTTCCCAGTAAAATATTATCCTGTATATAACCGGAATATTTATTGATGTCTAACGATGCATTTGATTTCAATACTTTATTCAGCCGCAGCATATCGGGCTGGTAAGGCAGGGCATATCCCGCGGAATCCTGGAATTCCCATTCATTCAGTTTGTCTGCGATGGAGGTTTTATCATAACCCAGTCCCCACTGCAGGGCATGTTTGCCCATATCATAATTTCCTTTGTGTGATATATTCCAGTTTTCAATATTCAGTTCATTACGGGCCCAGTTTTGGTACACGCCGGCACCCAACGGGTTTACTATTAATCCGTAAGTAGGGTTACGTTTATCAAAATCCCGTTCGCCGAATAGATAAGCGCCGGTTATATCAACGTTTTCGCTTTCATCGTTCGAGAAACGGGAAGCCATCCATTTCAGTCTTAGTTTTTTACTCACCTGGTTGGTAAGGGCAAAACCCACCATACTGGTTTGGTACTGATCTTTTTCCTGGCCTTCAAATGCTATATCAACGCCAAGGGTAGTGCTGAAGATTGGCGAGAAAACAGAAGTTGTTAACTGGCTTTCCAGCGGAATTAGTGTGAATTTTGTTTGGGAAATATTGCTCAGCAATTCTGCCTGCCATTTCGGGCTTAGCTGGAATGTAAGCAATGCCTGGAAATCTGCAGAGGAAGGAACATAATTGCCTTTTGTTTCCTGGCTGCTGAGCAGGTTTCGGTTGGTACGGTTGCGTACGCCGAGCAGGTAGGTGAACTTTTTATTTTTATTGGTTCCTTCAAATTGCAGGCCTTGTTCCAATATGCCGATATAGGCAGAACCGCCAAACCGTTTTGGTTTTTTATACTGGATATCCAGCACACTGCTCATCTTGTCGCCATATTTAGCCTGGAAACCGCCGTTGTAGAAATTAATATTCCTCACCATTTCAGGGTTGATAAAGCTGAGGCCTTCCTGCTGGCCGCTGCGTACCAGGTAAGGACGGAATACTTCAAAGTCGTTTACATAAATCAGGTTCTCATCATAACTGCCACCACGTACAGAGTATTGCGAGGTAAGTTCATTGTTAGAGCCAACAAATATTTTAATCAGGCTTTCCACACCCGTTACGGCAGAGGGAAGGTTGATGATTGTTTTTGGATTAGGCCGAATCAAACCGGCTTCCCGCCGGTCCCGCTGATCGGTAACGACTACTTCCTGTAATGTTTTTTCTCCTTTTACCAGGCGAATGGTGATCGTTTCTTCTTCACCTTCATTCAGCAAGAAGTTTCGCTGCTCTGTATTACGGCCACTATAACTGAAGATTAGTGCAAAGGCTTTACCCGCTTCAGCTTTTATACGGAAGTAACCCGAATCGTTGGAGGCAACGCCTTTTGATTGTCCCAGTATAACGATGGAAACGTTGGATAAAGGCTGCTCGTTTTCATCCACGATTTTGCCGGAGACGTAAGCAGTGGTTTTTTGGGCGACAGCAACAGAGGCAAACAGGAGAAGTGCGAGAAATGGTAATATTAGCAGCAGTTTGATTTTCATACTGGAATATGCGACAAGATACGGAGAGATTGGGAAACGGTATCCATTTCACCTTAAATACTATTTACGCAGGTAAATGGTATTGAATGACGCAACCGGGCTTATGAATACACCATCAATCCGGCAACTGCTGATGCTGTTTATACACATTTCCTTGGTTTCAGCAATGAACCGGCTTTTTTTATATGACTGGGGTTCTATAATTTCTGATACTTTGATAGTGCGGGCAGCCCGTGGGAAATAGAATTCGTAATCAGCATCCCCATTAAGCCGCAGTGATTGTGAAGAGGTTCCTGAAGATATAATAAGTGTATCGCCAAAACGATAATAGCTCACAGGGTTAGCAGCATTTATAACTATTGAGTCAGCTGCTGTTGCTGCTCCTTTACTAAATCGTCTGATGGTAAACTCAGCTGCTTCTGTATCTGAGAAGCCGATAAAACGGTAAGCTATCTCTGCCCTGGCACAAGGAGTTTCTCCGCAGCCTGACATCGCCGCCGTAATTATGCAAGCAAGTATTATTAAAAAAACTTTCATTACATTTTTTTCAGCGCAGCTATTACAGCTTTTGGATCAGGCGCCCTGAACACGGTGTTGCCTGCCACAAGCACATCAGCACCTGCTGCTAAGATGGAAGGTGCATTCTCAAGTGTTACCCCCCCATCTATTTCAATATGCACCAGCAAGCCTCTGTCATTGATCATCTGGCGCAGCTCCTTTATTTTTTGTAGCGTATAGGGAATGAATTTTTGCCCGCCAAAGCCTGGGTTTACACTCATCAAACAAACAAGATCGATGTCATGCAGTATATCGCTGACTACCGATACAGGTGTATGCGGGTTCAGTGCCACACCAGCCTTCATACCCAGGCTTTTTATTTGCTGGATATTCCGGTGCAGGTGCACACAGGCTTCGGCATGTACAGTAAGGTTGTCGGCGCCGGCATTTTTAAATTGTTCTGTATAATGTTCCGGCTCTTCGATCATCAGGTGTACATCACAAACCTTCTTAGTGGTTTTATGGATGAATTCAATAATCATTGGCCCAAAGCTGATATTGGGAACAAAGCGTCCATCCATCACATCCAGGTGAAACCATTCAGCTTCACTTTCGTTCACCATTTTACATTCGGCTTCCAGCTTTAGAAAATCAGCGGCGAGAAAAGAAGGGGCAATGATTGGCATGCGTTGATAATTAGTTTAATTGATAGTGCAATTTACTGAGCCGTTCTGAATACAGCCTTTATTTCCCGATTTTATCCAAAGCGTCTTTCGCTTCAGTAAAATTTTTATCCAGCCCCAGGGCCTTCTGGTAATTGAGCCTTGCTTCATCTTTTTGTCCCATGGCTTCCTGGCATTTACCCATCCAGTACCAGGCTGGAGCATAATCAGGCGATAGGGTATTGCAAAGCCTGAATATTTTAAACGCTTCCGGGTAATTTTTCAAGTCGAAGAAAACCCCACCTTTTTCGATATAGCCTTCATGAAAGTATTTATCGTGTTTTATACAGGCGTCAAACTGTTGCAGGGCGGCTTCCTTGTCACCAATATTTGAATAGTAAATGCCTTTATAATAGTATGGCTCCCCGTGTATGCCCAGCGAATCAGCTTTGATTAATGAATCGCAGAGGGCCAAAACCCTGCTGTTTTTGTTCTCTGCATAATTGAGTGCAAGCATATAGTTCAGTTCCACATCATAAGGCGTAAGGCTATATGCTTTTTCCAAAACCTCTGTGGCTTCGGTATCCATTCGTTTTTGGTTTAGCAGATCCGCTTTTATTTTTAGAACATCCACCTGTTGGGGATTCAGGGCCAGCGCCTCATCGCAGGTGCGAAGGGCCTCATCTGTTTTTCCGGCTTCGCTCAGGGAACGGGCAAGTGTTATTTTCAGCAACAGGCTTTTCGGTAACTCTTCTGCCGCTTTGCGGATAAATTGCATGGCTGAATCCGGGCTTGTTTCCAGTAAGAGGTTGCCAATGCCCAAGGCATACTGTTCTTTATGGCTTAGCGACCATGCCTTCTTAAAATCTGCCAATGCTGCGGCCGACTGGTTATTAGTATTCAATAAAATAGCCCTGCGAAAATGCAGTTCGTCATTACCAGGATATTGTTTAATACTGTCAGTAATACCGGCATAGGGTGGTTTAGTAAGCATTTCCGTAAAATCATTACCCTTATTCTTATCAGCACAGCCGATGATAAAAATCATGACAAGGGCAACAACCACTGGTAATTTTGCGATTTGCTTCATGCGGCAAAACTAATTGATTTTAAGCGCAGGTATGACATTCACCTGACAAAGACGGCGGACCATTAAAATACCTTTGCGGCGCTGAATTTAAACTACGAATTATGCAAAAACTTTTCTTCGGAATTTCACTGCTTACTGTAATCATTAGTTCCTGCTGCAGTACGGCCCAAACGGCCGGCTCTGCTGTCAATGCCGCCGATACGCTCCGCTACCCGGAAGAAACGCATTTGAAGAATATTCAGCAACTGACCTTTGGGGGGGATAATGCTGAAGCCTACTGGAGCTATGACAGCAAATGGCTTATTTTTCAAAAAACAGCACCCAAAGAAGGTATTCCCTGCGACCAGATGTATATCGCTAAACTGCCAACGAAGGCTGGCGAAAAATTTGAACCCAAACTGGTAAGCACCGGTAAAGGAAGGACAACCTGTGGTTTCTTTATGAAAGACGGCAAGCACGTTATTTATGCCTCAACGCATTTGGGTGATGAAGCATGTCCGCCCACACCAGACAGGGCTAAATATGGTAATAAATACATCTGGCCGCTATATAGCACCTTCGATATTTTTATGGCTGATCTTGATGGAAAGATTGTCAAGCAACTGACCAACTCCCCGCATTATGATGCGGAAGCCACTATTTCTCCTGATGGAAAGAAAATGGTCTATACAAGTACCAAAGACGGGGATATTGAATTATACATCATGGATTTGAAAACAGGTGACGAGAAGCGCATTACCAATATACCCGGTTATGATGGCGGCGCCTGGTTTAGTCCTGATGGAAAAAAACTGATTTGGCGTGCGAGCCGTCCGAAAACGGAAGCACAAATAAAAGAATACAACGATCTGCTGAAAGAAAATATGGTAGCACCCACCAATATGGAAGTATGGGTGGCAAATGCTGACGGCAGCAATGCGAGACAGGTTACATCCTATGGTCAGGCCAACTGGGCGCCTGCCTATATGCCGGATAGTAAACGCATTATTTTTGCCAGCAACCACGAATATCCAAGAGGGTTTCCTTTCAACCTGTATACCATCAATGAAGATGGTACCAACCTGCAAAAGATAAGCCGCGACAAAGGTTTTGATGCTTTCCCTATGTTCTCGCCAAATGGCAAAAAAATAGTATTCTGCAGCAACCGCAATAATGGGGGCACCAGGGATACAAACATATTTGTAGCCGATTGGGATGAATAAGTAAAAACGGAACGGTTTTTGGAATCCGGGGTACTGGACTAAACCGTAATTACCGTATGCGTAACCACCTGATAGCCCTGTCGTTCATTGCTACAGCCTTGGGGTGCTCCAAGGAAAAAAATATTTACCAGAATAATCCCAATGCCCCTTCCAGCCAGCATACAAGGTCGGTTGGCGCATCGGCCAGTGAATTATTGTCTTCCTCAAAATATACATCGCTAAAAATTGAAGTGCAGTACATGACGGGCTATGCGCCTGACGCAGCAGCGTTGTCGCACTTACAAAGCACATTATCGGGTATCGTAAATAAGCCCGGCGGTATTACTATTGTTACAAAAGAGATACCCGGTTCTTCCTCTGCTGCACTCTCGGCTACTGAGATATTTGAAATAGAAAAACAAAACCGTACAGCGTTTACCACTGATACAGAGATTGCCGTATATATATTGTACACCAATGGAAATTATACGAGCAACAATACCCTGGGTGTGGCCTATAAAAACACTTCAGCAGCTATGTTTGGCAAAAAAGTACATGATAACTCCGGCGGCATAGGCCAGGCCAGCCGTACGAAGCTGGAAGCTACCGTGCTTGAACATGAACTTGGCCATTTGCTTGGGCTGGTGGATTTAGGATCGCCTATGCAAACAGGTCATAAAGACGCCGCCAACGGCAGCCATTGCAACAATTCAAACTGCCTTATGTACTATGCTTCTGAAACCAGCGATATATTGGGTTTCCTTATTACCGGTAATATCCCGGTCTTCGATGCCAATTGCAAGGCCGATATGCAGGCCAACGGGGGTAAGTAATAAGTTTTGCTATTGTGACTGGCTGTTGTAGCTTCACCGCCAAAATTAATTGTATGGAAACTGGTATGCTGCACCTCCACAGTGTTCTCCGCTGGGTAATATTAGTATTATTACTTGTTGCATTATTTCATGCGTTTACTAAAAAACCAGCTTTAAAGCAAAGCAGCCTTTGGTTACTAATTTCGGCACATCTTATGTTCCTGGTTGGCCTGTACCAGTTAATCGCTGGCCGTTATGGTATCACGAAAGGCTTGCCTGAAAGTGTTGACCTGATGAAAGATAAATTTTATCGTTTCTACTGGATCGAACATCCGCTGATGATGTTTATTGCAATCGTCTTAATCACGGTAGCAAGGGGGAAAGTCAAAAAAGGCGCATACAAAAATGCAGGCTGGTTATTACTGGTAGCGCTGTTATTGATTCTGGCAGCCGTTCCGTGGCCTTTCAGGGATGTGGTAGGAGAGACCCGTACCTGGTTCCCCGGCATGTAATACGGAAGTCTGAAGTCTGAAATCTGAAGTCTGAAATCTGAGGTCAGAGCGTCGCCGACTGCCTACTGTAGACTGTAGACTGTAGACTGTTGACTGTTGACTGTTGACTGTTGACTGTTGACTGTTGACTGTTGACTGT
>CAYLRV010000039.1:0-46500 GCA_964386395.1 uncultured Chitinophaga sp.
ATTTATTATGCGTATTGTAAATATCAGAATAGCCTAAACGGGCATAGCTTGCGCCCAGCCTGGCGGCTATATAATTACCAAAGTTTTTACGAAAGAAAACGGTTCCGGCAAGTTTTGCCCGGTTAAGGCGTGCACGGGTATTGATGTCTCCAAAATAATGGCCGGCACCCAGCCCGATACCAAACTCTCCTTCCTGTACAATGGCTTCCTGGGCGGTTGCTTTATCAGCAGTCAGGACGGTTGTCAAAACACAAACAGCGGCTATAAATTTTTTCATTTTCCTTATTATGATGGTCAGGATTATATAGAACGTTAAAAGTAGTTATTTTCTTATAACCGGTGGGCATTTTAGTTTCGCTTGTCAAGCCCCCAGGTCAGCTTATTTCGCATGGTTTGCAGGAAGTTATTCTCGCTCAGGCGTACCAGGCTGATTTCAAATTCTTCTTTTTTTACAGCCAATTGCACCTGCCGTGACACTATTTCGCGGCGGGAATCCAGAGCGCAGATGATTTCTTCCGTCCGGCTTTCTATCTCAAAGGAAATGATGGTGTTATCCGGCACTATTATAGGGCGTACATTAAGGTTGTGTGGCGCCACAGGGGTTATAACAAAGCTGCCCGAATCGGGAAACACAACCGGCCCACCGCAGCTGAGTGAGTAGCCGGTGGAGCCTGTGGGTGTTGCCACAATCAGCCCGTCGGCCCAATACGTATTTAAAAATTCCCCATTCAGGTAGGTATGAATTTTTATCATGGATGCCACATCCCGCTTGTGAATAGAGAATTCATTGAGCGCATAGGGCACCTGTCCAAAAAGTGGTATACTCGCATCTACATGAATGAGTGTGCGGGTATCGACCACATAGGTTCGCTGGGCAATAGATTTTACAGCTTCCTGCAGTTCTTCGCGGCCTATACTGGCCAGGAAGCCAAGACGGCCGAAATTGATACCCATAATGGCTATCTCTTTATTGCGGACCAGCGTAATGGTATCAAGCAAAGTACCGTCACCACCAAGGCTGATTATAAACTCCACTTCTTCTGTCAAATCTTCTGCTGTTGTGAATATGGCCGTATCGGCCGGAAGGACAACCGACTGATTTATCTGTTCAAAAAACCCGGAAAAAATTACCGGCTCAATTTTATGGCGGGCCAGTTCATGGAAGAATAGCTGCACATCATGTTGTTGTTCTGCTTCAAATACCCTGCTGTATATTGCTGCCTTCATAAATTAAAACACAGACTTTCTGTGTAAATATACCCCGTTCTCACCTAACTGGTTGAACGACCACTCGAATTTGAGGATGATGTCGTAAAAGGTAACAATGTCGATACCAAAGCCGCCAGAATACAACATCCGGTTGCTGAGTACATTGGTTCCCGGCTCCGGATGGTACACATAGCCAGTATTCCCAAATACTTTACTGATAAACCTGAACGGGATGTAGGTTGGTTCTTTTCCTTTTTTGAGTGCCGGCACTCTTATCTTAAAATTCAGAAACTGGTGATTGAGTGATGCTTTTAAAAACCCGCCGGCCACTCCGTCTATTACATAATATTCATAGCCCTGTAGAAAAGAATCGCCATAGCCCAGGAAGCGTTGATTGAAAAAGGGCTGTTTAAACGGTGCTTTCAAACCGGCATAGAGGGAAAGGCTGGCAAAAGTTTTAGGCGTCAGGCTTCGGTAGGCCGCACCCTTTACATATAATTCCCAGGAACTAAATGCAGAAGTCAATCCCCGCTTCGTCACGCTAACCTCTGCACCATAGCCGCGGGTGGGATAAGGTATATAGTCCAGATCGAAATACGACATGGTATAATACAAAGAAGGATAGCTGATTTTTCTTTTGCCTTCTTCAATGAACTGCGGGTTAAGCCGGATAATGGTATCGGCCACTTCCTGTTTGCTGAAACTGACCCCAAAGCTGTGCCGTGTTCGTATTGCGCGGCGATAAGTCAGTTCGGCAGATGCATTGAGGAAACGGCCTACAAAATGATTTTCGTTTTTATAGAATGCCTGTTTATCGGCGATGGTGTTATAATTTATTTCCCTGTTGCGCCCGCTGTTGAAGCTGGTTCGCAGCCCCCATTTTAATTGTTTGTCTATATACAACCGATCATAACTAAATGATAACTGCCGTGTGTATCCGTTTATATAGAGTGCTTTCAGTTTATCATTTCTGCCGGTGGCATTGTAGTAATATAGCTTAGCTCCGTAGTTAATTCGGTCAAGACTGGCTTTCTGTTCTACAATCCATTGATTGAGGTTGCGATCCACTGGTTTGAAGTATGGCGCCGGAAAGAGATACCAGCGTTCTTTTACTTCTACGAGTATATTGGCTTTATTGCCTTCATAACTTTCAGCGGCTACCACTACTGTATGGAAAAGGGCCGTATTCATCAGCTGACGGCGTGCATCCTCAAATTTTTCAGTCAGTACATTAAGCGGGTATGTTTCACCCGTTTTAAAAGGTATTTCCCGGAGGATGATGAAGGCTTTGGTTTTCTTATTTCCTTTTATACTGATGGTGCCGATGATATAGCCGCTGCTATCGGTATTTGTCCGGGCAAATCCAGTCGTAACAGTGCCCAGCATAAGGAGCAGGAAGTAATATGTATGGAAACGCCGCATTTCTTTTGCTACAATAGACGATAAATATAATGCGGAATTCGCTGACTGCTTTATAAATAGCGGAATTAACTTAAATACCCAGGTAATTCATCAGGTTATCATAATTGCTTTTCAGCTCGTTGGCATATTGCTCTTCGCCAAAATAATATTTCACATTATACTCATACCGTTGAAAGGTGGCAATAATATCGGATATTTCTGGCTTATTGACACGTATCGTTACCTGCATCGTACCTGTTTCAGGATCGGTGGAGGTATTCAGCTGCGTTATTTGCGCATCGTTGGTTTCTACCAGTTTACTTAATTCATTAAACGAATACTGGTTGTTCTGCATTTCCAGCACAATAAGGCCACCGGGATCATTCAGGCTCATAAAATCAGACGCCTTACGCAGCAGGTCGTTATAGGCCAGGGTACTCACCAGTTCATTATCTGCATTAACTACCGGCACTACGCTGAGTGCGTTATCAGCAGCTATTTGCAAGGCTTTCAAAAAATGTTCTTCTGGTTTTACAGAAACAATAGAAAATGACTGATCAAGTGTGCTAAGATTATCATTATCATTATCTGCCTGCAACAAATCTTCCTCACTGATAATGCCGATATAGGTTTCACCCTCAGCAACCGGTAAATGGGTTACATGATTATCATTCATCATTTGCAGGGCCTGGTAGATTTTATCACCAGGGCGCAAACTGGGCAAAGATTGGGACTGTAGTTCACGGGTTAACATGGATAGCGGCTCTGTTTATTTGAAAGACATCAACGATTACGCAACTGTTGCAGGCTCGTTGAGTTTTTTTAAAAATTTATGCAGGATGGCATTGAATTCCTCCGGCACTTCCATCATCGGGGCATGCCCGCACTTATCTATAAAATGTAACTCGCTGTTCGGAATAAGCTTATTAAACTCTTTCGCCACAAATGGCGGGGTGATAGTATCATTATTTCCCCATACCAGCAGTGTAGGTACTTTTATCTGGTTCAGTTCCTCACCGAGGTTATTACGGATGGCGCTTTTGGCCAGGGCAATAATCTTGATCACTTTCATCCGGTTATTGGTGATATTGTACACTTCATCCACCAGTTCTTCAGTAGCCATAGCCGGATCATAAAAAGTTAGCTCTGTCTTTTTGCGGATATATTCCCTGTCGCCCCGCTTAGGATAGCTGTCTCCCATTCCGTTTTCGAAAAGGCCGGAGCTTCCGGTTAATATCAGTGATTTTATTCTTTCAGGGTGCTTCAATATGTGAACGAGGCCTACATGTCCGCCCAGGGAGTTGCCGAGCAGGTTTACACCTTTCAGATCCCTTGTTTCAAGAAACTTGTGTACAAACTTAGCCAGTCCGCCTACGGAGGTATGGAGCAGATCCATATCCAGTAAGGGCAACATGGGTACCACTACTTTATTATGATTCCTAAAGTATTCAATAAGTGGTTGAAAATTGCTGAGAGCCCCAAACAGCCCATGCAGCAGCACCAGGGGTTCGCCGGTGCCCTCTTCAATATATTTAAACTTATCGTGCTGTTTTATTTCGTAGTTCATAGCAATCAGTTACAACTGGTTGGCTTTCTTTATGCAAAATAGCCTTTTTAGACAAAAAATTGGTGGTTTGTGCCGTTAAAAAAGCACTGATACGGGCAAATATAAGTGCCGGGGGTTTGTTTTAAAAACAAGTTTTAACTACTTGTCCTTCACTTGTTCCGCCACCGTGCCGAAAAATTGCTGTAATTGCTCAAACATATCCCGGAAGAACGGAAGAAGCGAGCCAAAAGCATTTATAACTTTTGGGCCAATTGGTTGTATATAAGCATACGTGACAGATGTATCAATCGCTGATTGCGGCACCCATTTCATTTGCACTGCATAAAAAAGCAGGATGCTGTATACTGTAAGGTAAATAGCGACAAAAAACACGGCCCCGCCCAGGCGGTTGAGCCAGCCCAGCATGACTACTTCCACTGCATTTTGCAAGGCCCTTGCCCCCATCCGGATGAGCAACACCACGATGATAAATACAACAATAAAAGAGATTAGTGGCAGCCATTCATCCGATACTTTAACGGCTTTACCGATATAGCCAGCCACTGCTGCAGACAGTTTCAAAGCGGCAGCAAGGCCAATGATAATAGCCACAAACGAAAATAATCCCACAATCAACCCCTGGCTCAACCCCCTGAATACAGCCAGTATAACTATAACAGCGCAAATAATATCAAGTATCATGCAATAGATTAACGCCGGGGGTTTTAGCCTTAGTGAAACCGTCCCTCTAAAGATTTCTTAAACCCGGTCTGATTATTTAGCCAGCAATTCTTTTACCAAAGCAGAAATCGTTTTGCCGTCGGCCTTGCCTGCAAGCTGTTTTGTGGCTGCGCCCATCACTTTGCCCATATCTGCTGGCGAACTGGCACCCACCGCTGCGATTATCGCTGTAAGCGCTGCTTTTACTTCTTCCGGAGACATTTGCTTCGGCAAGAATTTTTCGATGACAGCAATTTCTTCTTCCTCTTTTTTAGCAAGGTCCGGACGGTTTTGTTGCTGGAATATTTCCAGCGAATCCTTACGGCTCTTCACCAGTTTCTGCAACAGTTTTATTTCATCTTCTTCTTTCAGCTCGCCATTAGCCCCTTCGGATGTTTTAGCCAGCAGGATCGCTGCTTTTACTGCACGAAGGCTGCGCAAAGCGGCTTCATCTTTGGCCACCATGGCGGCTTTCAGTTCGGTCATTATTTTTTGTTCCAGGCTCATAGTACCAATATTTAATTATATTAATAATAATGCCAGTTTAGCTGGCTTTATTTTCTTTCAGTTGCCGTTCCCTGAATTTTTCATAGAATGATTTTGCAAAGGTTTTCATTTCTTCTGCATCATCTGTGTATTTGGTAGCACGGCCATAGGTATCGGCCATTGTCATCAATGTCTGGTAAAAAAAGTCGGCCATCTCATCCACCATCATTTCTTTTGTCCATAGATCGATACGCAAGGCTGCTTTTTCAGCGCCATCCCAAAAAGAAATGATCATAGCTTTTGCTTTTTGCGCATTCTCTGAACCGGTACCTGAGGCTGTCCAGGAGATGGCATGCGGTACCCGGTTTTCGTCGGTCGTTACATCAATGGTTATTGCTGACTGGTTCATTGTATATTTTATGTTTATAGCGGCGGCAAAGGTAGTTAATTCACAGCAGCCGTCTTTTTAATTGCCTGCCAGAGTAATAGAGCAGATTGCTGCAGGCTATAAGCCGCAGCATATGTTTTTCCGCTTTCAACCAATTGTTTCCGTTCTCCTTCATCCTTATATAACAGCATCATTTGTGCAGCAATATCTGTTATATCTTTTGCGTCTGTATAGATGACCGGCGCACTATCTCCCTGGAAAGAACTGATAACCGGTACACCCGCTGCAAAAGCCGTTGCTAAGCCCAATGCATCACTACTAACCAGGGAGGTATCGATCAATGCGTAAGCAGCGCTTATGAGTTTATTCCTTTCTTCTGCAGAAAGATCAGCGGTTAATATTACATCATCACGATACTTATAGGATACAAGATCGTTTTTTAGTGCATCATAATTAGCACCGTGCTTACCAGCAAGCACCAGCTTCATACTTGTTTGCTGCCTTTTTTTAAATAGCGAAAATGCTTTTAGTAACGATATGATATTTGCCTGTATGCATATTTTACTGGTATTAATGAAATATTCTTTACCCGCAGTGTATTCAGCTTTTATGTCTTCATCCCTGCTGACCGGCTGTTCCCATAGGGGTGCCGGCGGAACCACAAGTATGTTTACGGCATCTATTTTATAATATCCTGCTATCTTGTTTTTCGTCTCTTCGCTGTTTACAATAATAGCTTTCGATTTGGAAAGTGAAACCGGTACCTGCTTTTTATAAAAATTAAAATATTTTTTTTGAAAGAGGCCTGCATGACCCAGGAACGACGGATGAATCCCGGACACAGATTGGGGAATGGTTGTAGAAATAAAGAAGCAATCAGCTGAAAACAATACTTCTGCTTTGTGTTTTTTTAATAGGAATGGCAGTTTGATCAACTGCCAATATCGCCATCGCAATAATCCATTACCCACGGGTCCGGCCTTTATCCATACTATGTTTTCACCGGTAAGCCCCCATTCATTATCAATAGAGCTGATAAAAATAAAGCGGTGATCCGTATTTAAGCGTACGATATATTTAAAAGCAGATGCAAGAAATTCTTTATCTGTACAGGCCGGACTATCCGGAATAACATTCAGGTTAACTGCAATAGTCATTTAACCGTCAAAAGTACCAGTATATCTTTTGGAAAACCGAACCTGCAGCGGAAATAATGCAAAAAGTCATGGCATTTTACGGCAGCATTTTACTATTGTCTGTTTCCTTCGCCAGTACTATTTTTATATTGTCCTTTAAACAATTGCCAAAGCCTGTCTTATGATTTATTACCTGCACGATTGTGTAAGTTTCGCAGCAATTTTTCTGAGACGGCAGCAGCCTGATATTAATTTTCGTATTTCTACCCGGGATATATAGACCCTGAAAAAAAACTTCAGGAAAATGATAAATAATTGTCCCCGGTATTCAGAGTTGGTATCAAATTTGTTTATAGATCAGCCTAAAATTAATTTAAACAGCAATTATTGCTTTTGCTGTCTTTGAATACAGACACCGCCACATAGCACCGTAACGAAGTTACTTCTTGGGTTTCTGGATATTACGGGCCATCTGTTCTGTGTCAATCAACTTTTCTTAAACGACCTCTTAGGTGGAAGAGGATGGTGGCTTGTAAAAGGGGCCTTGGTTCGGGGCCCCTTTCTTTTTGCCTTAAACCCACTTATTTAGGAAAATAAGCCGGCCCAAGACTCCTTTATCTTAAATGCTGACTTCCAACTTCTTTCTCTACATTTGTCAGATACTAAAGTCCTTACATGGAATATAATACTACAAGAAACCACCTCACTATGCGGGAATATGGCCGCCATGTGCAGAAAATGGTGGAACACATACTTTCTATTGAAGATCCGGAGCGGAGGCAGCGTAATGCGCAGGCAGCCATAGAACTAATGGGTTTTTTAAACCCGCATTTGAAAAATGTGGAAGATTTCCGCCATAAATTATGGGATCACCTTTTCCTGATTGCCGATTTCAAATTAGATGTAAAATCACCTTACCCAATACCTACCCGGGAAGCTTTAAAGGCAAGGCCCAAACCATTGCCTTATCCTAAGCGCTATCCTAAGTTTTCGCACCTGGGAAAAAATCTTGAGGTGATTATTAATAAAGCACTGGCTGAAGAAAACCCGGAAAAGAAAGCAGGTTTTGCAAATGCTATCGCTTATTACATGAAGCTGGCATACAATAACTGGCATAAAGAAATCGTACACGACGATGCAATTCAAAGCGAACTGACATCGCTGACAGAAGGCCAGCTGACATTCACCAACACGCCATATGTAAAAGCCTTCCGTCCGCAGCAAGAAGGCCGTGATAACCGTGGCGGGTATGGAAAAAGACCGGGTGGCGGAAAGTTTCAGCAACGCAATAACGGTGGCCGCAATGATCGTAGGGATAACCGCGGCGGTGGCAATTTCAAGAAGAAGAGATATTAATTTAACCCATTTAATAGTTGAGTGGCTGACCAGGCTTTCCGGGTCAGCCCTGCCCGTTCCTTTCAGGCGGGCATTTTTATTGGTTTGCAGGCTGCCTTTATATTTACTTTGCAGCAGTAAGTAAACCCGATTACCAAATATTCAAATAACCGATTCCCGAGATGCATTCTTTCGAAGTAAGAGGCGGAAAAAAATTAAGCGGCGATATCGTTCCGCAGGGGGCTAAGAACGAAGCTTTGCAGATTATCAGCGCTGTACTACTGACCCCGGAAAAAATTACCATTAACAATATTCCGGACATTATTGATGTAAACCTGCTGATCGAACTGCTTGGCGAAATGAATGTAAAGATTGATCGCAGCAGCCGGGACACCTGCACCTTTCAGGCCGATGATGTAAATATTGATTACCTGCACAGTGAAGCGTATAAAAAGAAGAGCGGAAAGCTGCGCGGCTCGGTGATGCTGGCAGGCCCCATGCTCGGCCGGTATAAAAAAGCGTTTATACCAAAACCAGGCGGTGATAAAATTGGGCGCCGTCGCCTGGATACCCATATTATCGGCTTTGAAAAACTGGGCGCTTCATTTATTTATCATGAAGAAGATGGCTTTTTTCATTTGGAAGGCCCGAACATGAGAGGTGCCTCCCTGTTGCTGGACGAGCCCTCTGTAACAGGTACGGCCAATATCGTTATGGCAGCTGTGATGGCAAAAGGTATTACCACTATCTACAATGCAGCCTGCGAACCCTACCTGCAGCAGCTTTGTAAAATGCTGAACAGTATGGGTGCTAAGATTGGCGGCATTGGCAGCAATATGCTCACTATTGAAGGCGTGGACTATCTCGGTGGCACCACGCACCGTATGCTGCCGGATATGATTGAAGTGGGTTCCTTTATCGGCCTCGCTGCTATGACGCAAAGTGATATTACTATCAAAGGCGCAGGCATTGAACATCTTGGTATTATTCCGGAAAAGTTCAGACAACTGGGCATACAAATGAATTTTGTTGGGGATGATATACATATCCCTTCACAGGATAGTTATGAAATACAAACCTTTCTTGATGGATCGGTTATGACGATCTACGATCATCCCTGGCCGGGCTTTACTCCCGATTTGCTGAGCATTGTATTGGTGACGGCCACGCAGGCCAAGGGCTCGGTGCTGATTCACCAAAAAATGTTTGAAAGCCGTTTGTTCTTTGTCGATAAGCTGATTGATATGGGTGCCCGTATCGTCCTCTGCGATCCGCACCGGGCAGTGGTCATCGGTTTGGAAAGGGAACAAATGTTAAGAGGTATTACCATGAGCAGTCCCGACATCCGTGCTGGTGTGGCCCTGCTGATTGCGGCATTAAGCGCAGAAGGCAAAAGCATTATTCAGAACATAGAACAGATAGACAGGGGGTACCAGGATATTGATGGGCGGTTGAGGAAGTTGGGTGCTGATATAAAACGAATTGATGGCTAATACAACTGAAACAACGCTATGAAACATAAAGTCCCTCTTGAAATTTTAGAGTTTCTACAACCAAATAAAAACAAGAATCTGCATTTGGTAGAAGCGGTTAATACTACTGCAATCCTTACCCTGAAGCCCAAAAATCCCTCATATTCGGATTTCTATTTCGAAATAGTAAAGGCTGTTGTAACAAAAGAAACTACTTCGTATGAAGTCCATATAAAACCGTTTTCTAGGGGAAGTACAGATACAGATATCCGTACAGTTCCAAAAATTCTTTTAGAAAAAAAACTTATGGACTGGCTCAGTCGTTTACAGGAATATGACAATATTCAAACAATTCTTGACGATCCCATTCTCAAAAAATACCAGCAGGATTTTGAGGAAAAATTAAAAATCCTTGACGAGGATGCAGATTATGCACCCTTCGATCTTGAAAAACAAATAGCCCTCCTGGAATATTTAGATGTAATTATTGAAAAAAGCGTCCATGAGAAAAACGAAGACAACAAACAGGATATAGAAACCATTGTGCAGGAAAGTAAAGCCTTAAAAACCGAAATAAATAAAATTTCAAAAAAACAAAGCATTGAACGCCTGGCTAAAATCTTAGGTAGGGTGCAAAAAGCAAGTATTAAACTAATCCAAGAAGTGTTTGTAAAAACAGCTGCCGAAATAGCGAGTAAATTAATCATCGGGAATGGGTAAGAAGCCTTTTGATATTTTCACGGACAACCCACAATTAGAGAACGATTGGGTATTGCTTCGCCCTATACGGGAAAGTGATTTTACGCACCTCCTTTCGTTTTCCTTACACGAACCAGAGATTTGGTTTTATGGATTAGTCACTGCTGCCGGAGAAAAGAATCTACGTAATTATATTGATATAGCCGTAAAAAACAGGGAGGAGAAAAAAGAATATGCCTTTATCGTTTTCGACAAACAGGCAAACCGGTATGCAGGGAGTACCCGCTTTTATGATATACAACAACAAAACCTAAGTACACAATTAGGCTATACATGGTATGGAAAAGATTTTCAGCGCACCGGGCTGAACCGGCATTGTAAACTACTCTTGCTTACCTATGTATTTGAGCAATGGGGGCTTGAACGTTGTGAGTTCAGGGCTGATGCAAATAATACCCGGAGTATTGCTGCTATGAAAGCCATTGGTTGTGTGGAAGAAGGGATACTGAGAAATCATATGCCCACTGCCAGCGGTGGCAGAAGGGACAGTATTATCCTGAGCATTTTAAAAGATGAATGGCTCAACGGGGGGAAATCACTGCTGCTGAATAAAATAAAAGGTACCTATTAGCGTATCAATACCACTGTACCTTTTCGTAATTCTTTTGGCTGCCTGGCTAGGTTAAATTCAGAAAACCATACAAATACATTTCCGTCTGTCTTCATTCCTTTTACGGTTCCGTCCCATTTCGCTAACGGGTTTGTAGAATAAAACACCCGTTGCCCCCAGCGGTTATAAACGCTTAGCTGGTAATTTTCTAATGAAGACAGACTACCCAATGGTCCAAAACCATCATTTCTTCCATTTCCATCCGGTGTAAATCCCGAGGGAAAATAAATGCCGATACAGGAAATATCTTTTTCTGCCTTACCCGTAGCCGTCAACGTACAAATACCTGTACCGGTTATCGTTGCTGTATAAATTCCTTCCTGCAAGTTTGATATAGTACTGCCGGTTTGCGGTGGACTGGTATTCCATACCACATTCACCGGATCGGTGGTGCCTTCCACACTTACTGTAAGCGAACCGCCTGTATTAGTTTGACAATCCACCATGTTCAGCATCGTTACCGTTGCTTTTATTACCGTTACCTCCTGTGTGATGGTGGAAGGGGCATTGCCCGGACCTGTTACCGTAAGCGTTACTGTATATTTTCCGGGAGCTGAGAATGTGTGAGACGGGTTAGCGACTGCTGAAGTATTATTAGCTCCCGAAGCAGGGTCTCCAAAATTCCAGCTAAACCCTGTCGGGCAAAGCGCTGATGTGTTCGTGAAGTTGACGGTGTTATTATTCACACAAACGAATGAAAAGTCAGCATCATTCGGTGGCGCTTCACTAATCATGATATCATCTACGCCAAAGCCATCATAGTTATTGCAAATAGTACCTGCACCGAAAACAAACCTGAATAAAACACCTTGTTGCCCACCAAGATATGGCATGGTGTGTTTGGCCACTACCCAGCCATTGCTTCCATTGCCGCCCTGGCAACTTCCCGAAGTAGGTTGTTTATTTCCCGACCAGCCATCTCTTACTGAACTTAATGGTGCGAGGTAGGTTATTGGTGAAAAATTAAACCAATTGTCATTCAGGCAATTTTTGGCATCGGCAGCACTCCCCACATTTGTCCATGAGGCTCCATTATCTGTTGAATATTGAAAGCTGGCACCATCAAAGCGTTGCTCCATTTCCCAGTTTACCTTGAATTCAATGTAGGGGTATTGCAGGTTGGTGAAATCAAAGCAGGGGCTTTGCAGCCAGGATGCTTCTGCGTTGGTATACGATCCCCCGGTGAGGCCACCTATGACCCAGCAACGGCTGCCACCCCCGGCGGCATTAATAACAGGTTTGGCTGGCACACCCCATGCCCAATCGCTGCCCGTACCGCCGGCGACCCAGCCGCCATCTGATAATTCAAAACCTTCGTTGTAGGGAAAGCTGCTAATACCAGCGGGGCATTGCGACTGCAAATGAAGGGATGAAACAAAACAGGATAAACACAAAACCAGTAACCGCATTGCCTTGGGTATTATAGAGGTGCAAATGTACAATCAACCAGCGTTGTTTTTCACCCATACACGTTTTTCGTTGGCAGCAACCATTTTACCTATTGGCTCAGCGTATTTCTCTAAACCGAACGCATCGAGAATGTCTTTTATCGCAGCTGTTTGCGAAGGATCAACACTTATCAATAATCCGCCATTTGTTTGCGGATCAGGAAGCAAAGTGAAAGCCTCCATCACATTCACTCCTTTTTCAAATTTAACTTTATCACTGTATGCATTCCAGTTGCGGGTGGTAGCATCTGGAAATATCCGCTGGCCGATGTATTCTTTTACACCAGCAGCCACCGGCAGTTTCTCATAATATATCTCTGCACCCAGGTTGCTGCCCTCAGCTATTTCCACCAGGTGGCCGAGAAGGCCAAAACCGGTTACGTCTGTCATGGCGTGTACGCCCGGCATTTTGCCGAATTCCTCACCTGCTTTGTTGAGCATCGCCATTTGCTCAATCATTACAGGCAGGTGCTCTTCCTTCAGCAGTCCCCTTTTTTGTGCAGTCGATAATACGCCCACACCCAGCGGTTTGGTTAAAAACAAAACATCTCCTTCTTTGGCCGTATTATTTTTCTTTATGTTGTCAACAGGAACGATGCCCGTTACCGCAAGGCCAAATATCGGTTCCTGCGAATCAATGCTATGGCCACCTGCCAGCGGGATGCCTGCTTCTGTACAGATGGCACGCCCACCCTCAATTATTTTTTGCGCCAGATCCACCGGTAGTTTCTCCACCGGCCAGCCAAGTATAGCGATAGCCATCAGCGGCTTACCACCCATTGCATACACATCGCTAATTGAGTTTGCGGCGGCTATGCGCCCAAAATCAAACGCATCATCCACAATAGGCATAAAAAAATCAGTTGTCGAAATCAATGCGGTGCCGTTTCCTAAATCATATACAGCTGCATCATCCTTACTGTGATTGCCTACCAGCAGATTCTTATTGTCCGGCAATGCTATACTGCTTTTTAAAATTTCGTCGAGGACCTTCGGTGCTATTTTGCATCCGCAACCAGCGCCATGCGAATACTGTGTAAGTTTGATCGGTTCATTCATGGGTCAAATCTCGGAATAGTTTTTTAACTTTAAGAAGGGCCTTTAACCCAAAAAAATGTATGCCTGTCAGTATAACTCCCGGTGTCCAGATTGAAGAGCGTCCGCTTTTGCCGTCTTCAGTGATGGAAACTGATCCATCCATTCCAGCCTTTATTGGTTATACAGAAAAAGCTATGAAAACGGAGCCGGATGATTTGCTGGGCATCCCGCAGGCAATACATTCACTTCTTGAATATGAACTTTTTTTCGGGCAAGCTGATACCAGCCTTTCCTTTATACTATACCACTCCATGCAATTGTATTTTGCCAATGGTGGAGGCAAATGCTATATCGTAAGTGTTGGCAAGTACACCGATTCACTCAAAAAAATAAGCTTTATCAATGGTCTTGACGCTGTTGCTCAAATAGACGAGCCCTCATTACTGGTTTTTCCCGATGCTATTCACCTGCCAGGAAATGATGTTTATGAAGTACAACAAGCGGCACTGCAACAAGCGGCCAGCCTCCAGGACCGTTTCTGCATTTTTGATATCAGGCTTGCTACTGATACTGCCACGCATAGCCATGCCGTAAACGAATTCAGATCAAATATTGGTTTAAACAATTTGAAACATGGTGCGGCATACACACCACATGTCCAGTTCGTGGAAAACGGCCAGGTTATTACCCTACCGCCCTCAGGCATTGTAGCAGGTATTTATTGCCGCACCGATAAAACCCGTGGCGTATGGAAAGCCCCCGCTAATACAAGCATGGACGGAATAACAGGCCTTGCACATATAGTAACCAGTAATGAACAGGAAAGATTGAATATTGATACAGTCGAGGGAAAATCTATCAACCCGATCAGGACATTTGCCGGCAGAGGGTTTCTTGTGTTCGGTGCCAGAACGCTTGCTGGTAATGATAATGAATGGAGGTTTATCCCCGTTCGGCGTTTGTTTACCATGGTGGAGGAATCAGTAAAAAAGGCAACAACCTCATTTGTTTTTGAACCGAATGACGCCAACACATGGGCAAAATTGCGGGCGATGGTTGAAAACTACCTGGTACTTAAGTGGAGAGAAGGGGCTTTGCAGGGCAATAGACCCGATCAGGCATTTTTTGTTTCAGTTGGCCTCGGGCAAACAATGTCAGCTATAGACATACTGGAGGGGAGAATGATTGTGGCGATCGGTATGGCTGCTGTGAGGCCCGCTGAATTTACGATCATCAGGTTCTCGCAGAAAATGGCAACCAGCTGAGACCGTCACGCCAATAGCAATAAGTCACCTGAACACTTACAATTTTTTCAATTGCTCTAATGCCCTGTCTACAGCCGGCTTACGTATACTTGTATGATTGGCATTGCCGATTTCATCTTTCGCTATTTTCAGGCTGGTATATTTCCGACTGGTAACAGTATTATAAAAACTGCGGGTAGAATACAATACTTTATTTAAAAACTCAAGGCCGCCCACCCATATCGTCACATTCGCTTTTAATGATTTATGTGTCTTAAAATATTTCTCTTCAATTTTATCCAGTTCACTATAATTGGCCCAGCAGGATGGGCTGATAGCAAAATGATGATCAAACAGTTTGTCATCTTTGAACAATGTATAGAGGCAAAACAAGCCGCCAAAGGAGTGCCCGATAAATGCCCTTGATTTTTTATTCGTCATCTTCTTTTCAGTACGGGGTATCAATTCGTTTTTTAAAAACAGGTAAAACAAATTAGCCTTACCAAAATTCGTGGTAGCATTATTACTAATATCTGAGGGGATCAGATCACGGGAACGTTTATCATGCCAGTCGCCCAAATGACCAATCGCTATTATAACACAATTATCAGGAATAGTGGCAGCCCAGGATTTGCTGCGGCCAAGCACATAATCGCCAATGCCGATACCTCCGTCGGTCATGTAGACGTGATGGTATTTCTTGGCAGCACTGTATCCGGCAGGTTTGCGTACCGTAATGACATATTTATCCTTTGTGCTGGAAGAATAAACAGTATCAGTCTCTGTTACCTGTGCCTGTGCAAAAGATTTAAAAGACAGAAATAGCAACAAACCAAGCCGGGCATATTTATTCATGCCCTTAAATTACCGCTTTCGACGGAATACAATCCCTGCATTTTTCTGAAAGTCTGAACTGAAGCGGAGGTTATAAATATCATCGCCATCATATACCACCAGTAAGCCGGTGTTAGGTGGATACTTCCCAAGGTTATCGGCGAATAATACCAAAGAAAAATCTTCATTCTCCGGTGTGATGTAGATAGTCTTTTTAACCGCAGCAGCTTTTAATCCCTGTCTTGCCATGATGATTTGGCCGTTCATATATACACTTACCGTATCTCCGTCAATCTCGCCGTTATCATATAATGCAATAACGAGGCTGTCGGATTTAAAGTTTACAGCTTGGGTAAATTCAGATTTACGTCCGCTGATCTGGGCTGCATTAAGTGTCACATCCACGAGTGGCTTTTTCACGTCCGGGTTATTCATATTAGCACTGGTTATACCCGCTTCTGTTTTCTGCGGAGAAACAGCTGGCATTGTTTTCTTTACGGCAGCAGGCTCCTGGGTATTTTGCCGGTTTTCAGCCTGTTTATTAGTCTTGACTACGGCTTGCGCTGATTTTTCCGCTTGAGATACGCCAGGCCTTCCTGTTATATCTGTGTGAGTTGACTGCCTGGCCGTTTGTGTTTCGTTTACAATTGCCGGCTTACCTTCTGTATTTTTTTTCGTATTTAATTTTTCGTAGTCAATTTTTACCTGATCATTGGATGGTTTGATTTTGGGTGCCGGGATATTGTGATTTGCTTCGGTAATACCGGTTGATGGAACAGCTGTTGTTTTTTCAGTAGCGGTAAGAGGTTTTACATAGTCAGATTCAGCCCGCACCAGTGCTGGTTGTGTTGCCGCCATATTGGTAGTATTGGTGGCAGTCAAGCCAACAGGATCTTTATATACTTCAATATTTCTTCCCGGAGCAGTTACGGGTTTTACATAATCAGATTCCGCCCGGGCCAACGCCGGTTGCGCTGCTTCCATATTGCTGGTTGTAATAGCAGCTATGCCAGCAGGTTCTTTAAATGCTGCATTGTTTTTACCGGGAGCTGTAAGTGGTTTTGCATAATCAGACTCAGCCCTCGCCAATGAAGGTTCTGCTGCTGTTATACCTGTTGCACTCGTTGCGCTTAAGCCGGCAGGTTCTTTAAACACCTGTTGGTTTCTTTCCGGCTTAATAACCCGCACTACGGGCGTCTGTTCCACTCTTTCTCTATAAAAAGCAATATCATTGGCCAGGTTTAGCTCTTCAAGGTGCGGGAAAATCTTAGAGGCTGTAAGATCTTTCTCTTCGGCCAACCCAACTTTGCCCGTTACTGCATAATATTTTCTGGTGGCATTAGTCTTCCAGTTACCATCGAGGTGCCATACACTATCGCCCTGGCTTCGACGGAATGTGCTTGTCACCTTAATTCCTTTGTCCAGCTTTCCGCGGAAATTATAAGCGATGATTTCATCATCAGTCACTTCACAGATATCACCTTCAATGGTCCCCTTCACTCTTTTGACAATATAAAACAGTGTGTCGTTTACAATAAACTCGCTGCGGGAATATCCATATACTTTTCCTTTGTATTCAGTAAGGGCTATTTCAAAAGACTGATCACGCCGGATGGTGGTGCTGTCATTACTTAGCGAACCCGTCCAAAGACCTGTGAGCGACTGTGCGTAAAAAACAAAGGGAGATAAAAGGAGGACGAGCGTAAGCTTACACGCTTTCCATTTTAGTACGGCTTTCACGTATGAGAATAGTGGCATTTTCAAGGGATACTGATTTACATTCAATCGAATGTAATAACGAATTTAATGCCTGGCGATTGTGTAAGCCTTTCAAATAAAACTTATCGTAGTATTTCAGCAGTATACGGAAACTTTCTAAGGTATTTCCCTCTTCCAATAAGGTTGCTGCGGTTTTCGCATTCAGCCCGCCCAGTTTTTCTTTGATACGGCCTATAGCATCCAGTATCCGTTGCCTATCAAGCTTTCCATACTCTTCAACAATATGCTTTAGCCGCTCTTCAAAGGGAATGTCCAAAAAGTATACGGGTGATTGACGCATCGTCTTCCACAATTCATTCGGCAGGTTTACATGACCGATGCGCTGCGATTCATCTTCAAGCCAAACAGGTGAATGGTGAGTACTGCGTAGTGAGCGGGGGATATCCTTTTTTGACAACTCACTACTGACAATTGACCTGCGCAGCTGCAGCGCCAGGATATTTTCAAACATCTCCTGCGTGGGTTGGGCTGGCATACCAATATTACCGAATGCAGATCCCTTGTGGTTAGCGATACCTTCCAAATCGACAATCGTCTCTCCTTTCGTTTCCAGCTCTTTCAGCAATTCTGTTTTTCCTGAACCGGTATACCCACCAATAATTTTAATCGGGAAAGGGTGCTTAAACGTATCCAGCACATAATTCCGGAACTTCTTATATCCGCCGATTAGCGTATAGACTTTAAACCCATACAAATCCAACAACCAGGAAACCGCACCACTGCGCATCCCACCCCGCCAGCAATAAACCAATACAGTTTTAGCGGAATGCTGAGTATCATCTGCAGACTGTGAACTGCCCACTGCCAATTGCCGACTGCAAATTGCTTCCACCTCCTCCACCATCTGCCGCATTTTTGGCCCGAAATAATCTAATCCAATCTTTATTGCATTTTCCCGGCTTTCCTGTTTATACGTTGTTCCCACCACTTTTCTTTCTTCATCTGTAAACAAGGGCACGGAGAATGCTTCCGGCAACTGTGCATGACTGAATTCGCCCGGGCTGCGTACATCTATGACCGGATACTTCTTTGCCAGTTCTAAAAATTCTTCGATATGGATGCGTTGTGCTGCCACTTTTTTAACCCGGAGCAGTCCATTGGACTAACGGTACGAAATTACACGAATAAAAATGGGTTGCCGTATTTGCAACCCATTTTCAAGTTTATCTCATTTCTTAATAATCACACTACCTGTTCATACTCGCCAGGAACTCTTCGTTGCTCTTTGTTCCTTTCATACGATTTTGTAATTCCCGCATGGCTTCTTCTGCATTCATATCCGTCAGATATACACGCAGCAGGTTCATACGCTGGAGCACATCCTTATCCAATAACAAATCATCACGACGGGTGGATGATGAAACAAGATCGATGGCCGGATACATACGCCTGTTGGCCAGCTTCCGGTCCAGCTGCAGCTCCATGTTACCAGTTCCTTTGAATTCCTCAAAGATCACCTCATCCATTTTACTACCCGTATCCACCAATGCGGTAGCGATGATTGTGAGAGAGCCGCCATGTTCTATTTTACGGGCAGCACCAAAGAATTGTTTGGGTTTTTGCATCGCATTTGCTTCTACGCCACCCGAGAGAACTTTACCGCTTGATGGGGCCACGGTGTTATGCGCCCTGGCCAAACGGGTAATAGAATCCAGCAGTATAACCACATCATGGCCACACTCTACCAGCCGCTTTGCTTTTTGCAATGCGATGGTTGAAACTTTTACGTGTTTCTCAGCCGGCTCATCAAATGTGGAGGCAATTACTTCTGCCTTTACACTTCTTTCCATATCTGTTACCTCTTCCGGGCGTTCATCCACCAGTACCACCATCAGGTAGCATTCAGGATGGTTCGTAGCTATGGCATTTGCAACCGCTTTCAGCAACATGGTTTTACCTGTTTTCGGCTGTGCCACTATCAATCCCCTTTGGCCTTTACCAATTGGCGTAAAGAGATCCATGATCCGTGTTGAATAATCACTTGGCGTGGTAAAAAGATTTAATTTTTCAAATGGGAAAAGCGGTGTCAGGTAGTCAAACGGTACCCTGTCCCTTACTTCATCCGGCTTTTTACCATTGATTGTATCCACTTTCAGCAATGCAAAATATTTTTCGCCTTCTTTCGGAGGGCGAACAGCGCCATATACCGTATCACCTGTTTTTAACCCGAATAATTTTATTTGTGAAGGCGATACATATACATCATCGGGTGATGATAAATAATGATAATCGGAAGAACGGAGGAAGCCATATCCATCAGGCATCATCTCCAGTACACCTTCGCCCAGTATCACACCATCAAATTCCACATTGAATTGTGATTCGCGGCGTTGCGGGTAAGGTCTGTTTTGGCCGCCATTTTCCTCCGAAGGGAGTCCTTTGGACTGGCCTTGCTGCGGTTTTTCTTCCACCATTTGTTCGGTAGCAGCCAGCATTGCTTCAGCCAATGCTTCCGTACCAACGACAGCAGGTGGTGCTGCTACTTCAGGTTCTTTCTCTTCTGTCTTTTTTGTGCGTCCTTTCTTTACAGGGGTTTCTTTTTTTGCAGGCATATTGGCTTTTTTAATGCTTTTATCATCGGCAGCAGAACTTTCCATTACTTCTGCTTCTTCGCTACCTGTGCTGGTAGTTGTTTTTACAATGCGTTTACGTTTACCGTCTTCGGAGGGTTTGGCGCCCTTGGAACCGGCAATAGCCTGGCCATCCAGTATTTTGTACACCAGATCTTGTTTACTTAGCTTTTTGGCGTTGGGAATTTTGAGCTGCTCGGCTATATCCAGCAGTTCCGGAACGAGCATGTCGTTCAGTTGGAGAATATCGTACATAAAAATTGGTTGAGGGTCATCACAACTCGTAGAAAACCAGTCTTGAACTCAGAAAAAGTTTGAAAATTTATTTGAATGAAATTGGCAGGTAAATGGGGCCAAAGGCACCCGGGAGACTGTTCTTATCGGCCTTTTCCACTGCAAGTATAGGGTAAATTGGGGAAAAACAAAAATTTTGGGTGTTTTGCCAAAACCGTCCTGTTTTTTGATCCTGCCGTCTTACGGTATGACAAACAATACAATAAACAGGAGAAATCCCTATCAATCCTGCCCTCCATACTCTACCTTTGCACCTCGCAAAAAAAGAGCTATGTTCAACAAACGCATTAAAATAAAAGATCTGCTGACGCAGGAACCCACCGGCCAGGAAGTGACGGTCATGGGATGGGTACGTACCTTCCGCAACAACCAGTTTATAGCCCTGAATGATGGCAGTACGAATAATAATATACAGGTAGTGGTAGAACTGGGAAAGTTCCCGGATGAATTATTGAAACGCATAACCACATCAGCCTCATTAAAAGTCACCGGCACTGTTGTACCTTCTTTAGGCAAAGGGCAAAAAATGGATTTGAATGCAGCTACTATTGAAATACTTGGTGATAGCGATGCAGAAAAATATCCGCTGCAGCCGAAGAAACACAGCATGGAATTTTTGCGGGAAAAAGCTCACCTGCGTTTTCGTACGAGCACTTTTGGTTCTGTTTTCCGTGTAAGGCATGCCCTGGCTTTTGCTGTCCATAAGTTCTTCAATGAAAAAGGCTTTGTGTACATGCATACACCCATCATCACGGCAAGTGATGCTGAAGGTGCAGGTGAAATGTTCCGCGTTACCACACTGCCAATCGATGGCACAGCACCGAAGAATGAAGACGGCTCTATTAACTTCAAAGAAGATTTTTTTGGCCGCAGCACCAATCTTACTGTAAGCGGACAACTAGAAGGCGAACTCGGCGCCACAGCCTTCGGCGACATTTATACATTCGGCCCTACGTTCCGTGCGGAGAATAGTAATACTGCCAGGCACCTTGCCGAGTTCTGGATGATAGAGCCTGAAATGGCCTTCTATGACCTTGAAGACAATATGAACCTGGCCGAAGAGTTTATCCAATATATTATTAAGTATGCATTGGATAATAACCGGGAAGATTTGGAATTCCTTGCACAACGCCTCGCTGATGAGGAAAAACAATTACCACAGGATAAGCGCAGCGAAATGGGCTTGCTGGAAAAACTGGAGTTTGTTTTGAGCAATTCTTTCGAACGGTTGACTTATACAGATGCCATTACTATCCTGAAAGAGAGTAACCATAATAAGAAAAAGAAATTCCAGTACGAAATAACCGGCTGGGGCATGGACCTGCAGAGTGAGCATGAGCGCTACCTGGTAGAAAAACATTTTAAGAAACCTGTTATACTTTATAACTATCCTGCAGCTATTAAAGCATTTTATATGCGCCAGAATGAAGGCTGCGAACCGGGACAACAAACTGTAGCTGCTATGGATATTCTTGCCCCTGGTATTGGAGAAATAGTAGGCGGCAGCCAGCGGGAAGAACGATTAGACAAACTGGAAAACCGCATGACAGAGATTGGTATTCCTGTAGAAGAACTCTGGTGGTATTTAGATACACGCCGCTTTGGCACAGTACCACATGCCGGCTTCGGTTTAGGCTTCGAAAGAATGGTGCAGTTTGTAACCGGTATGACCAATATCAGGGATGTAATTGCCTTCCCCAGAACACCGGGCAGTGCTGAGTTTTAAAGAAACTATTTATTGTTATACTGAAGAGAGCTTCTGCTCTCTTTTTTATTGCTCATGTATGCACATTACCGGCACATGCGATTGAAATACTAATTGTTTTGTAGAACCTTGCCTGAACAAGCCTTCTAATAATTTGTGCTTTTTGGGGATCGCAATGATCAAATCCAGGTTATTTGTTTCCGCAAATTCGTTGATCCCATCTTCTATATCCTTATGCTCAATAAAATGATAGCTTGGTTTAGCATCTTCCAGCATGGTATGTAACAATACAGACTGCTCAGGTGTTTCGGGTTTGAAATGTTTATTGTCGTGATCGACATTCAGTATATGCAGCGAAGCGCCAAAGGCTGCCACAAAGTCGCGGATAAAGGTTGCGGGTGTGGTTTCGACCACGTTTTTAAAGTCACAGGCAAATCCTACTTTTTTTATACCATGACCATATTCTTTACCAGTTGGCACACAGATAACAGGCCATTTAAGATGCTTGATAGTGGTGAGTGTGGTGCTGCCGAATAGTATTTTTTCCAGACCTGTGGTTCCCTTCGATCCCATTACAACAGCAAATGGGTTAATTTTTTCACAGATAGCTTCCAGTTCGTCCACGATATTACCCAGTTTTGTTTCCGTATATACTTTTACTTCGCCCGATGTGATATGCTCCACTTCTTTTTTTAATACGTCCATCTTGTGTTGCGCCCCTTGCGCTAACTCCTCTACTGATACCAGTACTAATGGTGTGTCTGAAATACTTACGGGAACCTGGTACACATGAAAGAGCAGTATACTGGCTTTAAGAGCCTTTGCCATATCTATTCCATAGTTCATGGCGTTGACCGCTGCAGGCGAAAAATCCGTTGGGATAAGTATTGTTTTCATAAAAAAATTTGTAGTATAAATGTATTCCTTCTGCAGTTAATAACGGTGACAAGCATCATACCACAAGCTGATTTTTATGGAATTTGTTGGCTGCCGTGTCTTTATAAAAAAGTACAAATGGCACAAACAGATATCACCCAACCCACTGGCAAACAGCGGGCTGGTGTACGAAAAATACTAAAATCTGCTCCCCGCATCGACATGACGCCTATGGTTGATTTAGGCTTCCTGCTCATTTCCTTTTTTGTCATTGTATCGCAATTGCAAGAGCCCACCACCATGAGTATTGCTGTACCAAAAGACACCAGGGGACCGCAAAACCAGGTGGGCAAATCCTATGCATTTACAGTTTTGCTTAATGGTAATACGAACTATTATTATGAAGGGCATTTTGATGAGGCGAAAAAGAACAATCAGATCTTTGAAACCAGTATTGAGGGGTTACGCCAAGCTATCATTCAAAAACAGCAGCAGCTGGACGACAAAATAAAATATCCGGAAGGAAGAAAAGGACTGGTGATGATGATTAAACCAACTCCTGAAGCAAGTTATAAGTCAATGGTTGATGTGTTAGACGAATGCACTATTACCCATGTAGAAAAATATGCACTGGTAAAGCTGAATGAAGAGGAGGGAAACTGGTTGATGAGCAAGTAAGGTTATTTCTTTTTAAAAACAACCACCAGGTATTTGTTAACAAAACCATCTTTAAAAACAGAACGGATGCGCAGCCAAGCCTTTGCAGGATTTTTAAAATAGTATGTAAGCAGGTTTTTGCGCAAGTCATGGTCCCTGTCCGTCTTCTTATTGAAAAGCTGGAGCGGTTTATAGCGTTGAATTTGTTCGAATGAATCTACCTCAGCAAGTCCGGATGTTTCAAAGAGCTTTCTGAATGTGCTGGCGGTAAAGTCCTGTAAATGGTACGGATTTGCATCCATGGAGGGCGTAACGGGTGCTGATGCGATAAACAATCCGCCCGCTTCGAGCTGACCAGCCCACCACTGCACGAATTGCTGGGGTTCATCCAGGTGTTCAATTGTCTCCAGGCTGATAATGTTCTTTAAAGGGCCTTTAATGCTATATGCAAAAGCATCATGCTGTATAAATTGAATCCGGGGGTGGGTATAGTGTTTCTTTGCATAAGCAATCGCCTGTGCATTATTATCAATCGCAATAATACTGGCCTCCTTTATATACTCTTGCGCCAGCAAATAACTTCCATAGCCTGCCCCGCAAGCCACATCGGCTGTTGCGCCCTGCTGGCAGTGCTTACCGGCAAAATGATAGCGTTCGAGATGTAAAGCGAGGGGATCATCTCCTGCTATAGCTGTTGCCGGGTTCTCAGCGGGGTATATACGTTCAAGGCTTGATTGGCTTTCTGCCATTTTTCTAATTACAAGATTGTTGAATGATGTTTTGCTCAGGCCTTTCTTAGTACACAATACAGGTTATCGAACAAATTTACAGGCATTATAATGCCTTTGCTCACGAGCTGTTGCTTTATTTTTTTCCCAAACACAAATGACTTAGCATAGTTTACAATATAGCTCGTTTGAAAATACCTCCGGCGATGGGAGAATTCAACCGGCTTCAGTCCTGCTTTGCCGGCAGCGGCCGTAAGTGTTTTCTTATTAAAATAGGAATAATGATAGCGGTTGAAGTAATGCCAGCGCTTACCTGCCAGCCTTCTGTAAAAACTTCCATTATCAGGCATGGAAAGAAAGAATAATGATGAAGGATGCAGCAGGCTGGCAGCATGTTGCAAAAAAGAAAGCGGCTCCTTGATGTGCTCCAGCACGTCAAAAGCAGTAATAATAGCAAATTTTTTACCGGGATTATCAGCAATATAGCTGTCAACCGTACCCATTACAAAGGCAGGATTACCTGCTAAAAATTTATCGTATAGTGCACCCGAAGGTTCAATGCCACATGCATCATATCCTTGTTCAGCCAGGTACTGAACCCATTTTCCACTGCCACAACCAATATCTAGAATATTGGCCGGCGCCTGTCCGTATTTCTTTAGTATCCATTTCAGCATTGCAGCATGATTTTTACCGTCTGCTGCTTTATTGTCAAAATACTGGAGATAGGGTGTTTCAAAATCGCTGATGGCATTCTCCAGGTTCGCATTCGTATCCGTAACAGAGAATTCAAACCGGCAGCGGCTGCAGGTATAATAAGGTATTTCTTCTTTGTAAAATAAAAGCTTTACCGTTGTATTACCACACAAAGGGCAGTTCGTTTGCATACAACTTACTTTATATTTTCTTCTGCTTCCGTAATAGCTTTATCACGCACAATATTGGTCAGCTTTTGTTCCAGCCGCCTGATACGTGCATATAATTTCATAATAACGAACCAAAATATCAGGATGCTGGTATAAAAAACCAGGTCAGCCCCGCGGCCTACTCCGAGTTTGGCAGCTAGTTGGTTTGTCAAATCCGGGGATAGGATAAACAAAACCGCTGTCGCAATTAATACGAGCAGCAACAGTAAATCAAACAGGCTCTTACGCAGCCGGATAAAAAAGTACAGGCCTATAAAAGCCACTCCGGTGATGAGCAGTATTTTGATTCCGTTCATTCAAATAATTTATGTAAAACTAAATCAAAAAATATACGGATGCTATTGAAAACAGACTGGCCCTTCGACTTGGAATAGGATGTATATAATACAGAGGCCGGCACCTCTTTCCACCGCAACTTATTTTTTTTTATCGAAAAGAGTATTTCCGTGGCGTGCGCCATCCGGTTTTCTTTCAACTCTATTTGTGCAGCTGCGCCCTTTGTCATTGCCCGCAAACCATTGTGCGCATCGGTAAGATAAATGCCGGTGAAAAAATAATTCACCCACCGCCCTGTCTTCAGCACCAGCTTACGGAAGAATGTTGCATTATGTGAACCTGGCTTTAAAAAACGGGATGCCAATGTAATATCAGCCTCCCCCGACCGCAGGGGCAGCAACATAGCCGGAATATCCAAAACATCATGCTGGCCGTCAGCATCAAACGTAACAATATACATATAGCCTTTTTTTACAGCATAGGCTATACCAGTTTGCAGCGCCGCCCCCTGGCCAAGATTAACACGGTGACGCAAAAGATGAACTGCGGCAGCATTCAAAGTCACCGGATTATTCGATCCATCATCCACTATAATTAGATCATAGTTCCTTACTGCCTGCAGGTTGCTTACAACCTGCACCAGTACTTCTCCTTCATTATAGGCCGGTACCACAATTGCTATATCGGAAGATGGGATCATTTTTCGGGATGAAGTATAAAGGTGTAATAAAGATGTCCGTCATCTTCGTTGTATAATTTTACTTCAGGCCGGGCGGCAAAGCTTGCAAATTCTTTCTCTGCCCGCCTGGCTACCGCAAAGAAAACAACAACCGGCTTACTTGCCCTTGGCATTTCTTTTTGTAAAGTGGCCGGGTTAAAGAAACCATTAGCCCCATACCACCCCGCAAAATAACCGAACTGGTTATCTGTGCCACCTGCAGCAACGATTGCATCAGGATTTGTCCGCTTTTGCTCCGCTATAAAATCCACCATGGCTTTCATTTCAGGTTGTGCTGGCAGTATGCTACTGAACGGACGGAACGGCTGCATTACTTTTTTAGCACAGAGGTATGCGCCATGCAGGGCCGTAAATGTATAGACTGCTATTAGTAAATTGGCTAATCCTTTTTTAATTCCTTTCTCTTTTAATGCTGTTACAGCAAATTTCCAGCCTGCTAATTGCAGGAAAATGATGCACAAAGCAAAATACCGCCCATCCATAACAAATGTCCATCCACCAAAGTGCACTTGCGGGCTGTTGGTGAGCGATAAATAAACAATTATCAATAGATTAACCAGTGATAATATACCTCCAATGGCCCAGGCCATTTCAGCAGGAGAAAGGGTTGTTCTCCATTTTCGCCAGAGCCACACTAAACCATACACTATTATAAAGAGAAGCAGGAAGGCGCCGATGACACGGAACACCACCATCCACCAGGTATATGATTTTCCTGACAATGACGCAAGTTGAACCCCAAGGAAATCAAGTTCCACGATGGAATGCAAAGCGAAAGGATGCAGCCATAAAATATTTTCCGGGTACCATCCCTTTTCCACATAAGGCATCTGGTACAGATAATCACCAGAAGCCATTTTCTGGTATAATAGTATGCAGGTAATCACAAGGCCAAATAACAAGAGCGAGGTGATACTTTGCCTGATAGCTACTTTTGATTTTGTTTTAATACCACAGATCAATAACCAGCCCAGTCCGGCTGCGCTTACCGGTATATACTGGTAACGTACAGCAGCCCCGATTAGTAAGAATAGTGCAGCAGCAACCGTAGCATATATTGTTTTCTTTTCCCAGAGTAACACACAATAATACCAGCCTGCCACCATAAACGACAACGCCACAAAATCTGTGGGGTGAGATGTAGTTAGATAATCACTGATAAAGAAACCCTGGAATAATAAAAACAAATTGGCCAGCCATCGCTCAAATCCAAGTTTGGTTAACAGCTTATTCAGGTAAATAAAAAGAATAGCTGCCGCCAGTACATCAAGGCAAAAAGCAGCCAGCATAAAGTTTTCGGGAAATAATAGCATAAACGGACTGAGCAAAATGCTGTAGCCCGGCGGCCATCCGGTGAACGGTACATACGTTACACTGGCAAGATCAGTATCAAAACTGCGGGCTATACTTATACCATGGCCGTGTAAAAAATTCTTAGTGCTTACAAGCAAAGCAGCTTTATCTGTACCCACATCTAAGAAGCTGCGCAAGAAAACAACTTTGGATAAAAAAGCAGTAAGCAGGCAGATGATGGTGGCAGCTTTTGTTGCCAGTATTTTTTTTATGTGCAGCCCTGCTTGATTAATACGCTCCATGTAATGAGTTAAGACAGGTTATTTCCAATACAAACCTATACGCCTTTCCACATCCTGGCGGATATTGATGTAAAATAGGTTAATGTCGGCAATGTGGTAGTTCTTTGTGAAGTACAGGAAACTCAAGGGAAATTTTGGCTTGCGTACATATAAAACACCGTTACCAACACGGGCACCTGTCGTATGCTTATATACTTTATTGAATTTTGTCAGCACACTCCCTTTATTCATTTTTTTGTCCGCCCAGCCTTCACCCATACTCCAGTTCACCGGGTTTGTTACATAGGCATTACCCCCTTCATCTTTTAAATAGTAAGGCAGGTAATTATTCCGGAATGTGCGCCAGCTGCATACACAACTGGTTTGCGTGGAATCTGTGCACATGCGTATATCTGTAAAATAATTTTTAGGCACAGGCCACCCAATAATATATGCGGCGACCAATTTCCGCATCAGTGGTTTGTTTTCAAAATAATCTTTTAGCAGGCGTTCTGCCATCAATGCCCCCTGGCTATGTCCTGCTATAATAATGGGGCGACTGCCATTCCAGTTTTGCAAATAGTAATCAAATGCCTTCTTCAAATCAGCATAAGCCGTATCAAATATGGCAGCTGCGCCAGCATCCTTTGTAAAAAAATTACTGATATGCGCCTGCCGGTAGCGTGGTGAAAAAATGCGGGCATGCTGGTTAAATACAGATGCCTGGAAGAGAATAGACGAATAATCTGTTTTAGCATTCAGGTACGGATCGTCTACTGCCGCATTACGAATATGTTTTTCGGATGCCTTTGTATGTGTGGTCGGATGAATAAAAAAGACATCCACTACAGAATCCCTGGGCTCATTATTTAATGGAGCAGGAATGCTGTCCGAAGGATCCCATTTCCAGGGATGGGCCGCCCAATAGGCAAGCTCATTATAATGGGGCCTTCCATCCTGACTTTTAACTGTGTAGTTTTTGGTAAAGGGCCGGTATTTATCAGCACAGGAACAAAACAACAAAAGGATGGTATATAGCCAAAAATGGTGGGTCTTCATTTCGGCCTAAAAATCGTCTTTTCTGGCATTTTATCCCGAAAATTTACCGTTGCTGGAAACGGGGTGTAAATTAAATTTTGACAAAATGGCATATAAATATCTAATAATCAATAAATGATATATTGAACAGGACTGAATAGAAAAATATTTACAGTACTTTGTTTTGCATAGTACCAAACATCGCCTTATCTTTGACTTGTCAAATGAGCAACATGTCTTTCAAATACACTATTAAAATCGTCGCCCTTGCCCTGGCCTATTCATTTTGTTCGCCTGGAACGAAGGCGCAGAGACCGGCTGATAAAAGCCTGTTTGCTGAAATCATGCTGCAGGACAGCATTTTGTTTACGGCTTTTAATACAAGAGACACCAGCTTGTTTACATCCATGTTTGCAACCGATCTTGAATTTTATCATGATAAAGGTGGCCTTACCGATTATACACACACGGTCAACTTTATGCGATCTGTGTCGAAACCGGGCAATGATTTATATCGTGCCCTAATTAAAGAGAAAGCCGAAGTATATCCAATCGCAAACTATGGCGCTATACAAATTGGTGAACACCGGTTTTGCCATACAGAAAATGATAAAAACGAGTGCGGAACATTCAAGTTTATGCATATCTGGCAGCTAAAAGATGGCGTCTGGAAGATTACACGGATTGTCAGCTATGATCATTAATAACCATATATTTTTTACAAACCATGAATATTGAAAATACACAAAGCCAGATGCGCAAGGGGATACTGGAGTTTTGCATCCTCTCCATCATTCGCCGGGGTGAGGCCTACCCCAGTGATATTGTGGAGGAAATGCGGGCAGCCAACTTGCAAATCCTGGAAGGCACTTTGTACCCTTTGCTAACGAGGCTGAAAAATGCCGAAATGCTTACCTACCGTTGGGTGGAAAGTAATTCAGGACCGCCGCGAAAATATTTTTCGCTGACAGAAAAAGGCGAGACGTTTTTTAAAGAACTCGAACAAACCTGGAATGAGCTGGCGAACGGTGTAAATGCCCTCGCCAATAAAAAACCAGATGAACCACTAACCAATTTGTCTGCCGGAGCATAACAAAAGTGGACAACACTTCAACCAAAAAGATTCAGAAAAATGAAAAAGATTATTAACATCAACCTCAGTGGCCGGGTACTTCCCATGGAAGATTCAGCATATGAAAAGCTGCAGGACTATATTGAAAGCCTTCGCCGTTATTTCATTAATGAGGAAGGCCGCGACGAAATCATTAATGACATTGAAAGCCGTATTGCAGAATTGCTGCATGATAAAATACGTAAAGGCGCAGATGCCATTATGGATGCAGACATTGAAGAAGTAATTAGCAGCATGGGCCGTGTGGAAGATTTTGAAGCGGCTGACAAGGAAAATAATGACGGTGAAAATGCCTCTTCTTCACAAAAAACAAGTGATGAAAAGTATACCTACCCCAAGCGGGAAAAGGGGAGGCTATACCGGGATACCAATGATAAATTTATTGGTGGTGTGTGCAGTGGTATTGCTGCCTATATGAATGTTGACCCGGCAATAGTGCGTATTCTTTTTGCCATTATCACTTTTGGTGGTTTTGGATTAGGCTTCCTGGCCTATATCATTTTGTGGATTGTATTACCTCCAAAAGACCTGGATGGATTTATCGGCAAGCGCCTGTACCGTAACCCCGACGATCGGATTATTGGTGGTGTTGCCGGTGGCCTGGGCGCTTATTTTGGCAGAAGCCCACGGACTATCCGCCTCATTTTTGCCGCACCGCTTATTTTGAGTGCACTGATTGGTATATTGAATGGAATCAGCTTCCACCGCGAGTTCGACCTGGCTATCAATATTGGGTTTGGTTCCCTGAGTGGGACATTTATCCTTGCCTATATCATCCTTTGGATTGTACTGCCTGAAGCTAATTCTGACTATGAAAAAATGGAGATGCGCGGGGAAAAGGTTGACGTTAACCGCATTCGACAGAATGTACAGGAAGGAATGAGCAACGTTAAAGACCGTATGAAAACATGGAGCAGCGAAGTACGTGAGTCTGCACAAAATTTTGGTAACCGGGCCAGAGAATTCAGCAGCACCACCGGCAAAGCTTTTACATCAGAGGTTAATGAAACTTTCCGCAGGAGGGGTTCAGGTATCGGTCATGCATTCGGTGTTATTGTCAAAGCATTCTTTCTGTTCATAGCCGGCACCATTGCATTTGCATTATTTGTTTCCATCATTGCTATCATATTTGGCGGCGTGGCATGGTGGCCAATCAATAATTTTTTATGGACCAGCAAGTATCAGCAAATAATGGCCTGGCTCACCCTGTTTTTATTTCTTGTAGTACCGTTGGTAGGTTTCATTACCTGGATTGTACGCCGGATGTTGCGGGTAAAGTCAAGAAATAATTACCTCGGCTGGACTTTTGGAGGCCTGTGGGCGATAGGCTGGGTAGTCATGATTTTATTTGTCAGCAGCATCGCTAAAGATTTCCGTCAGCAAAAAAATGCCGAGCCTGTTGTGGTGAATGTGGTTCAACCGGCAAATAATAAAATGATTGTGGCCGTGTCCCAGCCCGAGCTTGAATATGATGGCCGCTTCGGATGGATGGATGATGACGGCGAAGGATGGAATTTATCCGATGACACGCTGAGTATATCGTGGGTAAACTTCAATGTAAAGCCAAGTACCGACAGCCTGTATCATGTAAACGTCAACAAAAGAAGTTTTGGTAAATCAACGGAAGATGCGGTACGCAGGGCTATGAAAATTGAGTTCAACGTAGTTTCGAGGGATTCAGTACTGGACATCCCCAGTGGTTTTGCAATAGATAAGGAAAGCAAATTCCGCGGCCAGCATGTTGAGGTTGAAATTTTTGTACCGGTTGGTAAAAAGATACGTTTCGATGAGTCGGTTCGTAATAAACTGAATTCGGTGCACCTCAAAGTAAAACGCAGCAGCAAAAGAGACCGTGTGGTAGGTGTGACAGTCAACGATGAGGAACATCGCTTCCGCTATGATTCCAATGTCGACTATACAATGGGAATTGATGGGGAATTAAAAGACGGTTCAGAACCTGGCCCTACAAACAACAATGTTTCGAACCCTGATACGAATCAGCAAACTTTACCAAAACTAAACAAGGATTCTATAGATCAGGAAATTCAAAAAATTAAACTTGAACAGGAAGAAAAGGAAAGAAAAATAAAAGAGCTGCAAAAATTGAAGAACCAGGCAAAATCAACGAGTATGAAACTACTGCCCGAACCTGACAATAAAACGTCGGTAGCCTGCAGTCCCTCGCCCATAGCTTCGCTTGTTGAGTGGTTCTGAACTGTTTTGGTTGAAGGGAGACGGTTCTGTCTCCATCGAAAAAGGCTCCTCATTGGAGCCTTTTCGTTTCACTATAAATAATAAACTCAGTTCGGTACTTCCACCACCGTCCAGTTACGGGTTCGGCGGTTCCAGAGTATGCTGTAATCCTTTCCGTGGGAGAGCTTATATACCCGGTAGCCATTATAGTAAGGAAGCTTCAGCCAGCCATATTCATACACTTCAAAGCGGAAAACGAAGGCTTCTCCTTTTTTTATCGGCGCCTGCTGGTAGGTCTTTCCATCATCACTCAGCAACACTTGTTCATCTTTATTACTTTGTATCGTAAGGCTTATCCAGCTTGGATCATCTGGCGGCGGCAGGTTGGTATTGCCATTATTGCCTCCTGTATTTCCGCCTGTGCCTGTGTTTCCACCCGTTCCTGTGTTACCTCCTGTGCCGGTATTGCCATTATTGCCCCCGGTGTTACCGCCACCCGTGTTGCCATTATTTGTTGCCTCATTCTTTGCCTGGCTCCAGCCTCTTGTAATTGCGGCTATACGATCCTTTTTAGCCGGATGTGTGGCACTGGCACGATCGGACGCGATAGCACTGATGGCTGCAACCGATTCATTTAAAGTGGCACCCAGCTTTTGCATCACATAGCCTGAAAGGGCATCGGCTTCTAATTCTTTGGGTGGTGTGCTGCCTGTACCGCTGATGGTATGGTTGTAATAGTGATGCCCCATCTCGTGGGCCAGTATGCTGATAGAAGCCCATTTTGTGGCTGCATAGGCATCGATATCTTCCAGGAAGTTATTGTCATAGATAATCCACCGCACTCTATTGATGATGGTCGCATAAGCATTGCGAATACCATTTTGCTCCCGCATACTAAAGTTCTCTTTCCACTGAATGGTATCCAGCATACGCTGTAAAATTTGTTTAGCCTCATATACCGACTGGAAATTTGTTTTCAGCAAGGACCGTGGAGGAACTTTAAAACCACAACCTGTAACTTTCACTTGTGCTTTTACTAAAGAAATACTCAGCACAAAAAATAGCAGTAAAGCAATGCGTTTCATAAGTCAATCTTTGACATAAATGTAAGGATTCAGCAATGGCTTGGAAAAATTTTTTAATATGTGTGCCGCATTAGCCGGCCTCGCTTAAATTCGGCTACATTTGCAAACATTTATTTCCATATGAAGAGTACAGCTTTTACCGAAAAACATATAGCCCTTGGCGCCAAAATGGCCGAATTTGCCGGATACAATATGCCCATTTCCTATACGGGTATCAATGACGAACATGCTGCCGTACGCAGAAATGCAGGTGTGTTTGATGTAAGCCATATGGGCGAGTTTATACTCAAAGGTGAGCATGCCCTGGACCTTATACAACGTGTAACGAGTAATGACGCTGCTAAACTCAAAGCCGGTCAGGCACAGTACAGTTGCCTGCCAAATGAAAATGGCGGTATCGTTGATGACCTGCTCGTGTATTGCATAGAAGAAAACAAAGTGTATATGCTGGTAGTAAACGCCAGCAACATTGATAAAGACTGGAACTGGATACAAAAGCACAATACGAATGGTGTGGAGATACATAATATCTCTGATAAAACCTGCCTGCTGGCGATACAGGGCCCTAATGCTACAAAAATTTTACAGCCTCTCACTGAAATGGATATCATCAACCTGAAATATTACACATTTACAAAAGGTCCATTTGCCGGGGTGGACAATGTACTAATCAGCGCAACCGGTTATACCGGTGCTGGTGGCGTGGAAATTTATTTTGAAGACAGCGATGGTGCTGCTGATAAAGTATGGAATGCGATATTTGAAGCGGGTGGGCCGCAGGGGTTAAAACCAATTGGCCTTGGCGCCCGTGATACCTTACGTCTGGAAATGGGTTTTTGTCTGTATGGCAATGATATTGATGATACCACTTCGCCGATTGAAGCAGGGCTTGGCTGGATTACGAAGTTTACCAAGGACTTTACCAGCAAAGAAACCTTTGCGAAGCAAAAAGCGGAGGGTGTGCAAAAAAAATTAGTGGGTTTTGAGATGATTGATAAGGGCATCCCCCGTCACGGGTATGAAATTTGCGATGCTGCAGGCAATGCAGTGGGTGTGGTTACATCCGGCACACAATCACCCAGCCTCGGCAAAGCCATAGGTATGGGTTATGTACAAACACCACTGGCAGCTATTGATTCACAGATTTATATTAAAGTAAGAGATAAACTGCTGGCAGCAAAAGTTGCCAAAATCCCTTTTAGCTGACGGACGACCGAAGCCTGATGAAAGAAGACAGAGGATTCCTGATGCATTAGTTCACTTCTGACCTCCGACTTCCGATTTCCAAACTATGCCTACAATACACCTGACTACATTTATCGCAGCACCCCAACAACGTGTATTTGACCTTAGCCGGCATATTGGCCTGCACATGCAGTCTATGTCTGCACACAAGGAAGAAGCTGTGTCTGGTATTCGATCCGGCCTGATAGAGAAAGATGAAACAGTTACCTGGAAAGCAAAGCATTTATTTAAAACAAGGCTGATGCGGGTAAAGATTACCCAAATGGAAAAGCACTTTCTGTTTACGGATGAGCAGTTGGAAGGTGATTTCAAGATGATGCGGCATGAACATCATTTTAAACCTTGTGATAATGGCACTATTTTGATCGACTTATTCTCATTTGAATCACCCTATGGCTTCCTGGGGCGCTGGTTCAACAGCCTGTACCTTACTAAGTATATGAAACGCTTGCTGGAGCAGCGGAATAAAACGATTAAGGAATATGCAGAAAGTGAAAAGTGGAAAAAGATGCTGGAAAAGTAAACCTACCAGTTCTTTTCTTTTTTTCGTTCGATATAATACCAGGGAATATTAAACAACCCTTTCTTTAAATCAATATTCACGCTATCACCTATCTCCAATTCCTTGTACTGCTCTATTGAAACGGCTATTGTTTCTTTATCGAGATGATGACCCCAGGGAGCAATTCTCACTTTATATCGTGTTGATTTCCGGCTCCTGTGTATATTTTTTTCAAGTATTGCCGACCGGTAAATTTCAGGATTTGAATTATCAAATCCACAATTTGCTGCGTATACGCCTGCAAAACTATAAATACCCAAGCTCGTAATTACGGATGCATAAATCCAAACTTTGTTTTTTGTAGACTCGTGTACCTGTTTATGTGTTGCAAATAAGAATATAACTATAAGTGCACAAGCAATAACACCAGGCCAGAGCATGCTTCGGATATTGTCGAACTCAAAATCTGTGACCACCCTGACAAGGATAACCAATGCTGGCAAATCTATAAAATCAGCCACATCATAGGTATCTTTATTATTTTCATCTTTACTGATTTCCACTAATGACGTAATGCTGGGTTTGTGCAGTCCGTTCAACACTAAACCCAAAACAGGCAAGAGCAAAAGCAATCCCAGGAGGATGCGGTAAGGTTGCGGATAGATGAGAAACCATATACATAGCACGATGGCAATCTTTTCAAGCCAGTCGAGTTTATGAAAACTAAGCCTATGGAATACAGAACCACTCTTCAGTGGTTTTGCCGGCTTTATTATTTTCTTTCTTCTTCTTTTCACAGTTTTGTCTTGGTAATGATTGCAGCTTAAATATACTTTATTAGCGGCTCTTCGTTATTTTTGCCACAACCATGGCAACTAAACCAACCCTTCACACTTCCTTATCCCCGGCCCTGCTGCATTTGTATGATTTAAGCAACAGCATTGTCGTTATCATTGATGTATTCCGGGCTACTTCCACCATAGCTTCTGCCCTGTACAATGGCGCCCGTTGTGTAATACCCGTTGATTCAGTGCCAAAAGCTATTGACATCAGCAAGAACATAGACGGTATTGCTGCAGGCGAACGGGATGGTATGATTGCCGAGGGTTTACAACATGGTAATTCCCCATTGGAGTACAACCGTAATTTTATTGAAAATAAAACGCTTGTCCTTACCACCACCAACGGCACCCGGCTTTTACAAATGGCCCTGGATAAAAATGCCGATACGATCATTTCGGGTTCTTTTCCTAATCTTTCAGCCGTATGTGATTTTTTAATAAAAGAAAAAAAGAATGTGGTACTGGGATGTGCCGGCTGGAAAGATCGGTTCAACCTGGAAGACACTTTATTTGCCGGTGCTGTTATCAGCAATGTCAAAAAAGAATTCACTATACACTGCGACAGTTCGCTGATGGCCGAAACCATGTACGGCAAGTACAAAACAAAACTGCTTGATTTTGCACCAAAGCTCACACACTATCATCGCCTGGTTGAGCGGTTTGGATTAATTGACGATATTAAATTTTGTCTTACACCAGATCTGGCAAATGTGTTACCGGTTTATAAGGATGGAAAATTGATTGTGGTGTAATTGTTCCCGGGGAGAAAAATCTTCTAAGATACTTCATTCTTTTCATTCTTCTCCGCTTCAAAATTTATTTATTATTTCACCTTTTTTACAAGGAAATACGCTGCACATTCTTTTACTTTTGCCGATTGCCCCTTAGTCAGTTGGCAGCGGGCAATATGTAGTTCGGGAACGTTATCAGGCTGCATGCTGCCAACGGCAAACTGTATTACGAATGGCTTTACCGCACCTTATCAAATACGTGTATACACATGGAACGGATGAAGTAATCCGCAGAGGGAAAAAGATACATGCTATAGGTTTTGTGGAATTAGTAGAATATGACGATCTCTTCGGCTCTGCTGTTTTCCGTGTAAAAGATGACAGCTACTCCACTTTTTACAAAGTATATATTCAAAAATTCAAGGAGCCCAACGCTACTTCACTTCGTTGCGCCTGCCCCTACAACCTGGGTGATATTTGCCGCCATGAAGCAGCTGCACTTTTCCAGCTGCAGGAAATGATTGACCGTGGCCACCTGCAATCAGAAGATATAAAATACGATCAGCGGCATACGGTTGCAAAAATGAAAGCGATCGATTTGAAGACATTACGGCTGCTCTCCTCGCCCGAAACGATGACTGATGCTGAAACGTTTTTACGTACCAATAAAGCCGCCATTGAGTTTGCTGAAAATGAAATGGTAAAAGCATCGGTAAAACTGAACGGCCAGGAGTATAAAGTCATCATCCGGAAAAATGAAGAACGGAATTTTGACACCAGCTGTGATTACGACGACGAAGAGCATCCGCTTTGCCTGCCTAAAATAATTGTATTCCTGCAACTGCTGAATACGCATGGCGCTAACTATTTCGACAGTATCCGTAACTGGGATAAGGAAAAAAATAAACTGCTGGAGGCCTACGGCTATTCGCTCAGTGATGATTTAAAGGGAAAGTTTGAATTTGCGTATAAAGACGGTAAGCCTTTTCTGCGTGTACTTGATCCCTCTATCAAACGGGTGGCCCCGGTTGCAGCACCTGCCCGTCCCGTATTGCTGCCCATGAAAGAAAAAGAAGTTGAAACAGAAACAATAGCAGCACCTGTAGAAGAAAAGCCGGCTAAACCCGGTCAGCGCCTGGGCGTGGTTTTTAATTTCAATAAAAAGAATTATCCGCAGTTTACGATAGATGTAGTGGCTGGTGAAACTGTAGAAGACAGCAGCGCATTTGCTGGTAAGGTGGAGAAGCTGGACATTACCCGCTATATAGAGACAGACAACCTTCCGGAAGAGGATAAGGATTTACTGACAGTGTTGCGAAAACTGCAGGAAGGTGAAATAAATAAATATGTCAGCCGTAACTCGCCGTTCTCGGGTATCTGGGAAAATATCATTCATCATGAAGATGATGACCTGCCTGCTGAAACAAAAGACCTTGTAGCTGAATACATGCTGCCCAAACTGAAGAAAATATTTCACAGTACCGGCCTTCCACCGCTCACCTTCGTTTTACCAAAAGGAAAGGCGTTTAAAACAAATAACCTGGAGCCGCTGCAGTTACAAAGTGAAGAAGCCAGGCCTCATTTCATTGTAAAGAAAAACTCCCATTATACCATACAATGCAGGGTAAAAGCATCGCCACTGGAATTTGACTTAGGTGATAATGAGACAGAAAGCCCGTTGTTATTTTTATATAACAACCAGGCACACTTGTGGCCCAACAAAGACGTGATACAACTGGTAGATGGCTTTCTGCCAGACGGCAAAAAAACTATCGCAGCCAATGAATGGGAGAAAACATTGAGCAGTTTTGTCATGCCGCTGGCCAAAGAACATAAAGTTGATTTTGACAAGAGCATTGTGCAGGAAGTAAAAGATGGCAACCCGGAAGTAAAGCTGTTCTTACTCGAAAAAGGTGAATACCTGGTTTTCCAGCCTTCGTTTGCCTACAAAGGATATGAAACCCGGACTAAAGATCGTGATGATGTGGTGGTGCCGCAGGGAGAGAAAGTAATGATTGTGCGCCGCAACCGCGAAAAAGAAGGTGAGTTTATTCAAAAATTACAAAACCTGCATAGTGGTTTTGCATATAATGAAGATTCAGGCACCCTGGCATTAAAAGGAACGGATGTGTTAAAAAATAACTGGTTCTTCCTCTTTGTTGATGCGATGAAGGATATGAAGACGCCAGTATTCGGATTTGAAGCTTTGAAAAATTTCCGTTTCAATACAGCCAAGCCACAAACCAAGATATTTATCAGCAGCAACACCGACTGGTTTGATGCGAAAGTGGATATTGTATTTGGCGACCAGCATGTAACTGTGGCCGAAGTAAAACGGGCCTTAGCCAATAAGCAACAATTTGTGCAACTAAACGACGGTACTCTGGGCATATTACCTGAAGAATGGTTAAAGAAATATTCCCTGCTCTTCCGTGTGGGTGAAGGAAAAACAGATTCGTTGAAACTATCCCGTTATCACCTTAGTGTGGTAGATGAATTATATGAAGAAAGAAATGAAGAAGAGCTGATCGTAGAACTGGAGGAGAAATATGAAAACCTCCGCAATTTTAATGATATTCAGAAAATTGATCCGTCACCACATTTGAAGGATATCCTTCGCCCCTACCAGGTAGCGGGTTATCAATGGCTGAATTACTTGAAAGATATTAAGTGGGGCGGCATTTTAGCCGATGATATGGGTTTGGGTAAAACGGTACAGGCCCTTTCCTTTATGGAACATTTCAAAAAAAGTGAAGGAAAACTAAAAGCACTGGTTGTTTGCCCCACTACGCTTATTTATAACTGGGAGAATGAGATAAAAAAATTCACGCCTTCGCTAACGTACAAAATACATCATGGCCCGTTGCGCACCCGGCTTACTGAAGAAATTACCGACCATGATGTAACCATCACGACCTACGGCACTTTGCGGAGTGATATCAAATTATTGTTGACGGTAAATTTTGATTACGTAATACTGGATGAAAGCCAGGCTATCAAAAATCCGTCGAGTAAGGTTACGAAAGCAGCCAGTTTGCTGAATGCAAAGAACAGGCTTTGTATGAGTGGTACCCCGTTGCAGAATAACACCTTCGACATATTTGCCCAAATGAACTTCCTGAATCCCGGCATGCTGGGCACTATGGAGTTCTTCCGGCAGGAATTTGCCATTCCTATTGACAAGTTTGGCGAGCAGGATCGTAAAGATCACCTGCGTAAAATTCTTTATCCCTTCATTCTAAGAAGGACGAAAGAACAGGTAGCGAAAGATTTGCCTGAAAAACAGGAAATGATCCTTTTCTGCGAAATGGAAGAAGAGCAGCGAAACATTTATGACGCATACCGCAATGATTTTCGTAACCAGATACTCGGTACTATTGAAGCACAGGGTATTCAGAAATCACAGCTTACCATTTTGCAAGGGCTGATGAAGCTGCGGCAAATTTGCGATTCACCGGCGATACTGAATGAACAGGAAAAATTTGAAAACCACTCAATCAAGCTGGATGAGTTAGCGAGGGAGATTACCGAAAACATCGGCGATCATAAAGCCCTGATCTTTTCACAATTTCTTGGTATGCTTGCGCTCATCCGTGCCAAACTGGATGAACTGGGAGTGAAATACGAATACTTTGACGGAAGCACAACTGCACCAGACAGGGAAAAAGCGATTCAGAGTTTTCAGAAGAATGATGAAGTACGGGTATTTCTCATTTCACTCAAAGCCGGTGGTGTGGGACTTAACCTCACCGCAGCCGATTACGTATATATTGTTGATCCCTGGTGGAACCCGGCTGTGGAGCAACAGGCGATTGACCGTACGCACCGTATCGGGCAAACAAAAAATATTTTCGCTTACCGGATGATTTGTAAGGACACCATTGAAGATAAAATACTGCAACTGCAGGAAAAGAAACGGGCCCTAGCCAAAGACATCATTTCAGATGACGCGTCGTTTGTGAAGACATTGACGAGGGAAGATGTGGAGTATTTGTTTAGTTAGTCGCTGTAAACAGGCTGTTTACCTTACCGTATCCCGGCTACGTCTAAAAATTGTTTTTGGGTTCAGCAAGAACATTACATTCAACAAGTAAATAAATGCTTCTTGTCACCTTTAATGAAGGCTATGTTCAGGTTATTATTTGGTTTTTTGTTCTTGCCTTATTCCTTTGTTACCGCCCAAACAACCCGCAACGACTCCCTCCGTATCAAATACAACAACCAAACCATATACCGGTACGGTAATGTTTACCTGAAAGGTGTTGAAAGGATCAGCTACCAGGAACTGGCTAAAGAATTCTCTATGTCAGACTTGGGCCTTGCTGCTTATGAAAAATCAAGGAAATACAAAAAGACCAGTACTATTTTTCGCTATCTATCCTTAGCCTCCGGCTTAGCTGCTGTCGGTGTAGCAGCGCAGGGAAATAACCGGAACCTCGCTTATGGATTCCTGGGAGGCCAAATTCTTTTCTCATTTGGAACGTTGCGATTCAACGGACTTAGTAACCAAAGCCTCGACCGGGCGCTATGGCAACGGAATAAAGATTTGTTGTTCCCCACTCATTAGCAGCACATTATCGTTTATCAGCCATTCGCCCCCACTTTCTGCCAGTTCATCCATTCTTTTGACTGGAATTAACAGCTGCTCGAAGGTTGTTTATTGGCCTTACGTCTAATTTCGTACACAAATCATTACGCCGGTATAACCTTACACATCAGCATTTTATGAAGCATTTTTTTACACTATCCGTTCTCTTTTTAGTTTTTACCACCCTGTCTAATGCCCAAAAGGCAGATGGGTCCATCAAGGGAAAGCTGATGGACACTTTAACCAAACAACCGTTAGCAGATGCTACTGTTTCCCTTTTGGATGCAAAAGATTCCTCTGTTATTACTTACACACTGACGAATAAACAAGGCGTATTTGAAATCAAGAGCCTGGTAGAAGGAAGCTATGTTTTGGTGATTTCGCATGTAAGTATGGAACCTCTTCGCAGGAATATAACTATTACCGCCAATACAAAAGATATAGACATGGGTGAGGTAGCAGCCAATAATGGCAAGACCTTAACCGGTGTTGTTGTTACAAGCGAAGCGCCCATCACTATAAAAGGAGACACTGTACAATTCCGGGCGGATGCATTTAAGACAAGGCCTAATGCAACGGTGGAAGATTTATTGAAAAAGATACCCGGTGTAACCGTAGATAAAGATGGCAATGTAAACAGCCAGGGCGAACAGGTGCAAAAGGTTTTAGTAGACGGTAAAGAGTTCTTTGGCAACGACCCTAAGCTCGCCACAAAAAACCTCACTGCTGATATGGTGGAGAGTGTACAAGTATTTGATGACATGAGCGACCAGGCCAAGTTTACCAAGATAGATGATGGTACCCGTACCAAAACCATTAACATTAAACTCAAGAAGGACAAAAACAAAGGCGTATTTGGCCGTGCGTTGGTTGCAGGTGGCAGCAGCAGCGAAAATGGTTTCCGCTATGAAGGCAACATGAGCGTCAATAAGTTTAATGGCGATAAACGTCTTTCGTTTTTATTCAACGGCAACAACATTAATAAACAAGGCTTCTCATTCTCCGATATCATTAGCTCCATGGGCGGTGGTGGTGGAAGTTTTGGTGGTGGCGGAGGCGGTGGAGGTCTGGGCGGTATGCAAATATCCGGCGGACGCGGCGGTATGTCTATCCCCGGCTTGGGCGGCAGCTCTGCCACAGGTATTATTCGCTCCTTATCAACAGGCTTAAACTATACCGATCTTTGGGCCAATAAAATTAAAGTAAGTGGCAGTTATTTCTTTTCCAATTCCGAACCTAATACAGAGCAGAACAGCCTGCGCCGTTCTACATTCAAATTAGGAAACGGTGATTCTGTAGCCATTCGTGATAACAGTACCTTCTCGATGAACCAAAATCAGAACCACCGTTTTAACTTCCGTTTTGAATACCAGATTGATTCGAACAACTCTATTATTTACATTCCTTCACTTACACTACAGCATTCTGAAAACCATTACGAGGACAGCAGCTTTACCAATGTGGAAGTACCTGGCAAAGCATACCGTTTGATTACCGGTAAAAACCAGACAAACAGTGAGCGGGACGGTCTGAATTTTGGCAACAACATATTATTCCGTCACAAATTTGGGAAGGTTGGCCGTACTGTTACTATCGGCTGGAACAATAGCATTGGCAACAGTGAAAGCAATTCCTTTACACTTTCCAGTAATGACTTCTTTAAAGACGATGGCACAGCCAGTAATTCAATTTACCAAAACAGGCAGACAAACCAGAAAACAACGTCGAACAATAATGCTTTCAGTGGTACCTATACCGAACCTGTGGGGCTGAATAAGTTATTAGAACTGAATTACACCTACACACATAACCTGAACACGTCAGACAGGATAACTTATGATTATAATCCGGGTACTGACAAATACGATAGTCCAAACTTGCAGTTGACCAATAATTTTGAGAACTTATTTACCGCCCACCGTGCAGGCGCTAATTTCCGTGTACAGCAGAAAAAGTACAATTACCAGTTAGGTTTGGCTGTACAGCAATCTACTTTAGAAAGCGATAGTTACAGGGCTGACTCCAATAAAATTGCAACGGTAAAAGGCAACTATGTTAACTACTTCCCTACAGCCAACTTTACCTATTCGCCTATCCGCAGTAAGAACCTGCGTATCCGCTATAATGGCCGTACGAACCAGCCTACAGTATCACAGTTGCAGAATGTGCTGGATGTAAGCGACCCTATCAACGTAAAAACCGGTAACCCAAACCTGAGACAAGAGTTTACACACAATTTCAATGCAAACTATAATACATTCAATATTGTTACGTTCCGCTTTGTTGCAGCCAGCCTGAATTTCAGCACGACTGCAAACCGTATCGTAAACAGCATTGATACCATCAGCCGTGGTGTACAGCTTACTAAACCAGTGAACCTGGATGGACAGTACAATGTATCGTCCTTTTTTACCATAGGTCTGCCATTCAAAAACCCAAAGATGAAAGGTTCAAGCCTGAACTTTACCACCAGTGCCTCCTACTCCAATGATGTGAGCCTGATTTACAAACAAAAGAATACAGGCAAAAGCATTACCCTCAACCAGGGAGTTGGCTTCAACTACAATAAAGAGAAACTTGATTTTGCGGTTCGGGCCAATGTAGCTTATACTGATATTAAATATTCAGTGAATACCAGCCTGAACGAAAATTATTATACGCAGACCTATTCAGCCGACTTCTCGTATACATTTAAAAACAATTTCATTTTCGTAACCGATTTTGACTATTATGTAAATACAGGCCGTGCCGAAGGTTATAACCAGAGTATTCCACTTTTGAATGCCAGTATGAGCAAACAAATATTTAAGAAGAAAAATGGTGAGATTAAATTCTCCATCAACGATATCCTGAACCAGAACCAGAGCATTACCCGCACCACTGGTGATAACTATATCCAGGACACCCGCAACATGGTGCTACGCCGGTATTTTATGGTCAGCTTCCTGTTTAACCTGAATAAAATGGGTGGCAAAAATGGACAGCAGGGCGGTATGCCAAATATGCCGGGAATGCCCCGCTTTATGCAGCGGAATATGCAGGATATGCGGGTGAATTAATACAGCGCAGATTGAGTAGTTACATAAGAAAACGTCCTGCATTCCTGCGGGACGTTTTACTATTATAAGGGTTAGTAAAGACTGAACTTATTTATGCCGGTGATGCGATACAGTAGTAGCCGCGGATGAGCCATGTACAAATACAGCTAAAAAGGATTTCAGTATGCGAAAAATGTTGTAAGACGGCTTGTACTGATGCTGGTAAATCTTTGCCGCCTGGTGATGATAAGTAAGTTTTCTGTTTTTCATAACGGATGTTTTTATGATGTTTACTATTGTAAACGGATTTGTTTCTCTTAAAAGTATGTAATCCTGTTTATTTATAATAATATTGTGCAAGTTATTTTAACCCTTAAATCCAAACCAATTGAAAAAAACAGTAAAAGCACTTGTGCTGATTACTATGTCAGCATGCATCCATTCCGGGCTTTTCGCCCAGCTACGTTTACCAACTATCGGCAACAACACAGGTAAGGAGCTACGAATTGTTATTGAAGACTATCCCAATCATTTTGCCAACATCATTACCGGAGAGCCAAACACGGAGGCGAACGGAACTGCTACTTATATCTGCAAAGGCACCGTTAGCGATGCCGAAGAAAGCAGTGTAACAAAACACGCCGGTAAGAAATCGCCATACAGTTGGGAAGCGACTATGCTTACCACAGAAAATTTCGACAAGGCACGTCAAAAGTTCAAGGCCCTTTTTGGACAGGTTAACAACCTGGGGATACATCTTGATGGCCATTCCTATAAACTCAAGGGAGATTATAAAGCCCCCTCCGAGGAAATGAAATTTACCAGTGCTGTCTTCTCCCTGTACCCCGATGATGAACCGCTGAAGAAATTCAGGACCGAACTCGTACTTCAGTTTCATGCACCTGTGGAATGGAAAGTGAAATTGCTGGTTTATGAAAAGGACAGGGAAGATGACGAACGGGGTGAGCAAAGGGAGGGGAATTAGTTAATTGGGGATTAGGTATTTGTTTATTGAGTATTTGGGAGTAGGTCTGAATTTCAGCCTAAGTTATATTACCATTGCGCCCTAATTAACTAATCAACGAATCACCACATTAACCTTCATTAACAATAATGCAAGCCCCGTTAACCGGGGGCGTAAGGCGCTAAGAATATCTTCGTAGCTGAAATAAACCAGCCATGAGAAAGATATTCTTTTACCTCCTGTTATTAACCAGTTCACTAACTATTGCTGCTCAGAAAAACGGCACGGTGAAAGGCATTGCATTTGACACTATCGGCAAACAACCTGTTAGCGGTGCTACCATCACCATTCTTGAAAAAAGGGATTCATCATTGGTCACATTTACAATGACCGGCAGCGATGGCCGCTTTGAATTAAAAAACCTGGCCAATGGTGACTACCGGCTGCTGATCACCCATATTGGCTTTCACAACAGCAATAAATATTTCTCTATTAATGATTCTAGTAAGATTGCCGACCTCGGCAATTTATTAATGAGTGATAAGACAAAAGTGCTGGAAGAAGTGGTGATAGCCAGCGAAGCACCACCTGTTACATTGATCAATGATACTATACAGTATAATGCCGGCTCTTTTAAGGTACAGCCCAATGCCAGTGTGGAGCAACTACTGAAAAAATTACCGGGTGTTAAAGTAGAAAAGGATGGTACCATTAAAGCACAAGGCGAAACAGTAAGCCGGGTTTTAGTTGATGGAAAGGAGTTTTTTGGCAATGACCCTAAGATGGCCACCAAAAACCTGCCCGCAGATGCGGTTGATAAAGTGCAGGTATATGACCGCCAGAGCGACCAGGCACAGCTCACCGGTTTTGAAGATGGTAATTATGAAAAAACAATTAATCTGAAACTGAAGAAAGACAAAAAGAAAGGATTGTTTGGAAAGGTGTCGGCCGGTGCGGGCAATAAAGAGCGGTATGAAAACAAGTTCAATGTAAACTCATTTAAGGGTGCACGGCAGATGTCGGCTATTGGCATGGGCAATAATACCAATGCGGAAGGGTTCACCTTTATGGATATACTTAATTTCACCGGTGAGCTGGCCCGTATGCAACGAGCCGGTGGAGGTGGCAATATCAATATTTCGTTATCAGGCGAAGAGGCAGCAGCCATGGGCCTCAATGCGGGAGGCCGCAACAGTGGTATCAATACAGCCTGGGGGGGCGGATTAAATTATAATAATATTATTGGCAAAAAGCTTGACCTGCAGAGCAATTATTTCTACAACCGGTTTAACCCCAAGACTGAGAGCCATATTCAGCGGGAATATATTCTTCCTGGCACATCCTACTACAACCAGAATACCTACTCGGATAATATAAGTAACAGCCATCGGC
>CAYLRV010000040.1:0-46178 GCA_964386395.1 uncultured Chitinophaga sp.
GGCATATTAAACTGAAAAAGAAAATAGCCGAACAGGATGCCCAAAACAAGATTGACCGCCTGAATATTACCACCCAGTTACAAATTGCCGAACTGGAAGATAAAAACAGTATTGCCAGGCAGGAAGAGCAAAAAAGACTGGGACTGGAATTGCACGATGAACTGGCGGGAGACATGGCTTTCCTGAAGTCGAAAATCGAATTGGCAATACTCGAATTGGCAAATGAAAACACGGCAACCAATTTAAAAGAAATAAGCAGCTATACCAGCAATATTTATCAAAAAGTAAGGAATAAAAGTCATAGCTGGTACCATGCAATTACTGAGGAGTCCGACTCTTCGTTCAAAAAGCGTATTCAAACATTAATTAACAACGGCCTTCCTGATCATAAGTACAAAAAAGAACTGTTGCTGGATGATGATGCCTTGCGTCTTTTACCCATGAACGTGAAAATTGAAATTGTCTATATTTTGCAGGAAGCACTGACGAACATTATCAAACATGCGAAGGCAACAGAAGTATCAGTACATATGTATGAAGATATTTCCGGAGTAGTGGTTCAGGTAAGCGATAATGGCAACGGGTTTAATACTACTTCCTCAAAAAAAGGTCTTGGACTGCAATCGATGGAAAACAGGGTGAAGCAAATAAATGGCAAACTGGTTATGCATTCAGGAAGAACCGGAACGGAAATCCATATAACAATACCACCTGGCTCGTTGCTGCCAGGCCAGTGAAATGGGTAATAAAATGGCCAGCATAGAAATACCGGCCGTTGACTCGGCTTGCAGAATTGCGTACCATGAGAAAATCTTAAAACTTCGGCTGCAACGCTGTTCGAAGGCGCTCTTGCATATCTTTTAAATGAATGAGCGTTAACTGTTCCGTAGTACGTGAAATGGCTTTATCAATCTCGCCTCTCAACGTCAACAGATCGGCACGGGTGATAGAAGCCACCTCACTTTCTGAAAGAATTGGATCTTTTGACAGCGTTATATCCAGCATTGCCCCGATGTAGCTTTTTTGCAGCGTACGGCGGTTCATCTGCGTTTTTACCGGCCCCGTCCCGATAATTTCCTTCCATACTTCTTTGTGTATGGCGGCTACATACTCTTCAATAGGATATGCTTCTTTGCCATATTGCTGTATATTCCGCTGAAGCTTTATCAGGGTTGCAATATCAAGTAAACTGTTGATCATCCGGACTTGTATATCTTCTACAAAATTTGGCTCGGTTGTAGAAAGATTCACCCTCGCCATAATACTATTATTCTGCAACCATTCAGGTGTCGTAAATACCTGTTCATTGATAAAAGCTACAGCATCCTGTTGTTTTGCTTTGGATACAATTTCATATACTGGCCCGCCTTCCTCATCGCTCCGGATAGTGTGCGTCACACCTCCTATATTCTTCATGACATGTAGCAGGTAGCGAATGTATTGGCTCTGTATTTGCCTCGTCATTCCCCGCAGGTTTTCTCCGCGGCCTCCTTCTTCATAGGTCCATGCCGGCAGGTTGGGCAGAATGCGCTGAAGATTCTTTATACCCAAACGACCTGCTTTCATTGCATCGTCGCCAAGGTCTTCAGTCTGGCATTGCGGATCGAAGCGAACAGTTTCGCCATCACCAAACCACAGCCTTGAATTGGACCGTAGCCGCTCATTCACCCATTTATTGGTAACCTTCGCATCATCGTCAGCACTTGGTGCATTGATATACGTATACCCCCATTCAATGGCCCATTTGTCATACTCGCCTATCCGGGGAAACAATAATTCTTGAGGAATGCCATCTTCGGGCTGTGCCACATAGTTAAAGCGGGCATAATCCATAATACTGGCGGTGTGGCCATATTTTGCCAGGTATGTTTTACTCCGCAAACTATCTACCGGCGTACGGCTGCTGCTGCCGAAATTATGGCGGAGGCCCAGTGTATGCCCTACTTCATGGCTTGAGACAAAGCGGATCAGTTCACCCATAAGCTTCTCATCAAATTTGGCTTTACGTGCCTGGGGATCTACGGCAGCGGCCTGCGTCATGTACCAGCCACTTAACAGATCCATTACGTTGTGGTACCAGCCGATGTGGGTTTGAATGATTTCACCACTTCTTGGATCGTGTACGTTTGGGCCATATGCATTGGGTATATCAGAGGGCAGATAGCGTATGAAAGAGTATCGTGCATCTTCCATATTCATCGATGTATCTCCTTCCGGCCATTCCTTTCCGATAATGGCATTTTTAAATCCTGCCTGTTCAAACGCTTTTTGCCAGTCGTTCACTCCTGCTATTAACGGCGCCCGCCACTGCCTGGGTGTAGCCGGATCAATATATATTACGATAGGCTTAGTGGGTTCTACTAACTGCCCCTGTTTCCATTTTGTATAATCTTCAGGCTTCGGTTCCATTCTCCAGCGTAGTATAAACTGCCGTAGTTTTGTTCTTTGCTGATCGTCGCCAAATTCATAAAAATAATCGGCAAAATACCCCACCCTTTCATCAAAATAGCGGCGCTGCATCGGCACTTTTGGCAATGCAATAAAAGAAGTATTGGTTTCAATGGTGGCAGGTGTACCCGCAGGCAACATTTTTGATTTAGAGTCCATCGTTTTACTAATGGCAATTTCCACATTGATTGGATAGGCACGGATCGATTCAATGGTAATTTCCCGCATGGCCGTGATGTTTGCTGTTTGCGCCAGCGGCACATTTGGGTTAACACTGTTTATGAAGTTTTTTCCTTTTAAAAAGGAGGATACATCGATTACTGATGAGGCTTTGCCATAGGTTAATACTGGAAAACTGGCAACAAGGGGGTTTTGACTAGACTTAACAACCGCCTTATAAATGGCGCTGGCAGAATCAGCCTGGTTGATGATAAGATCATAGCGGATACGTATGGTGGAATCAGCGCCCTTTTCAAACCAGATAGTTCTTTCGTCCAGTTGCTCTCCGGCGTACATGGCATGCCCCGCCGGCACTTTTATGAGCCGGTTGATAACCATGATATCCTGCATTAGAATGGAGTCCGGGATTTCGAAATAGATTTTTTCCCTGGACTGGTGTACACCGAAAAGGCCCCATTTGCTGGTAAAGTCTTTGGTGATTACAGAAGCATAAGGTTTAGTAGCTAATCTTGGCCCTGGTTTTAGGCTATCATCTTTCGGCGCTTCCGGCGGAGCATCTCCTACTTTTACGCTAAAGGGAAGTTGGGCGTTTGTTAGTACTGGTAAAGATACCAGTAGCAGTATTGAGAAAAAGGCCTTCATAAAGTTGTTAAATAGTTTCATTATTTTTTCTTTAATTAATCATCTTATCATTTTTTGTCCGTTCCCACCAGCGCAAAGACATCTGCAGTTGCTTTTTATAAAGTGTTTTTGCATAAAATGGCACAGCGGGACATATCGATGTTATAGTGATGCTTCCAACCCGGACCTTCAATCTTTGCGCCATATCTGTTAACTACGCCTGAATCCGGTAAACCTGGTATTTTAACGCTGAGCTATCAGTACTTTTATTAAACATCCCGATTTCATATCTGATCATTTTAAAAAAGCCATGACAAACAGCAGGTATCAGCAATGGAATTATTTTCAAGTCGAAGATTATAACGCCGAAATATCAGTTTGCAACTTTCTGACAATTAATGTCCGGCATATTTTGCATCAATGCCATGAATATATCAGCCCGTGCAGCACTGTTCACATCCCAGCGGATTATGACAGGAAGTGAAAACTCGCCAGCCCTTGCCACACGATAGGTTGCACTGTTCGCCGGCTGGCTGACTGAGCTGCGAAAATCAAGTACCACACCCTGGTTTCCCTGTTTCATCCAGGCGGCAATCAATGCAGGTGCACTTGCTTTATATCTATCAATGATGTCCGCAGCCACCAGATCGAAGGCTGCATCCGATAATGAAACGCTTACAAACTGCTGTACATCCCCATCAAATAATATTTGCTCATCTGTAGTGGCAAATGAAAATTCATTTGCCCGGTTTTGCTTTGTTTTAAAGGGATAAACAGATTCGAAGCTCTCGGCATTGAGGTAGCCGGGCATTTTCTTTCTGGCTACAGGTCCTTGTGCACAACCGAACAGTGTAATTGCTGCGACGCCGGCAATAATGCCTGCTGAAAAAATAACGTTTAGTTTCATTTTTATTTGTTTAGCATTTAGTTGAATATTGTGTATATAGTGTTGTTGAATAACATGCCTGTCTGCCCTCCTGCTTAAGACGCCCGTGCGGGCCTGCACGTCGAATAATCGATTTGGGGCATGTTGCGGTATGCAGTTAACGTATGTGGTCGATGACCGGCTATACTGTGATCCTGCATCCGATCAAAGTCTCCCATCCCCTATTTTTTGCAAGTCAATATTGTAATTGGTTTTATAATAATTGGTAATAATGTCGTACTTCCGGCGTATCAGCCCGCTGGAATCTTTTACTGGTGAGAGTATCCCCTGGTAAGTATTATTGTTCGCAACCATGCCTGTTGCATCCGTCAGATAGGTGTAGGGGTTTTGTACAATCGCCTGTATATAGTTCACCCAGTCAGTTTGAAATGAGGGCGGGGTGGTACTGCCGAATATTGGCACGAGAAATCCCCTTTTGAAACGTTGCGCCTGTGTATTATTAACAATCGGCGTTGTATAATCCGCAGAAGCAAAAAACAAATCTGACCGAGCGATTTTATTTTTGATATCAAGCAACCGTAAAAAACTGTAGTTAATATTGCCCCGGAATATAACAGCGGAGTCTTTTACACCCCGAATGTTTAAAATGCGGCTGCTGCCCCAGTTGGTCAGGAAGGTTTCATAATTATACCCTGATTCGGCAGCACCTGCCAGCCTTGTAAGAAACCCATCCAGTTGTGCGCCGCTGCCATTTAGTAAGATTGAACTGCAGAGCAAAAATTTAACCGGGAGGTACTTACGCAATGTACTGTCCGCATAGTAACGAAAAAAGGTGCTGTCGATCAGATCAAGCTGCTTATCTACATAATCAGGATCTGCCTGTACCAGCCGGTAACTGGAATCCCAACTGGTAACCGACCAGTAAGCATCCTTTTTAGTGAACTTGTACAACATATATACACCATACCGGTTAAAGTAATTCACAATTCGCTGATCGAAACTATTGTTACCCTGCGGCACATGGTAGCCAAACTCATTTATATCAGAGGGTGTAAGTTTTGCTTCTTCTTTTACACAGGCAGCCAGTGTTACAATAGTTATAAGGATAATAAAGCTGTGTTTTATTTGTTTCATTGCATTTGTTTTGAAGTAATTGACTATGGGTTTTGGATCAACATTCCATTTCTTACTAATACTGCATTAGGTATGGGCAGTGTGTAGCGGTTATCTGCTTGCTGTAGCGTAAAAGTTTGTCCGGTACCGGCTGCTTCTTCATAAAAATGTGAAATGGATGGCATGCCCCAGCGGCGCAGATCAAACCAGCGTTGTCCGCTATCGAACGGAAATTCCCGTCGTCTTTCCTCCTTGCAGAATTTTAGCAATTGCTGTGCATCTGTTATCACTACCGGTACATACACACGTCTTGCGTCATACCGGGAGCTGCGGAGAGTGTTTATATCATTTAACGCCTCCTGTAACAGTGCCGTATTGCTGTTTGTGAGAGCCAGCTGTATTTTTGCTTCTGCCCTGTTAAGATAAACTTCTGCCGTACGGATTCCCGCTCCTCCTACACCGTTTGTTCCCCCCTGGAACTTGAATCCATAGGTTGTCACGGGTGTGAAAGAAGCCGCATACATCGAGGAAAATAAATAGGTCCTGGCACGCAGATCGGCCAGATAAACTGCTGTATCCGATATGGGCCTTGTTTCGTATAGAGACAACAGTTCGTTGGACACACTGTAGGGTGGATTGAACACATTACTGTAGCCCGGAAACATATAATTACGCAGTACTTCATCAAACGTATCACCTTTACCAGGTCCGGCAGGCCTGTAGCACCATAAAATCTCTTTACTCAACACAGGGTCATAAATACGATTGCTGTACTCAAATGTAGTTCCGTTGTTGAAAAGATAATAGCCACCCAAAGGCCTTGCTTTATAGGTGCTGAGTTGTGTAAGAGCCGGTCGTTTACTAATCGCCGAATCTGCAAAAGCGATACTCTCAGTCCATTTTTCCTGGTACAGGTAAACACGGGACAGAAGTGCAAATGCTGCAGCCGGGTTCATTTTAAAAATATCCGTGTTCTCCGGGTACTCCTGCATAAGTTTTAATCCATCCTTCAAATCCCTTTCCACCTGTGTATAAACTTCTGCCACAGAATTACGCGGATATAAGGAATCAGTAACTTCCATACGCAACCGTAATGGAACACCCAGACTGGTGTTCGGATCAATTCCCGGCGCATTATATGGCTTGCCATACATATTTACCAGTATAAAATAATAGTAAGCCCTCAGGGTTAGTGCCTGACCACGCAGGTTGTTTTTCATAACGTCACTACCGCTTACCTTGTCGATATAACCGAGCACGGTATTGCAGGCAGCTATTTTTTCATAGATAATCTGCCAGGTGTTGACATAGGTGGTGTTGCTCCAACCGGATGGCAGCAACAGCTCCTCGTACACGTTCTTTGACCAGCTATAAGGCGCTTTTCCTTTTCGTACGACTGTTGCATAATCCGTTTGTCCCTGGCCGCCATTACACTGCACATCATCGGTCATCAGGTCCAGAAATGGATTGAGGCATGTCAGGTAAGGATAGGCACTACCGGCCATCAGGGCTTTGAGATCCTGAATAGTAGCCGGACGGATTTCATCCTGGGATTTCTCTTCCAGAAATTTTTTGCAGCCGCCTAGCAGCCACGATGCTGATAAAATTGTATAAAACAGTATTCTTTTCATAAAACAGTTTTCGACCAGGTTTTAAAAAGTGATGGACAGGTTGAAGGAGTGAATGCGTGGCAATGGTTGCGAACCGGATGCCACTTCCGGATCAATACCCTTGAAATCTTTGCTGGCAAATGTGTACAGGTTATTAATACTGTAACCCACCGAGGCACTCTTGCTGAAAATATATTTAGCCAATTTTGCAGGTAATGTGTAATTAAAAGCAAGGTTATTAATACGCAGGTAGGAGGCATTTACCACTCTGGCAGTACTGAAATTATACAAGGTGTAGGGTGATTCCTGTGCGATTTGTAAAAACTGACCACTCTGTGCACCTGATGGAATATTTATCAGCGCTACGTTTGCCTGAGGCAATGAAGGAAGATTAGTAATACGGTTGTCGCCGGGTTTCCGCCACCGGTTCACCAAGTCCCGGGACAAGTTATTGTACTCATTGGGAGTTCCACGTACAATATCCGGGGTATAGAGCGGCGCCAGAATTTTACGTCCTCCTAACGACAGGTACATACTGCTCGTTAGTGTAAAGGTTTTGTAACGAAAACTGGTATTGAAACCACCGGTAAAATCTGCATTCATTTTACCTGCATAGGTCATAAAAGAAGCTGCATCAAACTTTACGGACGGGTCTTGTGCTGTAGTCGGTATTTTGAAAAGCGGAAGGCCGGTAGCAGAGTCCACACCGGTAAAATCAAACACCCAGAAGGAAGATACCGCATAACCATTCTTATAATATGTGCCAGATTTAGCTGCGTTCCAGGTGGGGTTTTGTAATTGCTGGTTGGTAATCTTATTAAAATTACGTGCAGAGTTTATTCCAATCGTCCAGGTAAAGTCTTTGCTGCGTACTGGTGTAAAATTGAGTGATAAATCAATGCCTGCATTATACAAAGTTCCGCTATTAACAGGCATTACTGTCACACCGTTCTCGTAAGGCACATCTTTCATCACGATCAGGTCTTTACTCCTTTTATTGTAGTAATCAATTGCTGCACTTATCCGCCCATTAAAAAGATTAACATCAAGGCCCATATTAACCGTCTGGGTTTTTTCCCAGCGCAGGTTGGCATAAGGAAGATTACCGATATTATAAAGCGGCTCGCCGGTAAGATTACTGATAGCAGATATACCTGCGGGTATTCTGACTATCAAATCCGGGCCAAAATTTTCTGCCACATTTCCCTGGAAACCGTAGGCCACACGAAGGCTCAGATCATTCAGCCATTTAGACTGACGGAAGAATTTTTCATTGGCTATATTCCATCGTCCGCCGGCCGCCCATATAGGTTTAAAACGGGTGCGTACATCTTGCCCGAACCGGTTAGACGCATCTCCACGTAACGATAGGCTTACAATATACCTGTTATCATAGGTATAACTGCCAGATGTGAAACAAGAAACATAATTAGCTGTTCTGTCTGTAATTGCCGTATTGATCAAATTAGACGTATACAAAAAATTGCTCACCAGCGTTCCGGTAGCATTCTCGATCGCTGGTGGTGGTGTAATGATTGTTTTACCCCGATCGGGCATATAGCCATACATCGTAGCATTTATTGCTTTATAGATGTTACTGCGCAATTCCATACCCAGCATACCGGTCACTACATGAAGCTTATTGAAAGTTCTTCCATAGGTAAAACTGTTTCGCCATGTGTAGTTATAGTTGCTGTTGTTGCCAGTGGCGAGCATACCGCCAAACGGAAGTTGCGATTGTTTGAATTGTGGCGAGGAGGGCCCGTAAGCACCATATTCATATCCTCTTTTTGCGGCCATATCTTTTGTACGCTCGGTCTGGTATCCCTCACTCATAACGTTAGCATAGTTGATACCGAAAATAGACTCGAAGGACAATCCTGCCGGTAAACGGTAGCGTAAGCTGAAATTACTGTTCAGGCTGGTCGAAGTGTTCGTATTACCCGACTGCTGCAACTCGTTCAGTACATTAAAACGAAAAGCCGGGAAGCCGTAGCCATAATAGAAAGGGTCACCCGACTCATTGTAAGCCGGTATTACCCTGCTGGTTGTGGTGGCATACTTATACGGATCAATAAATAAAAAACCATCCGTTTTTGCATAATTGCCTGCGATTTTTAATCCTACAACCAGCCGGGGGCTTATATTGCTCGTAAAACTGATACTTCCTTTATAGCTTTTTTGACCGTTTCCTTTTGCCTGACCTTTTTGCATATTGGCACCAAAAGAACCGTAGTAAGAATTATTAACACCACCGCCGCTTATACTAACACTATGTGACTGGTTGATCGGCGGCTGAAACAGTACATCAAACCAGTTGGTATTATTTGTTTCAAGTTGTTTGGCACCTGCATTAAACGCCTCATAGCTTATCTTTTGCTCCAGGTATTGCTTCAGCAGATAAGAGTAGCCCACATTATCCAGCGAACCGACAGACACGAGACCCCTGTTCCATATTTCTCTTGATACATCTACCCGTTCTTTTGAGTTCATCAGGTTCAACTTATCATAAGTAAGCATAGCCTGGGTGGACAAGCTGGCATTGTAGGCAATGACAGGCGCACGGCCGGCTTTTCCTCTTTTGGTTGTGATAAGGATAACTCCGTTGGCTGCCTTTACGCCATAAATAGCTGTTGAAGCTGCATCCTTTAATACAGTGACCTCTTCAATATCATATGGATTGAGCCAGGCAACAGTGCTGCCAATAAAATTTTTAAGTAATTCCGAATTGGATGGCTCCTGGCTAAAAAGATTTAATTCTTTTGCCTTGAAAGGCAAGGGGTCTTCCTGTATGATGCCATCCACCACCCATACCGGCTCCTGATTTCCCAGTAACGTAGAGACCCCCCGCACCCTTACAGTTTGCCGGGTTCCTACTTGCCCGGAGTTATTGACAACTTCCACTCCTGCGAGTTTGCCCTGCAAAATTTGCTCTATTGTTGTAGTCCCGTTAATCAATAAATCTTCTGCTTTTACTTTTGTGACAGCACCTGTCATTCGGCCTTTTTGTACATTCTGATATCCCGTTACTATGATTTCTTCCGATGCATTAATTTTTTTCTCCAGTATTACACGCAGGTCTTTGTTCGCTTCTGTTACTTTTACTTTTTTCTCCAGATACCCTACATAAGAAAAATAAATTACATCCCCCGGTGCTGCCTGTATGCGGAATGAGCCGTCTTCGGCTGTCGCTACACCTTTTTTTTGGGTTACATTGTAGACTGTTACCCTTGCCATCGGCTTCCCTTCATCGTCTGTTACCTTGCCTTGTATGTCTGTCCATACATCAGCAACGGGAATAGGATCTGCAGTAACAGGAGTAACAGTAGCGGCTTTACGCACTACTATGGTACGGTCTTCAATGCTGTAGCTTAATTTATCATCTTTGAAACAGCGTTCCATAACCGTTTCAACGGTTGCATTTTTTACGTCGAAACTGATCAGGCCGGCCTTGTCCAGCAGTTGCTCATCGGCCATAATATTGTAGCCGGTTTGTTTTTGTACCAACCGCAATACCTGTTTTACCGTCGCATTCTTTACAGATAAGGTTACTGTCTGCGCATCGGTTCGTGCTGTAACCTGCATACAGAAAAATAGCAGGAGACAACTGGTTAGTTTCATAATCCTTAGCAGTTTTAGTGTCATTCTTTGCCGGACTTTACTTAAAGACCTTCCCAAAGCAGTTGTTTGCATAGGTTTGCAATAGTTTAGGGTTAAGAAATAAAAAACGTCAATCTTTTTGTTTATCACTGAATACCAAGCCCTTCTATCTCACGGTGTTTTGTTCTATGCAGTCAGGAACTGCCGGTTATAATCAGCTTGTTCCCCTCGATACGATATTTAATTTCATTGGCCTGTAAAGCTTTCAGTACCTGCGACAGCGAGCTTTTCCGGCTGATTACAGTAAAATATTTGCGGCCGCTTATCTCGCCTTCATAGACTACATCGATATCATACCAGCGTTGAAACTGCCGCAGAATTGTTTTCAGGTCAGCACTTTCAAAATAGAACTGCCCTTCTTTCCAGGCTATTACCTCATCTGTGTTTATATTCCTGGCAACCTGTAGTTTTCCGTTATTAAAAAGTTGTGATTGCTGACCGGGCGAGAGTGTAACTGACACCTTTTCCCTTTCCACTCCCGGTGTCGCTGCACTAAATTTCACTTTACCTTCCAGCAAAGTGGTACGTATACGATCTTCATCAGCGTAGGCATTAATGTTGAAATGAGTGCCCAATACTTCTACTTCTCCTTTTCCTGCTATACTTACTATAAATGGTAGTTTTTCATTTCTTGCCACCTCGAAGTACGCTTCACCGGACAGTTCTAACCTTCTCTCATTATCCGAAAAATTTGTGGGGTACCGAATAGTCGAAGACGAGTTCAACCACACTTTTGTTCCGTCAGCAAGCACTACATAATACTCCCCGCCCCTGGGTATTTGTATAGTATGGTACCCTCCGGGTTTGCCATTGCCCTGCTCATAAAAGATACCATTGCCCGACTTTAGAATTTTGTCCGCTCCCTCGGTAGCCAGCACACCATTGTCCGTTTGTTCCAGGTCTATCGATCTTCCATCTGAAAGAATAAGAACAGCCTTGCTGCTGCCAGCGTGAACATCCTGCAACCTGACTGTTTCCTTTACAGCAGTGGCTGTCTCATTCTTGCTTGCCATCCGGTATATACCAAAAAAACCCGCCACCAGCACTGATGCCGCCAGGGTGGTATATACCCATTTTCTTTTTATAAGTGGCTTTACTATTGGCCGGTTCGTTTCTCTTTGCAAGATTCGATGCAATATGGCTGCAGTTTCTTCATTGCTTAGTACAGCCTTTCTCTCATCGGCAACCATCCATGCCGCTTCTAATGCATCATGCAATACGGCATCACTTGACTCTTCAGCCAGCATTGCCAATTCCGTCAATTCAGCTGAGGAAATTGTTTCAGCCAAATAAAGCGGCAACAGCCTGTTTATCCGTTCTTCATTGTTCATGTGGTGCTATTAGCATAACTGGGACTGGCCCCTGTTTGGCGGAGACACATCACGATAACAAAAGGGGGAAAGCAAATTCATATTTTTTTTAGGCGGGAATTTTCGAGCCAGTGCGCCGGGTCGAATCAGCAATCTATCAGGCAAGTGAGCATGCATGAATAGCCCTGCTTGTTTTGGGCTTGACAATGTGCTGCAGCGTTTTACACTTTATCAAACAGTACCCCAATAATAACCAGGAGTAAGGCGATCCTGTTTTCCAGGTATTTGCGTATGTGCCTTACGGCATGTTCAAGATGGGTTTTGACCGACTCCTTACCAATTCCCAATTTGTCGGCTATTTGCTGATAGGTCAGCCGTTCATGCCGGTGAAGCCTGTAAACTTCCCGCTGGCGGCTGGTTAATCCGGCTATAGCCTCATCCATGAATTCAAGTTTTTCGTGAAGGGGGTTATCCGTCGATTGGAGGGCTGATGTGTCATGATGCAGCTTGTTCCATTCATTTATGATATTTAATTCCCGCAATTGTCTGCGCAATGCAGTCAGCGATTTATTGCGGCATATCGTAAACAGGTAAGCTTTAAAGGATTCTACCCTCCTTAGTTTTTCCCGGTAAACCCAAACACTCAAAAAAACATCCTGCACCAGTTCTGCTGTAAGCTCCCGTGATTTGCTAATACGGTATACATAACTGGCCAGAATCGGCTGCCAGTAGTTAAAGAGTTCAGTAAAAGCCTGCTCATCACCTGCACTTACCCTTACCAGCAAAAACTGTTCGTTGTATGTATCTGTCCTGCTCAAGCAACTTTTCTTTTAACAGCAAAAATCAAAATGGCTCAGCGTTTCAACATGCAGCATAGGATCATGCAGGATGCCAGCCGGGGTATGGGGACTGCTACCTGATTTTTGGGCTGTATTCCATAAGCGCAGGAACCTTTTGCTTTTATCTAAGCCAGTTTGCATTTTTGTGCAACCGGTAAAGTAACTCCGCAGGCAGGAAAGGGAGTTCCCCCAATTTCGTTATTTTAACTAACCAAAAATTAGGGTAACAGTTTACCTATTGGCATGGAGGCGCTTACCTGGTGGCAATAAAAAACCCTGCACAAGGCAGGGTTTTATCAATAATTGAAGCAGTCATGTTACATTTCTGCAAAATACTTATGGAAATAGGGAATCGTTTCTATTCCCTTGTAGTAATTCTCAATATTGTATTTTTCATTCGGGCTGTGCAGATTGTCATTATCTAAACCGAAGCCCATGAATATAATTTTAATACCCAGTTCTTTTTCCAGGATAGAACAGATAGGAATACTGCCACCGCCACGTACAGGGATGGGCACTTTGCCAAATGTGGTTTCCACGGCTTTGGATGCGGCTTTATAACCTTTGCTGTCGATAGGGGTCATGTATGGTTCGCCGCCATGGTGCAGTTCTGCTTTTACATCCACACAACTTGGGGCAATCTCCCTGAAATATTTCAGCAGCACTTCTGTCATCTTGTCTGAAGTCTGGTTAGGTACCAGCCTTGCAGAAATTTTAGCGTAGGCCTTTGCGGGCAATACTGTTTTTGCACCCTCGCCTGTATAGCCGCCCCAAATACCGTTCAGTTCCAGCGTTGGGCGTATGCCTGTTCTTTCATAGGTAGTATATCCTTTCTCACCCCACAATTCCTTGATGCCAATTTCATCTTTGTATTCTTTTTCGTCAAAGGGTGCACGGTTGATCAGTTCCCTTTCTTCCGGAGTGGCCACTACCACATCATCATAGAATCCGGGTATAGTGATATGGTTGTTTTCATCATGGCAGGTGGCAATCATTTTTGCCAGAACTGTTATAGGATTTGCCACAGCACCACCGTAGGTACCACTGTGCAGGTCACGGCCTGATGCCGTTACCTCTACCTGTATATAGCTCAGGCCACGTACCCCGGTATCCAATGAAGGATTTTCCATACTAAGGAGCGAACTGTCGCTGATCAGGATTACATCTGCTTTCAGCAATGCTTTATTCGCTGCAACAAACTTTCCAAGATTTGGGGAACCCACTTCTTCTTCACCTTCAATCAGGAATTTGATATTTGTTGTCATGGTATTGGTCTGTACCAGTGTTTCTAATGCTTTTACATGCATATAGAACTGCCCTTTATCATCGGCACTGCCCCGAGCAAATACTTTTCCGTCTTTAATGGTTGGTTCAAAAGGGCCGCTATGCCAGAGATCCAGCGGTTCAGCCGGCTGCACATCATAGTGCCCATATACTAACACCGTAGGCTTTGACGCATCAATTATTTTTTCACCATACACCACCGGGTGGCCGTCGGTGGCCATCACTTCTGCCTTATCACAACCAGCCGCCAGCATGCTTGCTTTTACCGCTTCTGCACATTTTAGCATATCATCTTTGTGCTCGCTCTTTGCACTCACGGATGGTATGCGCAGCAAATCCATCATTTCATTTAGAAAACGATCTTTATTTTTTTCCTGGTAGTCTTTCCAAGTTTGTGACATAAAATTAGTTTTTAAGGAAACCGAAGATAGTGGGTTTTGGCATAGGTTTAGCCCAAAATACCCAATGGCACGGATGTATTATGGATAAGGTATTTTAGATTTATACCCGATATACAAATACCCCGGAAACTTATACTTAAAATCACAATCATGAATCCGCTGCGAATTTTCTGCATCACAACTGCCCTGTTTTTTGTCAGCAAAACAAATGGACAGGCCACCTACGACAGCATCACCATCAGTAAATCCGGTATTGCAGAAAAATGGCCGGACGGAAAATGGGCAGACACCTTAAAAACAGGCCGTTATAAGGATTACATCTTTGAGGAAAGCACGGCATGGAAAAAAAAGACCAATGCTGACACTGCCTATTTATTCAAATTGCTGAGAGAAATAAAACTTAATGGTACCGAGGATGTATCCAAGTGCTTTATTCCCCGGCATAGTATGAATTTCTATAAAGGCGGGAAAATTGTGCGCTATATGCTGATTTGTTTTGAATGCGATGGCATACGCTTTAGTGAAGAATCCAGTGGCAGTCCCGTAAAAAAAGCAGCCAAACGGGAAGCACAAATGAAAGAACTGCGGTTACTCTATACAGATAAAATGAAGCCAGGAGACTAATTCCCTGTTTTCTTTTTATTGTGTTTTGTAAAATTCGTGTCGGATTCTTTTGTTTGCGAGTTCACCGCTTTCGTTACCAGTTTGCTGCCGAAGCGATCTTTAATATCATCGACGGCCTTATAGAGGTTTAGTTTCTCTACATTATTTTCAAATAAGCTCATCTGTGTGGTAATCGGTATCATATGGCTGAAGCGTACGCCCAATAAGCGTACCGGCCTGTCTTTCTCATACGATTTGTTAAACAGGTCTTTCACTTTTGCAATCAGCATATCATCAAGTGCTGTATAATCCACTGTTTCCTGCCGGGAGGTGGTTTCAAAATCTTTATACCGGATTTTCACCGTCACACATCCGGTCATTTTTTCATCTTCCCGCAATGAGTAGGCTGTTTTTTCTGTAAGCCGGACTAATTCTTTATGCAGAAAATTCAGATCAGTATAGTCTGTTTCAAATGTGTTTTCATGGCTCATACTTTTCTGCTCCCAGTCCGTTACTATTTCTGTACTGCCACGACCATGTGCCTTATGCCAGAGTGCTTCACCCCATTTACCGGCTATTCTTTCTAAATGTTCGATGGGTGTTTTAGCAATGTCTTCGATGGTGTAAATACCATAACTCTTTAAATGCTGCTCCGTTTGTCTACCCACCCCATTTATTTTCTCGATACCAAGTGGCCAGAGAAATTCCGTTTCTTTTCCATGCGGTATTTCCAGGAAGCCGTTGGGTTTGGCTTCATTGGTCGCCATCTTACTTATAAAGCGGGCAGATGAAAGCCCACAGGATATGGGCAGCCCTGTCTCGTCGATAATATGCTGGCGCAGTTCCCTGGCATATTTACTTACGCCAAAAAATTTGTCCATCCCCGTCAGGTCAATATAAAACTCATCTATGCTGGCTTTTTCAAACAGTGGTACTTTGGAGGCAATAATATCTGTAACCCACCTCGAATATTTACTGTAGTCGCCCCGGCTGGAACTGGTAACGATTACATGGGGGCAAAGCTGCAGGGCCTTCTTCATGGGCATGGCTGAATGGATGCCATACTTACGTGCCTCATAACTGCAGGCGGCCACCACACCCCGTTCATAGCCGCCCACCACAACTGGCTTGCCTTTGAGGGCGGGGTTATTTTTTATTTCTACCGAAACAAAAAAAGAGTCGAGATCAAAATGGGCGATATGGGCACTACTTTTTTCCAGGGGATAAAATTACATAAACCGAAAACGAAAAATCCCGTTCCGATTACCGGAACGGGATACTCATCCTGCTTATACTACCAAATTTATTGCTGGATTGAAAGCCGCACCGTTTTTCCCTGTATTGTTACAAAGTATAATCCTGCCGGCGCAGCCGGGCTGATTTGTATCGAATTGGCACCAATCAGTGAATACGATACCGGTTTACCTGAGATGTCGTTGATCCGGATAACGCCCCTGTTTATTTCGGAGGCGGCAACACCTTTTATTTGTAATGTGCCGCTTGCCGGCCTGTATGGATTGGGGAACACGGAGAAATCACCATTTGCACTGGCCCTGTCACTAATAAACGCAACTTTTGAGTAACTGATTTTACCGTCATTATCCACCTGTTTGATCCTGTAAAATGCCGTAGAGCCGGATACAAATGACCGGTCATCAAACGAATATGTTTTTTTTGAAAATGTATTTGCTGTTGACTGCACCGAATAAATCGTGCTGAAATTCACACCATCGAGGCTTTTTTGCAGTTCGAAGCGATCATGATCCAGTTCAAATTCGGTTTCCCATTTAATAAACGCTGTTTTTTCAGCTGTCTGTATTACACTGAAGGCACTCAGCTTTACAGGCAGCACAGCCGGAAGGGTGAGTGTAAATGTATTACAGGACTGTATGGTCGGGTTGGTTACCAGCGAAACAATACTGGTAATTGGGTTTGCGGTGCAGGGATAGGGAATAAATACAGCCCCTGAGGCAGAAGCCATTCCCTGCGCCACAAAACCTGAGGCATTATACACCGACACATTTGAATTGGGAATAGCAAACTGAACATTGATAAAGCAACTGCCATTCAGGCTCACCTGCGTGGCCACCATGCCTGATGCGGTAGGGCATTGCGCATTGATTTTTGATAAGTTACATGCAAGGAAAAACCCTGACAAAAGGTAAATCTTTTTCATACTTCAACTTTATAGATTAATAAATCCCCTTTCGGATTATGACCGATGGGTTTGGGTTACAAACAAGCTTGGAGGTAAATGCTGACAGTGATAAAGGTCAGCGTTGCGATGAGGTAAGAAAGAGACAAAGAAAGCACAAAAAAAGTTGCAATGGCATAAAATACCTGAAGAAATTCTCGTACCGTAATATTATACTACCAAATCAGGATAAATAAAGATCCAATAAACCTTCCGGCAATTCCACAACCACTTCTTTTTTTCTATGATCTACCTTTTTAAGCGATTCTTCGTGTAAAGGCACCAGTACTTCTTTACCCTGTACCTGCAGGCGGCAAAGCAACTGATGCGGCTGTTCAATGACTTCCAAAATCTCACCGAGCGCATTCCCTTTATCTATTACCATATATCCCAACAATCCTGCCGGGGAAGATTTGGAAGCGAATTTTTTATAGTCTGCTTCAGGCAGCCATACTTTTTTTTGCGCCAGTTTAAGGGCTGCTTCACGGCTGTTGACACCCTCGAGTTTTATATACAGTTCTTCTTCACTTTTTATTTTAGTGCTTTCAATAAACCAGGGGATAAAAGCACTCTTTTTCTCCTCTATAAACAGCGCCTGGAGTCCTTTTAGTGACGTCTTTTTTCCCAACTCATGTACAAGGAGCAGCTCTCCCTGTAATCCGTGTGCACCGACGATTTTTCCTATGTTATAATACTCTGCCATTTGCTTTCAGAAAAATTAGTTTACTTCTTTATGAATAGTTTTATTTCATACCGGCTGTTATGAAAATAGCCATTAACAACCCCGGAATTTGGGGAATATTTTGCACAAAATGCCGGTCAACTCCTGTATGCTTCACAAAAATAGCGCTGCCGGAATAAGAACATACGAGTCAGGTCAGTTTGACTGTAAACAAAAAATCCCGTCAGCCAGAGGGCAGACGGGATTCATGAGATCTTTCAGGTAAGCAATTTATGCTTCTGCTCCCGCATCACCTGCTTCAGTTCTCGGCTCAGGTCTGCGACCTGGTGAAAACCTGCTGGCTCTTTTTTTACGGGCAGCTTCTTCCTGGCGTCTTTTCACTTGTGCTTCATGTTCTGAAGTCCATTTAGTGAATTTTTCCATCGCTGCTGCTTCATCAAAAAGACCAAGCCCCACACCACGGAGCAGGTGCTTCAGGTATAATACACCTTTAAAGCTAAGGATACGGCGAACAGTGTCAGTTGGTGTAGCACCTTTGTTCAACCATTCCAAAGCCTTTTGACGATCCAACTGAATTGAAGCAGGGATAGTCAATGGATTGTACGTACCTAATTTTTGGATGAATTTGCCATCACGGGGAGCCCGTGAATCGGCAACTACGATGAAGTAGAAGGGTCTTTTTTTAGACCCGTGTCTTTGCAGACGGATTTTTGCTGACATAAATAGAAATTTAACAGCGTTAAACAATAATTGTTAGTTCCTGTTGAAACAGGACTGCAAATATAGCACCAGTGCAGAATTATGCAAGGCTAATTTTAGGGTATTTGCGCTCCTGTTTTGCCGCTTATATATAAACTGCCTTTTTTGTAAAACCTGTATGGAAGCAAGGCGTCTGTGCCGGCATAATCCACGCCTATACGGGGTGAAATGCCAATTTCCGATTTTGGGCAAACGAATCCATCGTCTGCAAGGTGTAACTGTTTGCTTATCAACGACAAGCCAGTATGCCCGGTATGGATACCCAACACCTTAGCCAGGTTGCCAGGGCCGCGGGTAAGCGAAAAATCAGCTTTCATTTTAGCGGCCCTTTTGAGCATGGTTTCCACTCCTTTCAACGGCTCACCTGCCCTTACCAGGATGGCATGTGGTATACCCTGCACATTCGTTACAACATTGAACAAATGATGAATACCATAACAAAGGTACACATAGGCCACACCGCCAGCTGCATACATAATTTCAGTACGACCGGTACGCCTGCCATTCCAAGCATGAGATGCTTTATCAACAATGCCATTATAGGCTTCCACTTCCAGTATACGCACAGCAGTTATAGCACCCTCCCAATTCGTCACAATGATTTTTCCCAGCATATCCGCGGCTATCTGCAGCACATTATCCCGGCGATAAAATTCAACAGGTATTTTTTTCATACAGCAAGTCAGTTTCGTTTTTGCCACGAACCTGTCTATTCTCTATTCACTACTCACCATTCACTATATTTACCACCCAATTTAAGGCTTTGCTGAAAGAAATAGTAATAGCATTTCAATCCTGGGGAGAGGCCCATCAGTTTATTCAGCGTCACCGGCTGTTCAGGCATATCGTCCTGCCCGGCATCATCTATATTTTATTATTCATAGCCGGAATGCTGCTGTTCTGGCAATCGTCGGATAATGTGGTGTCATGGATCAGCAGCAAACTGGGTATTGAGTCGTGGCTGCAAAAAGAAAGAAGTGAATGGCTGAGTTTCCTGTTTGTTATGACAGGCATGATGCTGCGGCTGATGCTGGTACTCTTTTATTTTTCCTTTTTTAAATACCTGGTATTAATTATCGGCTCTCCTGTTTTTGCCTGGCTGAGTGAAAAAACAGAAGCCCTGCTGGAAGGGAAAGCCTATACATTCAACTGGACCGATATCAAGAGGGACTGCTGGCGGAATATTAAACTCTCGTTGCGCAACTGTGGCTGGCAATGTGTGTATTTAATTGCACTGATATTGCTTTCTTTAGTGCCGGTGGTAGGATGGATTACTCCTGTCATTGCGTTATTGATGGAATGTTATTATTTCGGCTTTTCCATGCTTGATTACAGCCTGGCACGCGGTGGCTTTCAGCCCTCACAAAGTATTGCTTTCAGCGGGCGTCATAAGGGTCTGGCAATCGGCACGGGCATTCTATTTTACGTCATGCACATTATTATTGTACTGGCACCAGCTTATGCCATTGTAGCAGCCACACTTACGGTACATAAAGTAAAAAACAGCTGATCATGGGCACTGTTTATCTCATTCCCTCTTTGTTGGCCGAGGATGGTGTGGAGGCCATACCTGCCTACATTACAGAAGCCGTGCAGCAATGCCAGGTTTTTTTTGCAGAAAATGAACGCACCACCCGCCGCTATTTCAAACAACTTTGGAAAACACTGGTTCCCGGCCAGGATATTATTATAGACGATTACGAATGGTTTACCATCGGCGATGAATCTAGTGCTGTATTCAGGTCGAAACTGAAAGAAGACAAAAACATTGGTATTATCAGCGAGGCTGGTTGTCCCGGTGTGGCCGACCCCGGACAAACTTTGATTGCGATAGCCCAGGAACTTAATGCTATTGTCAGGCCGCTGGTTGGGCCAAGCTCCATATTATTAGCCCTGATGGGCAGCGGTATGAATGGACAACAGTTTCAGTTTGTAGGTTACCTGCCTATAGATAGCCAGCAACGGATAAAAGCAATCAGGGATTTGGAGGCGGAATCTAAAAAGAAAAACTGCACACAGATATTTATTGAAACACCTTACCGCAATAACCAGTTGCTGGAAACATTGCTGAAAACCTGTCAGCCCGGTACAAAACTCTGTATCGCTTCAGAAATGACAGGAGCGGGAGAATACATTCATACCAGGACTATTGCTGCCTGGCAAAAGGGCCATCCGGATATACATAAGAAGACTGCTATTTTTCTGCTGCACTCGCAATAGGTACTACTGGTTCAGCACTTCTACTTTCTCAATAAAATATTTAGTGTCTCCCCTCCAGAAAAGTTTGAGGAAGTACTGTTTGTAATGCAAGCGGAGAAATGTACGTTCACCATGTTTATTCAGTTGATCGATCGCTTCCTTATCCCGTACGGTAAACTTCCATTCTTCGTTAGGTGTGCTTACATTATTAAAATTTACGAACCCTGTCTTCAATGTCCCTTCCCAGGTTTTAAAAATGACACCCTTGTTGGAAAATTTGTACACATAACCATCCCGGTAGCCTTTACTATAGCTGAGTACAGCACCAAACAGGTAGGTAATAACGAATGTAAGTATGAGTAATACAGCAAGCCAGGTAAAGAATTTTCTGAACCGGCGGCGCCATTTATTTGCAGGAGCCGTTGTTGCGGAAAGAAGTGTTTGCTGTTCGTCCATTATCAGGGATTTATAACAAAAAATTTATGAAAAAAACTAAACAAAGCTATACTTTTGCAGTCTAATTTACACTTGTTTGTAAAGATGACCAATAGTCTGACACATACGAAACAAATGGCCTTTCACAGGCCGCTGACCAGCGGGGTTTACTCCGTAGGCTTTGATGTGTTTACGTTTTCCCGCCCCCGACGCAGTCCTGTTTTCTGACAGGATAAACCAATCACCAAGGTCCCTGTCAGTGAAGCAACCCCCTAAACAAGATTTTTTGGACTGGTGAGCCGTTTTTATTTCAATTATCTAATAGTGGACAATCAAAATATTATTATCAGGGTAGCAACTGCTGCTGATAAACTATACTCAAAAACCATCACCGATGAGATGGAGGCCTCGGCCGCTGCCCGGGGTACCGGTATCGCCAAACGTTCGCCTGATTACATTGAGCAAAAGATTGATGAAGGCAAAGCCGTCATCGCCATTACCGATCAAAATGAATGGGTGGGCTTTTGCTACATAGAAACATGGGGGCACGGTGAGTATGTGGCTAACAGTGGCTTAATTGTAGCACCTGCATTCCGCAAAAGCGGTGTGGCCAAACAAATCAAGAAAAGAATCTTCGAACTTTCCCGGCAAAAATATCCCGATTCAAAAATATTTGGTCTTACTACAGGGCTTGCGGTAATGAAAATTAACAGCGAACTCGGCTACGAACCGGTTACTTATTCAGAGCTGACACAGGATGAAGCTTTCTGGGCCGGTTGCAAAAGCTGTGTGAACTATGATATCCTGATGAGCAAGGAACGCAAGAATTGCATGTGTACTGCCATGCTCTATGATCCAAAAGATCATTATGAGCCAGAAGAGACAAAGCAGTACTTTGAAGAAAATAAAAAAGGTTTTGAACGCTTATTGAAATTTAAGCAATGGAAATTGCTCAAACCTTTTTTAAGAAAAGATAAAGACACAAATGGTGGCGGTGGAAAACCTAAATCATTGCTGCATCATTTTTTCCATTTATAAATTCCAACTGAAAATGTCCAAGAAAGTTGTTTTAGGGTTCAGCGGCGGGCTTGACACGACCTACTGTGTAAAATATCTCAGCGAGGAGAAAGGTTACGAAGTACACAGCATCATTGTAAACACTGGTGGCTTTAGCAGTGAAGAACTGAAAAAGATTGAAGCCCATGCGTATGCACTTGGTGTAAAAAAGCATACTACTGTTGATGCCGTAAAGGGTTATTATGACCGCATCATCAAATACCTGATTTTTGGCAATTGCCTGAAGAATAATACGTATCCGCTTTCTGTTTCAGCAGAACGACTGAGCCAGGCACTGCATATTGCAGAGCATGTACAAAAACTACATGCGGATGCCGTAGCCCATGGCAGCACAGGTGCAGGTAATGACCAGGTGCGCTTTGATATGATATTCCATATCATGATCCCCGACACAGAAATTATCACACCCATCCGTGATCTAAAACTGAGCCGTGAAGAAGAAATTGCCTACCTGAAAAGCAAGGGCGTTGAAATGAACGCTGAAAAAGCCATGTACTCCATTAATAAAGGCTTATGGGGTACAAGTGTGGGCGGCAAAGAAACACTTTCATCAAAAGGGATGCTGCCGGAAGAAGCATGGCCTACCCAGGTAACGAAGACCGGTTCCGAAGAAGTAAAACTGGGTTTTGAAAAAGGTGAACTGAAATCCGTGAACGATAAATCGTTCAACCATCCCACTGAATCCATACAATACCTCCAAACGATTGCCGGTCCTTACGGTGTGGGCCGTGATATACACGTGGGTGATACCATTATCGGCATCAAAGGCCGCGTAGGTTTTGAAGCAGCTGCCCCGATGATCATTTTAAAAGGACATCATGCGCTGGAAAAACATGTGCTGACCAAGTGGCAACTGCAGTGGAAGGATACGCTGGCACAATTCTATGGCAACTGGATGCATGAGGGACAAATACTTGATCCGGTAATGCGTGACATCGAAGCTTTTCTCGAAAACAGCCAGCAAAATGTAAGCGGTACTGTTTTTGTACAATTGATGCCCTACCGGTTCCAGGTAGTGGGCATTGAATCAGCCTACGATTTGATGAACAGCAAGTTTGGTAAATACGGCGAAATGAATTCAGGCTTTACCGGTGATGATGTAAGAGGGTTTAGTAAAATATTCGGGAATCAAACGAGTATCTGGGCTTCTGTTAATAAAGAGAATATTCAATAATCAATTTTCAATACAAAATTTTCAATGGCGTTAGCTGGAAAAATTAAAGCTGGTATAATCGGAGGTGCAGGCTACACCGGAGGTGAATTAATACGACTGCTGTTAAATCACCCCGGTGTGGAGATCTCCTTTATTCATAGCCGGAGTAATGCCGGCAAAGCAATATATACGGTTCACCAGGATTTGATTGGTGAAACAGACTTGCAATTTTCCGCTGAACTAAATGAGGGCATCGATGTACTTTTTCTTTGCCTGGGACATGGGGAGTCAAAAAAATTCCTGGATGAAAATAATATACCAGGTTCAGTAAAGATTATTGATCTGGCCAATGACTTTCGTTTGACCGCCAATGCAACGCATGGTAGCCGCCAGTTTGTCTACGGCTTACCTGAACTAAATAAGGAGCAAATAAAATCAGCAGACAATATTGCCAACCCGGGTTGTTTCGCTACGGCTATACAAGTTGGTTTACTACCCTTGGCAAAAGCTGGCCTACTGAAAGATATTTATACTACGGGCATTACCGGTTCCACTGGCGCCGGGCAATCATTGGCCGCCACATCACACTTTAGCTGGCGGGCGAATAATATACAAGCCTATAAAACGCTTACCCACCAGCACCTTGGCGAAATTGGTGAATCACTTATATCACTTCAGCCAGCAACTGGTATCGACCTCAGTTTTGTACCCTGGAGAGGCGATTTTACAAGGGGTATTTTTATCAGCTCCACACTTAGTTGCGATCTGAGCCTGGTAGAACTGAACAAGCTCTTTGAAGATTTTTACAAAGACCATCCTTTTACCCATCTGAGCAAAGACCCTGTTTTCCTGAAACAGGTAGTGAATACAAATAAAGCTGTTATCCAATTAGAAAAAGCAGGCAGCAAGCTGGTGGTACATTCTTCCATCGACAATTTATTAAAAGGCGCCAGCGGGCAAGCTGTGCAGAATATGAATCTTCTCTTTGGCGTTGATGAAACAACAGGACTAAACTTAAAAGCCAATTATTTCTGACATGAACCTATTTGATGTATACCCGATAAACGAAGTAACGATTACAAAAGCAAAGGGCTCTTATGTATGGGATGACAAAGGTGAACAATACCTTGACCTGTACGGAGGCCACGCTGTAATTAGTATCGGACATACTCACCCGCATTGGGTAAAGCGAATTGAAGAGCAATTAGAAAAAATTGCTTTTTATTCGAACTCTATAAAAATTCCGTTGCAAGTACAACTCGCTGAGAAACTTGGTAAAGTTTCAGGTAAGGAAGACTACCAATTATTTCTTTGCAATAGTGGCGCTGAAGCCAATGAAAATGCCCTGAAGCTGGCTTCTTTTCATACAGGACGGAAAAAGATTGTTGCTTTCAGCAAATCCTTTCACGGAAGAACATCACTGGCTGTAGCCGTAACAGATAATAAAAACTATATAGCCCCGGTAAATGAAACAGACAATGTCATCTTCCTTCCGTTCAATGATGAAGATGCACTGGACGAATGTTTTGCTGAAAATGGAAAAGAAATCGCAGCCGTCATTATTGAAGGTATACAGGGTGTGGGGGGCATCAATGTAGCCGAAAATTCTTTCCTGAAAAAAATAAGGAGCCTCTGTGATGAGCATGGAGCTGTATATATAGCGGACAGCGTACAATGCGGTTATGGCCGTAGCGGTAAATTCTTCAGTCATGATTTCGCCGGTGTAAGCGCCGATATATATACGATGGCGAAGGGCATGGGCAATGGCTTCCCTGTTGCCGGTATCATCATAGCACCGCATATCAAGCCCAAACATTTTCAGCTGGGTACCACATTCGGCGGCAATCACCTTGCCTGTGCTGCGGCATTAGCTGTACTCGAAACCATTGAAGAAGAAAAATTGATGGGCAATGCCACCATGGTGGGTAAATACCTGCGGGATGAACTGGAAGCTATTCCGGAATTAAAAAATGTACGTGGCCGGGGGCTGATGATTGGCTTTGATGTACCTGAAAAATATGCAGCGCTTAAAAAGAACCTGCTATGGAACCAAAAAATATTTACAGGCGAAGCCAAACCAAATGTGATACGCCTGTTACCATCATTAGCGTTGAAAAAAAGGGACGCAGAAGATTTTATTGAAGCGGTTAAAGCTGAAATAGAAGCTCTCTCGTAATGAGATTAACGCAAACGGGTAATTGACCATTTATTAAAACGATACACTTTGAGAAATTTTGTTTCCGTTCATGATGTTATTTCCCTCTCTCAGGGAGGGGCAGGTAAGGCTATTGATGAGCTTGTACAAAAAGCCCTGGCCCATAAAGCCAATCCATTTGGATCGAAAGCATTGGGTGCAGGCAAACGTATTGGCTGTCTCTTTTTAAATCCAAGTATGCGCACCAGGCTCAGTACGCAAATTGCTGCGCAAAATCTGGGCATGGAAGCCATCGTTTTCAATGTAGGCAGCGAAGGCTGGGCACTTGAATTTGAAGAAGAAGCCATTATGAGCGGTACCACGGTAGAACACGTAAAGGATGCGGCTCCCATATTTGGAAAATATTTTGACATCCTGGCCATCCGCACTTTCCCTTCCCTGAAGAACAGGGAAGATGATTACAGCGAATTGTATATGCAGCAGTTTATCAAATATGCTGGTATCCCCGTTGTTAGTTTGGAAAGCTCTACTCTTCATCCTTTACAATCATTAACAGATATTATTACGATAACTGAAAGCCTGGCTCAGTCAAAAATCACAAAACCCAAACCAAAAATTGTTTTGAGCTGGGCACCTCATGTTAAACCGCTTCCGCAATGTGTAGCTAACAGTTTTGCGCAGTGGATGACGGCCTGGGATAAAGCTGATTTTGTCATTACGCACCCTGAAGACTATGAACTCAGTGAAGAATTTACGAAAGGAGCTACGATTACCCACAACCAGGAAGAAGCATTGAAAGATGCGGATTTTATTTATATCAAAAACTGGAGTACCTATAACGATTATGGTAAAATTTATACCAACGATCCTAAATGGCAGCTGAAAGAGAAGAGATGGGCTGTATCCAACAATGCGAAAGTAATGCACTGCCTGCCTGTACGCAGAAATGTGGAATTGAGCGATGAAATACTGGACGGGCCAATGAGCATTGTTACACAACAGGCCGGCAACAGGGTTTGGGCGGCGCAGGCTGTGCTGAGCGAAATATTGGCCCCTATCCCCTAAAGGGGTAACAAGGCGGGCTCGATTAAACTGTCAAGGACATGAAAGAAAATATGTACTATGGCGCCAGCCACTTAATATTTCAAAGAGCGGAAGAGTTGCGAAACCGCATGACTCCGGCGGAAGAAATACTATGGAAGCATATACATATTAATGAGTGGAGGTTAAAATTCAGAAGGCAGCATCCAATTTGGAACTATGTGGCAGATTTTTACTGTCACGGGCTGAAACTGGTTATAGAAGTTGATGGAGACATTCACGAAAAGGAGGATGTTAAGATAAACGACGCCGAAAGAGAAGCGCATTTAAAAGGTTTAGGATTAACTGTTCTCCGATTTAAAAATGAGGATGTTTTTAAAAACACAAAATCAGTGATTAAAAAGATATCAGAAGTTGTTGATAAGCTCCGCATCCCCCCTTCAGGGGATGGGGGCAGGAGTCCTTTATACGTCATAAAGATTGGTGGCAATATTATAGATGATGATGCAAAGCTTGCTTCATTCTTAAAAGACTTTGCTGCCATTGAAGACAAAAAGATACTGGTGCATGGAGGCGGAAAATTAGCAACACGCCTTGCAGAAAAACTCGGCATTGAACAGCAATTGATAGATGGCAGGCGTATTACAGATGCAGAGACGCTGAAAGTTGTAACCATGGTATATGCCGGCCTTATCAATAAGAATATTGTTGCCAGCCTGCAGGCACACCATTGCAATGCCGTTGGCCTGTGTGGTGCAGATGGCGATGCCATACTTGCACACAAACGGAAGCATCCCGTTTTAGATTATGGACTAGTAGGCGATGTGGATGCCGTAAATACAGATTTAATAGAAGCGCTGCTCGCCAAAAATATTGCCGTAGTATTTGCGCCCATTACCCACAACCAGGAAGGGCAATTATTGAATACGAATGCCGATACCATTGCACAGGAAATAGCCAAAGCGATGGGGGCCTTGTATGATGTGGCCTTGGTTTATTCCTTTGAGAAAAGCGGCGTGCTGCTGGATGCCGATGATGACAATACAGTTATCCCTGAATTAAACCCTGACTATTACCAACAGCTAAAAGCAAAGAATAAAATATTTGCCGGCATGCTGCCAAAGCTTGATAATGCGTTTACGGCTCTCCGGGCAGGTGTAGGCAAGGTAATTATTGGCAAAGCAGAACGGCTGCCTGACTTATTAAATGGTAAAGCAGGGACGCAAATCAAATTGTAAATTTTCAATTATACGAAACGTGAAAGATATACTCACCCACTTTAAGGCAGTGATTTTTGACATGGATGGCACCCTTGTCCATAATATGCATTTTCACCAGGAAGCCTGGATGAAATTTTTACTTAACCACGGCATACATGTTTCGCAGGAAGAATATGATAAAAAAAATCATGGCATACGTACAGAAATAGTACCCCGCTACTTTGATCGCCAGCTTTCAATGGAAGAAATAGAACAGCTGGGTGAAGAAAAAGAAGCGTTATATCGCCAGTTATATGCACCACACCTGACTGCCATTAAAGGGCTACTGTCTTTTTTACAAGAATTAAAAGAAAATAATATACGCATAGCCCTGGCTACCGCAGGCGACCGGAAAAATATTGACTTCACCATTGACGGCCTGGGCATACGTGACTATTTCGATGTAATTATCGGAAGCGAGGAAGTTAAAAAAGGCAAGCCCGACCCGGAAGTATTTCTTATTTCTGCCGAACAGCTCGGGATTAATCCGTCAGCCTGCCTGGTGGCAGAGGATTCAGAAAGCGGTATCCAGGCTGGCCTGGCAGCGGGTATGCAGGTGCTGGGTATTGCTTCCACCCATACCAAAGAACAACTATCCCGTTTTCCTTTGTATGCCTGTATTACAGACTATACCGAACTGCAAACCTGCGAAGTATGACAACAGAAACACTAACTGCCGAAGCTATCGAATTACTGAAATCGCTGATCCAAATACCTTCTTTCAGCAAAGAAGAAGATCAGACAGCAGGTTTGCTCTGCAAATTCATCGGCGAAAAGGATATAGTACATACACGGGTAGGTAACAATGTTTTTGCTTTGAATAAGCATTACGATGAAAACAGACCGACTATTCTGCTCAACTCACATCATGATACGGTAAAACCCAACCCGCAATACACCAAAGATCCTTTTGCTGCCACAATTGAAGATGGTAAACTTTTCGGCCTTGGCAGCAATGATGCGGGCGGTTGCCTGGTGTCATTACTGGCAGCCTTTCTTCATTTTTACAATACAAAGGATGAGAAATATAATGTCATTTTTGCGGCTACAGCAGAAGAAGAGATTAGCGGACCTGGTGGCATTGAACATACATTACCGTATTTACCCAAAATAGATTGTGCCATTGTAGGCGAACCAACGCTTATGCAAATGGCTGTGGCAGAAAGAGGGCTGATGGTACTGGATTGCACCAGTTATGGAAAAGCTGGCCATGCTGCCCGTAATGAAGGCGAGAACGCCATCTATAAAGCCATGAAGGATATCGAATGGTTCAACAACTACCAGTTTGATAAAATATCCGAACTACTGGGCCCATCCCGTATGAGTGTAACGGTAATAGAAACGGAAAATAAAGCACATAATGTAGTGCCTGCTGTTTGCAAATTTGTGGTGGATACCCGGATCAATGAATTATATAGTTTTGAAGAAGTAGTCGACATTATTAAAGGACATGTACAATGTGAGGTAAAGCCAAGGAGCACCAGGCTTCGCTCCACTTCTATTGCGTTGGATCATCCCCTGGTAAAAGCGGGCCTGAGCCTTGACAGAACTTGTTACGGCTCTCCGACCACATCAGACAAAGCCCTGATGCCTTTTCCCTCATTGAAAATGGGTCCGGGCGATTCTGCCCGCAGCCACACGGCAGATGAATATATTTATGTTGATGAGATAAAAGAAGGGATTGAAATATATATCCGCTTGCTGGAAAAAATCCTCTAAGCAATTTATACATGCAAATAAAAAGAATAGACCAAACCGAAAGCCACCTGGTAACCGGGTTATTTGACAAGTACCGGGTTTTCTATAAAAAAGAATCCGACCTGGCTGTTGCAGAATATTTTATTCAGCAACGTTTGTCCAATAACGAGTCTGTGATATTTGTAGCACTGGCCGAAGTAAACGGAACTATTGTACCTGCAGGTTTCACCCAACTTTACCCGATTTATTCTTCAGTAAGGGTTGTTAAAAACTGGCTATTAAACGACCTTTATGTAGAAGCGGGTTTCCGTAAACAGGGGATTGGCGAAAGCCTGGTAAAAAAAGCTATGGAATTTGCAAAAGCTGATGGGGCAACTTTTGTTGAACTATCAACAGCAACAGATAATTACACAGCACAAAGCCTGTATGAACAAATTGGTTTTCGGCAAACAGATCCGGACACTGCTTTTTACACATACAGGGTAAGCTTGGGCTAACTATTTTAAAACAGGAATATGAAACTCTGGCAAAAAGACAAGGCCTCACTTAGTGAAGTAGAAAACTTTACCGTTGGTAAGGACCGGGAGATGGATATGTACCTGGCTGCATTTGATGTGCTGGGTTCGCTGGCCCATATAGAAATGCTGGAATCTGTAGGCCTGCTTACCAAAGACGAGCTTTCCCAACTACAGGCCGAGCTGAAAAACATTTACTTAGATATCCAGAAAGGTGATTTTCGGTTACAGGATGATGTGGAAGATATTCACTCACAAGTAGAGCTGCTGCTGACACAGAAGTTGGGCGATACCGGGAAGAAAATCCATGCTGCCCGCAGCCGTAATGACCAGGTGCTGGTGGATATCAAACTTTTTTTACGGAATGAGCTGGAAGAACTGGTTCATACCATTCAGTCTTTTTTTGAATTACTGCAAACACAGAGTGAAAAATATAAAGACCACCTGTTCCCCGGTTATACGCATTTACAATTAGCCATGCCCTCGTCCTTTGGCTTATGGTTTGGGGCATACGCTGAAAGCCTTGCCGACGATGTTATCACCATCAAAGGAGCATATGATGTAGTCAATAAAAACCCCTTAGGTTCAGCAGCAGGGTATGGTTCATCGTTTCCCATCAACAGAACAATGACCACCCGCCTGCTCGGATTTGAAGACCTGAACTACAATGTGGTGTATGCGCAAATGGGCAGGGGAAAAGCAGAACGTATTGTAGCGCAGTCATTATCCAATGTGGCTGATACACTGGCAAAGCTGAGTATGGATGCCTGCCTGTACCTGAACCAAAATTTTGGTTTTGTCTCCTTCCCTGCTGAACTGACGACAGGCAGCAGTATTATGCCGCATAAAAAAAATCCAGATGTATTTGAACTGATACGCTCACACTGCAACCGCATAAAGGCCCTGCCCAATGAAATCAGCCTGATGACGACCAACCTGCCTTCTGGTTATCATCGTGATTTGCAGTTATTGAAAGAGCATTTGTTCCCTGCTTTTACCACCTTAAAAGATTGCATTCAAATGGCCGGGCTGATGCTGTCCAATATTGAGATTAAAGAAAACATTCTTACGGATCCGGCATACAAATACCTGTTTAGCGTAGAAGAGGTAAACAAGCTCGTAAATGCTGGTATACCTTTTCGTGATGCTTATAAAAAAGTAGGATTGGATATTGAAGCCGGCCAGTTCGCCTACGATACGTCGGTAAAGCATACACATGAAGGAAGCATCGGCAACCTCTGCACGGAAGAAATCAAAAAACAGATGCAAAAAATAGTTGAATCCTTTCCTTTTGATCGGGTTCATAATGCTTTAGCAATGCTGACCAGCAAATAATTCTGGAACATCAGCCGAAAATAGCCTATACAATTGCCTGAAAGAATGTTTCATTGTCGGCTACTTCATTGATGGCTCAATATATGTACTTATTCCGTTCTAGTCTTTGTCCCCTTACCAGACGGGATTTTCTCATACATATTCCGCTGCGGTACAGGCGAACCGTTACAAGGCGCAATTATGCCGTCAAAATTGCTTGTTTCGTAAACGCTAAATCCATCATTCAGCACTATTTCATTAGCAGCCCGGAAATGAATTTTCGTTCCATCACCACCATACACTACTGCATTACTCGTTAACTGGTTACTTACACTATAAAAGCGTTCGCCGGTATATGAGCCGGTTACGTTATAGTTGACAGAGCAATCTGTAAACCGGTCGGTTTGCCAAACACCGTGGCCATAGGTGGCAGCTGTAACTATATTGTTCGTATTATTAACGAAAATATCACTGATAATAACTTTGGGCAAGCCATTATAAAATGGCACCCATTCAACTTCTGCTGCTGCTTGGTAAAATACCCCTACGTCAGTACCCAAGTATGCGTTGTTATTATTATCCACCGCTATGCAGTTTACAGCTACATTGGGCAAGGTGCCGCTGATATTTATCCAGGAGGCCCCGGCATTAGTGCTATAATATACTTTTTGTCCGGCCGTACTATTACTATTCACGGCATATACCACGTCGGCATTACCTGGAAAACTAAATAAGTCTGTTATAACAATAGTCGCAGGAAAACCAGCCGTGGTGGTTGCCAAATTGGCCGTCCAATTAGCCCCCTGGTCATCACTTCTGTAAATTCCGTTTTGGTCGGCAAAATAAATTCTGTTTCCATCACTCCGGCAGGAAACGAGTGCGTTTGGCCGGTTATTGGCCCCGGTTATCGTTCTTATCAATGTCGAACTGGCCGGGCTGGTGTTTATTCTCCAAATCCCATTTCCAAAAGCTGCATATATTCTGCCGGATTGCGTGGGATGATGAGCTAATAATACAAAGCCATTGGCAGCGCCAGCCGGTACAATGTCAGCCTGCCGTACGCCATTAAGATACTGCTCTAACCTCGGCCCATTAGCAGTACCATATTGAATGTTAGCATTGTTTGGGTCAATTAACGCATCAAAGCCATCGCCACCTGCAATATGATTAAAAGCGGGAGTGGCCGTATTGCGAAATTTTAACCCGTTATCTTGTGTGCCACCAATAAACATATTTCCATTTTGTTCCGAGCCTGCCAGCTTATAAAACATGGTAGTGTGGATGCCTGTACTAATATCAGTCCATGTTATGCCATCGTCGGTACTACGAAAAAAACCGCCATCTGTAGCCGCATATAAATTATTATTTAACGGGCTGTATCCTAAATCCTGAATGTCAGGGTGGATATACCTGTTTAGTTGGCCGGTTATTTCTGCGAAATCGGTAGCACTTTCAAAACTATTTCCGGCATCAGTGCTTCGCCATACACATTTACCCCCAGCCGCTACCCTAAAAAAATTATTCGCTTTTACGGCAAGCGCTAAATCATAAAAAGACTGATCGCCTTCATCGGCAGCACCCAAACCATTTACGTCGCTGCTTAATATATTGGGTGAGTTATTTCTGCGGGTAAAATTTACTCCATTGTCATTGCTGTAGTATAAACCTTCGTACAAATTATTGATGGCTGGTGTACCACTTTGCCGAAATGGGCCCATCAATGCAAATACCGCAGACGGAAATGCAGGTGTTACGGCCAGCTTTATCCTGTTTGCACTTGGCGAAATATTAAATGAAGACGCAAACGAAAAAAAATTACCACCATCTGTACTATACCTGATTGGTGATGCCGAAAAAACTGCGGCATAAACCCTGCTGGCGTCTCCTGGCTTGAAGCAGATGTCATAGGCAGAGCCACCGAACCTCAGTGACCATTGATTTCCGCCATCGATTGTTTTATATATTCCTGTAGTGGTAGCTACCAGCACTATATCTGGATTAGCGGGGTGTACTATTATTTTAGTAGCATTACCGGTTACTGTTATATTATCCGAAGTTGGATTCCAGTGCACACCCCCGTCCGTAGTTTTATAAATGCCAATAGAATTGCGGTTGTACCTGGCCACAAATGAACCTATTGGTTGTCTTGCATCCCCGGTAGCTATATAAATAATATTTGGATCCAGGGGCGACACCGCAATACTGCTAACCGATGTATTGGGCAGGTTAAAAGAAATATTATCCCAGGTTGCGCCGTCGTTTGTTGTTTTCCAGACACCACCACCGGGAGTGCCTACAAAAATAGTAGACGGGTCTGTAGGATGAAATGCGATGCAGTCCACTCTTCCTAATCCCCGGTAATCACCGCTGGTATGAGTCGATGCATGAGGCCCGGCAAATGCCCATTGGGAATTTGTTGCTTCTGTTAAACCGCTTCTATTGGTTGCCAGTTTTTCAAATTCCACTTCTTTCAATTTCCTGTAGTCAAAAAAGTCGCCGTTACTATCGAGTCGTGGCCGCATATACCATTCCCATCGCAGCCATTTTAAATAGGCAGAAGATTCAAATTTCCCCCGTTCAGTTCCGGCTTCCTGTCTCTCTGGGTTAGTAACTGTATAATAGTTGCGCACCACCCCCATTATCTCATTCAATTTTGTTTTTCCGTGCAGCTGCTGCTCCAGTTCTGGCGGTACCCGTTGCGCTACAACGGCTAAGGGTAACAATAAGATATACAGCAAAATAATTTTTCGCATATGATACGATTATAAAGTAGTACTACTCTTTATCTTTTTAATTTCCTGGTTCAATTTTTCTATTTGTTTATTGGCATCTATCAGGTAGAGCGTCAGCTCTTCAATCTTCTCCATCATTTTTGTTTGCATGGCGCTTATATCTACCCCTTCTTTTTGTAATGTGGCTGCATTTTGGATGCCGGGCAAATGTTTATGCAGCTTTATAAATGCTTCTACCTCGGGTAATGGTCTTAAATCATAACCCGCTTCAAAAACATAGTCAGCCCAGCCGGTATTTATCCGAACTTCCTTTGCACGTATCCTTCCATTTACACTAAGCAGGTATAAAGGATCGGGATTATCAGTTCCGATACCAACAAGGCCACTGGCGGTAATAAACATCCTGTTCGCCGAGTTAGTATAAAATGCTATAGGCATAGCACCGGGCGTTCCCAATGAAATTGTATTACCATTAATGGGCCCGCCGATATAGGTATTAAAAATAGCCGAGCCACTTGGGTTACGTATAGACAGTGCTGTGGAATAATCACCCGGTGTTTGCAAAGTGAGCTTGGTATTGGCATCTGGTGTACTGGTACCGATAGCCACGTTGCCCAGGCCCGGTATGTCGCTTAACACTACATTACTTCCTGCTTTCCCACCACGGATGTACACATCTTCATTAACCCCATAGTTAAAATGCGACATATAGCTGGTACCTCTTATTCCTAATACGCCTTGGCTTCCGCCAAACAGATCAGCTAATCCGACTTCCAGGGTATGTGTGGGTGCACCTGTGCCCAATACACCAATACCTACCCGGTTAAAGTTGGTACCGATATATATATTACTGGGGAATCCGTATGCAAAATGAGCAATGGTTTGGCCAGCACTTTTAATAATGAAAGGCTGGTTATCTGTAGTACCAATAAAATTCGAAGCCGGGTTCGTACCACTATTGCCAGCCAATCCCCAGCCGCCACTTACCGCACCGCCTGCTTTATTGTTGCTGAGTACGATCCATCGTTGCTCCAGTCCGTCATATTGCAGGCTTACAATTCCCCTGTCAGGAATATCAAGGTCGGTATTATTGCCGGTAATAATGCGGTCTATCGCTGTAGCATTACCATCCTCATTATTCAACTGCATAATAAAGCCGCTGCGGTTGAATAAGGTAATCAAACGCCCTTCTACACCGGCGGTAATACCTGCCAGCCGAAAATCCGCCGTAGGGCCACTTACCCGGTAATAACTGAAGCGGTTGTTATTTACATCCATTGCGGCATTTATCCCATCGGCAGCCGTTATATCAGCTGATCGTAAAATCAGGTCGCCATATATATCCAATGCAGCTTGTGGTGCTGTCGTGTTAATACCTACATTCTGCGAAAACGCATGAACAGATACAAAAAGAATAATGCCGGTAAGAAAATATTTCATATAAATAATATTAATGTGAAAAACTGAGTATATGTCTGTAAACGGCATCCTCCGTTTGAATGGTAAGCTCTGTTGCGGAAAGGGCTGATACGGTAAATTCAAATGTGCCAATACCGGAGCCGGTGGTGATGGTTCTTTCCAACCGTGTTTCACTATTGGTAAACCGCCAGGTGCCTGTTTGAAATACCTGCGGATCGGCCGGATCACATTTTGTAGCACCAGCATTGCCTTCGTACGTATTATTGGCCATAAACACATACTGGTCATCTTTATAACAGGCGGACATGGGTGCAAAGCCATCCTGTGTAAAGCCATCAGAGATACGTATTACGCTATAAGCCCGAAGCGTCCATGATTGTTTGCTGATAAGCGTTGTCTTACTTTCTGCTGGTTGACCCTTGTCTTTGCTGCAGCCTGTACATAGTAATACTATGGCTAACGCAGGCAGGGTGAATTTGATTAAGATTTGCATGATGAATGGTTTTTGATTAAAATATTATAATCGCTGATAGGTAATAACTCCCTGGCCTTCCGTGCCGGTCAGGATCATTTGATTACCGGTAAACTTTACAGTATAGGTATTGCCCAAACCTTCTTTGCCCCCGATAAATAATTTATTGCCCGTGAGTTTCCAGGTAGTCTTACTGTATAATTTAGTCTGCATGTTCTTGTAGTTCTCATCACAGCCACTGGTAGAAAGGTTTTGCCGGAATGTTCCATCTGCATTTATCTCCCAGGCAATTCTCGCTGTGCAGGGCCGCTGCTCCAGCAGGGCTTTATGGCTATCGAACTTTTGTCCCGCATATTCAGACACATGTGATACTTTCTTCCATTTACCAACAGGGCTTTGTGCATTCGTACCTGCAACTGCCAGCATGGTAAGTAGTATAAATAGTATTTGTTTCATTTGTATTTTTTAAAGTATGGGTTTGCCATTATTCTGCAACGTTATTTTTAATGTTGACAAAGGCTGCCTGTATCGTTATGGCGTCGCCTTTTTCATCCTTTCCAACTGCTTCTATGTTTCCGGAAATTTGCCCGCCGGAAAACTTTGTCAGGTTAACAGTGCCGGATTGCGCAGATACACCAATACCATAGGCGCCATCTGCTTCCGGGCTGAATATGACTACTGGCTTTTCTCTCTCATTACCTGAAGGGGCAATTTGAAAACTACCTTCTGAAGGGGAATTGAAATACAAAATCATCCCGTGGTCAATCTTCAGCATGCGCTTTGAGGCCGGGAATTGAATATTCATATTCTTTCCGGCTTGCAGGGCAATAGCCCAGTCGCCTTCATACTGTACAAAAAGTTTGTTGTTCTTGTATACTGCCACCTTGAAGAAGGGCTTGCCACTATCCGGAATCGCCGCCATAGGGGGTATGCTGCTTGTTGGTTGCGGTTTTGCCGCTTCCGCTTGCCTAGCGGTATCTTTTGGCTTTTGATCAGTAGCTGGCCCTGTGGCAGCTTTTTCTTTGCAAGAAGTTGCCAGCAAACCAGGGATGATGATGAAGGCCAGTAGTTTCAACGATTTCATAATTGCGTTTGTATTAGTAAGTAAATCAGTTTTTCTTCACGTTCATATTGATATCAAGATTGATGGTAAAATCTTTCTGCTCCACCTTACGGGTAATGGTGCCGTTAAACTGCGGCTTGCCCACATTTGCACCGGTTACAGTAAACCAGTTTTTATCTTTTAACGAACCCCGGATAATGCGCTGCGCTTTTTCTATGGGGAAATCTTCCCAACGGAATAGTGGCAATGGGCCCATCAGGATGAATACTTTTTTATTCTTAACCAGCGGTGTAAAATCCAGCAGTGCTTCATTGATGAAAATTTTAATTTCCCCTGACTCCACATTGTACTCCGCATCAATAGGTATGTAAAAACTTGCAGGTGTAGCCCCGCTCCTGGCCACGGCGCCAAAACCGGCTTTATCACTGGCTGCGGATACAAAAGGAACGGTTACCGGTTTGATATCTGCCAGTGTAATCAGTTTGGTGAAGTTGTAAGAGCTTTTCATTTCCTCAGCCACCGCTTCTTTTGGATCAGCAAAGAAGGTGAACTTAACCGCATTACCTTCCAGGCTTCCCTTCATTTTAATAATACCGCCGGCACCATTCGCTTTCGGATAGCGCAGGTTTACAACGGCTTTTAGCGTACCGCCATATTTCCACCATACATCATTAAAACTATTGCGGTAGGTGAATTCAAAGTTCTGGGTCATCTCCCCGCTATACAGGCCACAATACGTTTTCAGCAATACATCAGTTACATACGACAACATATCGCCCGCAAACCCTGCCATGCCCATACCGCCGGTCAGTGACTCGGCATCTAATTTTGATGTAATGTAGATTTTGCCCAGCTCCTTTGGTGCCATATCGGTACCGGTTGGTGGCGATACACCAATCTTGGCCGTAGCTGCATCCACCGCCACACCGGGGCCTTTATCGAGCACAATATTTTTTAATATTTCAGTAATGCCCTTATTAACAATACCGGCGGCCGTGGAGAATGCAGCACAGGCTTCATTGATCATCACCAGGTATTCACAAATAGTGTTGTCAGCAGCCTTATGTGTTTGAAATTCTTCATTGCGCTTTTTCATTTCCGCTGCCTGTGCTTTCAACTGATCATTTAACTGGCTCAGGTTGCCCGAGAAGTTGGCCGGTACCGACGTTTTTCCTTTTATAGCAGATGCCAACTCCTTATTTGCACTGTTAATTGAGCGGAACATTTTAATCATCTTGTCCAGGTGATCAATTGCCTTCTTCTTCTTTGTTTCAAGCTCACTTTTTTGTGTGCTGCTAATGCCTCCTTTCGCTGCCTCCACCCTGCTTTCTATTAATGATTTAGCTTTTTCTGTTTCCGCTATATTTTCATCGGCCATGGTATCAAACTCGTCCAGCATCGTTACATCGATGGTTATAGTTGTATCCGTTTTCTTATCAGAGCTGATCGCTTTAATGTAATACTTACCCGTTTCCTGCGGCGCCGTCCATATGGCCGTAAAAGAACCGTCGTTTCGCATAGTCACCTCGTAGGCTTCCTGGTGGTTGCGTGGCCCGGTAATCTTTAACTGCACAGATGGATAACCATCGTATTTAATGCTTCTGCCGGTAAGCGTAATTTTTCCGGTTATAAAAATTTCGTTCGAGGAAGGCTTTATATCAATAGCCAGTTTCTCACCGTTTCCTTTCTGCCCGCTTGTTGCTTTGCCGGCCGGGGCTGGCGCAGGGGCAGGTTCAGACGTTTTAGTTTCTTTTTTGTTTTTGGAAGAACTGGTTTTCTTTTCCCCCTTCACGCCTTCCACTGCCTTATCGATAACCTTATCCGTCGCATTGCTGGCCGCAGTTTCCACCTTGGCTTCCGCCTTGTAGCGGGCGGCATCCTTTACTTTTTTCCAAATCTGGGCCTCTGCAGTATGGATACCCATTCCAAAGAATCCGGTTAACAAGAACAGGAAGGGTTTTCTTAAAAAGCTGGTATTGATAAGTATATTTCGCATACAGTAACTGTTTCGAAGGCTAAATTGGATCAATACCGGGTCCTATGCTATGGCCAATCGACCAACGACCGTTTAAATAGACAACCGCATTATTTACGTAAGTTTGACTATGGCAATGAAACCTTATCGCTGTATAGTGGTGGACGACGATGAGATAGACCGGCTTACAACCATAGCCTTTATTAAGAAGTTCCCCGTATTAGATATTGTTGGTATTTATTCATCCGCTGAGGAAGCGCTGGGCGCTATTGGCGATATGCCAGTGGATGCCGCATTTCTAGACGTGGATATGCCGGGCATCAGCGGGTTGGCTCTGCGAAAAAAAATAGACCAGATACCTGTTGCTGTATTTATCACATCCTATCCCGACTATGCCGTAGAAAGTTTTGATTTGGCCGCACTCGATTTTATGGTAAAGCCGGTAAAAGCTGAGCGGTTTGCCGCTACCGTTTCCCGCATTGAAGATTTCTTTACCATCAGGGATAAAGCTTCGTTGCTCGATCATACATTAGGCGGCGATACTATATTTATCAAGGACGGTCATCAGCAGGTGAAACTGCCGCTTCATTCGGATGGATAACCATCGTATTTAATGCTTCTGCCGGTAAGCGTAATTTTTCCGGTTATAAAAATTTCGTTCGAGGAAGGCTTTATATCAATAGCCAGTTTCTCACCGTTTCCTTTCTGCCCGCTTGTTGCTTTGCCGGCCGGGGCTGGCGCAGGGGCAGGTTCAGACGTTTTAGTTTCTTTTTTGTTTTTGGAAGAACTGGTTTTCTTTTCCCCCTTCACGCCTTCCACTGCCTTATCGATAACCTTATCCGTCGCATTGCTGGCCGCAGTTTCCACCTTGGCTTCCGCCTTGTAGCGGGCGGCATCCTTTACTTTTTTCCAAATCTGGGCCTCTGCAGTATGGATACCCATTCCAAAGAATCCGGTTAACAAGAACAGGAAGGGTTTTCTTAAAAAGCTGGTATTGATAAGTATATTTCGCATACAGTAACTGTTTCGAAGGCTAAATTGGATCAATACCGGGTCCTATGCTATGGCCAATCGACCAACGACCGTTTAAATAGACAACCGCATTATTTACGTAAGTTTGACTATGGCAATGAAACCTTATCGCTGTATAGTGGTGGACGACGATGAGATAGACCGGCTTACAACCATAGCCTTTATTAAGAAGTTCCCCGTATTAGATATTGTTGGTATTTATTCATCCGCTGAGGAAGCGCTGGGCGCTATTGGCGATATGCCAGTGGATGCCGCATTTCTAGACGTGGATATGCCGGGCATCAGCGGGTTGGCTCTGCGAAAAAAAATAGACCAGATACCTGTTGCTGTATTTATCACATCCTATCCCGACTATGCCGTAGAAAGTTTTGATTTGGCCGCACTCGATTTTATGGTAAAGCCGGTAAAAGCTGAGCGGTTTGCCGCTACCGTTTCCCGCATTGAAGATTTCTTTACCATCAGGGATAAAGCTTCGTTGCTCGATCATACATTAGGCGGCGATACTATATTTATCAAGGACGGTCATCAGCAGGTGAAACTGCCGCTTCATTCGGTGGTGTACCTGGAAGCACTGAAAGATTATACCCGCATCGCCACCACCAATGGCAAGCATCATGTGCTGTCTTCGCTGGGCAACCTGCTGAAGGAAAGTCCCTTCAGCTCTTTTATCCGGGTACACAAAAGTTTTGCCGTGCAAAGGCATTTTATCCAAACAATAAAATCCGGGGAGCTGACGGCCAACAATATTCAAATTCCGGTGGGCCGGGCATATAAAGAGGCATTGAAAGATATTTAAAATGAACAAACTGCTATGTACCTGCTTCATCTATTTTTTCCTGTTTTCAGGGCAGGCTGCATATTGCCAGGTTAGCGAGGATTCTTTGCGGGCAGAAATTAACAAGGCTACTGATGATACGGTGAAGGCAAGGTTATATAACAGGTTGTTCAATTTATTGGCTGCTTCTGATTATATAAAGGCTAAGCAGGCAGCACAGGAAGGCCTGCATCATACTACTACCATGAAGTGGCCAAAAGGAATTGCTGTTTTTAAGCAAAACCTGGGTCAGCTGTTCAGCAATAATGGTGAGTATGACTCCGCATTGTTTTATTACAACGAAGCTTTGGCTGTACATCTGAAAAATAAGGATGCAATAAACACCTCCTCCACTTACAACAATATGGGCGCTGCCGCACAAAATATCAAAAGCGACTATGCCACTGCAGCCAACTATTATTTTAAAGCAAAACAATATGCAGAAGAAGGACAGGATATAGGTTTGCAGACCACAGCTGTTTCCAACATCGCCAAAGTGTATTCCCTGCAACAAGATTCTGCAAAAGCCATTCAATACAGTCAGCAGGCCGTGGCCATTGCACAGGGCGCAGGGAATAATGATTTGTTAGCCAACACACTTGAAAGCCTGGGAACAGCATGGTATAAAGAGAAAAAATATGATAGTGCCCGATACTACTACAACCAGGCCGTAACGCTCTACGAACAATCGGGCAACAGCTTTGGACTTGCTTCAGCGCTTTCAAACCAGGTGCTCACCTTCGGATCCGATTACCGAAAGATCATTGAAACCCGGCTGCGGGCACAGGAGTTGTATAAGGAATCAGCCCCCCTTCATCTCTCTGCCATTACGAATACCGGCAACCTTGGCAATGCCTATTTTGACCTGGTCCGCTACGATAGTTTGCATACTGCCAGTTATGGCGGAATTATACCCGACAACAAAGAGCTTTTACTTGCAAGAGCACAGGAATATCTTAAATCGGCGATACAACTTTGTGAGCAAATGGGTGAGAATGATACCCGTGCATCTTTCCTGGGCAACCTTGCGGAAGTGCAGGCATACAGTGGTGATTACAAAAATGCATACTTTAACTTTAAGACATTTAGTGAACTTACTGACTCCATCTATTCCCAGGAGTCCAAGAATAAAATCGCTGCGGCTGAAAGCCAGCAGGAAACTGATAAAAAAAACGCCGAGCTTGCAGTAAAGCAGCTTACCCTCAGTAACCAACGAAAGATACTATGGGGACTGGCAGCAGGTTTAATGATTGTCGGGCTGCTTGGGTTTTTACTGTACAGGCAAAGCCGCCTGCGCAAAAAGACAAATGAAAGACTGGCTTTGTTAAATGCAGAGCTTGCACAGGCCAATAGTGTTAAAACAAAATTCTTTGGTATCCTTAGTCATGACTTGCGTGGCCCGGTAGCCAGGTTGATTAATTTTCTGCACTTGCAAAAGGAGGCGCCGGAATTACTGACTGGAAAGCAAAAAGAAGAATATGAACAAAAAATAACTTCTTCTGCAAAAGCATTGCTCGACAATATGGAGAATATCCTGCTTTGGAGTAAAGGGCAGATGGAACAGTTTAAACCAGAGAAAAAAAATATACCTGTAGCCGATTTGTTCCTGTATATCAGGGAGTTCTTTGAATCTGCCGATAATATACAGTTCAATTTTTCTGTTCCGGAAGGGCTGGTCGTATTTTCTGATGAAAATTATTTGCAAACCATCATGCAAAACCTGACAGCGAATGCTGTGGAAGCATTAAAACAAACGCCGCACAGCAGTATTGAATGGAAGGCTTATACTAACAATAATAAAGTGTACTTATCTGTTACGGATAACGGGCCGGGTTACCCGGAAAATGTGCTGAATACATTTACAGATGATAATACCAGTATACAGGGCAGAACAGGGCTTGGGCTGTTTATCATAAGAGATATGGCTGCAGCTATTCAATGTCATGTGCAGTTGAAAAATACCCCATCAGGGGCACAGGCAATAATTGAATTATAATGTTTGCACATAGACATCGGGAAAATGCCGCTGCATAAAGCGCTTATAGCTGTCTTCGCCCAATGAAGTCCAGCCAAATCGTTCATATAGTTTGTGTGCATCTCTTGTAGCGAGTATCCATCGCCGCAGTCCCTGCATCTCCGGATGCGCCTGCATCGTTTCTACAAGCCATTTGGATAAGCCTTTACCACGATAGGCTTCAAGGATAAATACATCGCCGAGATAAGCAAATGTTGCTTTATCAGTAATCAGCTTCGCAAACCCTATCTGCTGGCCCTTGTGGTATACCCCGAAACAAAAAGAGTTGGCAATTGATCTTTCCACCACATCCCGTGGAATATTCTTAGCCCAATATGATTCACCAGCCAAATAATTATATATCATATCTATATCCAGAAGGCTGCGATCTGTGCTGATGTAAAATTCCCTATCCGGCTCCAGGTAAAAAGTGTCTGTCATATAATTTATTTACTGCCTAGTAACCTTCTGTGATAATTAATCTGCCCGAGATGATAACCCAAGTGTACCGCCAAATGAATCAGCATATAACCAGTGGTGGTTTTTTCGTTGAATACGAGTTGGGGATACTCTTTTTGTAGGTCTTCTTCAGATAAGCTTTCTAACGTCACTCTGATTGTACCGATAACAGCGTCAATTCTCCGGAGTATTTCTGCTCTTGGAATATCCTTCGATGAAAACTCCAGGGGCCGATCCCGTATATATCCCGTCTTACCTATCTCTGCACCAACATAGGTGTTCAGGTTTCCAATCAAATGAAGGCAAAGGTTACCGGCTGAATTTGTTATGCCTTCTGCTGTCACCCACATTTTCGTTTCATCTTCATACAGGGTGATTTCCTGTTTTAATTTTTCAAGGTCACGGGCAAAAAGTGTTTGCAGTGCTTCAAGCGTCATATTTTATAAACCATATTTGTCGGCCAGGTAAATTAATGCGGCCATATTCACCGCACCCAGTTCTAATTCTCTTTTATTCACTGCTTCAAACACATCGGTGCGGGCATGGTGTATGTCGAAGTAACGTTGCGTATCTGGGTTCAGGCTGGCCATAGGTGTTTTTAACGTTCTGTTCAGTGCGCCAATATCTGCACCGCCGCCGCCTTTTACAAAATCGCTGCAGCCATACGGCGCAATTAAGGATTTCCAACTCATAAACTTTTGAAACTGATCTTCGCTACCTGTAAAGCCTATTCCCCTTGGCGTAAATCCACCTGCATCGCTTTCTATAGCCAATATATGCTTCTTCCCTTCCTTCTGCGCTTCTTCCGCATATTTAGCACCGCCTCTCAACCCATTTTCTTCATTGGCAAACAACACAAACCGAATAGTACGTTTAGGTTTGTAACCAATCGCTTTAAATGCCCGTAATATTTCCATTGTTTGCACACAACCAGCACCATCATCATGAGCGCCTTCACAATTATCCCAGCTGTCGAGATGGCCACCTACGGTAATTACTTCATCCGGAAATTCTGTTCCCCTCAATTCACCAATGATATTGTGGCCAATCGTATCGGGCAAAAACTTCCCGTTTGTTTTTATGGATACGGTCATCTTTCCTGTCTTCAGTTGCTGGGCCAGCCAGTCAGCATCCCGCAGGCCAATAGCTACCGCAGGAATCTTTGCATAGGCTGAATCATATCTTGTTGCACCGGTATGCGGAGCATTATCTGTTGAATGGCTCATGCTTCTTACAATAACCGCCTTTGCACCATACTTCGAAGCCCGGCTTGGGCCTTGCCCACGGTATTGTCCGGCATCACGATAGGCTAGAAATGTATTGACATAGGTGTCATTGAACCGGTAATTGTAAAAGACAATTTTATCTTTTACCGCTTCCTTATTTTTCTCCAGTTCATCAAATGAGTTAACGATTAGTATTTCACCAGTTACACCGGCCGGCCCGGTACCAACAGAATTGCCCAAGGCCACTATATCATAGTTTTTTCTTGACAACCTGGCATCAGGCATTTTAGAATTTTTTGCAGATATCAGTTGGTTACTCCACATCTCATCTTTGCCGCCCCGTACCCAATGCGGCACCATACACTCCTGCATCCAGGCTTTATCCGCACCGCTTTCCTGCATTATTTTCAGCCCCCATTGCTCCGCTTTTGCCATTTGCGGTGATCCAGCTAACCGGCCACCGATTTGCTTGGTAAGATGGCGCAGGTTTTCATAAGCCCTCCCGTTTTTTAGTATTTCATCCGAAATCCTTTTAATCATAGCCGAATCATCCTGTCCGAAAGACAGGCTGGCAGTGGTAAGCAGGCAACAGGTTAACAGGACTTTGCGCATATACAGTGAATTTTGCTAAAGATAACCGAAAGCAAAAAAACGGTGATAAAGATTTAAGATAAACGGTAAACCTGACTCCTGTAAAAAGGCTACCTTCGGCAACTGATTTTTACTTTATGCGAATTGGAATTGTTTGCTACCCCACGTTTGGTGGCTCCGGCGTACTGGCGACAGAGTTAGGAAAAGCTCTGGCACAAAAAGGACACATGGTTCATTTTATAACCTATCAGCAACCCGTGAGGCTTAATGGGTTTATTCCGAATATATTTTACCACGAGGTACAGGTACCTACTTATCCGCTTTTTGATTACCCGCCATACGAAACAGCACTGGCCAGTACGATGGTGGATGTTATTAAAAATAACGATCTGGACCTGCTGCATGTACACTATGCCATCCCCCACGCCTCGGCTGCCTACATGGCCAAACAGATTTTAAAAAAGGAAGGAAAAACTATACCGGTCATCACCACCTTACATGGTACCGATATTACGCTGGTGGGCCGGGACAAAACCTATGCACCCGTAGTCACTTTTTCAATTAATGAAAGTGATGCCATTACCGCCGTATCACACAACCTCAAAGAAGAAACACTGCGTCACTTCCCTATTACTCGTGAAATAGAAGTGATACAAAATTTTGTAGATGTAAGCCGCTTCAGCCGTAAGCCGATTGATGCGTTTAAAAAAGTGATAGCACCAAATGGTGAGCGGGTACTCATGCACGCCTCCAATTTCAGGAAAATAAAAAGGGTACAGGATGTGGTGAAAATATTTGCGGCAGTAAATAAACAAATTCCATCTAAGTTGTTGTTCGTGGGTGATGGCCCTGAGCGTTCAACAGCGGAAGTGCTGGCAAGGGATCTTGGTGTATGTGATGAAATACGCTTTGTAGGCAAGCAGGAACAAATGGAAGATATCCTCG